>JAACWS010000031.1 GCA_009991955.1 Spirochaetales bacterium
GCAGTTATTCTCTTCCGACCTCGCAGACTACGATCAACCTTCTACTGTGAAGCCCGTACCCTACAACTATGTTTTATAATGCGCTGGCCCTGGCGCCCTCGCCTTGGCCGCCAGTGGGCAGAAATGCTCAAAAATCCCCCGGCAAGAACCAGCAGAGCCGCGGGAATAAAGGCCCAGGAAGGGATTTCCCGAAAGAGAATCCAGGCGAAGAAACTTGCCCACATGAATTGGGTCAGTTGGGCAATACTCACGACCTGGCTCGGAAGGTGCCGCATTGCCAGGTTCATGAAAGTGTGCCCCATCATCGTTGGGCCAAGGGCCAGGCCCAAGGCGTAGAGTATCTCGGGACTCTGGAGGTAGCGCAGTTCAAAGGGCCCGTCCAGCAATACCCCCCCCATAAAGGCCGTAAGACTCCCGACCAAATACACCCCAACCAGGTAAGTGAGAAGAGGAAGATGGGTCGCTCCTTTTGCCAGAATCAAGTAGGAAGCAAAGAAGGTCATCGAAAACAGTGCCATAAGGTCACCGGCCAGGTAGGCAGGATTGAGTTCGACCGAACCAGCTCCCAAGACCAGAATACCGCCCAGGGCCAGGGCCGACCCCACAGCCTCCCGGGGCGCCAAGGATTGGCGATACAGAACGAAGGCCAAAAGGGGCATGACCAGGGGAATCATGTTCACGATAAGGCTCGCATTTGCCGCCAAGGTCATTCGAGCCGCCATATTCCAGGTTATAAAATGAAATCCCAGAAGCAAACCCGGTATTGCAGCGTACCTCAGGATAGTCTTTATACTTACTCGGTTGGTAGGATCGCCAGCTAAGCGTTTCTGGTAGTCCACTCGAGCGGGAACCAAAAAAAGAAGGGCAGCGAACAGTAGGCGAAGGGAGCCCAGGTAACCGGGCGGAATGGTCGAGGCCTTGATGAAAAGCACCGATGTAGAAGCGGCAATAGTACCGGCGAGTAAGGCAAAGAAGTATCGAATCATACCTCCTATTGTGAGGAGGTTTGATGACCCTGGTCAAGTCATGGTAGGTTTTGTCCACTCAGTAAGGGGAAGAACATGGAAATCTACGTAAAAAATCTTGAGGGGAAAAAAATGTGGGTCGCCGAAGGGGAAGACGAAGTAATTCTCGAATTTGAACGGGTTTTTGAGTTCGGTGACGTAATGGTCTTCTCGACTTCCGAACCCTACGTGACTCTGTCTATCGATCCGTACCTGGTCGAAAGTTGTTGTTTTATTCCCCGGGGTAGATTTGAATATGTAATTCCTTTCGGAGAAAAAAGGAAGGCCTACCATCCCGAAGCCTTCACCGGTCCTTTTCATCGGGTTTATATGGCCAAAACCGGTCCAGACCTCCTTCGAACCCGGAGGAACCTCGCCCTGAATAGTTTGGATAAACGAGATATAGCTACCTGTTTTCCCCACACCGATGCAAATGTAATGACCCGGGACGAGTCAGTTTTTGAGTCTCGAAATGCGATCGACGGAGTAAAAGATAACCAAGGGCACGGAGGCTATCCCTTTCAATCCTGGGGAGGAGGTTTAAGGGACGATTTAGAGTTTTCGCTTTTCTTTGGAAGGCCGGTAGAAATTGACGAGGTTCGGCTTACCCTGCGGGCCGACAAGAAAAATGATCACGACATCCACTGGGGCACTGGTTACCTTGTCTTCTCGGACAATTCCGAAAAACCTATTCAGATGACCGGTACCACCGATGCCCAGAGTTTTTCTCTTTTGCCCAAGGTCGTTACCGGCCTTTCGCTGAATCGACTTACCCGGGAAGTGTCCAAGTCCTTTTCTGCACTTTCTCAGATCGAGGTTTATGGTCGGGATATCATCGATCTTTGAACCCAGGACTGGACACTCGGGGGGGTGTACTGTTATAGAGTAACAGAAAAAAAGGAGATAGAGTATGTTCACAGCAACTTCGCATTGCACTTCACGATCCAAGGTCGCCCTCGCCACGGCGATGTTTTTGACCCTGGCAACGGTCATTTTTGCTGGGGGTGGAGCCCAGACGACTACCCAGGCCAGTGGCTCCAGGGTTATTGGTATATCAAAAATTGTAGCCCATCCTGCCCTCGATGCGGTTGAACAAGGAATCCAAGACGAGTTGACCGAACTCGGGTTTACCGACCTTACCTACGACTTACAAAACGCCAACGGTGAGGCAAGTACCGCTGCTTCTATTGCGAGCAAATTTCAAGCCGACCGAGTTGCCTTGGCTATTGGTATTGCAACCCCAACCGCCCAGGCTCTGGTAAACAACCTCCGGGGGATTCCGGTTATCTATTCGGCAGTTACCGATCCTATTGGTGCCGGTCTGGTTGAGTCCGAAGATCGGGGCGGTGAGTTTGTCACCGGTATCTCGGACCTAACCCCGGTAAAAGAACAGTTAGAGCTCTTGGTACGACTCCAACCGAGCATCCGACGAATTGGTCACGTGTACTCCAGTGGCGAAGCCAACGCTGTCGCTCTGGCCGACTTGGCGAAAGCAGCGGCCGAAGAGTTGGGCCTCGAGTTCATTGGTTCGACGGTAGCAAACTCCGCCGAAGTCCGAACCGCAGCTCAGTCGATTGTCAACCGGGTGGATGCCTACTACGTCTCTACGGACAATACCGTGGTATCGGCTATGAACGCCCTCTTGGAAGTGGCGGCCAACGGTGGCAAACCGGTTATGAGCGCCGATCCCAGTAGTGCGGAAGACGGAGGTGTCCTGGCAGCCTGGGGATTCGACTATTATAAGATGGGTCGGGCGACCGGGCGTTTGGTTTCTCGGATTCTGAATGGTGAAGCTCCTGCCTCTATCGGAGTTCAGTATCTAACCGATCCGAACGACGTAAATCTCGTCCTCAACCTAGATGTTGCCAAAGAATTAGGTATTTCGGTACCCCAAGATCTTCTTGACTCGGCCTCGGTACTTATTCGTAACGGTCAGCTTGTTCAGCAATGATTGAAGGCATCCTTGTAGAAGGTCTTCTCTACGCAATTATGGTCCTGGGGGTGTTCATCACCTTCAGGATCCTCGATTTTCCCGATCTCACGGTCGACGGCTCCTTCCCCTTAGGAGCCGCGATCTTTGCTAGCATGGTAACCGCGGGGGCCGACCCGTGGCTCGCCGTATCCGTGGCACTTTTGGGGGGAGTTCTTGCGGGGCTTTGTACCGCCGCTATTCATACCTATCTGAAGGTTCCAAATCTCTTGGCGGGAATTTTGACTATGACTATGTTATGGTCGATAAATATTCGGGTCATGGGAAATAGACCAAACCTCCAGCTCATTCGACAGTCAACGATTCTTCGTAACCTCGTCGATGTGCTTGGAGGGGGAGTAGGGCAGGAGTGGGTACTCCTGGGATTTTTCGTGGTCCTCGTGTTGGTGATTAAAATTCTCTTAGATATTTTCTTCCACACCGACCTCGGACTTACCCTCGGTGCCTTGGGAAACAATCCTCAAATGGTTATTTCTTCCGGGGTAAATCCAGCAAACCTTAAGTTTATCGGGGTAGGTTTGTCCAATGGTCTGGTAGCCCTCTCGGGTGCATTCTCTGCCCAGTTTCTGGGTTTTGCCGACGTCAATCTCGGTCAGGGTATCATTATTGCTGGATTAGCCTCGGTAATGATCGGGGAGTTTCTTTTGAGATCAAATCGTATATTTTTTCTTACCCTACGGGTGATTCTTGGATCTATCCTCTTTCGGGGAATTATGTACCTGGGTCGCTACTACGGATACTATGTGGGACTTACCCCAAACGATCTTAAGCTCATAACTGGTTTGCTCATTATCGTCAGTCTTATCATCACCCAGACAAAAAAAGCTCCAGGACCAAGGAAGAAAAGTGGAGGACCGGCGAATGCTTGAGCTAAAGAATATAACCCAGGTTTTTCACCCCGGAACGGTCAACGAGAACATCGCCCTTCAAGACATCTCCCTTTCGATCGCCCGAGGGGAGTTTGTTACGATCATCGGATCGAACGGCGCAGGAAAATCGACCCTGTTTAATTCTATTTCGGGTACCTTTTTACCGACTTCCGGAGAGGTTCGGCTTCATGACCGAAATGTAACGAAGGAACCGGAGTACAAACGAGCCCAACATATCGGAAGAATTTTTCAAAATCCCCTCCTGGGTACCGCAGGCAATATGAGCCTCGAAGATAATATGGTCATGGCCATGAATAAGGGATTTAAAGGGCTCAAAATTAGCTTGAATACTACCTTGCGAGATTCTTTTCGCGAACAATTGGTACCCCTTCAAATGGGATTAGAGTACCGGCTTCGGGACAACGTAGGGTTGCTCAGTGGCGGGCAACGGCAGGCCCTGACCTTGCTCATGATGGTCATGAGCCGACCGGACCTCATTTTGTTAGATGAGCACACCGCGGCGCTGGATCCCAAAAATGCCGAAATTGTCCTTGAACTCACCCTGGGCTACATTCGTCAATATGATATTACCGCTATGATGATAACCCATAATATGCACCATGCCATTGCTATCGGGGACCGTTTATTGATGATGGACAAGGGCGAAATTATCCTCGACATTCGAGGAGAAGAGAAGAGGAGCCTGACGGTAGAAAAACTTGTCCGAAAGTTCCAAGAAATTCGTAAGACCGAATTAAAAAACGATGAAATGTTACTTTCTTAGTAATGTTTTGACGGTAAACGCCTTAAATTTATGAATTTTATGATACACTTGCGTTAATCGTGGGGCTTTTCGAACGTCAAACTTACCGAAATACTGGTTTCCAAAAGCGCCAAAAGGGGATTTATGGCTTCGTTGTCAGAAAGGATTTTAGGTAAGAAGGTAGCCGGAACCCGGGTAGTTCCGCTCATGCTTAAAATTGTAACCGTATTCACGATATTCTTAGTTGTTTCCAATATTTCCACCAACTACATCAACCTAAGTTTAAATCAGGCAGAGCAAATTCGATTACTCAACCGTTTGCTCATAGCCGACCTCTCGGATATCCACATCTTCGCTTCTAATCAGTACGATATCTTCCAGTTTAATCAAGACCTTCCGGCGGCCAAAGAAAATATTCGGGCGTCGGCAGCGAAACAATTGGAAGGTGTCTACTCTCTTGCCCTAGGGGTGTACCCCGACGGATCTCTGTTTATGGAAGCCGGTTCGGGCGAGAGTACTGCCCGTTCCCAGTCTGGTCAATTTACCGATTTGGAGTCTATTCAGACCATGAATAGGAACCTCGAACAGGGACTTTCCGATGGTCTTTTCCGCTTTGCCTTCGAAGGGCGTAACTATATAGGGGTCTATAAGTACCAACCAAGCTGGGGCGTGTTCTTTATTAGGGCGGAGGATCAGCAGGAATTCTACGCTGACTCGGTTCGAATCTTCCAACAAGTGCTGCTCATAATTGGGTTTATTTCCTTACTGACCCTCGTACTAGGGATTCTCATTCTTCGACGAATTCTGCGGTTTGTGGGGCTTATTACTTCTCAGATTATGGCGATGCAAGAGCGGCAGAATATGGAGTTGGTCGATATGAAGGATGCGCCGAACGACGAGGTCGCGTATCTGGGTATTGCCTTCAACTCCCTGGCGAGCACCATCGAAAACCTGCTTACAATATTCAAGAAATTTGTCGCCCGAGACGTCGCTCAACGGGCTTATCGAGAGCGGGAAATCCGACTCGAGGGAACAAAGCGCGAATTGGCAATCTTGTTTACGGACATTAAGGGATTTACCTTCATGACCGAGGTCCTGGGAACCGAAATTATTACCCTTTTAAATCTGCACTATGAAGAGGCAATCCGACACATCCACGAAAATAACGGTGACATCGGTTCGATCATCGGTGACGCCCTCCTGGCGGTTTTTGGAGTTATCGGCCGGCCGAACGAGAACAAGTACTACCAGGCCATTAAGTCTGGTTACGAGGTCGTGAGTGTTGCCGCGAAACTGCGAGAACAAATGCACAAGCGTCGGGAAAAAATTCTCAAGGATAGGGGGGCTCTTACTCCTTCGGAAGAAAAAGTCTTCAAAGCCGTTCTTATTGAAGTTGGAGTAGGTATCGACGGGGGTGAAGTTTTCTACGGCAATATTGGATCGACCGAGCGAATGGTAAATACGGTTATTGGCGATAACGTTAATAGCGCCAGTCGGCTTGAGGGCCTTACCCGGGTGTACCGGGTTCCGGTCATAGTATCGGAATTTGTAAAAGAGAATGTCGAAAGGGATTTCGATAATTTCTACTTCCTCGAACTGGATCAGGTACAGGTAAAAGGAAAGACTATTGGAAAGAGGATCTTCTGGCCCCTTGATCTTCGAAAAATGGACCCAGAATTCAAAGAACGGTGCGACATTTACACCGAGGCCCTCAAAGCCTACTACGATGGAGACTGGCCAAAGGCCCACGAGTACTTTACCAAAAGTGCCCTGCCCCAAGCCGATGTATTTATAGAACGAACTAGGGGCAAGACTGCCCCGATGGGATGGAGTGGAATATGGACAATGACCGAGAAGTAAACGCCCTCGTTACGAAGAGCACGTCGGCATTTCTCCAGGAACTAGGTCGGGAGTTTAAAGAGCGGCAAAAACGCTATAATCTCGACGAAGAGTTTGCAAAGACCCGGAAGAACCGCTCTGTCTTCATTCCTGTCACCGTACTTGCGGTGACCGTGGTTCTTATTGGGGCGGCCTTCTTTACTGCCACGTGGATTCAGAGTCAATCAGCCAACGTAGATGTCGGAATTGAGTCGGCCTTTTCTGATGTCAATCTACGAGACGTGCTCGACACGGTAAAACGAAATGAAACCGAAATGGAGCAGGCCCGGACCCTCCTTCGGGAGTTACTCGAATCGCGGGATCGGAGAATACAATCGGTCGAGTCGAATGCTCAGCGGGATTTACAACTTCTGGGGTCGCGGAATTTGAGTGTTGCAGCCCGCAATCAAGAAGCCCAGATTATTGAAAATCGGCTTCAGACCGACTTGTCGGGTATACAGGCCGAGTTCGACCCCCAAATCGCTGAAGTCGAGGCCCGGATTGCAGAGATTCAGGCCCGTATCGACCAATACGATGCCCGGCAGCTGGAACAAGCCAGGGAGCAGCAAGAGCTTATCAACAACCAACAACGATTGTTCGACCTCGAAAAACAACAACTTACGGCCAGCCATACAGCGGAATTGGAGGCCCTCCGTCAGGCCCATGCCCAAGAAGTCCAATCCCTCGAAGCCTTCCAAGTTCAGTTAGAACAGAATCTTACCCAGCGATACGAAGGAGAACTTCGAGCTGCCTTTAACCGCTACAACCCCCAGTTCACCGAGGCGGGCCTTGGTCCCCTTCTTTCCAGTGCGCCTAGAGCGGGCCAAGGGCCGCCAATTACCCAGGGGCCCGAGGTGCTTGGGGTAACTGCCAATGACTCGGTCGCCCTTTCGACCAATGAAAGCTTGCGAGGCCTGTACACCGATCTTGAGACAATCTTAGATCGCCTCGAGGCTGTTCCCTACGAGAACTCTGTGCCCCAGGCCCTTTCGGCTCTGAGAGTGCTGGTATTGGACTCTCTAGAAACCCATCGTGAAAGTCAAGAACGGCTCCTTGCAGAGGTCCGAAGTAGAGACACCCAAATATCTAGCACTTCCCAACAGATTGAAGCTGCTCGTACCGCGGCCGACGCCCAGGCGGCTCAAGCCCAAGCCTACGAGAACTTGCTCGGGCAAATTGAGTATGCGATTCAGACTGAGGCCCGAAGGCAAGGTGATTCGGGGTATCTTCTGGATCCCCGCAATACCAATGAAATTCTAGTTTTCACTACCGATCCCGAACTATTAGACCTGGGCACCGAAGGATTAGTCTTTCGCGAAGACTCCCGTCTCATCGGTCGGGTGAGTGTGACCCAGGTTGGACCACCCACCCTTGCCGCCCTGGTGAGCCTCGAGGAGGGTGAGGCCCTAGCACCCTACGACTCCCTAATATTTAACTTTCAAGCCCAGAGCGGCGTTCCCCAAGGAGAATGAGTATGAAGAGGAAAATTCTGGCAAGTGTGAGTTTTTTTATTGTTTTGGGGATGAGCGCCTTGGGAGCCCAATCTTCCACTTTGGAAGACCTGGGTTTTGCCCCTGGACGGGAGGGTTTTCGACGGGAGGCCAATGGCATTGTCTTTATCGTCAATCCAAACCCTCAGATTACCCCCATGAATATTGGTGTTCTCGGTCAACTGCTGAGGACCGTAGAGTCCTTCGAGTTGATCCAGACCGAGACAGTGACTGTTACCCTGCGTGAGGCCGACTCGACTGCGGCGGTGCGAATTCGGGCCCTCTCTTTGGGAGAGGATGAAGTTAATGGAGTGCCCCTCTTGCCCGAGGGTCTTATCTTTCGGTTTCAAGACGCCCCTTATTACGATTTCTCGATGGTTGTCGATAGCCTTCGTCTGCGGCTGAGAGGTCAATACTTCTCCGAGGAAGAACTCGTTGCAAAAATGGGTCGGGTATTGGTGAGCCCTACCGAATACCTACTAAGCCAAGATTCCGAGTACGTGTTTCGACTTATGCAGGAGATAGCCAGCCAAAATACGATCTTGCAGGCGGATTTGCAGGAAGCGGTAGCGACCTTGCAGGCGTCTCTATCTCAGAATGAGTTCGATCTTGCCCAGGCGAAAGAGGAGCTTCGAATTCTGAGAGATGGCCTCATACTCTTCAATACCCGAGGGGTTTTTGGATCGTGGAACGACTTCGATCGTCAAGTCGCCGACAGACTCGTAGCTTGGCGGAGCGAAAATCCAACGGCTACTCGTAAAGAGGCCGAAGATTGGCTAAAGGCCCAAAGCCTTGAAGCCTCGGGGAAACTGGTACAAGCTATTTTGGTCGCCTATTTCAATCAAATCGAATAGCCCTTCTCAAAAAGCCCGGACAGTGTAGAAGAGATACCAAGATTTCAGAGGCTCCTCCCAGGTATTGAAACATCCGGGTTTTATCCGGTATGATGGCGCCTCACGTTGCTCAGCTTAGAACTCCATCCAAATGTATTAAGGAATAAACCAAAAAGGTAGAGGCTTGTATGAAAGACTTGCAGAAAATGCGAAACATAGGAATCAGCGCCCACATCGACTCGGGAAAAACGACCTTGTCGGAGCGAATTCTCTTTTATTGTAATCGAATCCATGCGATTCACGAGGTACGAGGGAAAGACGGGGTCGGGGCTACTATGGACTCCATGGAACTCGAAAAAGAGCGAGGAATTACCATTGCCTCCGCCGCAACCTACGTCGAATGGAAGGGATACCCTATAAACCTTATCGATACTCCGGGGCACGTAGACTTTACTATCGAAGTCGAACGTTCGTTACGAGTACTAGATGGGGCCATTCTCGTGCTTTCAGGGGTTGAGGGCGTGCAATCCCAGTCAATTACCGTTGACCGACAGATGCGTCGGTACAACGTTCCCCGAATGGCTTTCATCAACAAGTTAGACCGGACCGGTGCCAACCCTTATCGGGTCAAAGATCAGTTAGTAGAAAAGCTCGGTCATAACGCTGTACTCACCCAGCTACCAATCGGCCTCGAAGATAAGCATACTGGAGTCGTCGATCTGGTAACTATGAAAGCCTACTACTTCGAAGGTGAAAGTGGTACCGATATTAGAGTCACTGACATACCTAGCGAATTAAAGGCCGAGGCCGATCAGCGACGGGAAGAACTCATCGATGCCGTATCGATGTTTAGTGATGAGTTGGCCGAGGCTTTTCTGGAAGGTGCGGTTACTGAAGACCAAGTCCATGAGGCTATTCGTAAGGGCACACTTTCGATGGAGCTTACTCCTATATTCATGGGTTCGGCCTATAAAAATAAAGGGGTCCAACTTCTTCTCGACGGTGTAACCCGATACCTACCAAATCCTACGGACGTAGTAAATAAAGCTCTGGACTTGGACAATGATGAGGCCGAAGTAATCATGCAACCAGCCGAACCGGGCGTAAAACCTGTTGCTCTTGCCTTCAAGCTTGAGGATGGGCAATACGGACAGCTCACCTACATTCGAGTTTACCAAGGTTTAGTGAAGAAGGGTGAAGACCTCATTAACAGCCGTTCAAAGAGAAAATTCAAGGTTGGTCGATTAGTGAAGATGCACTCCAATCATATGGAAGATATCGAGGAAGCCGGCCCTGGAGACATTGCGGCTCTCTTTGGTGTGGATTGTGCGTCCGGGGATACCTTTAGTCACCCATCTATGAATTACTCAATGACGAGTATGTTCATTCCAACTCCGGTTATTTCCCTTTCGATTGAACCGGCAGATAAAAAATCTGCAGACAACATGGCCAAGGCCTTAAACCGTTTCACCAAAGAAGACCCTACCTTCAGAACCTTTGTGGATCCCGAGACGAATCAAACGATCATACAGGGAATGGGCGAACTTCATCTCGAAGTTTACGTCGAGCGAATGAAGCGAGAGTATAAGTGTGAGGTGGTAACTGGCGCACCCCAGGTAGCCTATAGGGAAACGATCACTACCCGGTCGGACTTCGATTACACCCACAAGAAACAAACCGGTGGTTCTGGACAGTATGGTCGGGTAGCAGGCTTTATGGAGCCCCTGGAAACTGGGGACTACGAGTTCGTTAACGCCATCAAAGGAGGGGTTATTCCGAACGAATATATTCCCTCTTGTGACAAAGGATTTAAGAAAGCTATGGAAAAGGGACCTCAGGTTGGGTTCCCAATTATTGGCGTTAAAATGACCATTAACGATGGTTCGACCCATCCGGTTGACTCTTCGGATATGGCGTTTCAGTCCGCTGGACTTGGAGCGTTTCGAGGGGCATACGAAAAAGCAAAACCAATCGTTCTCGAGCCAATAATGAAAGTAGTTGTCGAAGGGCCGACCGAGTTCCAGGGAAATATCTTTGGCTCCCTTAATCAAAGACGGGGGGTTATTCTATCGTCTACCGAAGATAGCGCTTTTTGCTCAGTAGAGGCCGAGGTACCCTTGAGTGAAATGTTTGGTTACTCGACGGTACTCCGATCCTTGACCCAAGGAAAGGCTGAGTTCTCAATGGAGTTTCTTAAGTACGGCCGAGTTCCCCAGGGAATAGCCGATGAGTTGAAAAAAGCCTTTATCGAGAAAAGAAAAGCAGAGCAAAAGTAGGAGTTTTGGTCAGGGGGCTTAGAGAAAGCCCCCTTTTGATTTCATGTTCTGAATATTTTTGCTGAAGATCGGAGCTTTTCAGATTAGACTAAAACTAATCGAATTTACATTCATGAGAGGGAGAGTGTCATGGTCAAAACAGAGCTAGTAAAGCGTAGTCCTCTACGGATCTTAGAAAAATCTATTCACGGCGGTCTTCAAGAGGGACACCTCGGGATCATTGCTGCCTACAAGGGTGAAGGCAAAACCGCTTGTGTGGTACACCTTGCTACCGATAAGCTCTTGCAGGGCAAGCACGTAGTCCACGTATCCTTTGAGGTCAAGACCACCCATATCATGGACTGGTACGAGACTATTTTTAGAGAAATATCGGAAAAGCGGAGCCTCGAGTCTGCAGTCGACGTACACGACGAGATCATAAAAAATCGGGTAATTCTCAACTTTAATCAGTCAGCCGTTGATGCTCCCCAGGTAATAGCAAGTATTGAAGCTCTGATTTCCCAAGGAAACTTCGGCGCAGACCTCGTTGTAGTCGATGGATATGACTTTAGTCACGGTGACCCAGCCTTCCTCACTCAGCTAAAAGAGTTCTGTGGTACCAAAAACCTCGCCCTTTGGGCAACCGCCGACGTCGACAAAATTGGCCAAGGGTTTCCCGCCGAGTTGAAGGGTTTTGAGGCCCTAACGAGTGTTCTTATAGACCTCGAACCAAAAGAGGACTATACCCAGCTTACGCTCCGAAAAGACTATGACCGGGCAGTGAACGAAAGTTTGCACCTCATTCTGGAGCCCCGAACTCTCCTTATTGTCGAAGAATAAGCCTTAACGAGTGCGAACTACTCCTACCTTCAGACATGCCGAAGATAGGGGACAGAGGCTGCATCGAGGACTTTGAGGCGTGCAGATTTGTTGGCCAAATCTGACCATTATTTCGTTTAGTTCTATCCAAAGGCCCCTGGGAACCTGGTTTTCGAGGGCCCTTTCTGTTTCATCTGGACTATTGGTTGCGACGAGACCTAGACGATTCGAAATTCTGTGGACATGAATATCTACACAAATAGCGGGTTTGCCAAAACCCAGTCCCAGCACGAGGGCCGCGGTTTTCCTTCCGACCCCCGGGAGGGCCAAAAGCGTCTCCCACGTGGATGGAACTTTTCCACCGGACTCATTGAGAATAATCTGGCAGATTTTTTGAAGATTTCTGGCCTTTACTCGGAAAAATGCCACCGGATACATCAGGTCCTCCAGCACTTCCAAGGGTAGGGATACCATTGACTGGGGATTCGGTGCCTGAGACAGCAAGGCGATAGAACGAGAAAACGTTACCTCGTCGCGGGTTCGTAACGAAAGTAGGGTAGAAACGAGGATAGCAAAAGGCCCAGCAAAAAGCTGGGCCGTCTTATTAACCGACGCAGTCGCGGTTGAATCGAGAACACCGGACATGGTGGAAAGAATGTTGTGCCACTCCAAGGTTCGTACTTGTTTACTCTTCGTCTTCGTCCTCGTCGTTAGCAAGTTCTTCTTCGGCTAAACCCTCAAGGGAAGTCTCTCGCTCTTCGTCGTCATCGACTACCTTTGTCTCGGCTTCTTCTTCCTCTTCTTCGCCTACGTCATCAAAATCATCGTCAAAGTCGTTATCGTCTAGTTTGCTTCTGCTTTCCACCGTTGGTCTGTTGGACTCCGCCTCGAGCTTGCCGTGGATCAATTTTTCTACTTCCGATTTCTGTTTTCCAAGAGAAAGACAAACCTCGTCGATTAAAAGCTTTTTTGCCGAGTCGAAAAGTTTACGTTCCATGATTGGAAGTTCTTTCAACTTTGATCGGTGATACAGAGTTCGAACAACCAAAGCCGTATCGGTTACAGCCCCCTTTTTGAGAAGCTCTTGATTCATAGCGTAACGCATTTTCCAATCGGTCGGTGCGGCCTCGTTTTCATCCCCGATAATCTCGAGTGCTTTTTCTGCCTCTTCTGGGCTTACAATCGCACGGATACCGATTTCTTCCGCTTTGTTTACCGGGATCATAACGGTCATGTCCGATACCTCGAGGTAAATAATGTAGTACAAGAACGTTTTGTCGGGACCAAATTTTCGTTCTTCGATAGACTGGATATGTCCAACCCCTTGAATAGGGTAGACAATCTTTTGATTCAACTTGAAGGTTGTTTCGGGGAAATTACTCATAGTCCGCCACTATACCCGAAATTTGGGTATTGGTCAAAATACCACCGGGGCCAAGAGTTACATCCCTCGGTGCACGAGCCCCTTGAATTTTAAGATATTTAAAAGGATGAATATCGAGAGGATTTACATACCACCCATCGATCTCGCTGAGATCTATTACATTGATCGATGGGGAGTGAGAAATTGGAATAACCCCACCAGTACGTAACAGATACGACTCGGCCTGGGAAAGAAGACTGAATCGAGTTTCGCCTTCGGTTTGGGGTGCTTGATCCAAGAGTTCTTCGAAGGTCCTATCTCGAAATCGCCCTAGGTTGATAGGGTTTTCTTCCCGCCACAAATCGAGAAAGGTAAGGGGATCGGCATAGTCGCCGACCCAACTGAGAAGAGAAATATCGAAATCCCCGGTCTTTTGAATTTCTTGGAGCAAAGAAAAAGTATAAAAGTTCAGTTCGACCTCCCCGCCGAGGGCGGAACTCCAAGCCTTTTGTAGGATTTCACCTATCCGTTCACTCTCACTTCCTTGGGAGAGGGCAATTTTTAGAGGCAAAAGGCCATGGCCGTTGGGAAAGCCCTCTACTTCGAGAAGGTCCAAGGCTTCCTCGGAACCTAGGGGAGTAAAGGTGTTTGGTGAAGGGTATCCGGTAATTTCGGGGACCAGGCGGCTGCTTGGGACAAAATACACGTCCGACGAGCGAATCTCTTCCCAAGGAATAAAGGAAAAGAGTGCTCGACGAACCTCTGGATCCGAGAGCCCCTTCCTCGCAGTATTCGGAAACAGGTAGGTTGTCGCGAACTGAGCACCTATTTGCAGACTGGCGGGGACCCTTAGACTCGCTGAATCGAAGCTCCCAATTACCCAGTCTAAACTACCGGCATTGTAATCTTGGGAGTTTTGTAATGGATCATCTCGGAGCAGAATTACAATTTTGTCCAGGGCGAGGGCTGAAGAGTCCCAATAGAAGGGATTTTTCTCAAACTCAAGCCGAGATCCACTCCGCACCTGGAGTACAAAGGGTCCATTGGAGGGTACTTGCCCAGCCTCTGTCCATCGACTGGGGGAGAGAAATTCTTGGGGTAAGGGAACAAGGCTTTGGTGAGCCAAAATTGACAAGAAATGGGGAGCCGGGTTCTGTAATTGTATCTCGAGGGTCTGGGCTCCCAGGGCTCGAATGCCTACCGACATGGGATCGGCATTTCGTCCGGTGCGAAAAGCTTGAGCTCCAACTACGACATCAAGAAGAAACCCAAAAGGTGTTTGGTTTTGGGGTTTTAGAAGCTCGAGCCAGGTATCTCGAAAGTTCTCAGCTCTTACCGGACGACCGTCGGAGAAGCGAGCATTCGGTCGAAGAGTAAAGGTATAGGTCATGCCATCGTCGCTTACCTCCCATTCGGAGGCCACCGCAGGTATCGGTTGAAGGGTTCGCGGATCGTAGCCGACCAAACCTTCGTAAATTGCCGTATAAAGCTGAGCTTCGGTGCTGGTATAGGTATAGAGGGGATTCCACTCGATGGGACTTGGGTCCATGGCAATATGAAAACTTGCGGCCGGAGTTTGGGCGAAACCAAAGAACCCAAAAAAGAGTAAGGAAACAATAATGAATACTCGGACATTCGGGGTACGTATCATAGAAAGGCTCCCTATTGAAGTTCTTTTTGTTTGAGTTTTTCCCAGTATGATCTTCCCTTTAGGAAAGACTTCCGCAGGGATTCTATCGCAATTTCAAAGTTGAAGTGAGAGGAAGACTTTATCTTAAGCTCGATTTCTTTCGCAATTCCTGCGATTTCGTGGGCACTTATGGAAAGGGCACCCCCTTTAATCGAGTGGGCGAGGCGAAAGGCCTCGTTCCAACTTCCCTCATGCACACTCTTTTGTAAAGCATCAATTCGATCTGAAGTTGAGCTAAAAAAGAGGGAGAGAAGAAGCTTCGCGTCTTCGACCGAATCATATTTTTTACGGAGATCAAGCATATCGATAGGCGCAAGGAAATCGTCAAAGACAATTTGTGATATAGGAAAAAGAATCTGATTCTCGTAGAAAGCAATCTTGCTGTTTTGAAAAAACTGCCTCGTGTTTTGATCGGTCGTTAGGGCTCGTTCAAGGGCCTCAAAACTCTCTTGCCTGGGTTCGAAGGAAAGTGCCGGCGAGAAGGGCGCTCGCTTATGGACCACGGTACCTATTGTTAGGTCGATGTTCTCGGTGAGTTCAATGTATTCTTGGAGGCACAGGAGGAGTAACCGCTGAATACTCCCCCTGTCTCCTTCAACCTGGAAGGTCTTGCCCTGCCGGTAGTTCCAACGTAATTGACGTCCAATCGACCTGCCGCTCATTTCGAAGAACCCAAGACTATCTTGTAGGAGGACGTGGGGAAAAAAAGCCATAGGCTAAAGGTAATGCACCGGCTTACGAGAATCCACCGGTTTCGTCGACCAAGGAAAAATGGTGGAGGAAAAGACTGAGAATGCCGATAATCTCCAGGAAAGAGGGCAAAATACTATGGTTCGAAATCTATTTAGCGCGTGGGTACTCATTCTCCTGGGAATCTTTACGGTACTTTCCCTTTCCGCCCAGGAAGACGCGGCACTTGAACTCCAAGACCTGGACTTTTCCCAAGCACGACTCAGCTTCGCTGGTCCAGCGGCTTTTTTACTTCGGGATGCCCGAATTGGAGACGATCGACTAGGGTTTCTTCTCCGACTAAACGACGAAGGACGATGGAAGATCGCCGAAATTATCACTGCTACAAACGGCGATTTACCCTCGAATCTCATTTTGGATTTCGCTCGGTTCGAAGTCACCGATGATGGAACTCTGGCTATCGATGGTATTCTTTGGGACGGTGAACCCTACGCCACCGAAATTACCATTGCCCAGGACTCGACACTCGGTTTGCCTGGATTTCTTGACACCGGGTCATTCGTCGGAGCCTCCCTTGCCCGAGCCCTCGATGATGCCGATCTTTATCCCGGGACTGAATATAGGGAGGTCGTTCTGGAGCGAGACCAAGTTGTAGCAGAAATGTCTCAACTCGGCGAAACCCTCAATACCCAAATATCCGAGCTTGTAGGAGAGCGGACCAGGCTTGTCAGGGAATTATCGGAAGCGAAAGGCGCCCTGGATCAACTCCAAGAACAAAACGATTTCTTAGCCAGTGAACTTCAAACCCTACGAGAAGCCGTAGCACCTGTAGAGGAAATCAATCCCGAAGTCACCACCGAGAAGACCACCGCCCTCGAAGAAAGGGTCAAGAACCTCGAGGAAGAAGTTCAACAAATGAACCAAAGGATAGTTGAACTAGAAACTGCCCAAGAAGTTACCCGGGTCGAGGCTGACACCCGTGGTGAGGGTCCAGAAATTAGCGCTGACGTCGATCTTCTCCTCAATCAAATACGTGAACTCCAACAGGCCAACGCTCTCATGGTTCAAGAAAAGGTCCTTATTGAGAATGAATTGCGAAGAACCTTTGCATGGGAGGGGTATCTGGCAGTGGTTGGAGACGAGTTTGCTCAAGAACGGCACACAGGATTTACTGGCGCCTCCTCCGCTATGGGAAGTTGGGCCCAGTCTGAAGACGGGAAACGAATAGCACAAACCGACCCGACCCAGTATTTTGCCCGACTCGACCTTCCCGTGGTCCAGCAAAACGAAGCTCTACTGTACCAGGTAACCGCTCGTGCAACCGGCGAGGGGTGGGCGGGCCTCGGATTCCATATCTACGCCGACAAGTCCGTTCGTCAACGGGGTTACGGATTCGGAGAAAGTCTCCTGATCTGGCTGACCCGAGACCCCGAAGTCCACGGGACCGAAACGACCTATCTCGAACTCTATCGATCCCGAGACGATGTTAACATGGAACGGGTATTACATGCGGCGATAGAAGAATCTCTTGCCCAAGACTTGCACATTGAAGTCCTCTACGAACCGGTACAGGATTTCATTACCCTAAGGGTAAATGGGGAGGAGAAAATCCGCTATAAGACCTGGTTCCAAATAGACTCTGGAGTCCAAGTTGCGCTGCGTAGTCTGGGTACAGCAGTATTCTCCGATCTTACGATTCGGTCTCGATAGAAAAACGGCGTCCGAGCGTGATATAGTGGGGATTCATGACCCTTGCTCGGTTCGGACTATTTCGATTTCTCTTTCTCATTGGGGGAATACTGATTTTGTCGGGCAGTCCCCGGTTTGCCGAGGTGCGAAGAGTACCTCTCGAACTTCAACAGCAAGAATATAGGATTTACCGAAAAAGCCGTCTGCCGAGTTTGGTCATTCCCCGGAAGGCGGCTTTGTGGCTCGATAATCCCGAGGTATTGGTAGACTTACAACCCTACTTAGAACAAGAAATTCCCGATCTTGCCCTCTTTAAAGCTCCGGAGCTTCAGAATTTTGTCATCGATTTTTTTGTCGAACTTACACGAAACGAAGAAGTCGCCCTCACAACCCTCTATTACTCAAATTTCTATGAGGTTTCACCGGTGTTGGCCTTTTCTGTGGCGTATCACGAGAGCCGATTCTTGCCCAACGCAGTGAACCAAAATCCGACATCTATCGATCGGGGGATTTTTCAGTTAAACAATCTGAGTTTCCCTCGGCTTAGCGAAGCGGATTTTTTCGATATTGGGGTCAATGTTCGTAACGGTATTTCGCACTTAGATTGGTGTTTATCGGTAGTAGATACGGTTGAAGAAGCTCTCGGGGTATACAACGCAGGTCTTTCTCGAATTCGTCGCGGGGAATATCCGCCAACCACCCTCATCTATATCCGACGAATTATGAATTACCATGAAACCCTCGGGCGGGAACTAGTACAATACGTGGCTGCCCGGTTGGCAAGATTGTCCGAAGGAAGGGGCCTATGATAGAATCGATCCATGGTTCATCAATCGAATATTCGAGCCGCCTTTCAAGGCGAGCGCGGGGCGTACAGCGAGACCGCCGTACGAACCTTTTTTTCCGATCCTCTGCCGGTTCCCTGCCGCCACTTTCTGGATGTTTTCCAACTCGTGCAAAACAGAAGCGTCGACTGTGGGGTGCTCCCCTTCGAGAATGCCCTCACCGGCTCGATTCATGAGAATTTTGATCTGCTCTTGCAATTCCCCGAAATAACAATCCTTGGGGAAGTAAAGATCCGTATCGAACATAGCCTCCTAGGACTGGCAGATGCCCAGCTGTCGGACATTCGACAAGTACTGAGCCACCCCCAAGGATTACTTCAATGTGAAGCTTTTCTTGATTCCCATGGAGATTGGGAGAGAATACCCCACTACGATACAGCAGGCTCGGTTGCGGATATTGTAAAGTCGAAAGATATATCGAAAGGGGCGATAGCAAACTCGTTGGCCGCGGAGATTTATGGGGCTCGAGTTCTGGCCGAGGGAATCGAAACCAACCGCGAAAATTACACCCGTTTTTTTGTCATTGGAAGATCGGACGAGCCTAGACCCGAATGGACCAAACCCTTGGGCCTAGCCGCCGATAAAGGGAGCATTGTCTTTAGTACCCGAGACAAGCCCGGGGCTCTCTTGGAAGCTATGCAAGCTCTTGCGGCTCGGCAGTTGAATCTTCAAAAAATCGAAAGCCGTCCTATTCACGGCAAGCCCTGGACCTACATGTTCTACCTGGACTTTGATTTGCCCGCCAATCGTGATCTGCTCACCGAAGCCCTAGAAGAACTGGCCTTTCATAGCGAGAACGTTCGGGTTTTGGGGGTCTACCGTCGAGGCTGAGAGATGTTTGGGGTTTTTATTGGTTAATACCGAGTTTTTTCAACTGTTCTTGTTCATCTTTTTTGGCGATGAACTCGTGTTTTTTTTGGCTCGCGCTTTGAAGGCTGTTTTGTACCCCGGTAATTTCAATTTTAATTCCCTTTACCTGTTCTCTTTGGCTACGATCAACCTCGGCCTTGAAGAAGGTGTCCAGGGCATCAAGGTGCCAAAGAATTTCCTGGACTTCGACGAGATTTTTGTCGAGCAGGGTATAAAGCTGGTCTTGATCGGCGATTTGAATCTTTCGGTAGGTTTGACTTTGTTTGTTATAAAATCCCTGAAGTAGCCTCGCCTTCTTGTCGACGCCGGCAGCAAAGTTAGAGAAATTCAGTTCTTTTGGTGTGTGTGCGGAAGTCACCGGATCGACGAGCTCGATCTCGTAGAGAACTTCCGTTTGTTTGCCGCTACTAAGTTGGATAATCCAATCTTTGAACTTTTCCATTAAGCCCCGGGGCCGATTCGCCAAAAGTTCGCTATTCTCCCGGAGTTTGATAAGCGCCAGTTCCATGTGCCGTGATGCGGTGCCCAGATTACGCAATCCCTCAACGAGAATGTCGTTCAAATTCTGGCCCAATTTTTTACTCTGGGCCTGGGTTTTTTGGGGCACTTCGAGATTAGCAAAAACTTTTTTACGGGCTTCTTGGGTATTCTCACCAAAATCCTCGTCGTAAATTTCTTCAACCAACTCGGCAAAAAATGGCTGGGCTATACCTGCGGTTGGAAACTGTTTTTTTATTTCTTTAATGAAAAGGTCTCGAGGTATCGACGTGCCCAGGTCGAGTCGGGTCATTATTTTTGATCGAACTTCAACCTTATACTCTTCTCTTTTTGTAAAAGTAATGTGCTTGAGTTGGGTGTTGATTTCTGCGGCTATTTTGGCGCATTGATGAATACTTGAGGTTATGGCACCGGCGGCAAAGTTGTCACTGCCCTTTTGTATCCTTTCGAGGACCGTCGCAAGAGCACGGGTAGTCGGTTTGGTAGAGTGGGGCGAGAAATCGTTCCAACGAATGAAGCGGAGCATCGCTAACTGGGCCCTCAGGTCTTTAAGGGTAAGGACATCGGGGGCAAAGCTCACGTAGTTGTTCAAAAAATCAAACTGAGCGTCGTATTCACTCAAACGAATCGACAGTTCATCCTCGGAATAGGCTTCGGGCAGGGGTACGTCTTCAGGAGGAGTAACTTCGGAAATCTGCTTTTCTTTGCGGTAAGGGTCGCTTTTTAGGACCCCCTTTTTTTGGCAAAGTAGAACTACCGAATTGATGTTGCTGTGAAGGGTTCGGTAGTTTTCTTTGATCTGGGACATCACTGCGGTAGTGAGGTAAGAGTATTTTTGATTGATTGCTTCTTGTACCTGGTCAACAAATTCGGAATTACCGCTCATACTACCTACTATACCTTAAGTTTTCGTAAAATGCATCGGATTCAGGCTACCCCGGAGACAGCCCCGAGGTCTACCCACGAGGCTTGACTACGAAGTTCACCAGCCGGCCGGGTACGGCCACGACCTTGAGAACCTGGGAGCTTTCTAAATACTCCTGTATCCGATCGTTGGCCCGAGCCAGGGCTTCCAGTTCCGTGGCCCCTAGGTCTCGGGCAGCCATAATTTTGGCTCGAAGTTTGCCGTTTACCTGCAGAACTATTTCGACCTCGTCGTCGATGGTCAGGGCTGGATCGAAGTCTGGGAAGGGCTCGTAGGCCAGGGTCGACTTGTTGCCTTCCCTTTGCCAAAGCTCTTCGGCCAGGTGAGGAGCGTAGGGTGCGAAGCAGAGGATAAAAGGGGCCCAGGTTCCTTTGAACCGGTGTTCGAATTTATAAGAATCATTTACAAAGATCATCATTTGGCTAATGGCCGTGTTGAAGTCGAGGGAATTGGTGTCCTCGCCAACTTTCTTGATGGTCTTGTGGAGGGATTTTTTGAGCTCAACCGGTGCCTGGTCGTCAACGATAGGCTTTTCGGCCAAGCGCCAAATTCTATCGAGGAAGCGATGGATACCGATGAGCCCGTTGGTATTCCATGGTTTACTTTGGCGAAGGGGCCCCATGAACATCTCGTACAGTCGCATAGAGTCCGCACCAAATTCCTGGATAATATCGTCTGGATTAATAACATTTTTCAGACTCTTGGACATCTTCGCAATGACTTGGCTGACTGGGAGGCCGGTCTTGGTCTCTTTCCAAGAACCTTGACTGACTTCCTCGACCTCGTCGGTGGGTACCAGGGTCCCATCGCTTCGCTGATAGGCATAACTGGTAATCATTCCTTGATTTACCAGCCGGTGGAAGGGTTCGACCGTGTTTACCGCCCCAATATCGTAGAGCACCTTGTGCCAGAACCGAGCGTAGAGGAGGTGAAGAACGGCGTGCTCGGCCCCACCAACGTAGAGATCGACGGGCATCCAGTAGTCTATCTTATCCCGGCCTGCAAACTCCTTGTCGTTGGTTGGGTCAAGATACCGCAGGTAGTACCAGCAGCTTCCAGCCCACTGGGGCATCGTATTGGTTTCCCGTTTGCCTGGAATACCCGAGCCATCGGGGAGGGTGGTGTTCACCCAGTCGGTGACCGTAGCCAAGGGGCTCTCTCCAGTGCCCGCAGGCTTGTAGCTTTCAACCATCGGGAGGGCCAGGGGTAACTGGTCCTCAGGAATAGGGTAAATGGCTCCTTCATCGGTCAGGACCAAAGGAATCGGCTCACCCCAGTACCTCTGGCGGCTAAAAATCCAGTCTCGCAACTTATAGTTAATCGCCCTACGCCCCAGACCTTGCTGTTCGAGCCAGGTGATAATTTTTTCTTTACAGTCCTGGGTTGAAAGACCAGAGAAATCCCCCGAGTTAATTGCAAACCCTTCCTCGGTGGTGGCTTCTTCCATAGGAAGCGAAACGGTTCCACCCTTTTCGGAAGCTACAACCCGAATAATGTCCAGACCAAATTTCAGCGCAAAGGCAAAGTCTCGCTCGTCGTGGGCGGGAACCGCCATTATGGCCCCTGTGCCGTAGGAAATGAGAATATAGTCGCTGATCCAGATAGGAATCTTCTTCCCGTTCATGGGATTTACAGCGTAGGCTCCGGTAAAGGCACCGGTTTTATCTTTGGCCAGGTCGGTTCGCTCCAAGTCGCTCTTGAGAGCCGCTTGCTGCTGATACTTTTGAACCTCGGCCCTATGCTCTGGAGTCGAAATGGCATCTACCAGGGGATGCTCGGGGGAAAGAACCATATACGTCGCCCCAAAAAGGGTATCTGGCCGGGTCGTATAGACCTCTAACGAACCTTCATGATCGGCAAGGGAAAACCGTACGTTGGCACCGACACTCTTTCCAATCCAGTTTCTCTGCATCGCTTTGATACTCTCGGGCCAATCCAAGTCCTCGAGGTCGTTCAGGAGCCTTTCGGCGTACTCGGTAATCTTGAGCATCCACTGCCGGAGGGGCTTTCGCACAACCGGGTGCCCGCCGATTTCGCTTCGAGGACCTTCGGAACTTTGGATAACTTCCTCATTTGCCAAAACCGTCCCCAGGGCCTCGCAGTACCAAACAGGAATCTCCGCCAGGTAGGCCAGTCCCTTCTTGTAAAGTTGCAGGAAGATCCACTGGGTCCATTTGTAGTAGGTCGCCTCGTGGGTCGAAATTTCTCTGTCCCAATCATAGGAAAATCCTAATCGCCTTATTTGTTGACGAAATTTTTCGATGTTTTGTTTAGTGGTGATTTCCGGATGGGTACCAGTCTTAATGGCGTAGGTTTCGGCTGGCAGGCCAAAGCTATCGAACCCCATGGGATGGAGAACCCGATGGCCCTTCATTCGCAGGTATCGACAGTAAATGTCCGTGGCCGTATACCCCTCGGGATGGCCAACGTGCAGACCAGCACCGCTTGGATAGGGAAACATATCGAGAACGTAGGTTCGTTTTTCTTTTGGTACCGAGGAATCTTCGGTTACTTTGAAGGTGTTGTTTTCTTCCCAATACTGTTGCCATTTTAGTTCGATTTCGTGAAAAGGGTACTTGCTCATGGAAAGGATAGTAGCCCGGAGTATAGGTTCGGTGCAAGTTGACAAGATGCCGGCGGTGCTTTGGGCAAAAAAAACCCCCGGGAAAGGAGGTAAAACCCGGGGGATCGCCAATAAACGCTCTTTTTACTGCTCAAAAAAAGAACGATACCAAAAAGGAGGTCTTGTTCTGACCGAAGGCGAGCCGGTCAGCTAATCTGTTCACAGTCGAAAAACAACAGATAAAAAATTACGTTACAACAATCGGAACAGAATTTTTGCGTGGAGCCGGAAAAACAGTTTGAGCTTTTTACCTGAAAAGATGGGCTCAAAAGGAATCCAGTTGCCAACCGGCCCCCTCATTGAAAACTCCCATGAAGAAGTCGTGGAAATATATAGAGGCTAAAGAATTATGTCAATTGGAATTGGGATGAAATGTGACCTTTAAAATCTGTTTTCGGGAAATTTTGTCGATAACAAAAGTTCCATATTCCAAAGCCACCGAGTCACCCACCTGGGGAAACGAGTCGGTTATCGCCGCTATATATCCCCCGACCGTATCTACTGACTTATCTCGGTCTATCTCTTGGCCGAGCCAATCTTCGAGAAGGTGGAATGGGCTGTCTCCTTGGATAGTCAGGGTTCCCGATGGGTTGTGGACTATTGGTCGAATTTCTTTTTCTTCGTGCTCGTCGTAAAGTTCGCCTATTATCTCTTCTACCAGATCTTCCATAGTAATGACCCCGGCCAATCCACCATATTCGTCGAGAACAACCGCGAGGTTGAGTCGCTCGGCTTTCAGTTTTCCAAAGACCCTGTGGATTTTCCAGCTCTCGGGAACTACCACCGGATCCAGCATGATTTCCTTGAGGATTTCGGGCTTTTTACCCTCCAGAGCCTTAGAGTAGAGAGCCTTAATTACATCTTTTTCGAGGACTATTCCGACGATATGTTCCGGATCCTTATGATAAACAGGAATCCGAGAGAATCCAGCCTCGGTAATGAGTCCAAGGGCCTCGTCAAGGTTCATGTTCTGGGGAAGGCTGAACACCTTCGTTCGGTGGGTCATGACCGCATGAACGGTCACATCGCTAAATCGAAACACCCGGCGTACCATACGGCTGCGGTAGGTTTCAAGGAGGCCAAGGGTTTCTGCGTGTTTTATCATGTGGAGTATACCGTCGAGGGTGAGACTATTTCGGCCCTTTCCCTTGCTCGCTTTGGCTACCAGCTTTGTTAGAAGGCTTAAAACCCAAATCAAAGGGTAAAAAAGGACCGAGAGGGCGTAAATTATTTGGCAGGTATACAGGACAATTGCCCGGTTATTGAGAATGGCGTATTGCTTCGGAAGAATCTCCCCAAAAATGAGAATGAGGAGGGTTAGAATACCCGTAGTGTAACCAAGGGCGAGGCTACCAAAGAATTTTATGGTGAGCTGAGTAGACAAGACCGAGAGAGCAATGTTTACCAGGTTGTTCCCGATGAGTACGGTCGACAATAAATTATCGGGCCTATTATGTAAGTTAAGTATAAGAGCCCCACGACGAGGATGTTTTTTTCGAAGGGACTCAATGTCCATAAGCGAAAGGCTTGTAAAGGCGGTTTCGGAGCCGGAAAAAAAAGCGGAAAGGCCTAGGAGTACGATCAACCCAAATAGATAGCCAGAATTCATGGGTTGACCTCGATAGACGGAGGTTCATCTTGCATAGGCAACATTGTAAGGGATAGTGCTAGGTCCAATCAAGGGAGAGAACCGGGGTGATGGTCTCGGTTCTCCTACCTTGTTGATGGAGTTTACTCGACCGCTAATACTTCTTTCATAGCCTTCAGCAGGGTGTCCTTTGGTAGGGCTCCGGCCGCCATCTGGGGTTTGTCGTTGAGCGGAATAAAAAGTAGGCTTGGGATACTTTGAATGCCAAAAGCCGATGATAACTCTTGCTCTTGATCGGTATTAATCTTGTACACGTGCATCTTATCGCCATATTCCTCGCTGATTTCTTCCAGGATTGGGGCTACCATTTTACAGGGCCCGCACCAGTCGGCATAGAAGTCGATAATGGCGGGCTTAGATCCCTGGTATTCCCATTCTTGTTTATTCTCGAAATCGAAAACTTTCGATAAGAAGCTCTCTTTAGTCAAATGTTCGGTCATCTCGTCCATCCTTATATATTGAAAATAATATATAGATAAGGTAACCCTTAGAAGAAAAAAAGGCAAGGGGGCTGGAATGTTATCGGAAGGTAATTTCGGGATTTGATTCGGGATAAGCAGCCCGAAGGATACTTCGGAAAAATTGAAAGGCCTGTTCCTGGGCCTGGAGCCGAACGGTATCGAGACCCACGCCCGTTTCTTTTTGGGCGATTATAAACCCAGAAATTCTTTGCCAGCTCTCGGGGCTTATTCGAACATCTGGGTAGGGATAGTCCGCCCGGCGAAGATCCTCGATTCGTACCCTTAACAGCGAAGGCGGCCGAACCTGAAGGGCAGGTATGATCGGGTCTAACACCGGATCGGGACCTAACACGGGGTCGCTTAAAGGATACCCGTACTCGTAGACCAGGGTCAGAACCAGGAATGGACTCCCGGGGGTGCCAGGATCGAATCCCGTGGAACGGGCCAGGTTATAAGCCTCGAAACTTTCCCACTCCCGGGGGGTCAAAATATCCTGGGGTAGGCGACCCGAACGATCGGCTTGAATAACCCTGGACAGGGCAGCCAGATTCGCCTCGGGGTCAATAAAATCGAAGGGAAAGACGGTCTTTTCAACGTATTCTAAAAGTTTAAGCTCATCAATCGGGCCGGTAGCCACCAGGAGTCCCGACGCATCGAGGGTTTTCTTGTCTTGAACGAAAAGCGATGGTAGTTGTTGGAACCCAAGATACCCTGCGAGGCCCAGAACAAGAATAACTAGAACAACCAAGAAGATATTCTTAACCATGGGGTGCCCACTCTAGAACAACTTCGTCTATTCCAAGGGATAAGAAAAAGCTGCGAACAAGACTTTCGGCCTCTTGTTTGGCCTGGTGAAGGATGCCCCTTTCAATGGAGTCCTGGGATATGGACTGGGATGCCAATTCGAGGAGGTCGCCAATTTCTAAGATCCGGAGGTCTCCACCGAAGGTTTGGTTCACGTACTGGTAGAGGGTTTCCTCTTGGGCGTCTACGGAGAGGATTTCCGGAGAAGGAAGAACCAGGGTCATCTTATTACCCGGACCCGAAGAGAGAGTGTATCCGCGAGTGAGGTCTACCCCAGCGCTTACTAGAAAATCGACCCGAAAAAGAAACTGCCGGTCCCGGGTAGGTATAAAACCCAGGAGAGTTCTCTGGTCCCCAAGGTAGAGGATTTCTCGATAACGATACTCGTAGCTGTGGAGTTGAAGGAGATTCTCAATTTGGGCCCGGAGATTGGCAGTCTGGGTGACATTTCCTGGATTGCAGGAAGAGAGAAGGAGAAAAATTCCCAGGAAGCCCATGAGGAACCGGGGGAATCTGCCGACACTTTGTACAGGCCCTAGAAGTTCCATGAACCTCTATTATGGGCCAATCCTGGCCCTGGAGCAAGTCGGTGAGAGTAGAGATGGAAGATCCGGTCAAAAAGGAGAAGAATCGCCCTCTAGGGGTATTAACCTTTGCACTTTTGCTGATGCTCAGTCTGGTTAGTCCGGTATTCTTGACTACTGCCGATGAAACGAATGGGGGAGTGGTAGATTCAGCGCCTCCACCTCCACCTCCAGCCCCAGCCCTTGTAAATCTGGAAGACCACGAGGTACTTGAACCCCTCACCTACCCGAGTATCCTCGAACAAAATACCATTGTCGGGTACTATGGGAATCCCAACTCGAACCGGATGGGAATCTTGGGAGAATATTCGAAGGCTGCCTTGGCTGAACGTCTGATTCAGACCGCGGCCGCCTACGACGAAGTTAACGGCGACCGGGGAGTTATTAGGGCATTTCATCTTATTTTTGCCACTGTCTGGGCGGATGGGCAGTCAGGCAGACTGTCGCCCGCCCTTATTCGGGACTATATTCGCTTCGCCCAGGACAACGGAATGGTAGTCATTTTAGACCATCAAATTGGAATAGGAGACCCAGAACAGAGCTTTCGGGAAATGCTTCCCTACCTCCTTGAGGGACCGGTGCATCTGGCCATAGACCCCGAGTGGCGGACTACTCAACCGGGCGAAGAAATTGGGTGGGTGTACGCCGAAGAGGTGAACAGGCTTCAAGAAATTATGGACGACTATTTACAAGAGAATGGTGTTACCGAACGGCGAATGCTCCTGGTACACCAGTTTCATCCAAAAATGATTCAGAATCGAGACGAGGTACGAACCGACTATCCCTTGGTAGATTTAGTCCTCAATGCCGATGGCTTTGGTCCTCCTGCCTTGAAAGTATCGAGCTGGCGCCATAGTGTATTGGCAGAAAATATACCTCTCAAGGGATTCAAGCTCTTTTATCCAAAGCCCTGGAAAACTTTTGGAACCGATATACCCCTCATGTCCCCGGCCCAGGTAATGGAACTCGTACCCCAGCCGGTATACATCAATTACCAGTAGGTAGGGAAAAAGGATAGGCCCAGTGGACGAACACATACTTCAAGGACAGGTCGAACTCATTCGCGAGGTGTTTATGTACGCCCAGCGGTTCGCCGGAAAACGCTTTGTTATTATGATTTCTTCGGGGGTTATCGAGGACCCTCGATTTCCATCATTGGTACGAGATTTGGCAATCCTCCATAAAAGCGGAATACAAATTCTCCTGGTTCCAGGGGCTGGAAAACGGATCGACGATGTCTTAGGTGCCTATGGGTATACTTCCCAAATAGTAGGTGGAATCCGTATTAGTCCCGAGGAGCATATGCCCTTTATTAAAATGGCAGCCTTTGACGTAGCAAATAAGCTTATGACCCAACTTTCCAGTCTTACGGTCGACTCGGTTATCGGAAGCTGGGTACGGGCCCGGGGTCTTGGAGTTGTTAATGGGGTTGATTTTTTGGAGACCGGTCTGGTAAGTCGGGTCGACGGTCGACTTTTGGCAAAGGTCCTCGAAGACGGGATGGTACCAATTCTCCCGTGTATCGGGTGGAGTTCGACGGGAAATCCCTACAACATTTCGTCCCAAGAGTTAGCAACCTACTTGGCCGAAACCCTTGAGGCAGAAAAACTGTTCTTCTTGACCGATTCGGTCCAGCTTCTAGAAGACGAATGGAAGCTACCCAAAGAAGGGACTGTGGTCCACGAGGGCCAGATAATTCGTCTTTCGGTACCCGCAGCCAAGGGGTTCTTGTCTCTGAATAGCGATAGATCGGAGGACCTGAAGTACGGATTTGTCAAGCTTGCTGCCCGGGCTGCCGCCCAGGGGGTAGAGCGGGTTCATATTATAAATGGAAGGATCGAGGGAGTAATTCTTAAAGAAATTTTCTCGTCTCTGGGATTTGGTGCTATGGTGCATTCGGATCCTTTCGAATCGATTCGCGATATGGGGCCCGAGGATATTCCCTCGGTTCTCGATATTATGGAGCCGAACATCCAGTCCGGGCTTCTGCTGCGAAGAGATCAGCAGGATCTCGAGCGGCTGCACCCGGAATTTGTGGTGTTCGAGTCCGATGGGGCTATTCATGGGTGTGGTGCCTTGCATCGGTACAGGGATGGATCGGCAGAAATCGCGGCGATAGCTGTAGACCCCCATTACGAGGCTCTGGGTTTGGGGCAGAAGATCGTTGGATACCTGATTGGAAAGGCCCGGAGGCTAGCCATCCCTAAAGTTTTAGTTCTGACCACCCGAGCTGGGGACTGGTTTGAGACCCTGGGGTTTGTTAAAGCCACTCCCGACGATCTACCCGAAGAACGTCGAGCTTCCTACAATCCCCAGAGAAACAGCCGAGTATTTTTGCTGTCCCAAGAAGTCTTGAGAACCTTGCATCCCCACTTTCCTGGCGGGGAACCCCTGGACCCACCTCAGTTGAAAAAAAATTCGAAGGAGGAGTAACCATCGGCCCTCCGATGTGTTACCTTACTGTCTATGAAAACAAACCATCGTGGCCGGGGTGCCGGCAATATTCTTACCTTTGTTTTTGTTTTGGTGCTTCTGGTATTTATGGGATCATCCCAGGTTCTTGCCCAGGTACTTCGACCTACAGCGACGACCGAGGAAGATCGGTTTATCGAAACCTTCCGTCAAGTTTTCCGCTTCATCCAGGGTAATTTTGTCGACGAGGTCGATTCCCAAACCCTTCTCGATGGTGCTCTGAAGGGTCTGTTCGAAAGCCTAGGAGATCCGTATTCCGCTTACCTCACGGCAACGGATATGCGAGCACTGAACGATACAACCCAAGGGGAGTTTGGTGGGGTTGGACTTTACATAAACAAGGTGGTTCCCGACGAGAATCGACCCGAAATTGGTCCCTGGGTCGAGATAGTTTCACCAATTGAAGACACTCCAGCCTTTCAGGCGGGGTTGAGTTCGGGAGACTATATGACCCACATCAACGGTGACTCGGTCGACGACATAAATATCGACGAAGTTGTTACCCGACTACGAGGTACCCCCGGCAGTGTCGTGGAAGTTACGATTCGAAGGGGGAGAACGTCGAGTTTTTCTGTCGATTTAGTGCGTGCGATTATCGAGATTCCTACGGTAAAACATGCGGTCATTGGTACTACAGGTTTTTTACGCATTATTCAGTTTACCCCCCGGACGACCGAGCGGGTTGAAAGTGCCTTAGAAGACCTTCTTTCGAAGAACATTCGCTCTCTTATTGTCGATGTGCGGTCCAACCCCGGTGGGCTTTTGTCGGCCGTCGTCGAAACCGGAGACCTATTCTTTAATGATGGTCTTATCGTTGGCACTCGGGGCCGAAATATTCGGGAAAACCAAGTATTCAACGCCCAAGCGGGAGTGAGTTTTCCGGTAGATCTGCCCATTGTCGTACTCATTGACCGGGGCTCAGCGTCGGCGGCCGAAATATTGGCGGGAGCCCTCCAAAATCGTGACCGAGCTATTACTGTCGGTGCTAATTCCTTCGGCAAGGGCTCGGTGCAACAAATTCGCTCCCTTGGAGAAACGGGCTTTCGGCTGACTATGAGCCGCTATTACACCCCGGGAAATATTTTTATCGATAAAATTGGAATACCCCCGGACGTAGAAGTTGAGATTCCCGAGCTTACCCCCGAAGAAGAGGAGGCTCTGGTAGTAATCAACGACGAGCGAAGAATTGCTGGGTTCTTTGATCAAACCCCAAACCCTACTCCTGCCCAAATTAACACATTCATTGGACAGCTTACGAGCGAGGGCCTGGTTGTCCCCGAGCGTATATCCCGCCGGCTTATTCGCTTAGAAAGTGAACGACGAAAGAATATCAGCTCGGTATACGATTTGGAATATGACCTCATCCTGCAAGAGGCATTAAAAATCCTTGAGGAGGGCAGAGTCCAAGACATTATCGACAGTCGACCGCCCCTCTCGGGAGATTTTGCCCAAGGGGGTGGGTTGCCACTTCCCCGAAATCCATAATTCTTGTTGGTTTTGCTAAATTTGTGAAGCAATTTATCTTGCCCCTGGAGCCAGACTCTAGGGGGTTTCTAACCCTCAGTGGAAGGGATTACCACTACCTCATTCGGGTGAGGCGCTATCGGGAGGGCGATTCCCTTCCGGTAGTTCTGGGTGGTGGGGTAAGAGTCACAGGAACAATCGAAAAGATTTCCAGCTCCCAGGTTCGAATGAGGGTCATGCAGGGGAGCGAGTCTGCCGAGACTACCGAAACCTTTCCCGATCTAAGACTTCTCCTTGGGTTTCCGAAGGGTAAGAAGCTCGAACAGTCCCTTCGTCAAAGTACCGAACTGGGTGTGCGCCACATTTACCCAATTTTCTGTGATCATAGTATTCCCGATCCTGACCCCCGGACCTGGGCTCAAAAGCGTACGAGGCTCGGTGCCCTAATTTCGGAAGCAGCCCAGCAAAGCAACTGCCTTCCTCTCCCGGTTCTCCACGATCCCCAGACCCTGGACGACTTTTTTCGCGCCTTCCCCGATACTCAAGATAGAACCGGTATATTTTTCCACGAGAAACCCCTTGAACAAAGAGGAATAGCCGACTACCTTGGTTCTACTTCCACGCCAATCTATCTACTCGTTGGACCCGAGGGGGGAATTTCTCCCCGGGAAGTCGAGTTGCTGGTCTCTCGGGGATTTCATCCCGGTTATTTGGGCCAGACTGTTATGCGCTGTGAAACCGCAGTGGTTGCGGCCCTGGCGTCGGTGAAGACAATGTGTTTGGAGGCATCGTTATGGGCAAAGGTAAAACCCTAGTTCGGCCTTACCCCCTTGCGGGGGTTGTTCGGACCCAGGTATTAGGGGTTCCGGTAGATTGTGTTGCTCCCGAGAACCTGGAAAAGGTATTGGACGGATTGACGGACTATGCCCAAACGAGTGAAGGTGTTCAATTGGTCTTTCTGCGGACCTTTGATGTATTACGAGCCCGTCGAGATCCTTCTTACCGAGAAGCCCTTACAAATGCGGGGCTCGTGTTACCCGTTAGCAAGGACATTTCGAATGCCCTGGTTAAGTTAGGTCATCCAAACGCCCATCGATATTACCCTACCGATACCTTAGTAAAAATTTTGGGATGGCTCGAAGCCAGAAAGGGCGGGTTGTACTTTTTGGGGGCCTCGGGCCGAGATATTACCACTATTGAACAACGAATACGTCGAACCTTTCCTGGAGCCCGGATCGTTGGTCGGTACATGGGTCGGTTCCCAAAGTCCACCGAACCAAAGGTGTGTACGGCCATTAAAAAATCGAACCCGACTCTCTTACTCGTTGGGCCGGGTCTGGTGGGGCGAGACAAATGGTTGTCCCGCCGGAGGTCAATTTTGAACAACGGCTTAATGGTCTATAGCGAAGATTTTTTTGGCTATATTCTTGGCAAATCCCATAGGGTGAATAAGGTGAGCTTTCGGGCTGGGCGAGAAATGGTGCGGGAAATACAGAAGGCTCCCTGGAAAATGGCAGGAATAGGCCTTATTTGGTGGTTTCGGTTTCGAGTTTTGCTTGTGCGGACATTTCGACGACTTTAGACTCGGCCCTCTGGGCGAGGTCGGCAAACCATAGGTCATAGAACTTCAGCCCTAAAGGAAAAAATGCGCCGAAGTAGAGAAATCCGCCTACCACGTCGAGAATGTAATGGTATCCCCCATACACAGTAGCCAAGAGAACAAGTACCCCATTGAGGCTATAGATCCACGCTTTTTTCATGGGCAGGTAGACGAGGGCCCCAACCGCCAGTACCAGGCTCTGGGCCGTATGGGTACTCGGAAATGCTGCGCCAAAATGGTTGCTGGTTCGGTACATCGACGCCATCAGCCGGGTAAAAAAACCATAGCGCATTTCGAGGGTCTTATGCACCATTTCTTCGGTGTAACGGCCACCGATGACCGGAAAAATGAGATAGGTAAGAGCAGAGGCGTAAAACACTGTCATTGCTGCGAAGGTATATTTCTGTAGACTTTCTGGGCTACGCTTATAAATTTGATAGGGAAGGACCCCTAATAACACGTAGTAGATGAAATAGGCCCCGTGGAGAATTTCCGAGACCCAATAATTGTCGTAGGTATCCATGAGGGTTTCATGGGGGAGGTATCCAAAAATCCTTTTCTCCATCGCTCGGAACCAAGGGTCCAAGGCCTCGGCGTAGAAGATGTTATCGATTTCGGTAACGGTCACAAAAAAATAGGCCAAGAAGAGGAAGGGATATCCCCCGCGGACGTATCCCCAAAAGTGGAGTAATGGTTTTTCTATCTGCGAAAGGAATCCGGGCAGGTGTTTAGGTGTTCCGATAAGTATGATACCGAGGGTTACTATCATGGTAGTGAGGTACCCCATGGCTGCCGTCCCTGGGCCTTCGATTCGACTCCACCCAAAAAGTACAATGAGAATATTAAGGGTTATAAACCCCAAGGTCAGAAGATCAATGGGATTAAATCGGGGAACTAAAGCTTTTCCTGCGTCTATCTCTAAATCCATCAATATATACTACCAATTGTTGGGGACCACTAAAATCTATTAATCTGGCCAAGTTGGTCATTGCACCGCAATGACTTAAGAGCGTGGGATACCCTAGAAACAAGGTTTTTAGAGGTCCCCTGTTAGAATATAGTTAAAGTAGTTTGGGAAAGTCCATCGTTAAAAATATATCCCATGGAGCGGCAAAGTACCAGTTCAGCCCTGGACTGGTACTGCCTTGTTCATCCGGAAGTTTTCCTTCAACCCGAACAAAAGGGTTCCAACGAAAAATCCCCCTAAGGTCCAGAGACTTCCGAGTTTTCCTTCTCCGAGCATCGCCAAGGCGGTTCCAGGACAGGCCCCAGCCAATCCCCATCCGATACCGAAGATGATCGACCCAGGCACTAGTGATCTACGGTAGGGTTTTCCTTTGTACGATAGGGCCGCTGCCGTAAGGATAGCCTTTGGTGGCGATGACCGACGATACCCAATAAGGCTATGGACAAGAGCTCCTAAACCAGCGGCGACCGCGATGACCCAGAGGAGCTGAAAGTCTTGAAAAAGAAAAAGCTGGGCATAAAAGTCGTAGGTAGTGGCACCGGCGCGACTTAAGAGAAATCCAAAGAGGGCTCCCAGAGCTAAGAACCCAGGGCCAAGAAGTTTTTTATTCACGTACATAGGTTACTCTCCCTTTTATCCGAGAACATTGAAAAGGATTTGAACGATGAGAATTCCTCCAACGAAGAATCCTATGGATGCCAAGAGACTCGGCGGATTAAGGAGGCCTAGACCGGTGATCGAATGACCACTGGTACAACCACCGGCCATCCGAGAGCCCAGTCCTAAGAGCACCCCGCCAAAGGTCAGCACAAGTGATCGCACCCAGGGAACGGCAGGGAGGACCGAGTCGTAGAGGGGGCCAAGACTGAAGCTCGCAACCAGCGGTCCGGGACTGGTGAGGGCTGCGATGAATCCCCCAAGGGGAATACCTAGGACGAACCAGATTCTCCAGGAGAAGCCGTTTTCTTGGCGATTTTTTTTGAAAAACGGCCCCGGAGTCACGAGACTGCAGGCGTCGGTAAAAGCTGAGGAAACACCCAGAGGGTTACCGGTCAAATAAAACTGGAAAAGGGCGTAGGTGCCAATGGCAATACCACCGATCCACCCGCTCCAAATAGTTACTTCTGTCATAGAGAACCTCCGAGGAAAAACCTAATATATACAAGTTGGATAGTCAAGTATAGGTCGCGTGTTTAGGCTTGCCCTATTGGGATACTAGGATACCAGAGAGGAAAGAGCCCTGCGCAGAAGGATGCGTACTCGGCGGGATCGAAAGGTGGGAACCAGGTGACCGGGAGAAAAGTAGTAGACCCGCCCATCGCCTACCCGATGGACCCAGGCCAGGGCGTGGGTGCCTTGGTCGCTGGAGCCTGTGTACTCGACCTGGATACCCGGTTCGAGGCGGTGGGTGTACAGCTCGTCGGTGAGGTCGAAGGGTTCGAGGGGATGGTTGGGTAAGGAGGCGCCGGGAGCCCCGGAAACCCGGGAAACCCTAAAGGTTCCAATCGGTCCATGACCCAAGAAGGTTCCTCCCAGGAGGGCAGTGAAGTCCGGATTCTTCTTACACGAGGCGGTGGGGGAGTGGACACACAGTATTTGGCCCCCGGTTTCCAGGTAGGAACGCAAGTTTTGTACCTGCAGTGGGGTAGGTTCGGTCCAGGGTTCGTGGAAAAACATAACCACTAACCGGGTGTCCCAGAGGTCACGGTCGAGAAAATCGACCAGCGAACGGTCAACTTTAAGACGAACCTGGGGGCGAAGGAGAGAGTATGCAAAGACCTGGGCCAGAAGCTTGCGGAGCAAGTGCATAAACGCAAGTCTGACCTCCAGGCTGGGATGGTCGGAATTGCCGAGGATGACTCGGACGATTTTGTGGGCCTGGCGCATGAAAGGTTCTCCAGAAAAAATCTACGACTCGACGAAGTATAGAATGGCTGGTAACCATAACGCAACTCGCTCTTGGACTAGGATAGTATTGTAAATTTTGTCCTAAAAGTTGTAAATTTTGACATAGTCCGGTTTTCGAAGAGGTTATCATTCTACATGACTGTATGAATCCCTTGTCCTCTCTGCTCTAGACCTTTAATCTAGCCCCCATGAACTTCGCTCCCGTCGCCTTTGCCATTGGTCGCCTCTACCTTTTAGTCGTAGCCGGATACCTGATCTTTCGCCCGAGCTTTCTCCAGCATCAGGTTCTGCCCCGGTTGCTAAAGGCCCTGTTGTGGATCGGTTTTCCCCTCTATTCGATCGACCGCATAAATGCCGGGTGGACAGAGGCCGTAGCCCTGGGTTGGCAGGGGATGGTAGGGTTTTTCTTGTTGGGAGCTGGCATGATAGGTTTTCAATTCTACCTGGGGCGAATTCTTATTCGCCGGGTACCTGGGTTGCGTACCGAATATCCTCGGGAATTATTGGTGCTCTTTGCGTTGCACAATGCGGGGTATATTCCCCTGGCCTTTCTGGGAATTTTGGTGAGCGACGGCATAATGGTCTACCTTTTTTATTATGTCATGGCCTTTAACTTCCTCTTCTGGACCTTCTCGATTCCCCTCCTGGAAAAAGGAAATCCCCGCCTTACCTTCCGTATTACACCCCCATTGGTTGGAATATTCTTGGGGGTGATTCTTGCGGCTACGGGATGGTATCGGTTTTTGCCTCAGGGCCTTGGGGCGGCATTTTCGTTGATTGGGAGGATTTCGCTGGACTTGATTTTGGTGGTCCTGGGCGGAACCCTGGCTCCCCTCACCTTTGGATCCTGGAAGGGATACACCGAGCTGCGGTGGCTGGTGGGTATCAAGTTGGTGGCCTATCCGCTGGTTATGACCCTGGTGGCGGTAATTACCCGGTACACCCTTGGATTAATTCTCCCCGAGGAGTTTGCTTGGGGTATTGGCATGGTAATAATCGTGGAGGCCGCAGTTCCTCCGGGGACCAATATTATGGTGGTTGCTCGAGCCTGGGCTTCGGAAAAACAGAACGAGTTTCTGGGCGGTGGAATGCTTCTTACCTACGCAGCGAGTTTAGTTACTCTGCCACTCTTTGTGGGATTAGGAATCTTGCTTCTTTAGAAAAAATACCCGGGGGCCTACCGGTGTAAGGCTCCAGAAAAAGTGGTTCGCAATATACTCCAGGGATTTCTGGGAGTAG
>JAACWS010000041.1 GCA_009991955.1 Spirochaetales bacterium
CCCATGGCAAAGGCCCTAGAGAGAACCGTCAAATGGGAATTTGGTGCAGCGAACAAGTCTGGCGAAACGGTTTTTGAGAGCGAGTAATGATAGGACGACTAGTAGTGCGAAATGTTATTCGAAATGTACCTCGTCTCCGCCCGATGATTGTAATTCTCTCCCTTTCGATAGCCCTGCTTTTTGTGGGAAATAGCATCCTCGAATCTTCGAACACGGGATTCGAAGCCGCCTACCGAACCCAACTTACCGGCGACTTTACGATTAGCCCGGTTAGCGACGATAGTTTTACCCTATTTGGTAGCGAAGCCCTTCTGGTTGGTGAGTACTTGGTGCCCCCAGTCCTTTCCGATAGTGAAGCTCTTCGATCCCGTTTGGAAAGTACTCCCGGAATTCGGCGAATAGCGGGAGTTGTTACCGCCGCAGCTCAGATCGAAGTTCAGGGGCAGACCGATCTTCAGCCTCTGTTCGGTGTAGAACCGGTCGAGTACCGTCAAATGTTCCCCGATCTAAAACTGGTTCAAGGCCAATGGCCAGAAGACGGTCGACCTTTCATCCTCCTCAATGTAACTCGGTACGATGAATTATCGGCCCGGGTTGGGACTCAAATCGAACCAGGTTCTCCCATTCTGTTGTCCGTATTCTCCCACGGGAATTTCTCCTTACGGGAGGTGACCTTGGCCGGCGTATTTTCGTATCCCATTGGGGACGAAATTCTTGACCGGGTCGCCTTGGTCGATGTATCTACCGCCCGGGCGTTAAACGGGTATCTGTACTCTCCCACCCCCGGCCTAGATCAAGGAATAGACGATCTTTTCTCCGATGATCTTTTTTCCCAAGAGACCTTTTCCGAAGATCCCCCCCAAGATCAAGGAGAAAGTCTCTTCGATAGCCTGGAGTCTCTTTTTTCCCCTCTCGATACGACCGAATTCGAAGTTCAAAGCCCCGAAAACCTGCGGGCAGGAGCGTGGAATTTTCTTTTGGTTGCCCTCGAGAAACCTTGGGAATCATCCCGGGTCCAAGAAGTACTGAGAAACCAAATTTCTCCATCCGACTACCTCATACGAGACTGGCGTTTCAGTGTTGGAGGTACTCCGGTTATTGTGTGGATTATTCAAGTCTTCTTTAATGGGGGACTACTCTTCGTAACCCTCGGAACTATAACGATTACAATGAATAGTATCGTTTTGTCTGTTCTCGAGCGTACCCGAGAAATAGGTACCATGCGTTCCCTTGGGGCAAGTCGAGGAAAGACCGGTCTAATGATCGGGTTAGAGTCCCTCTTGGTTGTTGGAGGATCGGGAATCCTTGGTCTGAGTTTTGGGGTTTTGATAATTCTCCTCTTGAATGCCCTTGGTGTTGGGCTTTCGAACCCCTTCCTCCAGGCTCTCTTCGGTGGCAGTACCCTTTCGGGTTCCGTGAGTGTAAACCTCATTCTTAATCACCTTCTTGGTGCCTTCGGATTGGGCGTTGTAAGTCTTATGTATCCCCTCAAAAAGGTATTCGCTATCACCCCCCTACAGGCGATGGGAGGTGGGGTATGACAATACTCCCAATTGCGATCCGGAACTTCGTTCGAAACCAGAATCGATACCGACTACTCTTGGGGTCTTTGGCCCTGGCGGTACTCGTGCTTGTCCTTATTCTTGGGGTCGTATCGGGAATGAATAGAGTTCTTCGACTTAAAGCCGCCCGATATTTTGCCGGGGACGTTTCGGTCCTAGGGTACGGTGATTTTAATAATTCTCGAATCGAAGATGTCGAGTCTGTCCTCGAGGTTTTCCGAGACCTCCCTTGGGCGGTGAATGGGTTTGCGGTTCGAAGTCTCTATTATCGAACCGACGCCTCCCTTTCGTTCGGAGGACGAACCAGTCGTCAACGGAGACTCATCGGTCTAGACTGGGATCGGGAGTCGTCCGCCCTGGAAACTCTCGACTTGTTCGAGGGAGCGCTACCTAGTCCCGACGACAAGGAAGGAATACTTATTTCCAGCGCCGTAGCCCGTAGCCTCGGTGTCCGAGTAGGCGACGATATTCTCGTTTCCGGAACCACGGAAACCGGCCAAATAAACGCCCTTACCCTAGTGCTTCGGGGAGTCTTTGAAGATGCCAGCTTTTTTGGATACACCGCATATCTTCATATATCTACCCTTAACTCGCTAAAAGATTTGGCCCCAAATTTCGTAAACGAAATGGGTGTCTATGTTCGAAACCCCGGAGACCAAGAAAAGGTCGCCCAGTTTATTCATGAACGTCTCGAGAGTACATTTCCGGTATTTCCAATCATGCAAAGCAAAGAAGAACGAGACCGCTATTTTGCCCAGAGGACTCCCATCACTACCCTAGCAGTCCTTACCCTCGACGCAAATTTGGCCCAAATCCGCGATCTGCTTGGGGCCCTGAGTATGGTTGCCTTTTCTTTGATACTTCTATTTCTTGGGATTGTTATGGTAGGTGTGAGCAATACCTACACGATGCTGGTGCATGAACGAACAAAGGAAATTGGTACTATGCGGGCCCTGGGAATGCAGGCTCGGGACGTGAAAGGTCTTTTTATTTTTGAGGCCGCTTTTCTCGGAGTGGCAGGTGCCGTCCTGGGGTTTGGTCTCGGCCTCGTCACCTTAACAATAGTTTCTCAAATATCTTTTGTTCGATTCTCCTGGGCATCGCTCTTCCTGCAATCTGGATACCTTTCCTGGTACTTACCCCCCTGGGGAATGGCAGGGGTCCTCCTTCTCGTCATTCTTTCATCGATGCTCGGAAGTTACCGATCCGCCGACTTGGCTTCTCGATTGAATCCCGTAGATGCCCTTAGAGAGGAGTAGGAAATGGTAGTTCCTCGAATTCTAGGAGTGTTAGGACTCGTTTTGGTAAGTTTGATAAGTTGTGTCAGTCTTCCCGAGAGGCCTGGATATCCCGGAACCGGATCTATCGATCCAGAATTGTTCGCCCAGGGTGTACCAATTACAAACTGGGGATACGATGCCGAGGATTCTACCCGGTACATTCAAGCCGCCTTCGACTCCGAGGTACCGGTTCTTCTTTTTCCTGCCGAACCGGGAATATGGGTCTCTGACCAACTTCGACTTCCTTCGAATAAAATCATCCTTTTTGCGCCCGGCGCAATTCTCGAGGCGAAACGAGGGGCTTTTCCCGGCGGTGGGGACATGCTTCTGAAAGGCGATGTGGTACAGAACCTATCTATCCTTGGGTATGGTGCCGAAATTCGCATGTGGAAGACCGACTACCAAAATCCTCCCTACCACCCAGCCGAATGGCGAAATACCCTAGGTCTGTACAATAGTCATAATGTGCTTATCGAGGGCCTTACTTTGAGTTCCAGTGGGGGAGATGGTGTTTACCTGGGGGCTTTTCAGTCCGAGGAACGGTCATGGAACAGCGACATAACCCTTCGTAACCTCCATATTCGGGATCATCATCGTCAAGGAATCAGCGTCATTTCGGTAAAAGGACTGGTCGTCGATTCTTGTCTCATTGAGGGCACCGAGGGTACACCTCCGGGGGCTGGAATCGACTTTGAACCAAACCGTCCCTACGAACAACTCACGGAGATTCGAGTAATGAATACCCTCATTCGAAACAACCAGGGTCCAGGTATACTCTTTCATTTTCAGTTTCTCGATCGGACCAGTATGCCTGTCGACATTTCTATCGAAAATACCATAGTTGAGGGCAACCTATTTAACTTGTCTTTCATGGGTGTTCGTAAAGATCCCCAAGGGGAAATTCGATTTCTTGACTCGACGACCCCCCCGCCCCACTTTCGTTTGCAAAGAAGTATTTCTATCCTTGGATTGGAGGACTCATGAGGTCATTCGCTTTTGTCTTGTTCTTTTTTGTTTCCCTTGTTTCGCTAACGGCGCAGAACCTGCTAAGTCAAATCGATTCTCGGGTCGACTTAGGAAATCAGGATTTTTCCGGAGAGTATACTATCGTCCAAGAACGTCCGGGCCAGGGAACCAGTAGTATGAAAGCTGCGGTTTTTCGAAGGGACCGGGAAGATAAATTTCTTATTCTTTTAATGGAACCAACGGTAGACCGGGGAAAGGGATACCTCAAAATTGGTGATAGTCTTCTTCTTTACGATCCCTCTTCCCGACGATTTACTACGACCAGCGCTCGAGATCGATTCCAAAATAGTAACGCCCGAACCAGCGACTTTTTTCGCACCAGTCTTGCCGATGACTACAGTATTGAATCCGAAACGACCGAGCAGTTAGGAGCCTATAGGACTCGCGTTCTTACTTTGGTAGCCACAAATACCCAAGTATCCTTCCCCCGAATGAAAATCTGGGTCGACGAAAACCTCCTCATTCGCAAAACCGAAGATTACAGCCTCTCGGGCCAACTCCTACGAACCACCGCCATTCCCCGGTATCAGCAGTTTGGATCATCCTACGTTCCAACTCAACTAGTAATCCTCGACGTTCTGGCCGGAAACGAGCGTACGGCCTTGAGTGTCGCCCGAGCATCGGTGAGTCCTGTACCCGACCTGGTTTTTACCCAAGGGTACTTAGAAAGGACCAGTCGTTAACATGAACCGTGGATCTCGATGGCTAATGTATAGTCTTCTGTGCCTTTTTGGTCTGGCCCTTTTTGGGCAAGAAGAACAAGAAGACCCTTTTGCTGGGCTTTTTGACGAGGTGGTATCCGATACCCCGGTCGAGGAAGCCGAAGATCCTCTCGAAGTACCATTGTACACCGAACTTATAACCCAGGACCCCATACGAGTAGAAGGACGAGTTTCCTTTGAAGGTGGGGCAGGGGTAGGTCTTACCCAGTGGACGGGAGGTGAACTCGACGCCCAAGGTGGATTCCTCATGTCCGCCGGTGCTTCGGTAGATGCTCGACCATTCGACTACCTTCGATTTTTTGGGTCCCTTTCCACAGAACTGGATCAATCGAGTCTCAGGTTTACGAACCCAGCTATCGATGAACTCTTTCTTGACTACACCTTGCAAGAATGGGCGTTTTTTCGGGTAGGCAAACAAAGTCTTACCTGGGGGATTGGGCTCCACCCTGGCCTCCCAAAACCGGGTAATCTGGTAGGCAGGGTTCAAGATGGCGCATCGGTCCGGCTCTTTGTGCCTGCTGGAACGAATGGAATAACGGGTCTTGTTTACAGTACCGAAGACTTTCTTGGACCGGGCCCTTTGTATTCGGATCTTGCGTATGCCGGTTCCTTCGAGACAAACGTGGGACCAATTAGTACGGGGTTCTTTGCCCACTACCTGTGGGACGACCTGCTTAGCGGCATGGTGACCGCCAAGATCCCTCTTGGACCCCTAGACCTTGGCCTTCAGTTTCGCTCCGATTGGGAAAGCTCCCAGGTCGCCTTGGCTCATTTTGCCGAGCCCCGGTTTAGGGTCCTTTCCCAAGTGGTGTATTACCAGCCTCAGGTTCCCGTGAATGTCCTGGCCGAATACATATTCGATACCCAAACTTCCGACAACCCAGGCCATATGGTTGGCCTCGGCCTAACGTTCCCAACCCTTAGAATTCTAGGGTTGCGACCCGGCCTTTCGTGGACCCACGAATTTGGTGACCACTCTGGACAGGTAATTCTTGGATTTGAAGGGCCCTTGGTTCCGTCGATTTCTGGTACCCTTGCTCTTCCTGCGATCTATGGTGACCAGGGAACGTACTTCCGTAACCAGTCGACCGATTTGGGGAACATGGTTGTCGGTTTAGGGCTCAAACTCACCCTGAATATGACCTTTTAGAGCCTCGATTGAAGCTGGAATCTCAGGTAATGATTTGCTTCGGTTTTCCCCGGGACTAACTCAGTATTCGTAATGTGTTCGAAGGTGTATCCCATACCTACACTCAGCTCGGGCATCCACTGCGGCCGGGGTAACTCGAATTGGGCGTCGACCGAGAGTTGTTTGGTAGTTTCCAGTACATCTTGAATCAAAAACCGAGTAGTTTCCTGAAAGGTCGGAAATATTCCGTCGTAACCTGCGTCGAACAAGTCCCCCGTAGCTGTATCTTCATCAATACCTGTCCCTTCGCTGGCATTTCCATGTCGAATATGTTGAAGATTGATGGCCACATTTATCCACGAAACCGGTCGAATTCCTAGATTTAACTGAAACCGATCGCTATTAGGTAATAAGCCTGTAGCGAGATTTTGACCCAAGTGGGTGTAGTTTGCGAAGTTGTAGGAGTCGGAATCAAGCCATGTTCCATCACCAGAACTGTTGTCTTGGGTTCCTCCATCTCGGTGGGTGTACATATAAGGCATTACCGCGGTGTAGCTGGCTTGGATACGTTCCAGGACTGGAATCCCCTGGGCTTGAGGAAACCAAGAAATTCCCCCTTCGAGGGCGAGTTTATATTTTGTATCTAGATCTCCCCGGACAATATCGTTGAAGTGTACATCGTCGGCAAACAAAGTAAGAGGGATCGACAACCCGGGAATAGGTTTGAACTCTCCGCTCATACCCATGAGGCTATTTCCGTCAAATCCACCCATTCCTTGGCTCACGAAAAAGCCAGAAAACGGAACAAAATAGATCATATCAAGCCGATTACCCCACACCATCGCCTCAAAGAATGAAAGGGTAACCCAACGGGCAGGTCGATACTCGAGAGAATGAAAGGCATAGTGTTTATCGGCGGCTTTTCCTTCACCCAAGTTATTCGTGGCGGTCAAGGGTCTATATAACATGCTGACTGAAAACTCTGGTCGATGCCAGGTATATCCAAAAATAGCCCCGAATGGAGCGTCGGCGCTTAGTACAATGCCATCGTTATAAAACGGGCCGTAATCTGTACGCCCTATTCCAATGAGGCCCGCAAACTCGCTAGTTCCAAAACTTAGGTGACTCAAGACACCGTTTTGAATAAGTATGTTTCGCCCCGCAATATCAAAATCGGAGTTGTCGGGAACCCAATCCACCGATTCCCGTTGGTAGGTTGCTAGGGCGTCCCCATCCTGATGATCGATAATACTCGTCTTCCAATAGATTCCGAGATGGACCTTGTCATTTATACTCCACGACACGTCCATGCCCGGCGATAGAAAGGTTCGGTTTTCCGGACTACTTCCCACCTCGTTTCGATGAATCACATCCACAATAAACCGAAATGGATCCTCGCCCCCACCCAACCGCTGGTAGTAGTCCTGGGCGCGGTTTCGCACGTCCCCGGGCAATTCGGGTTTGGTTAGCATGGTCTCTAGGGCTTGGGTCAAAATTTGATTAGGCCATGGCCGCAAATAGGGCATTGGTTCCATATACCCAGTGCCGATCCAGACTTCTAGATCTTTGTACATGGGGTCGTGCAGATCGACGGCGTTTTGGGAAAAAAGCCCAACCGAAACCAGGCAAAAAATAACGACAAAAAACAGATTTCTCATTTTTAGGTTCATTCTGTATCCTTCGAAGGTGCGGGGGTCTGCAAATAGTCCAACAATCGGCCCCCCTCGAGGGTTACCGACAGGTACCATTCGAGGCTGTGTTGATCGGCGGTTCCCGATTTGGTTTGGTACGAGTAGATGAGGCCACCGGCGGTGTCCAAAAAGGGCAGGGGGCGCAGGTCTGTGTGGAGTCCAAACTGCCAAAGAGTAGTGGGGGTTCCGGTAGGTGAGGTGGACGCGGCTGCATCGGGTCCTTCATCGTAGGGGCTGGTGATTCTGTTTTCGCCCTGTTGTACCCACTCGGCCTCGAGGGCGATGGTAGCCAAGTTGGGGAACCGGGCCTGGCTCCGAAACCACAGGCTGTGGGTGTCCGGCCCGTACTTAAATCCCAAAGGTAGGGTTAGAAGACTACTCTCGTCACCCGGTGCATTCGACAGCACATCGCGCCGCCAACTATAGGTGGTGTAGGGGGTTTCGCGAATATAGAGGTAGGGGTCGGTGTGGTTGTACTCGAAAGTTGTAGAAAGTACAAAGGGTTTTAGTTGATTGATCGCTCGAGCCCCAAGACGCCATCCCCGCGCATTGGGGTTCGACTCGTCATTATAACGGGCGATTTCGTATTCGGACTGAATTTGATTAAACATATACTGGCCGTAGAG
>JAACWS010000085.1 GCA_009991955.1 Spirochaetales bacterium
CGAAGCCCTGGTAGCCGGCGACGGCTCTGGTAGAGTACAAAGATAAGATAAGGAGATTTTTATGGCCCTCGACATTCGTTACGCCCACCACCCCGAGGATGTAAAATCCTACGACACCCAGGCCTTGCGCCGGGAGTTTTTGGTTCAGAACCTCTATACCCCCGATGCCCTCAACCTTACCTACACCCACGTGGACCGATTGGTCTTTGGGGGCGCCTTCCCGGTCAACAAGTCGATAACCCTCGCCGGGGGAAAAGACTTTGGAACCGACCAATTTTTGGGTCGCCGCGAGTTAGGCATCATTTGCATCGATGGAAAGGGCCAGGTTAAAGTGGGCAAAGACACCTACGACTTTGCCCGAGGTGATGGCCTGTACGTGGGAATGGGGAGTGAAAATCCCGTTTTCTCCGGTCAGGGAGCAAAGTTTTTCCTGGTGAGCGCTCCTGCCCACCAAACCTATCCCACGGTCTTCATTCCCCAATCAAAGTCGAACCCCCGAAAACTGGGAAGTCCCGAAACGGTCAACGTTCGTACCATTTACCAATACGTCCATCCTGCGGTATGTAAGAGCTGCCAACTGGTTATGGGCATGACCGAACTGGAAACCGGATCGGTCTGGAATACGATGCCCTGCCATACCCACGAGCGCCGGGCCGAGGTCTACCACTACTTTGGTATGGCAAAAGACACCAGGGTCTTCCACCTCCAAGGCAAACCCGATGAAACCCGACATTTGGTGGTAGCCAACGAAGAGGCTATCATTTCGCCATCGTGGTCGATTCACTCGGGGGTCGGTACCGGAAGTTATACCTTCATTTGGGCCATGGCCGGCGAGAATCAAGACTTCGACGACATGGACATGGTCGCCCCGGGAGATCTGCGATGAGCACAGCTAACGCCGGAATTCTTGAGGCCTTCGATCTCACAGGCAAGGTTGCAATAGTCACTGGGGCATCCCGGGGGCTGGGGCAGGCCATGGCTGGAGCCTTGGCTCAGGCCGGGGCCGATGTGGCGGGAGTAGGGACCGGACTTGCCTCGCCCCAGACCGCTGCCCTGGTGGAGGCGGCGGGCCGTCGCTATCTGCACATTTCGGCCGATTTGTCCTCCACCGCTCCGATCGCGGGCATTGTGGCTGCTACGAAAAAGGTCTTCGGCCGAATCGATATTCTGGTGAACAACGCGGGCATCATCCGACGAAACGACAGCGTCGACTTTACCGAGGAAGACTGGGACGCTGTCATGAACGTAAACCTCAAGTCCGTATTCTTCCTATCCCAAGCCGTAGCACGGGAGTTTATAGACCAGGGGTCGGGGGGAAAGATTATCAATATCGCCTCCCTTCTCTCTTTCCAAGGGGGGATTCGGATTCCTTCCTATACCTCGGCCAAGAGTGGAATTCGGGGACTGACGATGCTTCTTTCCAACGAGTGGGCGGCCAAGGGAATCCAGGTGAACGGAATCGCCCCGGGTTACATGGTTACCGACAATACCGAGGCCCTGCGAAACGACACCAAGCGTTATAACGAAATTTTGGGACGAATTCCCGCCGGTCGTTGGGGAGATCCCGAGGAC
>JAACWS010000042.1 GCA_009991955.1 Spirochaetales bacterium
CACAATGAAGGCCTCCTCTCAGGAAGCTTTCAAATAATTCTCCGATTGTCTAGTGCCAAATAGCCGTTCTCCCCAAACTTTATAATGCGCTGGCCCTGGCGAGGGCGCCTGACTTAGTTTCCAGAGGTGACCCTAGTATGGTATACCTTAGCCATGGAACTTGTGTGTTTAGACCTCGAAGGGGTACTAGTCCCAGAGATATGGCTGGGTGTGGCAGAACGTACTGGAATTGAAGCCCTAAAGCGGACAACCCGGGACGAGCCCGATTACTCCAAGCTTATGAGTGGTAGGATAGAAATTCTCAAATCCCATAACCTTACCCTCAGGGATATTCAAGAGGTCATTGGGTCTATGAAACCCCTGCCCGGCGCCCTCGACTTTCTCGATGAACTTCGCCGGCAGACCCAGGTAATAATTTTATCCGACACCTTTCACCAATTTTCCAGCCCTCTGATGAGCCAACTCGGTCGGCCTACTCTCTTCTGCAATGAGTTAGTCGTCGACAAAAATGGTACAATTCAAGACTTTCGACTGCGACAACCAGACGGTAAGCGCCAGGCGGTTGTGGCCTTTCGAACTATGGGCCTTCGGGTTACCGCAGCGGGAGATAGTTACAACGACCTTTCAATGATCAAAGAAGCCCATCGAGGTGCTTTTTTCCGTCCCCCTCGGTCAATAGTTGAGGAAAACCCAACTATTCCCGTATTTGAAGAGTATTCCTCCTTTCTCTCGTACCTAAAGGAGGAAAGAAGGTAGATTCATGAATCAAAAGGATCAGCGGAGTTTTCGAGACCTAGCAGAACAAGAAATCCTCAGTCTTGGGCTTCCTACGAATACCGAGAACGAAAAACTCATCCTCCAGTTAAAGATTCATGAGCGAGAATTAGAACTCCAACACGAGGCCCTCGAAACTATTCAGGCGGAGTTAGAAGAACGAAACCGTCAGTTCACCCAACTTTTTCGAGATGCCCCAATTCCGTATTTACTCCTCGACCCTGAGGGCACAATACTCTTGGCAAACCAATCGGCGATAAACTTTCTCCAACAACCCGGCCAGGCCCTTCGATCGGACTCGGAGCTTCAGGGGAGCCAGCTCATCCTCTACTTCCAACCCCAGGACCGGGCGATTGTTTCTCGGCACATAGCCCAGGTAGTCGAAACGGGCCGGGGAAGAATTGAAGAAATTCTGGTCCCCGAACCATCGGGCGGGAGCCGATGGTGTAGTATCGAAAGTTCCCGGGAAGCCCAGGAGAACCGTTGGATCTTCATGATTCTCTACGACGTCACGAGTAAAAAAACCATGGAAGACGACCTCATTTTGGCCCAGAACCAGGCCGTCCAGGCGAACCGGCTCAAAAACCTCTTTCTGGCAAACCTCACCCACGAACTTCGGGGTGCCTTCACCTCCATTCTCCACCTCGCTCAGGCCGCTGACCCCGAGGCCGCAGGAAAGACCGAAGGCCCCCTGCCTGCCCTCCAGGCAACTGCCCAAGGCACCCTGCGACTCATCGAAGATATTTTGGATTTTACCGCCTCCGAAGATGGGACTCTTTCAATTCGCCCTCGACCTTTTGATTTCGGTCTGCTTATCGACCATATTCGAGAACGTTTTGCCCCCCAGGCGGAGGGGAAAAACCTTACTCTCCACTGCCGAACCCAGATTCCCCATGACATTCTTCTGGAAAGCGACGAGGATAGGCTTCGACAAATTCTCACGAACCTGGTGCAAAATGCTATCACCTACACCGAAACCGGCCGGATCGACCTCATCGCGTCCTATCGGCCAATTACCGATTTTATGGGTGAGCTGGACCTGGAAGTTCGGGATACGGGGAAGGGCATCTCCCAAGCGATTCTGCGGGATATTTGGCAGGGTCCGGGGCTGGAAATGGATCAGTATCAGCGAAAAACCTCGGGGCCTGGGCTTGGCCTTCCTCTTTGTAAACGAATTACCAAGTTACTGGGTGGACAGATTTACCTGAACTCGAATCCCGGTTTTGGCACCAGTGTTTACGTCAACCTCCCAATTCATAGTAGGAAATCCCTTCCCGAGACTCCCAGCAGCCCAAGGCCCCTCCGCCAATCTGGTCCCGAAGCCCCAGTAGCCTACGAAAGTCCAGCGACCCTAGTTACCGACTCGATCCACGTCCTTGTAGCCGAAGACAACGACCTCAACCGTATTGTCCTGGTAAATATTTTGAAGGGATTAGGATACTCCCGAGTTTCAACAGCCCGAGAAGGCAGAGAAGCCCTGGAGGTCCTTCGGGCCCAGCCGGACATAAATTTAATTTTAATGGATATTTCGATGCCGGGCATGGATGGATTACAAGCCGCCCGGCACATAAGGGCAGGGCGGGCAGGGAATCCGGATACTCCAATCATAGCCGTGTCGGCCCACAGCCTGAAGGGGGACAACCAGAGTTTTCTCAAGGCCGGCTTGAACTACCACATCATCAAGCCCTATACCCGCCTCCACGTTCAGAAAGCTATAGAAACCGTACTAACGACTAGATTAGAGAATCTCCCCTAGAACTTGCCGGGTTATTGCGTAGAGCGGGGGTATACCTTCTTGGGGTCCAAGGGATTTCGCCAAGGTGCTACCATGGTCCAGAGGAAGGTCGCTGACATAGTAGAGGTAGCGTTGGGCCAAATTCTTCCGAACCAATCCTACAAGCTTGCTTTCTTCGACTTGGCGATGATAATGCGCCCCCTCCATTTCCAGGCCAATGACTCCCCATAACCGGCGATAGTACTGGAGCATGAGCCGATTTTGAAAGAGGGTACCTTCTACGGTTAACATTGGTCCCCGGTGGACCGGAAAGCCTCCAATAACCGGGGAATAGAATTCGATACCTTGCACCAGGTCACCCGCCTGCTCAATAAATCCCGTAGGAATGAGAATATCGCCCCGCCGACCTACCAAGGAGCCGGCTTTTCCCAGAAAGTTAACACTCCCAATAGTCTTTCCAAAGAGAAGAATGAGATTGCGAATAATGTGTTCGGCCTGTTCACCGAAGGCGTAATCGATGTTAATAATGAGACAGGGACCACGATCAGCTTTTCCCCGGATCGTCCGTGGAATTCCTGGATCAATATTTTTCCGTTTAATTTTTGAGCCGTCGATAATTTGTACCTGAATTCCCGTGGCAACAGTGGCTGCCAGGGTATGGATACCTGCCCCTTCGCCCCGGACTCGGGCCGCTTTTTCTTGGTCGGGAAAGGCCCGAAAATAATCCCGCAAGAGGGCGTACAGAAGGTCATCGGTGTTCGACCAGGGCTGTTCGACAAAGGGATGATCTTTCCCTCGCCCCCACTCCAGGATTTCTTCTTTGTTTTGCTGGTACCAGGGATTGAGACAGTTGGTAACCGAGTGGGTATTGCTGCTAATAATATGGAGGTTGAGGAGCTCGGGCAATTCTCCATCCCGAAGCCCCAAGACCTGGGTAACAGCCTCACCCAACTGATGGGTCCACATTTCTGTTCGGCGAGAATTGTAGTCCGCCTTTTGGCGACGAATGTCAATTGAGAACATTTCTCGGTGATTGGTAATTTCGTAGAGCCTATGCACCAGATCTTTCGGCCATATGGACCGTAGGGACCCAATTTCTTCTTCCCCAAAACCCAAATCCCCTAGAAGCCTTAACTCCTCAGGCTTGGTAAGGGCCTGGGACGAGATACTTGCAGCCCGGAGCTTTGCCATTCCGAGGGTTTCGTAGACCCGCTTACGAATCTTTTGGGCTTCGACACTGTATACACACAGACAGGTAATAAAATCGGTCAGGTCGCTTATTCCACTTCGAAGCAGAATGAGATTTTTTCCCGGGAGCATTTCCCAAATACTTCGCCGTCGGGCAGGGGTATCGATTCGAGCGAAGAAAGCGTCGGGATCCTCATAAGCAGCAGGTAACTCGTCCCGGAGTAGGAAGGCAAAGGTACGGGTAACATTCTCCGGCAGCCTCCGAACAGCGTACTCCAGCGCCTTGCCGTCAAGATTTTTTGTCTCCCTCACCCCGGGATGGAGGGCCGGGTCCAGGGCCTTATAAAGGTCAAGTAGGCCAGTGATATTAAGGTGGCCGAAGGCAACGCCTCGCATGAGATCGGCCCGAAAACGATCAAAGGCCTGAAAAATACCCTGACGGTCTCGGATAATAACCCCCAAAGCCTGAGAAAAGGGTGCCGAATCGCCCAAAAGGCGACGAAAGCTTTCTCCCGGAATGATCAGACACCTACAGTCTCCCAGGGCCTTCACGGTACTCAACCGCGGTACGTCGAATATTACCTCCCATTCTCCAAAATAGTGGCCCTCATCGAGGGTATTGGTTCGACGAAACCCGTCGGGGTTTGAAAGGGTGATATCACTTTCTTGGCCCATTTGGGCCGAACCCTCGGCCATAAGAAATACCCGATCATCGGGCCAGTCCGATTGATGGATAATCCGCTCTCCCCGAACATAGGTCTGCCAGGTTGATTCTTCGGCAATTTGAAGCAGTTGAGATCGATCGAGAAAACGAAAGGGTATGACCGAGCCCAGAACCTTTGCTTTATCCGACAGTTCCATTAGTCTAAACACCCCCGGCAAATGTCATCGATCAGGGGTCCGTGGTGGATGAGGGGTATTTGAGATTCTATCCGGGTAACCAGATCGTACGCCTGGGCAAAAGAAAAGTTGTTCCCATAACTAAACACCGAGTCCTCGACCAGTCTCCCGCTGGGCTCCCGAATCGACACTATGGGGTTGCGCATGAGCCCGCAAATGACTTCTTCAGGTATTCCTCGACCCATGAGGTACTTGGGGAAGGTAAAATCCTTGAGCCGAAGGGTCTTTCGGTCGTTAGCAAAAAGGTAGGTTATCGCGTCGAGGGTCTGCTCGAAGGGACTCTTGGAATGATGAAACGCCCTACTCGCATCGTGTTGGGGTTTGAGTATTCCCCCCGCCACCAGGGCCTCCCACATTCGCGCCACCAGGGACTTAATTCCCTGATAGTCCATCCGGGTCCGAAAAATCATGACCGCAATGTCGGTGCCCTTTTCATTCTTGTGCATGAGAGCAGGAATATCGTAGTTCACGATATAAGAACCCTCGATTTTTTTTATCGTTTGTCCGTTAAGAATGGTCATGTCTTTGGCCTCAACCCAGGAAGAAAAGAGTTCTTCCGGGGTTTTTCCAAGCACTTCCAAGGCCTCGAAACTCCCAAGCACCGGTACCCGATTAAAGTCTACTTGAAAATACTGGTTAAATCGGTGCCGCATAGAATCCGAAAATGCCCAGCGGCCGGCAACCGCGAAGTGAAGCTTGACGGCGTAGTATTGTTCAACAATCTTATTTCGGACGATAAATTCACCGGGAAAATTCGCCATATAAACGAGCTTCCAGGGCTGTCCGAGTCCTGCATTCTTTATTACCCGGAGGAGGGTACTTTCGACCAAAACTCCGTTGGTCTCGGGACGTAGGTAGACAAAAAGGTCTTGGGATTCGTCGTCTGGCGCGGGGCCGGGATAGGGAACTATTATGGTTGGTAAGCCAAGGGGGTCGGCCTTCATTGGATTATTCTACGCCCGTTCATTGGTTTTTCCCAGTCCGTTTTGGTAACCCCGGAAAAAACCTATTGGTTCTTTCGGCGTACTCGGCAAAGTCTATCCGTCCTGCATACCGCGCTTCGGTCATTGGAACTCCAGAAAGGCCTAAGAGCAAGAAGGTAACAACTGCTGGTCCAACCAGGCCCAAAAGCCCGGGATAGGGTAGGCCGAACCCAAGGATACCGACTCCCCAGCCCCACCACAGACAGGCCTCACCGAAGTAGTTCGGGTGTCGAGTCAAACTCCATACCCCTGTGGTCATGAGTTTACCTTTGCTATCCTTTCGGCTCTTGAATCGAAGGAGCTGGTAGTCCCCGAGGGACTCGAATACAAAACCAACTATCCATAGGATCAAACCCAGGGCAAAGAAAAGGTAAGCCCCCGGTCCCCGGCTTCCGGTTGCTCCACCCCAGATGGCCACCCCATGGGTTACGAAAATGATCATGGCCAAAATGCCTTGTAAGAGGTACACCTGAAACAGGGCCCCGAGGATTTGGTGGGAACCCCAGGACTTCCTAAATCCCTGGTACCGAGGATCTTCGCCCTTACCGGCGTTTCGATACCCGATATGACCGGACAATCTCAAAGCCCAAAGGAAAACCGTAGTACCCCAGACCCAAAAAATCGGATCCTTCGGAAAAAAACCGAGCCAAACCAGGGCGCTTACAATTCCGGCAACCTGGGCAAGACCCCATAGGATATCTACCAAAGAATTATCCCTTCGAACCTGTCCTATAAAAAAACCGAGAAGCATGAGCCCCGTTACTCCAACCCCGCCCCAAAGCCACAAAGAAAGAATCATAGGTCGCCGTCCTTTTTCCACCCTTGGGGAAAGGAAATATCATCGTGGAGGGGTGCCTTGGTAATTATGTCCGGGGCGTTGTTTGTTTCGCCATTTCGATCGGTCTTCCCCGAATAAAGGGGGCGAAGAATCCATATCTTGTCGAAACGTTTCTCGTAATGGTGAATGAGGCGATGAATGTTCTTTCGATGAAGAAAAATCACCAGAGCTCCGACCAAGATTCCCAGAATGAGAGATACCTGGTCCTCCGCCCGGGCTTCAGGTCCGAAGGGTGTAAGTAGAACACCTTGCATAGTCGGGAGTACTATCGCAGCGGTAAGAGAACCCACAGAGACGAACCCCGTTAGAAAGAGCCCGAGCAAAAATCCCGAGAGACAGAAAACAAAAATGAGGGGCCATAAGGCCAATACCATTCCAGCCCCGGTTGCTACCCCCTTACCCCCCCGAAATCCGGCGAACACCGGCAGGGCATGTCCTACCAAAGCACCTATCCCCGCCGCCAGTCCCCCAACTACGAGCATTACCGGCGAGTCCCACCGGGAAAAGATGACCCCGCTCCCAACCGCCCACTGGGCGACAAAAACCGGCAAGGCACCTTTGCCAATATCGAGCAGGGCCACAAAGAGCCCCCACCAGAATCCCAGTACCCTCACGACGTTTGTTGCTCCAGCATTTCCGCTACCGTGTTCCCGTACATCAACACCCTTCACTATTCGGCCAACGATAACCGCAGTTGGAAAAGATCCAATCAGATATCCCCCGGCCACAACGGCAAGAAAGGACAAAATTATTTCCGTACTCATAGGATGAGTGTAATTCAATCCTGGCCGGGAGAATAGCCCGAAGATTCCAAGAGTTTTCACCGGGCACTAGATTGTTGAATACCATTCACTAATGGTAAACTTGACAACCGTAACAATATGCCCCTACCTTTGTTTAAGTTAAAATGAAGTTAAAAAAAGGGGACAGCTAAAATCGAGAGGTGCCCACTAGGGACCTTAAAATTCTAGTATTTTGGCCACGTTGGTCATTGCACCTCAATGACTCAGGAGCTCGGGATACCATAGAATCAAGGTTTTTAGAGTTCCCCTCACTCATCCTTGGAGGATACATGCAGGCAATCAACGGAAAACAACTCTACTACGCTTTTGCAGCAGGGGGTAAATCGCTCATCGCCGAACGAGAAGTCCTCAACAAAATGAACGTCTTTCCGGTCCCCGATGGGGATACGGGAACAAACCTCTCTTTTACCCTAAAAACAATGATTGAAAACACGGAAATATCCCCAGATGCGGGCAGAACTATGCAGTCCCTTGCCGAATCGGCCCTCATCGGTGCCCGGGGAAACTCGGGAATCCTTTTTGCCCAATTCGTAAATGGAATGGCCGAAAAGATTGGAAACGTTTCTCAGTTAACCCTCGAAATATTTGTTGATTCAGCCAACCATGCGGTAACTCGTGCCTACCAAGCAATTAGCAATCCTGTCGAA
>JAACWS010000048.1 GCA_009991955.1 Spirochaetales bacterium
ATTCTCAACCGCATAACCGACGACCACAAGACCTACCCCCGGAGTTTGGAGCTGGTGTCCTCCAAGCTCTACGGCAACTGTCTCTCCCCGTGGAGGGAGAATCCAGGTAGGCCTTTGGGAAGGTATAGACCGAAGTAAATTCAAGACTGAGAAGGACGACAAATTTGTCACCACAGGGTTTGAAGCACTAAATAAAACTTGACTCTGCAATTCTGAATAGTTAGATTTTGGTCCGTTAGAAATCGAACTAATTTGGAGGTCAATTATCCCCTACGAAGAAACTGCGGGACTGTTATTGGAATTTCTTCCGCTCTACCACCGCGCCTTTGGGCAGGTGTTCGAAAAAGCCCGGGAAGAAGACCAAAAACGGTATAGCAAAAATCAAAGCAAGGCTCTCATGCTCCTCAACGATCACGGAGCAATGCTTCCTTCTCGCCTGGGAAGTTGCCTGAATCTGCAGCGGGGAAGCCTTACCAGTATGGTCGATTCCCTGGCTGAGAGTGGTTACGTCGAACGGGAGCCCGACGAGGAGGATCGTCGGAAGGTATGGATTCGGTTAACCGAAAACGGAAAATTCGAAGCGACCGAACAAAGAACTATACTCCAAAAACGCCTGGCTCAACGTTTGTCCCAGCTGGATCTTTCGAACCAAAAGAAACTTCACCAGGGACTTGAGCTTGTTTTAGAAACTTTACATCTATTAGTAACCAAGGGAACTACGGAACCCTTAGGAAAAGGAGTTCACCATGGATAGATCGACTCAATTAGGCACCGAACCGGTTGGTAAATTGCTCTTACGGTTCTCGTTGCCAGCCATCGTCGGCATGATTGTTCAGAGTTTGTACAACTTGATAGACCGGATTTTTATTGGCCAAGGAGTAGGGCCTCTCGGCCTGGCTGGAGCCACGGTTGGGTTTCCATTCATACTCATTTTTATGGCCTTCGGAATGCTCGTCGGAATCGGGGGAAACTCACTGGTTTCGATCTCTCTGGGCGAGAAGAAGAAGGATTACGCCGAAAAGGTGTTGGCCAATAGTCTGGTTCTGCTCATTGGCATTTCGGTAGTACTGACAATTCTTGGCCTTTGGTTTATCGAGCCCCTCCTGCGGATAGCTGGCGCGAGTGATACGATAATGCCCTACGCCAAGGACTACATGTCTATTATATTGCTCGGTACGGTATTCAATAGCATTGGGTTTGGAATGAACAACTTTATTCGGGGGGAGGGAAATCCCAAGGTCGCCATGTTGACTATGCTCGTAGGTGCCGTCCTCAATACAATTTTGGACCCCTTATTTATCTTTGTTTTTGATATGGGAATAGCCGGGGCGGCATGGGCGACTATTATAAGTCAGACGGTGACCGCTGTTTGGGTTCTGTCCTACTATTTTGGGGGTAGGAGTAGTCTAAAAATCCACACCAAATACTTTCGAATTGAAAAAACCATTCTCCTACGGATTTTGGCCGTTGGTTCGGCGCCCTTTGCCATGCAGTTTGCAGCGAGTATTCAAAATACGATTTTGAATTCCCAGCTTCAATACTACGGTGGTGACAATGCAATTTCGGTCATGGGTATAATGTACAGCATCGCCATGCTTATTCTTATGCCGATTTTTGGCATTAATCAGGGGAGCCAGCCAATTATTGGCTACAACTACGGAGCCAAGCTCTACAAACGGGTGGTTAAGACTACCGAATTAGCAATTTTGGCGGCGACCTCGGTGGTCACCCTGGGGTGGTTAGTCACGCGATTCTTTTCGGAGTTTATTGTTGGAGCTTTCGGCGGGGGTGATCCGGTGTTTCTTGACCTCGCCCGCCACGCTATGGGCATCTTCTTCTTTATGTACCCACTTCTCGGGTTTCAAATTGTGTCGGCCAACTACTTTCAGGCCACCGGCAAACCCAAGCAGGCAATGTTTTTGAGCTTGTCGCGGCAAGTAATTTTCTTGATTCCGGCGCTGCTCATTCTGCCACGATTTTTTGGCCTCGACGGGGTCTACGGAGCAACACCAACCTCGGACTTTTTCGCTGCAGTGGTAACCGGGATTTTGTTTTTTACCGAGTTACGAAAGCTTCGTCGATTGGAACCCGAGGTCCTAGGGTCGGAGCTTCCGGCCCAGTCCTAGTCGGTGTAAGAGTTGGGTTACCAAGGAGTCTTTGAGGACTACCAAGATTCCGAGACCCAACAGGCCATAGACGAGGCTTAGGCCCGCCAAAGGCAGTCCAATTCGCAGGATTTTTGCACCCCAGTTGTCGGTGAGTGAATAGACCCAAGCTTGTCCGAAGTAGAGGGGAAGGGCGGCAAAAAGCGATACGGCCAGTATTTTTAGCCCGTAGGTAAAGCTTGTCGCCATGAGGAGCCGGGGGTCCGCCCCGGCCTTGCCCCGGAAAAACCAGAACAAGAGTAGGGTATTGACCCCGCTGGCCAGACTGAGAGCCAAGGCGATACCACCGCCACCCATTGGTCCAACCAGTAGGGCCGCGAGGGTCATATTGAGACCAAAGTTGATCATGCCCGCCCAGGTAGGAGATTTGGTGTCCTTCTGGGCGTAAAAAGCCGGAGCCAGAACCCGGTTCATTCCTATAAAATACAATCCGACCAAGTGCCATTGAAAAGCTGCCAAGGTAAGGCGTACAGAATTCTCATCGAAGGCTTGGGATTGGAAGAGCAAGATAATGATTTGTCGGCCGTTGAGGGCTGCAAAGACCGCCACGGGCAGGGTAATAAAAGCAATGACTCTGACCGCCTGCTGGAGGTGAGCGTAAAATTCTGTCCAGTGTTCTTTGCTGGCGAAACTCGACAATCCGGGCAAAATGATTGTGCCTAGAGTAACCGCAAATATGCCTAATATAAGTTCCTGGAGCCTGAGGCTGTAGCTGAGGCTGGAGACGACTCCCGTTCCTGCCTGGCCGGCCAGGGCGGTTGATACGAGGTCGTTGAGCTGGTAGGCCGCCATACCCAGGATGGTTGGGCCGATGAGGACGAGGACTTTTCGGGTCCCTGGATCTTTGAGCGCCTTGGTCAGGGGAACGAGGGTGAATCGGAACCCCGCCCGCAGGACGAAGGGGAGTTGGAATCCCGCCTGGATTGTTCCCCCCACTACCACTCCAATCGCCATAGCCTTTCCCGGATCGCCCAAGAGAGGAGTGAGGGCGAAGGTGAGTCCAATAACCGCCAGGTTGAAGAGGATGGGGGTAAATCCTGTGGGATTAAATATTTTGACCCCGTTTAAGATTCCTTGAAAGAAGGCTGCCAAGCTAATTATTGCCAGGTAGGGAAACATTATACGAGTAAGCAGGATCGTCTCGCCGTTAAGGGTACCGAAGAGGGGGACAATGAGTGGGGTTGCTGCAATTCCAATGATCGTGGTGAGGGTGACCGCAAAGGAGAGGAAGGTGAAACTAGCGCTGAGGAAGTCTTTGAGGACCTGGGAGTTTTCTTTTTCGTAGAGGTCTCGAAAGGTTGGGATAAAGGCGACGGTAATGCTGTTTTCGGCAAAGAGTCTGCGAAAGAGGTTCGGAATGAGGAAGGCGACCGAGAATGCATCACTGGTTGGGCTCGTTCCCATGTAGGCGGCTTTGACCATTTCGCGGACGAGTCCAAGGATTCGAGATCCGAGGGTGAACAGTCCCAGGCTGGAACCTTGCCTGAGCAGGCTGATTGGCTTCATTCTGCTAACTTATCACTAGAAGGGAAGATTTGAATACGCACGACTAGAGAAGGCGCAAATCGTTGTAAATTTTGTCTTTTTTATTGTAAATTTTGCTACGTAGAGCCACTGGGGCACTAGTATGCTTTTTTTAGGCCCTTCCGTTCCCAAAACCCTTTGTGCGCCAGGCAAAAAATCCTCCAGAAAACATGTACTTTGCTTGACGGGTTCGAGAACTCCGTCTAAGATAGAGATAGGTTAGTTCGTAGAACTAACTATCCTAAGAAATGCGGGAGGTACGCATGAAAACGAGAATACTAGTAGCAGCAATGCTCGTCATGGCCCTTGGGCTAGTTGTCGCCGGGGGTGGCGGACAAAGTCAGGCCACTGGGCCACAACAGGTTACCCTGGACATATTGGCCTATGGCGATAATTCGACCCGGGAAGGTCAGGACTGGAATCGACTGGTTGCCGAATTCCAAGCTGCAAATCCCACCATTAGAATCGAGAGCGAAATGCTCTACGATCAGGCTTATCACCAAAAGGTAGAGGCGCGATTAGCCGCCGGTGACGTGCCCGATATGGCGTATATGTGGGTGGATGCCCAGGGCCAGGCGTGGCGAGATTCCAATCAGTTTGTAGATCATCGGCCGTTCTTGAACCCCGACTTCTACGACCTGAGCCTCATCGATCCGATGGGACCAAATGGTGAAATTTTCCAGGTTCCCTTGGGAACTTCGAATATAACTTCTGTTCTGTTTGTGAACACTGCACTCTTGAGTGAGCTCGGACTGAGTGTGCCCCGAACCTATGCAGAAATGGTAGCCATGGTTCCCGCAGCAACCGCTGCAGGCAAAGAGGTAGTTGCTTTTGCCGGAGCCGAGGGTTGGGTATGGAACTCATGCCTTCTGGGTACGGTCGTAGGTCGTGTAAGTGGTGACGGAAACTGGATTAGCAAGGCCATGGCCGGGCAGTACAAGTTTACCGACAAGCCCTTCGTCGACAGCTTAGCCTTCCTTCAACAAATGGTAGAGGACGGGGTCCTTTCGAACTCGGTAGTACTCACCGACTACGGTGCCGCACTGTCCAGCTTTGTGAACGGAAATGCCCTGTTCATGCTCGATGGTCAGTGGAGAGCCGGGGGCATTGAAGACCCAGCTTTGCAGGCTAACGTACAAATGATTCCTTTCCCCGCCCTTCCTGGGGAATCTACCTCCGTGGCAAATTCTGCTTCTGGGGTAACCAGTGTAGGATACGGCCTCACCGCCAAGGGTGCATCGGACCCTGCGGTTCGAGATGCAGCCTTGAAGTTCATGGAATTCTTTAACAGCCCAGCTAACACTACGACCCGATTGGCCGATGGTGCAATAGTTGCGCCTATCTTGAAGAACTTCCAGGCTCCTGCAGACCTGCCCCTCTTAGTAAAAGAGAAGGCCAATTTCATGGGCCGGATGGGAGTGACTTCGAATGTAGTTGATGCCTTTGTTCCGGGCGAGGCGAATAACGTCCTCAATACGGGAATGCAAAACATTGCTATCGGTCGGGCTACCCCCGCCGAGGTGGCCGCCCAAGTAGAGCGTTTGGCTCGACAATAATCTTCACTCACCAAACCCCTTTGGCCTAGGCTGGAGGGGTTTTTTTAGCCCCCGGACTTTTCCGGGGACAAAGGAGATCCTCCAATGGGAAAAAGATCCCGTTCAGACGCCGTTGCGTACGTTTCGATGGTAGGGCCGGCACTCCTGGTGTATTTACTCATTGTTGCTTACCCGGTTCTTAATTCGGTCGTTATAAGTTTTACAAATTTTAATCCAATCGCTGGGACAGCTCCAGAGTTTACCGGTTTGGCGAACTACCGTCGAATGCTCCAGGACCCGGACTTCTGGCACGCCTTTCGTAATAACATGGTTGTTGTAGGCATATCGGTGTTTGGCCAGATTCCTATTGGATTTGTCTTGGCCTACATCCTATTTCGCAAACTGGTTCGGGGCCAAGCCTTTTTTCAGGCTATGGTATTTTTACCAAACTTTCTGTCGACTATCGTGATTGGTATTCTATGGAGGCGGATTTTCTTGGCCAACGGCCCGGTTTCTCGGGTGCTCCAAGCGGTGAGTGGCGATCCCAGTGCCCAGTTTACCATGATGCTCTACCCCGAGACCGTCATGATTCCCATCGGCTTTGCCCTCATTTGGATTTACACCGGGTTCTTCATGATCATCTTTCTGGCAAATTTACAAAAAATCGATCTTGGACTTCTGGAAGCAGCCCAAATTGATGGGGCTACGGAGTTTCAGGTCTTCTTTAAAATAATAGTGCCCATGCTGGCTAGCGTTTTGCTCATCAATGCAATTTTGGCGATTGCCGGGTCTCTCAAGGGTTTCGACCTCATCTTTTCCATGACCACCCAGGGGATTCAGCGGGATAACGCCATGGTTCTACCAATATTCATGTATCAGAAGGCCTTTTTGGATAGGAGCAATTCGGTTCGATTCGCCTACGGGGCAGCTATATCGAATGCGATTGTGCTCATTAGTATTGCAATCATCCTTTTTGCAAACTTTGTAGGCAAGAAGCTCGGCGCCCAGGAGGATATGTAAGATGACCATACAACGATTCATCTCGTACTTCGTGTTCATCCTGTGGACGGTCCTGACCGTGACCCCCCTGGTGTGGATGAGCTATTCGTCCTTCAAGACCAACGCCGAGTTGACCCAGGATATTTTTTCCATGCCCTCGGAGCTCGTCTTCAAGACCGACCACGACTATATGGTTTCAAGTTTTCCTTCGCCCCAAACCCTTATCGATGGCAAGCAGAGAATCACCTTAGAGAGTTCAAAAATTCGGGGTTTCCGCCACTTTATCTTGGTAGATCGACTTCCGACCGAATTCCAGAGTCTACCGGTAGGCCAGACCGTCGGACTTGACCAACTGCCCTTTGGCCTACGAAACGAAATTTTGTGGAAGACCCTGTTTTACAACTACACTTCGGCGTGGACCCGGGGGAATTTGGGACCCAAGTTTCTTAACAGTCTCTTTTACGTAGTAGTGTCGACTACCCTTATTATTATGTTTTCCATGATGGCGAGTTTTGGCTTTTCGAAGATGCAGTTTCCCCGGTGGTCGAAGTTTTTGGCAAACCTCATCGCCGTGGGCTACCTGCTAAGTATTCCAGCGATAATTATTCCTCTGTTTATTATGCTTTCGAGCCTCGGTTTGACCGATACCCACCTGGGAATAACCCTGGTGTACGTGGCCTTCGGTCTGCCCCTGGGGGTACTTCTGGGTCAGGGGTACATGAGGGGAATTCCGGATAGTATTATTGAGTCGGCCCACATGGATGGGGCGGGGCACTGGCGGTCTTTCTTATCGATTGTTATGCCCATGACCGTACCGGTGATTATTACCGTGTCTATTATCAACGCCCTCGGGATCTGGAACGAGTTCTTGCTGGTGTTGGTCATGGCCAGTTCCGAGTCCACCAAGTCTCTGCCGGTTGGGGTATTTTCTTTCGCAAGCCAGACCAGCATCGAATTGGGGTGGCAGTTGGCAGCCCTCGTAATAGCCGTTGTGCCGACCATGGTGGTATATTTCCGGTTCAACAAGCGCATTACCCAAGGGGTAGTGGCGGGAGCTGTGAAGGGGTAAATGGAAAGAAAACCGTGGGTAGTCCAGTCGGCGACTTTGTTCGCCCGGGATTTGCTGGGGCTTAGGGACTTTTATATTTCCAAGCTCGGGTTTCGAGTTTTTGATTCGGGGCCCGACTTTGTAGTTGTGGGC
>JAACWS010000049.1 GCA_009991955.1 Spirochaetales bacterium
AAAATAGCCTTCATGCGCGACGACTATTTGGAACAACTTCTGTTTTCTCCCGATCCTATTACCTAACAGGTCATATGCGTTTGCCCTGCATCCCACCCTTGAACTATCAGTATATTATCATTATTATGATACAAAGGAGAAACCAATGCCAGACATTCGCCCGATTTCCGACCTGAGAAACAATTTTACAACAATCTCTAAAATAGTACACACCAAAGATGAACCCGTGTTTTTTACAAAAAACGGTAAAGGCGATATGGTAGTAATGTCAATTGAGCATTACGAAAAACAAATCGCCCGAATTGAACTCTACACAAAGCTCAAAGAGGCTGAAGATGAAATCGCACGCGGTGCTCGGGGAACGGATGCCCAGGCGTTCATACAATCTTTGATGAAAACGGAATAATGAAGCACTATTCGGTTATCATTTTTCCACGAGCTCAGGCAGATCTTCTCGAGATCCGCTCGTACTTAGAAGAGGTCCTTTCAATTCCTGCAAATACATTCTTAGGAAAACTCAGTTCTCATATTCCTTTACTAGAGGAAAACCCATTTATTCATGCTCTTATTTTGGATCCGATTCTTAATGAAAAAGGGTATAGGTTTTTCCAGATAGACAATTACCTGGCTTTTTATAAAGTTATTGAACGTACGGTTCAAATCCATCGTGTGTTGTATGGGGGAAGAGACTATTCAAAAATATTGTGATTTTTCTTGTATTCTCGAGCCCATAACGTTTTTTGTGTAAACAGCATCTAGACCGGAACCCGGTCGCCGAATTTAATAGCCAGCTGATTTAGTGCTTGGCCCCAATCTCGTACAGGCATTGTCCATCGCTTGGTTATATCAGTTAACCTGCAATTCCGGCCCGCAGGGCTTGGCGTGATTTGTGCCGAGCGAAGCGACCAGGACAAACCATGACAATAGGAATTGTCAGGTTGAACTGGTTATTCGATGTTTTTACTTTCTTCCAATTAATAAAAGCACCTTCCGGCGTTCCCGATTAGTACCAGCAGGAAGGTGCCACTCGAAATTCGCGGCTTTTCTACCGCAGGAAGCTTCATTGGTTTTTTGCCAATTCACTGGTTCCGCATTGCTTAGAAGCAAGGTGCAGAACTCAGGGGCGGACAACCCGAAACCCGATAGAGTAGCGCTGAATGATCGGATTGCTGACCTCCCGGTAAGCGACTGTGCAGAAAGTCGCAAAGTTGTCCCAACTGCCACCGCGAACGACGCGGGACGTGCCCGAAGCGGCTCCCACATAGTCGGTCAGAGTTCCTGTGGGATACGTAGTAGGATCCCAGTCCCAATTCCATTCCCAAACATTCCCGCTCATGTCGTACAAGCCAAGCTCGTTGGCTCCTGTGATTTTACTGCCCACTCGATTGCTTCGTTCGGTTGTTGTTCTACCGGTTTCACTTCCACTATACCCGAATACCGCATAGTCTCCGATTGCGTTACTTCCCGTGCTCCCGGCAAAAGCCTTGGTGTAGCCGGTAGTGTTGGTTCCGCCGCCCTGCCCATCGGCTGGCGCTCCCATGGCTGCCCACATCCATTCCATCTCAGTAGGCAAGCGGTAGCCGTTGTTAGTCCAGGTTGCCGTGACCGCATTCCAGGTGGCATTGTCGGTGGTCGGGATATCAGCGTAGGTCAATGTGCTAAAATGCACTCCGGAAACCGCATACACCGGGGTCAATCTTTCGGCTATGCTCAGCTTGTTGCAGAAGGCGATGGCGTGGTACCAGTTGGTATATTGTACCGGATCACGGGTGCCGCTGGACTTGGTGGCGTCGCTGGGGTCGGTCGTCAACATCGCCGCAAACTGCGCCCGGGTTATTTCGTGCTGGCTCATCCGATAAGCCCGGGTGATCACGCTGATGTTCGTAGCCGTCGCATCACGCTGGAAGCTGCCGGCGGGGACATATTTCAGCCTACCGATGTTGACAGATGTGTAGCTTCCATCTCCTGTCGGCGGGGTTACGGGGTTGGGACAGCCAAGCAAAACAATGGCAGTCAGTGCTACCGTAAGTGGAAATAGTACCTTCGTTCTAATCTTGTTACTCCTTGTTATTTGGTATGTACATTATATCTCAATTTACTTGAATTAATCTTTTCTTTTTGCGGCACTATGCGCCGTCGATCGAACAAAGTTTAGACCGATCAGCCAAACTTCTCCGTATCTGCCACGCCGATTCAAATCAAATTATCTATGTTATCTCCACTATATTTCTACCCATGTTACCACGCCTCCCCCCACAAAACTACTCTGTTCCAAGCCCCCCCAGCTCTGCCTCTTCGCCCCTTTATTTCTTCCCCGAAATTCCCCCTGCCCCGAAGGCGCTACCGCTGGGAGGCGAGCCGAAGGCTGCCCGCCAGGGCCGAGCGCCGACCCTAGGGACCCGAGGCGACTAGGCGCCGAGGGGAGCGCCCATCATACGTCGCATTTATGGTATCATTTACCTATGGACGGACAACAAAGAAAAAATATTCGGCCGGGCCTGCGGGTTTCGGTGGTTCAGAAAAATGACCAGCGGACTGGGGCCCTGACCGAGGGTATTGTGGACCAGATTCTGACAAATTCGGCTTTTCATCCCCACGGCATTAAGGTAAGGCTTACTTCTGGGCAGGTGGGCCGGGTGAAAGCGATTGTCCCCTTTGGATGACCCAACTGACCATGGAGCCAAGGATCATAGCCCCGAGGGTCGAGTAGATAACAAACCGGATGTCTTCGTAGAGGAGTATTTGGATAAGGCGATACCACATTCGGACAATAGGTGAGGGAGGAACAACGGCCGTAATGACCGAATCGAGAGAGAATACCGATCCCGCTTCGGTGCACCAGACCGTGCCCAAGATCTGGGCGTTTTCAATCACCAATCGACCGTTGACGACCGACGTCTGAGTGCGGTGATCCGCCCCAGTGAGCACACCGGTGCGGGTTCGATGAACCATTTTCCCCCCATTCGTAAGGAGTTGGGGGGTAACAATGGGGTACGAACCCCATGGCGCTCGTCTCGGAGGGCTTATATGGTATCCAAGAATTGCCTTGATCTGTTCATCGGACAGGGATGCGAGGGTGTCGCTTATGGCCAAAAAAGCCCGGTCGGTCGGAGCCCACACGGTCTTGTCGGCCAGTTGGGGATCGGCCAGAATTGCATAACCCTCGGGGTCGTATTGGCTAAACAGGTGCAGAAAAGTGGTGTGGTCACCGGTGGCTTGCAGGACATCGACCACACTGAGGCCCAAGCCTTCATTGGAACAGATAAACTCATACTCTGTGCCGATCAGTGTTTGCCCGGTAAAGAATAGGGCAAACCCTAGTACCAGGGCTGGGATTGTTAATGAACCTCTTCGTATTCTCAATTTTGTATCTCTCTAGAAAAAGACGATTGTTAACAAGGTCGCGACTACCCCCACCCCGTACAGTACTTTGCTGTATCGGATTACCTTCGCCCCATCCAAACCATCGAAGGGAAAAAAAGGTAGTGCCTGGTAGACAATGACGGGAGTCAAGATCAGGCCTAAGCCACTGTTAAATACCTCTGGAAAGAGTCGACTTAACCCACCATAGACCAGAAGGAGACTCATCCAAGTTACAAAGGCTTGCAGACCGTTGTACCGATTGTATGTGTGGTCGTGCCAGATATCGTCTTTTGGTACGAAAAATCCGAAGGTTGGCCACCAGGAACCAGATACCAGGGCCAATAAAACGCTTAGGGGTGTGCCTCCCTGGGGGGCGTCGAAGCGGACGGGCCCAAACATTCGGGCCATAGGATAAGCTACCAAAATTCGCAAAGCCGAAATACCGGTTACTACTGCCATTCCAACGAAGAAAAACTCCATACCCCGGAGGGAAAAGAGCGACAGTGCCATTCCGATAAAGAGGGCGAACAGAAGGCTTATTGTTATTGCCCATGACCGGGGATGTATACCTTTTTCGACCCGGGCCTCATCTTTTACCCAGATGTTATACCCGGTTATCAGGGAGTACTGAAACCGATGGAAAAAACTCTTGAGAGAATATCCGAAGAGTGCCTTTATTACCGTCGGTCGTTTGTACCCATGTTTTGCAAACATATTCCATGACGCCGTATTATCACCCCGGACAAGGGCGAACTGGGTTTTCAGACCCTTGTCGTCCATGGCCTTTACCGCCGATTCGAGTAGACGGGCGCCAAGTTTGTGGCCCTGGGCCGAGGAATCGACAAAAATCCACGAAAGTTGTCCTTCTCCGGGGCCTACCTGGTCGATGAACACTCCTCCAACAAACTCGTCTACTTCGTGGGCGTAGAAACCCCAACTGGGCTTTTTTGGGAGAATGGGACTCGCTCCACTGCCGAATACTCTCTTTGCAACTTCCCTTGTTTTTTGCCGCTCTTCAGGGGTTTGAATTGGTGATATTGAATAGGATCTCATGGTCGTTAGTGTCCCCTCCTCCGGTTGAAATAGATGTAACCTTTAGGTTACTATAATGTACATTGATTTAGGGATGCAACCGTGATTTCTGCTCCAAAACTTTCGTTCCTGTGGAATGGAGTAATGGCCATGTATGGTCTCGTGTTCTGGGCCTTTGGCATTCTCACCCTTGGGCTACCGAGTATTTTTGCGCCTTTGGGCTGGATCTTGGGAATTCTCGGGGGCCTACTTGCACTCTTCCTTATTGTTACCGAGCTGGTCGCCGGAAAAAAGAATGTTGAAAAGGCCTGGGACGAGAGCACCGAACACGACTCGAACCGGGCCTACAAGTTCGGCTTTACGGTTGCCTGGGTCTTGTACCTCATTTTTTGGCTATTACTAACCCGGGGATGGGTCCCCATCGAGGCCGTTTTCCCGGCCATGGGCGCCTTTACCGGCGGTTCGTATTGTCTGTTTATGGGAATTACCGGGCTAAAGGGATGGTATGAAACTCGTCACACACCTGACTGAGCGTCGCAAGGCCGCGGGCCTGACCCAGTCCCAGTTGGCCGAGATTGTAGGAGTCTCGCGAAAGACTATTAATACAGTCGAGAATGGGGTGTTTATTCCTTCTACCGTTCTATCTTTGAGACTCGCTCGGGCCTTGAGCTGTAGTATCCACGACCTCTTTGAACTTCCCCAAGAATAGGAGACCATAGGGTATTAGGTGCCGGCAGGGAACAAGAGGTCTTCCAGGGGGTAATCGACTGCTTCAACCAAGTGCTCGGGGAGCAGCCGGTCATTAATTATCGAGGCCCAACCGTGGACCGTTGCCCATATCTGCAATCCGAGGCATAGGGGGTCTTCGTTGCTCCGCCAACCCTGCTGGTGGGCTCGACCAACGGTTTCGGTCAGGATTCCAAAGGCCCTCATGCTATTGGATCTGCAACTTTCCGAATGGAGAGAGTATCCCAACTCGCTGAACATAAGGCGGTAGCAGGCCGGGCGTTTTCGAGCGAATCCAAGATAAACTCGGAATATGGCCCGTAGACATTCTAAAGAGTGGGAAAAGGCCGTAGGAAAGTCTTTGGGGTCCAAAGAGTTCACGGCACCTTCCATCGTGTCGGCAAATTCCCGAAATCCGTCGGCAGCCAGGGTGGCCAAGAGGTCCTGGCGGGAGGCAAAATGGCGATAGGGAGCATTTTTGGAAACGCCGGTTTTTTCTGCCAGTTCGCGCAGGCTTAGGGCCTCCAATCCACGCTCCTCAAGAACTTTAAAGGCCTCTTTGAGCAGAGCCTCTTTTAATCGTCCATGATGGTAGGTGGATTTTATCATGATTTACACCATAACACGATTATGTTGACGCTGCCCACACTTTAGTGTACTGTCTTCGTGTAGGCAATGCCCACATAAAGGGAGTTGAAATGAATAAATCGGTTTATGCGATTTTAGGTACCGGTCCCTTGGGACTTTGGACCGCTAACGACCTAGTACATCGAATAGGGTTCCAAGAGTATATTGTGCGGATGGGAAACCGCCGGGGTCGTAGGCCTGCGTGGTTACCGGCCGAACTGCAGGCCGCAGAAAAATCTGGCGGGCTTGAGTGGGTGGCCGTGGACGCTCTGTCCGAGGAAAGGGTTTCAGAGTTCGCCCGAGGAGCCAAGGCCTTGGTCCATTGTGCGAACCCTCAATACAACGAGTGGGAAGAAAAACTCCCGACCATGCAGGCCAATAGTATGAAGGCAGCCCTGGCCAATTCGGCCACCTTGGTATGTGCAGACAATCTTTATTCCTATGAAGCACCTCGGGGTACGATTATCACCGAGAGTACTCCCGAGAATCCACCGAGCCGAAAGGGAGCTGTCCGTAAGCAACTCCATGAGATGTTACGTTCGGCTCAAACAGACCATGGGCTTCGCTGGACCACGATTCAGGCTTCGGATTATTTTGGCCCCGGTGCCAGCGACCAAAGCCATTTGGGAAACCGCTTTTTTGATCCCATTCTGGCGGGGAAGAAGGCGATGTTCATCGGCGGCAAAACCATGACCCATTCTTGGGCCTACGCTCCCGACTTCGGTCGAGCCATGGCCCTGGTAGCCCGAAGCACCGACGACTCATTGTTTGGCCGTTCGTGGATTCTTCCCTCGGTGGCCGACTGCAGTGCCCAGTCCATGACCAAGGTGTTTTACGCCGAGTTGGAAAAACAAGGTATGTTACGACCCGGCTCGTACCAAGAGCCAGGAGTCCTGCCCCGCTTCCTCCTTCAATTCTTGGGGCTCTTCAATCCGGTAATTCGAGAACTGGATGAAATGCGCTACCAATTTACCGACGATTTTGTCGCTTCCGGGGCGGCCTTTGTCGCAGCTACGGGTTTTGAGGCCAGCTCTCTAGAGGCTGCTGTGGCAGAGACGGTGGGGTTTCAGAAAGGGAGGAGGTGACCAGGGTCTGGGATACGTGGGGAAAAATTAGACAAGGTAAAAAAAACAGGGCCGAAGTCACAGCGGCCCCATCTCCGTTCATTTATATAACTCATGAACGGGCGAGATCATGCTTATCCCACCAGGATTATTTTCACCTGAATCCGTATAAAAAATAAAAAAATCCAAGCTATCCTGGTGTTGTATAATGATTTAACCACAAATCTAATTACACCCAGGA
>JAACWS010000032.1 GCA_009991955.1 Spirochaetales bacterium
CAAACCCAAGACCTCCAGCCTCTTGGATGGTCATTAGTCGAAATTGGTATTCCAAGCTCACTAGGTACCCTAGTACCTGCCAGAACTTTAGACGGGGTTCTTCCCGGTGGCTCGGCCGAAATCCGAGTTAGTTCATTTCTTGAAAGCGACATTGTGTACCCAAGATCTGGAACTGTGTATAGGCACCTGTCACCGGTTTGGGCGGATCCCGATGGAAACCGCCTCGTTACCCGCCTCTCGAAAAACGAAACCGTAGCTATACTGGGAAAAGAAACGTGGCGGATAAACCGGGGAAATATCGCCCACCTTTATTATATCGAGGATAACTTAGGAAACCGCGGATACGTTGGGAGTGATACCCTCGTTTTACCCCTTGCAAATTTTGGAAACTTTACCGTCTCCATCTTAGAAACTTTTTCGTTAGAACTGATTTCTGAAGTCCCGTGGAATCAACATCGGGTTTTTGGACGACCGAGGAATCTTCCGGTTATTCAAGGTGAAGGTAAATTCTTTGCTGTGGTCCCTCAAGACGAAGATAACTCCCTTAACCTGGGGCACGGCAAAAATACCCATCTCATTATGGGAAGTGCACACGAAACCCTAGGAACTTCACCACTTTTTATGGTTGCCTCCTTTCAAATATTGCCCGACAATACTAGCGTGTTATCCTTTACGGGATTCTTCTTCGATCAATCAAAACCCCAAACGATTCTACAAGAGTCGATTCGAGTTCCATATCAAATTCGTGAGGTTTCGACACCTCGATTTTTGAACCCTCTTTCCCAATTCTATCCTCTTTCGGATTCGCGAATATCCTCAGACCTTGGTTTTGTCCTCGAATATTCTGGGGCCTCGGCAAAAGGAATACACGCCGAAGTCCGTGGCTGGCCGTTAACGACAAAGGCGAAGAGCTCAGCCCTCTTGGAGTTTAGTCTGCCCCTTGATTCATTGGTTCAAAACAACGAACCCCTTGCGGCTCTCCGCCAAGGACCAAGTCAGTCTTTTGGGCTCGTAAGGCGACTGACCTACGGTACCCTGATCGAGCCTATCGAGTTGCATATTCCCTCATCAATAGTACAAAATGTTCGAGGTTTCTGGGCTCGGGTGGCAGTGGAAGAAGACCAAGGATGGATATGGGGTAATTTCTTAGGAGGTCTCCGACAGTAAAGGGAAATTTGTACTAAAATAGAAAAAGGAGGCCTAACTATGAAAAAAATAGTCGTCGCATTAGATTTTTCACCTATAACACAGGCCGTTTTTTCGACTGGACTCGAGTTGGCCAAAGCTTTGGGCGCTCATTTAACCCTCCTACACGTCGTACACAGCTTGCAGGACGTCTATGTAGGAGTAAGCCTTGCTACACAAGAATACTACGGATCTATGGGACCCCTTTACATTCCCGATGAGGCACTTATTAGGCAACTGAGAACTCAGGCGGGAGAAGAAGAGAAACAACTCATTCTATTTCGAGAAAGTGCCCGGGCCCTCGATGTCACCTGCGACGCATCGTTACTCCAAGGCGACACCGCGAAGGTACTTGTCGAGGAAATTAAACGAATTGGATCCGATCTGGTGATTCTCGGTAGTCATGGACACAGTCCCTTGGTCAAAGCCATACTCGGCTCCACGAGCGAATATATTATGTCCAAGGCTTGTTGCCCTACACTTATCATTCCCCGAAGAGAAAGTTAGTTTCTCGATTTTCTTCCGGCAACTCCAAAGAGAGCAGCTAAAATTACAAGGTCAAATGCAAACCTGGTAAACCAGGTGAGGGTATCGGGAGCAAAAATGCTTACTTGTATAAAATGTTGATACAGCATGAATGCTCCCCACAGACCTGTGCTGGCGAGTCCAAGGAGAGTCTGTGCACTACGCTTGGCAAAAATGAATAGACCAATGAGTAACAGTACCCCCACGACCAACTGGGCAATGCCAATAACGAGTCCGAGAGGAGAATTACTGGCACCAAACAAATCCGATACTGCCCGCCCAATTCGTGCTGTGTCGGAGTCGTAATTTGCTATACCTCGAATTCCAAGAAACGACAAATACATTCCAACCGACAATTGTAGCAAGAAACTCGTAAGCCCGTCGGCACTTCTGTTTTGAGCCATCATATCTCCTTGAAAAAGAAATTAGTTCAACGTTCTTTGTATCCCAGTCATATCCGGAATTGCAATCTTCTCGACCGCTTCTAAACCTAATTTTCGCATTTTTGGCGCAATTACCACCTGACAATATCCATAACTTGGATTAAGGGCATAGAAATCTTGGTGATACCCTTCGGCGGGGTAAAACTGGTTCAGTTGAACTACCTCGGTAACGATTGGATCATCAAAAAAACCTTTCACCCCTTCTCTCGACGCCAGTATATCTTGTTCTTCATCGGAATTCTGAAAGAATACTATCGACCTGTATTGAGTGCCAGTGTCGTATCCTTGCCTGTTGAGAGTGGTGGGGTCGTGGGCCGACCAGAAAAGATCAACTAATTGGCGAAAACTCACTCGAGCAGGATCGTACTCTACCCGAATAACCTCTGCGTGGCCGGTAGTACCCGAAACGACCTGATCGTAGGTAGGATTTGGAACACTACCCCCCGCGTACCCACTTACCACTGATACAACCCCATCAATTTTCTCGTACACCGCTTCAGTACACCAAAAGCACCCACCCCCAAGAACGAGAAACTTCGAATCAGCCATAGTAACACCTCCAAACTCAAGAGTAAGCCCAAAAAGGTCGTTTTCGGGGATGGAAATCGATGAGGAAGGTACTTCTGCCTTACCCAATCCAAAGGTACTATGGGCAAGCAACAATAAGCCCAAAAGACCAATCAGTTTTGTCAGGTTTTTCATTTCTACCTCCCCTTGAATATAACCCAACGCTCGATGGCTGACCAGAAATACCATCGATCATGAGGAAGATTGCGGCCGAACAACCGAAGTGGTAGAATAAATCTATGGATTCCGAAGAACGAAACTCCTCAGATACGCTACCACCACCGATTGATGACTCGACTGAGGACTCTGAGCTTGAAATTGAAGGGCCTCCAGCTATTGGTCTACGAGAGATTCAGAAAAATCGGCGGAATATAAAGGTTGATCTTGAGGAGAATACTCTCTTTTCTTATATCTTTACCGATCTTTGGCAGATAGTTCCCCTGGCACGAGACAATAATGTTATTCACGGAAAAGCTTTCTTCCTTATCCTCAGAATTTCCGAACAGATTACAAGCCCGCTCACTCAAGGTCTTCAGAAAAAAGCAATTGTACCCCTCCTGGATATCCTCAAGCCACTTACGCAGAAAGGATGGCTTTTTCTCTCCAAGCAAGAGTTCAATCTTCTCGCCTTGCTCCGGCAATTAGCAGAAGACGTTCTCGAAGTAGATTTTGGAGACATCGATTACACAAAAAAAGACCTCCTCGACCAGTTTACAAAGCAAGAACACACCTTTCTTTGCTTGAAGTACTTGTCGCCCGAGTTGAATGAATTTTCGGAAGCTATTCGGAAAGGATACCAAAACCTTCCAGATCTCCCCGGCTCTATCAGCAATACCCTAGGACTCATTGAACGAATCTTAAAACCAAATCAAAAAGGAGTCTCTTTAGAAGGACTTATCCAAGGGCTCAATATAGTGAAATACCGAAGATACCTTGAGATTCCCGACCTTTTAAGAAGTGATCCAGGAATCATGGTAAGTACCGAAGAGTTTGACGTATCCGAAGGAGTTCAGACTGAAATAAGAAGGTACCTAAAAGACTGCGAAGCGAAGATTGCGGTTCTATCGCAAAAACGATCAAAATTTGTTGCCCAATTAGAAACCGATGCTCAGAAAGGTAACAGTGAAGAGGACCTAGTTTTTTTTTACGAGTATTCCGACGACATGTTGAACCAGGCCCATAAACTCTTAGATCCTAAAACTCGGGGCCTCAAAGAGACGGAACCGACCGCCCGAAGTTTTACTCGTGACAAGGTTTTTCCCCTTACCTTTCTCCTTCGTTTTGTTATGCGTTTTCTTGAGGTCATGCGCCCACTGCTTACCGATCAAGTACCCTTAGGCGAAAGTACCAAACGGGTCTTTGCTCCCGATGTGTTTGGTACCTACTTTGAAAAAATTGAACGAGCCGCAGGTCATTTGGCGACGGGTCTCCAATCTGGAACAGTTTGGAATTATCAAGAATATTTATTCAAGAAGGCTCAGGAACCAAAGGATCGAAACGCCCAGGATGAACCGGTCCTAAAGTCTATTGACCTAGTTATCCAGAGTCTCCAAATGATTCAATCGATCCTCAAGACCCTTGTCAAAAAGCACACCGTGCCAAAGGGATTCACCCCTGGACCGGTGAATCAAAGGCATCTTTCGGGAGAGACTCTGTCGATTCCTTATTTAGAGCAATCCATTGAGCAACGAGATATCTTCATGGGTCGCACCCTTGGAGAAACCCTTTTTGCTATTATCGAAATCATTAACTCCCTACTTACCTATTTTCAGTCCGACCAATCGGTGAGCGAGTCCGAGGGTCTTATTGCCCTAGATCGGGAACTTTTCGCTTTGGCAAAAATCGTCAAGCGCATAGGCACTCCAGGTTACTATCAAAGAGTAAAATTACGGTATCAGCTATCCTAGTTCCGAGGTATGAATGCTACAGAGGCTTGATGGGTTTTTGAGAACCTTGCTCCCCCGGGTAATCTTACACAAACTAATATGTAGCTCCTCGGCAATTCGCCGCTGGGGCATTCCACCTTTGAGCTTTTTCATTAAAAGCCATCGAAGGCTGAGATCCTCAATTTCTGCAGGGGTCATAATTTCTTGGAGAATTTTTACAATATTGTCTGCTGAAAGACCACTCAATACCTCGGCAAACTCATTCAAGGCATCTATTATGTCTTTTTGAGTCTCGGTGTTTCTTTTCATAGAATCATAATAACAGAACACGTTTGGTCTGGGAATATACTTCTTATCCCGACTGTAGAATTTCGACCATGAAAAGATTTAATTGGTGCCTACGTTACCTAGAGGAGTCTCTCTTATAACTAAAAGCCGAAATTAGAACTTGAAAGAACCCTTTCCTCATCGATCATTTCGTTGATGATCGTTATCGTTTCGGTAACTTCCCTGTCGATAGTATGAATGGTCTCGAGAAATCCCTTCATTTGGGCAGCAGTAATTTGCCCATCCTCGGGTAAAAAGCTATATCCATTCCAAAAGTTGACCCAATCCTGCACTAGTGCTCGAAGGAATGGAAGCTGTTCGTATCCTGCTTCTACGCCACCAGCCTCTATGACTTGGGAAAGAATAAGGGTTGCACGACTGAATTGGCGATATGCAGCCTCGGCTAAACGACCATCATTGGGGTGAGTATAGAGGGGGGTAATTTCTGGTATGGGAATAAACTCGTTCACAACCTCGAGAGATTGAATTAGCTCCTCCTGGGGATCGGGTTCTTCTTGAAGGGCGCCTTGGCTGTAGAGAGAAAAAAAACTCATAAAAATCAAAAATAGAGAGATAAAAGTAGTCTTGTTCATAGGACCTCTTCCTTCTTGGAGGAAACCAGAATCTGGTTACGGCCGCCACGTTTTGCATGATAAAGAAGTTCATCGGCGAGACTAACAGCCTCATCCAAATTCCCAAAGGGTTCGCGAATTACACATCCTCCAGAAAAAGTAATACCTCGGTCGGGAAGCTTCCAGTCACGATTCCGGGACTGACCTGCGATCTTTTCTGCTAATATCATACTACCTTCGAGATCAGTCTCGGGAAGAATGATGAGAAATTCCTCCCCTCCCCATCGGATACAAAAGTCTTGAGCCCGTATACCCTCTTGAATCAAGGTAGAAACTTCGACAAGGATTCTATCGCCCTCGGGATGACCAAAGATATCGTTAACCTGCTTGAAGTGGTCGATATCGATGAGTATGAGGCCAGTTTTTTGTTTCGAGCGATCGCTCCGTGCCGCTTCGTACTCGAGTAGTTCCCACCCACGTCTTCGATTGAGTAGGCCCGTGAGGCTATCCTTGCTGGCAAGATCTTTTAGTTGGGAATTGACCGCCAGGAGATCGGCCTGATACTGCTCTAGGGTATCTTGGGCTTCCATCGCCTTAAGAATTTGAAGGTTGAGTTCGGCATTGGCCATTTCGAATCTTTGTACCAGGTCGATAAGCCGCAACTGGTTCAGAACCCGCTGATTAAGTTCTGGACCATGAAATGGTTTTGTTAGGTAATCCACGCCCCCGGCCTCGAAAGCCTGCACGATAGTAGCTTTGTCTACCCTCGCGGTGAGAAAAACTACCGGTATGTCCCGGTACTCTCTTTTCTCTTTGAGCTGTCGGCAAAAAGTAATACCGTCTACTTCGGGCATCATAATGTCCAAAAGAATGAGATGGGGACTCTTTCGTTCTATCCTTTCAAATCCTTCGGCCGCCGAGAGAGCGTAAGAAATTTGGACAGTCAAGGCCTTCAAATGGGCGGCCGCGACCTGGATATTGGTAGGATCATCGTCAATTATGAGGACATGTTTATTTTCCAGATCAAGGTTGTAGGTATTCATAGAACTCTAATGAAAGTATAGTGAATAGACTGCCTAGTTTCAAAGGATATTGCCAACAAGATTCTGGGGCTTTCCATCGATGAATGCTCTCACATTTTCCGTTGCACTATCTATGAGTCTTTGTCGAGCTTCCTTACTTGCCCAAGCATTATGAGGGGTGATTCGAACCCTTGGATGGGCGAATAGGAGACTCGATTGAGTCGGTGGCTCGGTAATATAGCCATCGGCCCAATAGCCACGGAGTTTTTCGGTTTCAAATGCGGCCAGGACTGCTTCTTCATCGATAAGTCCTCCCCGGGCAGTGTTGATCAAATACAGGCCCCGAGCTTTCTCCAACCAACGAGCATTTATTATTCCTGCGGTGTCAGAATTCAAAGGCGCATGTAGAGAAACAAAGTCGGCAACTTCAGCCAGTTCATCAAAGGGTACAAGAGTTATATTTTCTTCTTCTTTAAAGTATCGGGGCGCCGATCCATTGGTATTTCGAGAAACGGCAACCTTCATGCCAAAGGCTCGGGCAATCGCACCAACATGACGACCAATTTCGCCATACCCAAGAATACCCAGGGTCTTACCCGTTAAATCCCGAAGGGAATTCAAAGAATAACTGAAGTCCTGGTGATTAACCCATTCGCCTCGGGCTACCGAGTCTGCGTGAACCTGGACCTGGTTCGAATAGTTGAGAAGAAAGGCAAAAACCTGTTGAGATACCGACGGAGTACTGTAGCTCGGAACGTTTGTCACCGGTATTCCCAGGACCTTGGCGTAGTCCGTATCGACTATCGAATACCCAGTTGCCAAGATACCCACATAGCGTAAGCGGGTGAGAATATCAAAAATATCCCTCCCTATTGCAACCTTGTTGGTGAGAAGAATATGGGCATCTTTTGCCCGCTCAATAAGTTCATAGGGACTGGTTCGGTCGTAGACTGTAAGAGAACCAAGGGCCTCCAGGCCGCTCCAATTTACGTCCCCGGGATTAGCAGTATAGCCGTCGAGAATTACTATATTCATCGTTTTATAGTAGACAGGCTTCTATTAACGGTCAACCTGGGGTATCGTTTACCCGAGTACAATTCATGCCAAAACTTCACGATCTGGTCCAACAAGCTCTCGAAGAAATTTTTCTGCCCCAAAGGGGTTCTAGAGACCAAGCCCTGGAGACAATTTCGCGGATACTGCTGAGCCGGTATCCCAAGTCCTCAATGACTCCCGTTCTTATCAAACATTTCGAAATAGTAGCCCAGGAACGGGAGTTCGGTCTGCCAGCCTCCGAGGTAGGAGTGGATACCGAATACTATTCCCGTTTAGAAGAATTACTCGAATATTATTTTGATTCTACTCTCGGAGACCCAGACTCTTGAGCTAATGGAGTCTTAGGTTTAGAGTCTTGTTACAACCCTATTAGGAGCGAAAAAATGCCTCGATTACGAAGTCTTACAAACACTGCTGGCAGAAATATGGCCGGGGCCCGAGCACTTTGGCGAGCTAACGGCATGAATCAAAGTCAATTCGGCAAACCAATTATTGCAATTGCTAATAGCTTTACCCAATTTGTTCCCGGTCACGCTCACCTCCATTCTATCGGCCAGGAAGTCAAAAAAATCATAGAAGGGGCGGGATTTTTCGCCGCAGAATTTAACACGATTGCCGTAGATGACGGTATTGCAATGGGTCATGGGGGAATGTTGTACAGTCTTCCAAGTCGAGACCTCATTGCCGACAGTGTCGAGTACATGGTGAACGCCCACTGCGCCGATGCCTTGGTGTGCATATCGAACTGCGACAAAATTACCCCCGGGATGCTCATGGCAGCCATGCGACTGAATATTCCAACGGTGTTTATCTCCGGTGGCCCCATGGAGGCCGGGAGGGTTGGTGAGAAAAAGTACGACCTTGTGGACGCGATGGTAATGGCCGCCGACGCTTCGATCGACGACGGTCTTTTGACTGCAGTTGAAGCAAATGCTTGTCCAACCTGTGGAAGTTGTTCGGGCATGTTCACCGCCAACTCTATGAATTGCCTCAATGAAGCCTTGGGCATGGCATTACCGGGCAATGGGACTGTGGTTGCTACCCACCAAGAGCGGCTTAACCTTTTTGAACGAGCTGCCAGGCAAATCGCCAAAATTTCCCGGGCATATTACGAAGAGGGAGACGAATCGGTTCTACCAAGGTCTATAGGAACCAAGGCCGCTTTTATGAACTCCATGGCTCTCGATGTGGCAATGGGTGGAAGTACAAACACTGTTCTCCATCTTTTGGCTATCGCAAGGGAAGCAGGGGTTGATTTTACAATGGAAGATATCGATTCCATAAGTCGAAAAGTCCCTTGTGTTTGTAAGGTAAGTCCTAATAGCTCATACCATATTGAGGACGTACATCGGGCCGGGGGAGTTATGGGCATTCTTGGAGAACTCGACAGAGCTGGACTCATTGATACTTCCGTGTCCCGTATTGACTATCCAAGTTTGAAAGAGGCCCTGGAGGACTGGGATCTGGCGAGACCTCAGGGGGGACCCCTGGATCCGTCGGCAGGGACTTTTTTTTCTGCTGCTCCTGGCGGTTATAAAAATCTTCGCATGGGGAGCCAGAATGCCCGGTTTCAAACCCTTGACACCGATCGAGCCAAGGGGTGCATTCGATCGACCGAAAATGCGTACTATCCCGATGGTGGCTTGGCGGTACTTTCGGGAAATCTGGCGGAAAAAGGGTCAATAGTAAAGACCGCAGGGGTCGATGAATCGATTTTTACCTTTACCGGAACAGCAGTTGTATTCGAAAGCCAAGAAGATGCGGTGGATGGAATTCTAAACAATCAGGTAAAGGCAGGAAACGTTGTTGTAATTCGCTACGAGGGCCCAAAAGGTGGTCCGGGCATGCAAGAAATGCTCTACCCTACCAGTTACCTCAAATCAATGGGACTAGGAAAGAGTTGCGCCCTTTTAACCGACGGTCGATTCAGTGGAGGCACCAGCGGCCTGTCTATCGGCCATGTGAGCCCCGAAGCTGCAGCGGGTGGCGCAATCGCTTTAGTCGAAACTGGCGATAGTATATCGATAAGTATACCAAACCGTAGTCTTACCTTAGATGTAGATGAGAAAACCATCGCCCAAAGACGTAAAGCTCAAGAAAACAGGGGTACGGCGGCTTTTACTCCCCTCAACCGACAACGAACCGTGAGCAAAGCCTTACGGGCCTATGCGTCTATGGTTACCAGTGCCGATCAGGGGGCGTTTCGGGTCCTTCCGGGAGAAGACCCATCGATGGGATAAACCCGATACCGGCCTGCGGCATTTCAGGCCGTGAGTACCGACAAGGTACCATCAGAGCAAGGACGGAGATTGCGGAATCACCTTAAGTCGAGAAAAAAAGTACAGTTTTCCGGCCGCACGGTGACGAGTAGGCCACCATCGGGAAGTAAGGCAAAGGCCCAGGCACGCTCCAAATTTGAAACTACCTGCCTTACCTCCAAGGTTTAGAGACGACTCGGAATCTCAGCCTCGAGGACTTCATTTTCCGCCACCGATCCACTTCCTTCGGCGTTCAAAGTAATCATCCCAAAACCCAACCAAAAAGTTCAAGGATAGAAGCCAAAGGACCTCTTAGTCTAGAGGATCGAACATGTTTTTCGACACATAGCAGATTGGACAGGTCCAGTCGTCGGGAAGGTCTTCGAATTCCGTTCCCGGATCAAAACCTCCCTCCCAATCTCCAACCTCAGGGTCATAGATATAGCCGCAGTTTGAGCATATATATTTCATAGGGTCCTCTCAGGAATTAAAGTACTTAGCCTGGGGGTGATGGACAACAAAAGCACTCACCGATTGTTCTGGGTACATTTGATCTTCCTCGCTCATGGATACTCCGATGCGCTCGGCGGACAAAAGTTCCCACATTCGACGATTTCCCGACAGGTCGGGGCAGGCCGGATACCCAAAGCTATAACGACTACCTCGATACTTTTGGACCACAAAGTCCGAAATTCCTTGGCCGTCTTCTTCGGTGATCTCGAGTTCTTTTCGCATTTGCAGATGCCAGTACTCCGTAAGGGCTTCGGCGGTTTCTACTGAAAGTCCATGGAAGAGTAGGTAGTCCTTGTAGTGGTTTCCTTCGTAGAGCTTTTCGCTTTCTTTTTGGGCCCTCTCCCCCACGGTAACAATCATCTGACCAAAGATGTCTTTTTTTCCCGACTCGACCGAATAGAAATAATCGGAAATACACTGGTGGGGTGGATCTGGTTGTCGGGGGAAGGTAAACCGGGAGAGTTCTTCGTTGGTATGGGGCTTGTAGAGGATAACGTCATCCCCCTCAGATTGGCATTCCCAGTAACCGTAGACCAAGGTAGGGTTCAGCAATTTTTCTGCCTTACAGCGAGCTTTGAGTTCTTCAAACTGGGGACGGACGGTGCCTTCGATGAGTTCGACATATTCCTCTTTCGAAAGTTTTCCTCTACGGTATCCCCAACGCCCACGAAACAACACTTCTTCGGTCAGGTAAGGGTAGACTTCGTCCAGCCTGACTGATTCGATAACCTTTGTGCCCAGGAACGGGGGCGTAGGAATTGCGATGTCCCGGCGAATTACTAAGGGTGGTACCTCTTCGGGCGGCCGGGTACGACGGACAGCTTCTTTTTTGGCGCGTTTTTCTGCTCGTTCGCTCATAAACTGCTCGAGTTTGCCCTCCTTAATGAGGCTCATGGCGTTTAGGCCCTCGAAGGCGTCGGCGCAATATACAACCGGCGAACGATACAGAGGACCACAAATGTCCCAAACGTATCCCGGAGTGAGGGCGGCCCCACCGAGGAGAACTGGAATATCCATTCCCCTTCGTTGGAGCTCTTCGAGGTTATCTTTCATAACAACCGTCGATTTCACCAGCAGACCACTCATCCCAATTGCATGGGCCCCAACCTCTTGGGCCTTTTGAATCATGGTTTCTATTTCGCATTTGATTCCAAGGTTAAAAACTCGGTAGCCGTTGTTGCTGAGAATAATTTCGACCAGATTTTTTCCTATATCGTGGACGTCGCCACGAACGGTCCCCAGCACAATTGTAGTTTGTTCTTGGGAATCGACCTTCTCCATGTAGGGTTGAAGAATATCTACGCTGTACTTCATGGTCTCGGCGGACTGAAGGACAAAGGGGAGTTGCATTCGACCGTCACCAAAGAGATCGCCCACTACCTTCATGGCCGGGATGAGTAGTTCGTTGATAATACCAATTGGCGTCCACCCAGCATCCATGGCTTCGTGGAGCCATTCCTCGACCTTGGATTTACTTCCTTGAATAATTTTCTTTGGAATTCGTTCTTCGAGAGGAAGGTCTTCGATCTTGGGCCCGGTGTCTTTTTCGGACCCACCTCCCTTTTTTGCCTCGAAGTATTCGATAAACTTGAATAAGGGATTTCCCTCTCCCCGATCATAAATAAGATTCTCTGCTAAATCGACCTCGATTGGGTCCAAGGATGCCAGGGGCACGATATGGCTCAGGTTTACGATAGCCATATCTAGCCCAGCCTCCACTGCCCGGGACAAGAAGACGGAATTCAGTACTTTCCGACTTCCAGGATTCAATCCAAAGCTAATATTCGAAAGGCCTAAGACGGTCCGAACTCCCGGTAGGGCATCTTTTACCGCCCGTATTCCTTCAAGGGTTTTTATCCCTGCGTCTTTCATAGACTCATCACCACTGCCCAGGGTAAAAGTGAGGGGATCGTAAATGAGATCACTGGGTTTGAGCCCGTGGCGGTTTACAGCAATGTCATAAATTCGTTTAGCCACCGTAATTTTGTGGTCGACTTCCCGTGCCATGCCAGTTTCGTCAATAGTAAGGGCAATGAGGGCCGCGCCGTATCGTTTCGCCAGACGGCATATTTTGTCCGCCCGGGGCTCCCCATCCTCCAGGTTAATCGAGTTGATAATCCCCCGGCCCCCGTACATTTGCAGGGCATTTTCCAGAACCGGATACTCGGTGGAGTCGATTACTAAGGGTAGAGTAACTTGGGTTACCATTCTCCTTAGGGTTTGGGTCATATCTTCGACCTCGTCTCTACCGGTATAAGCCACACAGACATCCAAACCATGAACTCCCGAGGTAACTTGATCCCGGGCGATATCCATCATCGTATCAAAATCCCCGGAAAGGAGGGCTTCACGAAAGAGCTTGCTTCCGTTGGTATTAGTTCGTTCTCCGATATAAAAAGGTGGAGGTTCTTGAGTAAGAGTCTGGGCGGAAAAGAGACTCGAGACCCCGGGTTCAACAACTGGGTTCCGTTTTTTTATTGAATGATTCTCGCCAAGGGCATCTGCGAGGGCTCGTATAAATTCCGGCGTTGTCCCACAACAACCTCCGACAATACCTACCCCTTCGTCATCGACAAAACTCATCATGGCCTTGACGTAGTCGTCGATCTCTAAGGTATAGACCATCTGCCCACCAACATTCTGGGGTAGTCCAGCATTCGGTTGGACAATGACCGGAAGGTGTACCGTTTCGCAGATCTGACGGACGTAGGCCTTCATATTCTCCGGCCCGGTCGCGCAATTCATACCTATAGCCACAAGGTCGTAGGGTTCAAGGGTTGTCAAAATAGACTGAACCTCGGTACCCACGAGTAAGGTTCCGGTAGTCTCGACCGTAAAAGACACAATGATCGGTACTCGGCGGTCCTGGTCGGTCATTTCGTCTTCCGCCGCCACCATTGCGCATTTAATTTGCAGAGGATCTTGGCAGGTTTCCAGGATGAGGGCATCAGCGGCACCCTCTAGAAGCCCACCAATTTGTTCACGGTAGCTTTCATACATCTGGGCCCAGGTAGTTTGTCCAAGGCTTATAAGCTTAGTTCCAGGTCCTACCGAACCAGCAACAAAGCGCGGTCGCGCATCGGTAGAAAACTCGTCGGCAGCCTCCCGAGCCAACCTCGCTCCAGCCCGACTTATTTCTCGGGCTTGGTCGGCAATGGCGTACTCAGCCAGTACAATGGTGCTCGAGCCAAAGGTGTTTGTTTCAATAACGTCCGATCCGGCCTCAAGATAAGCCCGGTGTATACCTTGAATTTTGTCCGGAATTGTAATATTGAGAATTTCACTACAGCCGAGTTTGCCCTGATATTCCTCATCGGTCGGATCAAGGGCGTGAATTTGCGTGCCCATAGCACCATCAAACAACACTACCCCTTGGCTTAGTCGCTCTTTAAAGGTCATAGTTTCCCCTTGCTTGTTTTATTACTTCAGTTAACCCTCAACCCGGAAACGAGTATATCAAAGTATATCGATATGTCGATATACTGTCGATTCAAAGCCAGGCATTTTCCGATTCTTTTAGTCAACTTTAAGGAATTCATCCCATCCTATTCCGATTCGTGGACTGTCGGTAGACAGCCTCGGCTGTTCAAACAAGATTTGCAAGAGCCGGGCAGCAGCGCCTATCGCCACATTGTGGGTGGGATATGAGCAGGCGGTCAAAAGAGAACCAAGCTCTTCAGTACCGAGATATTCGTTTGTTAACTTCTGTTCGACAAGCGTCTGGATCCTCGGCAAGAGGGCCCGACCATCGCCACAAAAAATTACCCCTTGGGGATTCATAACGGAAATGAGCGGGGTAAGGTTTCTCAGGAGTTCTACAAGATAGTCGTCGAGTATTTCTGGCCTCTTTTGGACCCTTTGAATTGAGATATCTTCCATGCCCATTTGGCTTTTATTTCCAGTCTTCCAAAAGAGGCTTCGAAATTCCCCGGCGGTAAACTGTTTTCCGTAGTGGATTCGTCCATCAATGACTACTCCAAATCCCGTCGATATACCAAAATCTTGCCCCAATTTGGGATTACGCTCCTGGAATTCGAGAAGTATCGTCAAAAAATCATCTTGAACCCGACCCCGATCGACTATGAGTTCCCCCCAAGCACAGCAGTTTGCATCGTTTTCGACGAATACCGGAGAGTTCAGGATAGGTGAAAAGTCTTCGACTTTCTGAGTTCGCAACCCGTGGGGGACAGAATATAATATGGTGTTCGAGTAGGGATCGACATACCCAGGCACCCCGAGACAGACACCTGCCACCGGGGGAAGGCCATGGGGCATGGTGGTGGAAATTTCATGGTATATTTGGGTAAGGGATGCGGAAAACCCATCGTTGTAGGTATGAAGCTTCCCTTCCCAGGTATGAAGTACGTCTCCGTTGAGATTGAGTAAAGCTCCACTGTATCGGTTCGGTTGAATTTCAATCCCCAAAAAACCACTAAAATTTGCGTGAAGTTCCAAGAACCGGGGTTTTCTTCCGCCGGCTATCGTCGACGTGCCCAGTTCTTTTTCCAGAATTATGCCATAGGCTAACAACTCTGCGACAATATGGGAAATTGATGATTTTTTTAGTCCCAATAGGCGGGATAAATCTACTCGGGTAGATCGGCCATCCATCCATATCCGGCGTAAGACGAGAGCTCTATTATAATATCGTTGGAAGGTCTGATTCGTAGCCTGCATGTAGAGACTATATCGGTTCTGCCGGTTCGAGGTCAAATCTCCTTGTCAGTTCGACCCCGGACTATTACTTTCCTACCAATGGACCAAACTGAAGGAAAATACCTCGGATATACAAACTACGGTGCGGTCGAGGACGTACTCTTAATTGGAAAGGAAAAAAAGTCCCCCCAAATACCCCCAAGATACGTCCGAGTGGAGGTTCAATCAATTTCGGTAAACCCTGTAGACATCAAAATCCTCAGCGGTGAGCAGAAATACTTCATGTCTCGTACCTTCCCAAAAGCCTTCGGCACCGACTTTTTTGGAAGAGTTATCGCAGTTGGAGACAAATGTGGTCGACTCATTCAAGGTCAATGGGTTGTTGGTATGTCAAATCCCTTGCTAAAGGGTTCGGGTCAAAGGTTTCTCGATATCCCAGAAAAGGCTTGTGTGTCCGTTCCTCCCAAAGCTCTCGATGCGGTTGGCCTACCAGCGGTTGGGGTTACTGTTCTTCGTAGTCTATCCAAAGCGGAGCTTGAGTATCTCTGCCTTGTTGCCCAGGGCAGAAAACCTTCAGGTCCGGGTCCAGGGTTTGGAAAGAAAGCCTTTGTGTTAGGTGCCAATGGGGGTGTTGGCTCAATAGGGGTACAAATTTTGAAACTCCTTGAATACGAGGTACACGGATCGGCGAGTCAAAACCACTGGCGGGCCCTGGAATCTCTCGGAATATCAAGGCTCTTTGATCGAAATGAGCTTCCATGCCGCTCTGAGTATTCGGTAATTCTCGACTGTCCGGGCCTTCTACAATGTCAACAAATTAGGAGCCTTGTGTTAGGCACTCAATCCAGATACACCCCCGTCTCTGTACCCAATAGAAATCTCTTCCAAAGGGGATGGCAAGCCTTGAGCCAACGTCCATTTTATTCGACAAAATTGGTCTTGGCGGTACCTTCACCTGAACTGATCGGAATTTTAGCGGACCTAAGAGCCAAGAACCTGCTGCATACCCCTGTGGCCCACACTTTTTCTCTCAAAAATGCCCAAAAAGCCCTAAAGGTAGCCTTAGCGGGAGGTTATTTAGGAAAAATAATAATAACTTTCGACGAAGGAGCCCCAGGGTGAAGATTAGAAACGAGTCTTGTCAGCGGATTTTTGTTCACGGTTTTGGAATGAGGGGATTCTTTTGGGATCTCTGGTTGATCGACTCTGCGTCTCGAGGAATCCTATCATTGGCACCTGACTTACAATTTGATACTCCTTTTCAAGGGGCCCAGATGTTAGTGAATCTCGTCGACCAGCAGTTTTCAGCTCACAAAAAACAAATTGTACTAATAGGACATAGTCTTGGCGGCATCCTTGTGGCCCTGGCGGCTCGATCGATTCCTCGAGAACAATTACGGGCCCTCGTAATCATCGGTTCCCCCTTTGGTAGTCCTGGACGCTCAAGTCTGGACATTCTCATTCGATCGCTTATTCGAATACATCTGATTCCAGGATTTCTTATCCGGAATACGTTCTTTGGACCGAAGGTATCGAAAGAGTCCCAACAACTACTTTTTGACAAAGCCGTTCCCGAGTCTCAACAGCTGCTCAACATCGTTTCTGACAGCAGCTGGCTAAAAGACGAACTATTTCCGGAACCCATTCCGCTTCCAGTTCTGGGCATCACCAGTCCCTGGGACAAAATAGTACCTCCTGCATCGTCTAGACACCTCATCGATGCCCTCGGAGGAACTTTTGTAGAACTTGGGGAAGAAATAAAAATGGGTCACAACGATCTAGCAGTACTGCCGGACACCGTGACCCATCTTTCAACCCTAATCGACGAATGGTTAGGATCTCAGGTGCCTACATTCCCTTCGGAATAAACAACGTCGACAGGGCGGGAATATAGGTAATCAAAAAGACAATAATGAGTTGTAAACCCAGAAATGGAAGCACGCTTTTATATACTTTTCCCAGTGGCTGATTGAATCGATAGCTCGATAAGAATAAATTCATACCTACCGGGGGCGTAATAAAACCGAGTCCTAAATTCGAGAGAAAAATCATCGCCAGATGGATCGGGTCGATTCCGAACTCGAGACCTAAAGGAAGAATTAGAGGCACCACAACAAAGAGGGCCGAAAAGAGGTCCATGAGACTTCCTACGACCAGCAAGGCAACGTTCAATAGTAACAAGAAAACTAAGGGACTGGTGACCGACGCAGTTACCCAGGCAGTGAGACTTTGAGGAATTCCCGCATCCACGATGTAACTCGACAAGCCTCGGGCAACCATCAAGATGATAAGCACACCTCCAACGATCCCTAAACTATTTTCTATCGCCTTAAGAAGACCTTTCGCATCTAATTCCTTGCGAATAATGACCTCAACGAGGATTGTATACACGACCGTAAGAGCACTGGTCTCAACCAGCGTCGCAATTCCAGAAAAGTAAAGGGCGACAATGAGCACCGGAACCAAGAGTTCCCATACCCCCGCACCTAACGAGAATTTCATTCGACGAAGATTAAATTTGTCCAACGGTACTTTGTGGACTATCGAATAATAGAGCCCGTACCCCCCCATTCCTAGAATGAATAGTAATCCGGGCCCAAGACCAGCAAAAAATAGGGTATTTATTGGTATCTGACTTATCGAACCGTACAAAATGATAGCAAGACTTGGGGGAAACAACAGCCCTATACTAGACGACGAGGTAATTATTCCTATACTGGTTTCTGAACTGAGTCGCCCGCTCCTCTGGAGAATAACGTGAAGAAGCCCTCCAAGTGCGAGGATAGTCACCCCCGATGCTCCGGTAAAGGTAGTAAAAAAGGTGCTTACGATAACCGCAGAAAGGACCATACCCCCGGGTATCCATCCAACCGAACTCTTAAAAACCAAGACAAGTCGCTTTCCAGCCTTACTTCCGGACAAAATATATCCGGCCAAGGTAAAGAGGGCGATAGCAGGAATTGCACTTCCTTGCAGCATCGATACCCCTTCGAGGGGAATAATTTCAGGGCCAATTCCATCCTTAGCAAATAGTAGAACCGCAAGTCCCCCCAAGACGACAAAAATAGGAATTCCTAAGATAACCGCTCCAACGAGCCCAATTGCGAAATAGGGCATCAGAGGAGGAACGAAGGTGTACCAAAGATCGGTAAAGGCAAAATATGCATCACCGATTTCTACATTCCAAGCGAAAAGAAGGTTCGTTATTCCCGGCAATGAAATAGAAAGACCAAAAACAATCCCTAGCAAACCAAAGGTAAATTCTGCCCGGGAAACAAAGGCGCCAAACCAACGGATAAGGATAACAAGAAAGGCCAGAGCAAGAAACCAACTATAAAATTGCTTAGGAAAAATCCCCCCCATTTCATCGGGAAGTATTGCAACGTAAATGTACGAGACCGTCCCTATGAAAAAAGTAGTGGTAACTAGGGTTTCGAAAAAGGCCTTTATGCTCCCAAGGGTGCGCCTGGTTGTTAAATTAATCTTGTGGATGTCCAATCCCATGGACAGGTGACTTGAGTTCGCCGAACTAATCATTGCGGCCAAGGCCGTTATAAGGAGCATGAGATGAGGAACGTGGGCGGATAGTCCGGGAATCGACCCGGTTGAAAAAAGTCGATATCCCGCATCTAAGGTTGGTATAAGAACAAGGATGCCGTAGGCGATTGTCGCGGTTCCTAACTCAACTTTTTTGAACCGAATCGAAAACCTTTCGAAGAACCCCATGTCTATCTTCTTTGACCTAAAATCCGTTGTGCCTCCCGGTAAATTTCTCGATTGAAGACCGACCCCAGGGCTAATTCGTTTCCTTGTTCAAACACTTCTTCCCATTGAGCCTTTTCGCTATCGGTCAGGATTGTTTTACGCAGACCAAATCGCTCCATGGTGGCTATAGCCTGATTCTCGAGACTTCGAATTGAGCTTCCGATTTCTTCTCCAATTTCTTGGGCTACCGCAATCATTTGGTCTTTAAACTGCGCTGGAACCTGTCGCCATGTTCGGCTGTCGATAATAATCGCCCCAAGGAAGGGCGAAATATCGAGCTCGAGCATGTAAGGGGCAACCGCAAACCACTGAAAACCCGCCGCACCTATGGGGGAATAGAGAAACGCGTCTACCAAGCCACTATTCAAAGAAGTAAGCACTTCGTTTGTGCCAACCGGCACACCCAAAAAACCCATTCGAGAAAGAGCCGTTGTCATTCCCTCGTCCGATGGACTTAGGGAAAGTCGAGCCCTCCTCAGCTGGTCGGGGGTTCGAATTTCATTTTTTGAAAAAAGTTTGACCCATCCGGCTTGGCTCCAGGCCATAACCTCGACGTTTTGTTCGTTCAGGTATTCGTCGAAGGTCTCTTGCATTTCTTCTAATAAATATCCGAGTTCCTCATCATTTCGAACCAGACGGGGGCTACTAAGGGTCAGAACCGCATCGGAAAGGAGATTTATACCCTGAGATGTCAACGCAAGCCCTTGAACTTGATTAATACGCATTTTGCGGATGGAGTCCTCTTCTGAACCGGCAATGCCTCCAAAAAAGAAACTTACCCTTACACGACCATTGGTTATTCGACTCCATTCGGCAGCCATTTGTCGAAGACCATCTCCCCATGGGGAATTTTCTGGTGCAATTGTGGCAATTTTAATATTTTGTCCAAAAGCAAGTCCACTAGCCACCATAAATACCAGTACAACCCAGACGATTTTCTTCCATCGATTCATGCAGAAGTTCTCCTATTCAAGTTCGAGAAAAAGAAATTCTTCGTTTTCTTTGAGCCATCGTGCTTTCCTCAAATTGATTGTATTCAACAATAGCTGGTCGGGATAGTCTTCGATTTCTATCTCATTTGCCTTCGCTAACATATCGCGAAACAGAGGATAATTCTGCTTTGGTACTCCAACGCTCTGAGCTAAAGCCACGTAAGGCCCCACACTTCGCTCACCTCTTAACTCTACAACCCGATTAAAATGATATTCAACTTTGGTTGGGTCTCCACCGTATCCCTGAGGAACCACCCCATGGAAGGTAATAAGAAACTCATCCAAAGTCCTATCGTCGTATTCTGGATCGATTTCATAGGCCTTCAACAACAAGTCGGCGGCAGCTTTCACGTTTATGGCCAAATTGACATCGAAATTGTCGAGACTAAAAGCTCCAAACCATCCAGCTCCTAGCCAATATAGGTACGGTACGTCTTCTTTCGTAAACTTCTCGAGAAAGGGTTCGAGTTTTCCCTCAAAAGCAGCTTGGGTAAAACCAGGATATTTCAGTTCTACACCCTGCATTACCATGTCTCTACCCCGGAGATACAGTTGTTTTGCTCTCATCCGGGCAGCGAACTGGGCCTCGAATTCATCAAAGGGAAGAATTTCTGCGGGCCCCCAAACGAAGGCATTGGCGTACATTACAAAAAGGCTACCGGTAGTTAAAATGAGTGGCCGATTTTCGGGGTCCATTTCTAAAATGAGTTCATAGAGCTTAATCGTAAATGGAAGAGCATCACCGACTAATTCTGGATCATTATCTCGCATGAAGGCATTTCCCGATGTACCAGTTCCAGCCAAGGTGTCTGCGATCATGCCCACAGCGATTTTCTGTATTGAACAACTACCAAGGAAAACGACAAGAAGGGACAGTACCCCAACCCGCGCCAATAAAGAAATCCGTAATGTATACCTTTTCAATTGATTTTTCTCCCCGAGTTCGAACTGTGGGTCGTCTTTTTTTTTCTAGGATAGAAAATTTTATAATTCATGTATACCCTTTTAAAGGTAAAAAATCGAGGTACCGGGTCAAACCCACCTTGAAATAGGCCGTGACACCGAAATACCCTGGCTGCTGACAAGAGGGTACCGCGGACTACACCAAACCGTAGAACCGATTCTATTCCGTAGCTACTACAGCTGGGGTAATAGATACATCGCTTAGGAATAAGAGGAGAAATAAGTTTTTTATATCCGTAGAGAGGAGCAACCCATAAAAAACGAACTATCCTTGAAAGCAACAACTGCAAATCTCCTTTTAAGAAGGCGAGGAGTTCCCCTATCCATTTCGTGGAAGCCCATCGGTGGGGTACCTCTCAAATCTATTATTCTGGCCTCGTTGGTCATTGAACCGCGATGACGTAAAAGCGTAGGATACTCTAGAATCGAGTTTTATAGACTTGTCCATAGTACTTATTCTCGAATTAAATATCCAGGAGTTTATTGATGAATATCTTTTCCTCAAATCTAAGCGGAGTAGACGGCGAACCGAACCAACCTCTGGTGGTTGTCTTTCACGGTTGGGGAGCCTCGATGTACGACCTATGGGGTATAGCTCAATTTTTTCCTACAAATTGGAGCTGGCGGTTCGTACACGGACCGTTAAGTCTGGGTAGTGGGTCGGCAGGCTGGTTTCCCCGAAACCTTCGAATATTTGAAAGCCAAGATCCTATGGACTATTTTCATAATTTACCCCGGGAGCTGAAGGACGAATTGAGAATAATCGGATCCTATGTTAGCCAGATCTTAGAAAACGATTTGAAGGAAGACCGACCGATTATCCTTGCGGGATTTAGCCAGGGAGCAATTACCGCCCTCGGACTGACCTTCTATTCGATTCTCCCAATTCATCCTTCTTTAGTCTTGGCTTTTAGCCCAACCCTATGGGAGGGTCTACTCGAAGACCTGGAAAGAAAAGGGAAGGACGAATTACCTCCGATGTTTATGTCCCATGGACGACAAGATCCGGTACTCCCTTATGGAGTAACGGAAAAATTAGCCAAGACTATCTCACAGCGAAACGATAATTTCGAATTCTATCCTTTTACTGGCTCCCACGAAATTCCACCCGATGCCCTCGCAAGAGCCGGGAATTTTTGCTCTACCTATTTAGCGTCGTATAAGATTGGAAAGTCGTAGAGCAACCGTTGATCCTACCGAAAACTCGAAGCGATCGTTAAAAAGTTGGTCTCTACCGTCGACCGCAAGTAAATCATAGAGCTGACCTTTCTGATCGCCCACTTTATATGGCACGATAATTTCTACCCTATCACCCGGTCCGAGTACCGACCCATCGGACAAAACATCGAATCCCCAAAGAGAAAAGCTTTGAGGGGAAAGGAAAAGAAACCATATTTCTATTGGACTATCGTTTATAAACTCGACGGAAATTTCTTCAAATTTCGGTAGAAGCTCCGCCGAAACCCGATGTCTAGGCTCTAGTAGAATAAGTCCTTCTTCCCGATTGCATACTTGAAAAGACCTCATACTGTAGCCGTTACCTTGACTATCAAAAGCAAGAAAATCAAAAAGACCGCAGGTATCGGGATAATGGATGTAGAAACTCAAAGCCTGCCCATAGGCCAAGGATTTTTTTAATGTGAGAACATTCGGACCCCAGACCGGTTCTCTAGTACCTTGGTAGGTTGGTGACCAGTAAAATCGAGTAAGCTCTAAACCAGTTTCATTTACTAGGGTAACACGATTTAGTTCTTGAGGAATCCCAGAAAACAAGGGCCAAGAAATAGCAATTAAGAAGCTGATGTTTACGACAAAGAGCTTTCCAAACCAGGGTTGGCGTTCTTGGCCATTATTCATAGAAACCTTGCCATCGATAGATGAGAATATCGAGAAACGCCTTTACCCTGGCCAGACTTTCGCGAATGCCCATACTAATTCCTGCAGAGCCTCCTATATTTGGTATCCCATAGGCCTCCGCGTTCAACCCAAGAGTGTCTGCAATGAAAAGTGCCCTGAAACTATGGAATTCTTGGGTCACAATAATAAAGGACTCGGAACCGTAAACTTGCCCCATTTTATAAATGGATTGAAAGGTATCGTCTCCCTCTCCATCCTCAATGATAGAGGTCTCGGGGATTCCAAAACTCAGGAGCGCTTCTTTCATAGCCCCGGGTTCGCTGTAAAACGGCAGGTCTTCCGATCCACTTGCCACTACTTGTCTAATTTTTTCCTTTTCGAACAAATCTACTACCGCACGAATTCGCCCTTCGAAAAATGGATTGGGTCGTCCAGACCGCATACGAGGACTTGTTCCTAGTAACAACGCACTATTGTGAACCAGCAGGGAGTCAATATCTTTGTATATCTTCGGGCGTTGACTCGATACTATAAAAAAGTTGGGGATAACGAAAATCGCTATCCCCACAATGCCTATCCACAAGAGAAATTTGCTGACGAACTTTGCCATCCGTCCGGGGCCTTGCTTTCCGCTAGGTCTGATACTAATTCCGAAGGTTAGAAAGAATATCGAGGGCTTTGGCCTTAACGATATCGATATAGTTGCCCGAGACAACTTCGATTAATACTTGGAGTATATCTGGTCGAGCAATACCATCTCCTGCCCCTGCAAGTTTTTCAAGGGCAAGAAGAGTTGAGTAAGCAAGATTATTATCGGGGCTCACCTGATAATTATTCCGGCGGAGTACCGCTACAATTCGTGCCGTAACCTCGGGATCGTTGATCCCAATTTGCCCAAGAGCGAAGACTGCCTCGGACAGAACCATTGGTTCTGGATCGTCGGCCATCATTTTGAGCAAAATTGTTTTAGATCCTTCGCCACCAATTTCGCCTAATAGATTCGCTGACTGGCGTCTTACTTCGGGGTAATTATTGACCACCGACCCTCCCTGCCGCACCACTCGATACACTCCTTCTCCGGCAAGAGAATCGAGAACCGCCAATACTGACGCATCTTCGGCAGATGTTCGTCCCGAGTTAATCATGCCCCGAATCGCTTGAAGGGATAGAAGTTTGCTATCCCTGTCTTCGGCCAATGCTTGACTACGAATAATCTGAATTTCGATGTCTTGGCTTAGAAAAAGCTCTTCAATCGTCAACGGCCGTTGGGTTTCCCTGGCCTCTTCACTCTGGCTGAATCCAAATGTAGGAATAAGCAGCAGGACAACCACGATGCCAAATACTACCTTCATTCTTTGCTCCTTTTATTCGACACCTAATTCTACCTTAAAACTCACCTATTTTCCAAGCCTCTTGGTCGTACACTAGCTGATAGAGAGTGACTCGAGATTCGCCAACTATCATTAGAGCTTCAACTTTCCTGTCGGTAATAAAAATAAGTTCATCGAGTCGAAGATTAGCGCGACTGGGCACTACGACCGATAAGAAGTAGTCCTCGAGAGTTTCTACAACAATTCCCCGATTCTTTAGAATCGGACTTTCGCTTATCCCGGCGAGATACGACGAGTTACTTAGCTTCAGTCGATGTTCAGCGGTGAGGTATTTAATCCAGGAGTCAAAGTCTCGCTGACGAATAATACCATTGAGCTCAGTTATTATTTGCTCGACCTGGGAGAAAGTAGTTTCGTATTCGGTTTCGGTTGGGATATAGGGTTCTGGCACCGCTTCTGGCACCGCTTCTGGCACCGCTTCTGGCACCGCTTCTGGTTCCGCTTCTGGCACCGCTTCTGGCACCGCTTCTGGCACCGCTTCTGGTTCCACTTCTGGTTCCTCTTCTGTCTTCGTTTCTGGCTCTTGGATCGGCACGGGAACGATTTGAGGAGGATTAATCTGGGGTTCTGGGTGGGAAGACGGTAGTTCAGTAGTTGCACAACCCAAGAAAATCATCAAAGAAACGAGACCAAGAAAGGCTATCTTTTGAGTTGTATTCATAGGAAAACAGTAGTCCTTGTAGAATGACTTGTCAAACCATTTTCTTCTCTACCGATGCATGGTATAAATGAAAAGCTTAGAACTGGAGGTGACATGGCTATAGAGCAAGAGGTTCTCAAACTTCTTGGAAGTTTTCTCAAAAGGAATAACCAAGCTCAGGTAACCTACAGTACATTTTTAGGATTTCTCGAACGATATTTCCAGCAAAACGAAAATGTAAGTGACGAGCTAAATCCCCTTCGGACCGATCCCCATCAAACCCTCTCGAATATACTTCGGACCCTCGAGAAAACGAAAGACGTCATATTGCTTAGGTCGAGCGAGACCCCACTAACAGTGGTTTTTCCCCATTTTTACTTCGAAGAAATTGAAAAACTCTACATCGAAGCTTCTCAGCAAATGGCGGCAACGCTGCCAGCAGAAAACCAACTCTCTTACACGATTCCCGAGTACCTTATTCAAGCTATCGACATAAAAACTGAGTTTGTCAGCTGGCTTACAAAATCTCTTAATCCCCAAATAGCATCAGAAAGCCCAGAGGAACCGACACCAAGTTCCGATAAACCAATATTGCGGTTACTTTTTCCCGAAGGACTCCCCAGCCTCCTGGCGACCCGAGAGTCATTAAAAGAAAAACTCGTAGTAGCCAGCGTGCAAAAACTTAGACACTATCTCATTAATCCGAAGAATATGGCTTATATAAAACAGAAGCTCGCACCGGTGTTCCGGGGTCGAGAAATCCCCCTGAAGGATGTTCTCCAACAAATACTCACCAGTCCGGAACAATGTGCAAAGGGAATTCTCAACGCCACCGATTTCTTGTTTCAGTTTTGGACCCATCTATCGACGAACATCATAAAAGAGTTTGCCGACAAACAAGATAAGCTCATCGACGAGCAGAACTACTGTCAAGCGGCGTACCTCCTGGGGTATTACAGTGTGTATTGCAAGGGTATTGAACAGCGAAAAAAAGATTCCGAAAGTGGACTCAAAGCATTCCTTTTGGCTCTAAAGAAGCCCCCTTACGCGTTTTCGATGAAAGAGATGTATACCTTTACCGATGAAAAGGGCGTTCCACTGTTACAGAAGTTCACTCGAGAACAGCTCCATACCTTCATTGCGGAAAACATGCGAAGTAAGGATGGAACTCGCCTGCCTACCCTGTTTCGATCAATTTTACCCGGAGATAAAGAGGTTTTTATCGTCTACGAAACCCTTCCTCTCATTGTCGCTTCTCAACTCCCCAAAGCACAGAAAGAATTCCGAGATTTCTATCTTTACTCATGGCAGTCAGCCTTTATCGAGGGCCGAACTCTCTCTACAATTGAATCGGAGAAAAAATTTGCTCTCCATGTGGAAAGCCGACTACGGGAACGGTATCCCCTTCTATTTTCGATTTTAAAATTTGACACCCTCTACTTGGTCAGTCAAGAAGCAAATACAAAGGCGGAAATTCGCCAGGCCCTAGTTGGGTTGCTGGTCCTGAAGGATCAAGTTATAAAACCCTATACCGACATTCTAAACCTCAACCACGGCCGTTTACTAGCGGACACCAAAATCCTCCTACCTTTCTGGATTGTTATTCCAGTGTTGAAGGATGTAGTCCAATTTTTCCGAAAGCTATTTTTGGGTAAAGATTTTATCAATGCGAGTTCCAGTGGATTTGACCACGAGGGGCAGGAAGAGGGTTCATATCAACGGGGAACTTCCCGTACCCTCAGCACCCAAGAGGAAAGTACCCAAAAACGTCTGGGAAAAACTAAGACCAGCGACGAGGTCGATCCATCTTTGGGTTCAAAAACCCAAAGTTCTCGAGCACAAAAGGCTGCGTTCAAAGAACAGGTTGAAAAGATTGCAAAGCAGTTCACCCTTCCAGGAAAGTCACTCGATCAGTCCATGTCGGCCGTTCTTGCCCGCTGGAACCTAATAATAGATCCAACGGCAAAAAAGAATTTGACCGAGGACGTGAATAGTATGTGTAGGGATTTTCTCCGGGGCCTAAAAATCAGTTATCGTAAAGCTCCACCGACCCCGGGGACCCTCAAAGAAATGGCCGGAAGGCTTGCGGAGAATGAAGCATTCCAGAGAATTAGGGATAAAGAAGCACTACGCACCTATATTGAGCTGTATTTTCTCAAAGTATTATCGAAGTAGACGGATCCTTTAAAGGGACAACTTAGGTAAGCACTTCCGAGAGTTGAATATTCCCCATGAAACTCAAGGTCTGGGCACAGGACAAAAATAGTCTCATACACATATGGGCATCGTCTAATGCCCGATGGGCTTGGTTAGGCGGAAAAGCGAGAAAATGTGCCAGATTCTGAAGGCTATAGCTTTTTTGGCCCGGATAGGCTTTTTTTGCCAATTGCTGGGTATCTATTACAAAGTTACTAATTTCGGACGCCGAAAGCTTTCCAATCGCTGCCCGGAGGAACCCTAGATCAAAGCCCGCGTTATGGGCAATGAGAACAGTCTCTTGAATAAATTCGAGGAACTGGGGGAGAACATCGGAGAGAGTTGGTTGACCGACGAGCATGGTATCGGTAATACCGCTAATCTTGCTCGCTTCGTCAGGTATTGGGCGTTTTGGATCCACGAAGGTTCGAAATTCTGCCAGGACCTGACCGTTTCGAAATTTTACCGCACCAAATTCAACAATGTCATCTTGATGGGGATATAAACCCGTTGTCTCAAAGTCGAAAGCTACAAAGTCGACTTCATGAACTGAAGTAGTTTTTTCCATAGGCTTTGGTATTTAACAGATTTGGCACTTCCTGTAAAGTTAACCTCCTTAGAGGTACCCGTTCTATGAAAACCATGATGCCCCTGCTGAAAGAATATGGTCTGGAAATTGATGACGTTCGATGGTTTCGTTCGGTTCAAATCGCCGAAGAACTACTAGCGAAACAGACAACTCCACGTTTACTCATCGAAGACATCTGGTCCGGCCGACTTGGCGATACACTCTATCGATTTGAAGAAAAGACTGTAGAAACTCTCGAAGACGATTGGCGAGGAGGAAAGATAGATGAAGCGAAAATTCGGGAGTTCTTGTATCTCGTAAGAAAAGCAAAAAGAAACCGGTGGATTTCTCCGGCTTCTTAAGGCTTGGTTCGTTCTTACAATACCTACTCTACCCGCGCAATTTGGGCGGCAATAAAGCTACGAATACCCTCAATCTTTTTGCCTACTCTCGCCTTGGCTTCGGAAATTCCTATTCCTTCGGCTTCAGCTACCGAGGCGTAGAACTTGATCTTCGGTTCGGTACCCGATGGCCGTCCACTAATGATACTCCCATCAACCAAGATCCATTGTAGTACGTTACTGGAGGGTAGGTCGATATTTTTCTTCTTCTCGCCAATTTCAGGATAATAGGTAGTTCCATCCTCTATATCCCGTATTTCTTTGACGAGGATACCCGCTATCTCTTTCGCCGGATTGTTTCGAAGAATATCCATGAGTCTACCCATGGTCTGGGTTCCCGATGAACCCTCGAAATACTTTGAGACCAAAGTCTCTTCGTAGTATCCATAGTGCTCGTAAATTTGATTAAGACGATCCAAAAGAGAAAGTCCTTGACTTTTGTAGTAGAGGGTCATTTCGATGGTTTCTATAGTTGCGGTAATTGAATCTTTGTCCCGTACCTCGTCTCCGATCATAAAGCCATAACTTTCCTCACAACCAAAGATAAATTTTGGTGTACCTGCGGCTTCAAACTCACGGATTTTTCCCGCAATCCACTTAAAACCCGTAAGGGTTTCATAGACTTTGGCACCGTATGCGGCAGCAATGCGTCGCTGCAAGTTAGTTGTTACAACGGTGTTCACAAAAGCACTGTCGGGTGGAAGCGTTCCCATCTCCTTCCTTGCGCCAAAAAGGTAATCGACCAACAACACCCCGTGTTGATTCCCACTGAGAAGAACAAATTCGTTTCCTTGTCTCACCGCAAGCCCTACCCGGTCGGCATCAGGATCGGTTCCAATGACCAAATCGGCACCTTCTTTTTTTGCCAAATCGATTGCCATTTTGAGGGCCGAAGCTTCTTCAGGGTTAGGAAACTCTACTGTTGGGAAGTTTCCATCGGGTTCCCGCTGCTCGGGGACCGTAATGACCGGAACGTCAAACTTCTTGAGTGTTCGTTCAATGAGGTAGGCTCCGGTTCCGTGGAGGGGCGTAAATACGATCTTCATTTCTTTTCCGTATTGTATAAGAACCTCTGGCCGAATTACCTGTCGCTCGACCATTTCAAGGTAAGCAACATCGACTTCTTCATCGATTAATTGGATTAGTCCCTTATTAACCGCCTCATCGTAATCCATAGAAAGAAAATCCCCCCGAACCTTTCCAACGTATTCGATGATTCCCTTATCGTGAGGCGTGACAATCTGGGAACCGTCGGACCAATAAACCTTAAAGCCGTTGTATTGTTTAGGATTATGACTAGCTGTACAGACAGCACCACTGGTTGTTCCAAAGTAGCGAATTGCAAAAGAAAGTTCCGGGGTTGGTCGCAAAGAAGTAAAAAGATACACTCGTATATTGTGGGCTGCCATCACCTGAGCAGCAACCTTTGCAAAAAGTGCAGAGTTATTTCGGGAATCGTAGGCCAAAGCAAAGGACTTCTCTCCTTTTTTATCGAGTACTCCATTTTTCTCGATGTACCGGGCAAGTCCTTCAGAAGCTCGCTGGATCATGAGGGTATTCATCCGATTATATCCCCCACCCATAATTCCTCGAATACCGCCGGTACCAAAGCTCAGATCGGTATAAAATCGTTCGTTGAGTTCTTCGAGGTCGTTCCGTGAGAGCAATTGTTCAACCTCGGTCCGGAATTGCCCATTTGTTTCTTGGGAAATATACTCTTTTGCCCGTTCAATGAGTTGTTCAGTGTTCATAACTCCTCCAGTGTTTATGGTATCATAGGCGGGGGCCTTTCGCCTCGTCAATCATTTTGTCGGTGTTTGTCCGTTGATTTTTCCCCGGTGCCTCGTTAAGGTGGGCTTCGGTGGCAAAAAAGAAAAAACTTTCCTCTCGAGATAATTTTCATTCTTACTACTCCCTTCTTTATCCTGAGCGATGGGAATCCCTCGTCCAAGGGATGAAAATGGGTAAATCTTACCTAGGTTTACAACCCGTAGCTTTAGAGGCCCAGGCCTATTACCTGGACAGGGCCTCCGCTCTTGCGGCTCTGGCATTAGAAGTGTCGCCGGGCCACCAAGTACTCGATATGTGTGGCGCACCGGGGGGAAAAAGCCTCGTTATTTTGCGAAAACTTTTTCCTAGCTGGTATACCGACGGGGAATATCAACAGGTAGCGAATTTGGAAACGATTTTGGGAATCGTTGCAGAAAATGAAGATTGCCCCGACAACGATGGCAGAAAGGCCCTCGAAAAGCAAGGATCGCTTACTTCCAACGAAAAATCCGCAACCCGAAGACAAAGGCTCAAAGGAAACATTTTGGCCCACAGTCCCCAGGACATTGGTTTGGCTCATATCCAGGTGACCCCCTACGATGCAGCAAAGTTCGGACTGCATCAACCGAATACCTACGACCGGGTTCTTGCCGACGTACCCTGCTCCAGCGAAGCCCACGTCCTTGAAGATCCAAAATATCTCAATCAGTGGTCGCCGGCACGGACTAAACACCTGAGCATCCAGGCCGGCAGCATTGGGCTGTCGGGCTTCGATGCCCTCAAGCCCGGCGGGAGAATGGTATATTCGACCTGCTCCCTTTCTCCCCTGGAAAATCAGGAAGTAGCAAAAAAAATCCTCCATAAACGACCCCAAGCCAGCGAAATTCGACTCACCGATGTACCCGATTTCCTAGAAGTCTTGGATCCCGGGTACGCCTTATTTCCCGATAAGGCCGAGGGTCTAGGGCCAATGTACTTTTTTATCCTTACAAAGCAGGCTCCTTAATGATTAGTTTTCTAAAATCCTCACTCAACCCCGAGCAGTTCCAGGCCGTAACGACCATCGATGGGCCGGTACTCATAATCGCCGGGGCGGGCTCAGGAAAGACCCGGGTTATCACCTACCGAATTGCCTTTATGCTAAGCCACGGGATCCCCCAACCTCAAGTTCTTGCCCTTACTTTTACCAACAAGGCAGCTCGAGAAATGGAGCTACGGGTAAAAGAAATTACGGGCAAAAAGCTCCAGCAGTTGACCGTCAGTACCTTTCACTCCTTTGGGGTCCAAATACTAAAAAAACACATTACTGCCCTCGGATATCGGGAGAACTTTTCTATCTACGACGCTACAGATCAAATAAGCCTAATAAAGGGGACCGCCCGAGAAATTAAGTATCCCGAAGACAAACTCGATTTTTCCAAAATCACCAGCCTCTTTTCTCGAATCAAAAGTGAAAGGGTCTCATGGAGAGAGGTTGATGATTCCCTTCGCCCCCTCTATGAAGAGTACCAAAGTCATCTAAAGCTTTATAACGCTGTAGATTTTGACGATCTCATTGCCCTACCAGTGCAGCTATTTCGTAAACATCCAGAGATTCTCGAAGAATACCGGGACCGATATCGGTACATAATGGTCGATGAGTTTCAGGACACGAGTATGTTTCAGTATCAGTTCGTGAAGGCTATCGGAGAGGGCCACCGAAATCTTTGTGTAGTTGGTGATGACGACCAGAGTATCTACTCGTGGCGGGGTGCAAACTTCGAGAATATTCAAAACTTTGAAAAGGACTTTTCGGAACACACCGAAATTAAGCTCGAACAGAACTACCGTTCTACGGGTACAATCCTGGATGCGGCGAACTCGGTAATTGCCCGCAACTCAAATAGGAAAGAGAAGAAACTGTGGACCGGTGCCCCAGGGGGAAAGCCCATAGAGTTATACCAACCAACCGACGAGAAACAAGAGGGCGAATTCATCTGTCAGACGATTAAAAATCTGGCTATTAAAGAACGCATACCCTACAGTGGTGTGGGAATACTCATTCGAACCAATGCCCTTTCTCGTTCGATTGAAGAAGCCCTTCTGGCGGCAAACATCCCCTACAGGATGAGCGGCGGAACGAGTTTCTTTCAAAGGCAAGAAATCAAAGACATGATCTGCTATTTACGGACTATCACGAATCCCGATGACGATATAAGTCTGCTTCGTATTTTAAATAGCCCTCGGCGAGGAATAGGAAAAAAAGCCTTAGAAACCATAACCTCGGTTTCCTCGGACCGGGGCATTAGTCTCTATGGCGCCATGAAACTCTTAGTCCTCGCTGAATCGAGCCCCTTCGGAACCAAGGTGAAGGCCGATATTGAAGAGTTCTTGACCTTGTTAGAAACCTATCGGCCGAAATTTCTTTCGGGAAAACGAATGGCCGACACCTTACGGGCCCTCATTCAAGAAATAGACTACTGGTCCTACCTGGTAAGCGAATTTCAGAAGAACGAGAAGGTAGCCAAGTGGCGTCTGAAAAATATAGAAATTTTCACCCAGTCAATCGAAGACTATGAACGGGACCCCGATAATCTGAGCCCAAGTATCTTTACCTATTTAAATCGAATAACCCTGAATACGAAGGATGATGATCCGGACGAGACCGAACAGGGTAAGGTGCACCTCATGACGATTCATTCCGCCAAGGGACTCGAACACGAGGTAGTATTCCTAGCCGGGGTGGAAGATGACATAATTCCCCACAAACGGTCCTTAATTGAGAACGATGAAGGAGATTTTGATGCAAATTTGGAGGAGGAGCGCCGATTGTTCTATGTGGCTATTACCCGGGCGCGAAAAAAGTTGTATTTGACTGCTTGTAAGGAACGATCGGTGATGCGAGAGAAAATTTCTTGTCGTATTTCGCCTTTTGTCGAAGAAATTCCCAGCGAGCTCATTGAATTCAAGGAAGTACTGTCCGAAACGGAATTTACTGAAGAAGATGCCTCGGAAGTATTTTCTATGTTGCGCAATAAGTTCACCTAAACACCATTTTTTACCATTGTTCTGGTTCAGGGTAATATAATACCTGAATCCGTATAAACCATCCAGTAATCCACTCCCCCATAAAATGGAGTGCATATAATTTACATTTGATACCT
>JAACWS010000050.1 GCA_009991955.1 Spirochaetales bacterium
GGCGCTGGGGCAGACCTGGGCGCTGGGGCAGACCTGGGCGCAGGGGCAGACCCGGGCGCTGGGGCAGACCCGGGCGCTGGGGCAGACCCGGGCGCTGGGGCAGACCTGGGCGCTGGGGCAGACCCGGGCGCTGGGGCAGACCTGGGCGCTGGGGCAGACCTGGGCGCTGGGGCAGACCTGGGCGCCGCTGGTCCAGTCGCACTCGCCCCCGAGGACGACATCCTGTCCTTCCTGGGCGATATGGATGAACGGGCGGCGCTTATTCAGCCCGACGAGGGGGCCTGGTCGTACCTGTTGGTGCGGCTGAACGATGCGGCCGACGGTCCGGTGATTCAGGCAGAACTGAATCGGCTCTTTGCCGAGGAGGGTATTGCTGCGGAGGTGGTAGACTGGGCGGTAGCTTCGGGTGGAGTGGCCAGTTTTAACCAGGCCTTTTCGACCTTCTTTTTGGTCGTTGTGCTACTCATTACGGTTGTGTCGGTCATTATCATAATGAATACCCTGGTTATTTCGGTAATCGAACGAACCTACGAAATTGGCACTATGCGCGCCCTCGGCGCCCAGCGGGGATTTATCCGTCGAATGTTTATTATGGAAACCTTGAGCATCGCCTTTGTTTTTGGGCTCATCGGTCTGAGTCTGGGTTTGATTACGGTCTTTGTCCTCAACCTGGTGGGTCTACCGGCTCCCAATAGCTTTTTTGAATTGATTTTTGGCGGGGAGATTCTTCGACCCGAAATTTCTACCGGGGCAATCGTCCAAGCCTTCATTATGATGCTCGGAATTGGGTACCTGTCCAGCTTGTACCCCGTGGCCGTAGCTCTCAAAATCCAGCCGATTAAGGCGATTCAAACCAATTAAGGGCGGGGTGCCAAGGAGCGAATATGAAATATCTAGCTTTAGCGGTTCGAAACCTGAACCGCCAAAAGAAACGATCGGTCCTCTTGGGGGGAGCTATCGCCCTGGGAATTTTGGTCATAACCCTAGTAAACGGATTTACTGCTGGGGCAGTAACCAACGTAAAAGATAACTTTGCCTACCTCTTGGCCGGCCACGTGTACATCTCCGAAGAGACCAAACGGGACGACGACACGGAGGTAAGCCTTTTTACCCACCCGGAACTGCTCGATGCGGCGATTGCCGAGGTTGGTCTAGACCCTCGAGCGGTAATTCGGCGGTCCACCTTTATGGGAACCTTTCTCTTCCACGGCAAAAATGCCAGCCAACAGGTCCAAGGGGTCCAGTGGGACCGGGAAGATGCCCTACGCCAACGGCTCATTCTCACCGCCGGTTCGGTGGACGAGGCCATGGCCGATCCCCGGGGAATTATTCTTAGCCAGCAGGCCGCAGATCTGCTCGGCGTAGCTATTGGAGAGGAAATTACGGTCCGGTTGTCGACGGTCACTGGCCAACAGAACGTAGGAACCTTCGTGGTCCGGGCTACTATGGCCGACCCAGGTATCTTGGGAAACCTCTCGGCCTACGCCGCCTTAGATCGAGTCAACGAACTAGTAAATATCCCTGCGGGTACCTACCAAACCGTCAGCATTACCCTGGATTCCATGACCCAGGTCGAACCGGTGACAACGGCCCTCTACGAGGCCTTGGGTCGCTTGGCCCAGGTAAAACCCCGGGACGAAACTCCCCAGGGCCTCCAGGTGAACACCGAAATGTCTTTTATCTTCCAAGAAGAGCCCGAAGACCCTTGGACCGGTTCACGGTTTACGGTGGCAAATATCAACGAGTTCACCGCCCAGTTAGAGAGCCTTTCGACTCTAGTCAACTCGGTAGGATTGTCTATCCTCATGGTCCTCATTCTTATTACCCTGGTAGGGGTAGCCAACACCTTCCGCATGATTATGTACGAGCGGGTGAAGGAAATTGGCACCATGCGGGCCCTGGGCATGCAACGACCGGCTATTCGGCGCATATTTCTGTACGAGGCCACGAGCCTGGCGATTCTTGGGTACCTGGCCGGGGTCCTTTTAGCGGGAGTTGTGGGGTTACTGATTGGATTTTTCCAGATTCCTTCGGACAACGCCTTTAGCCTCTTTGCCGCCGCTGGACGTTTGACCTTTCCCTACCAGGTTCCCAGTTTGGTCGGTAATTTAATTCTCATTACGGGGCTTACCGCCCTGGCGGCCCTCGTACCCGCGAACAAGGCCGCAAAACTCCAGCCCGCCGATGCCCTGCGGGCCTAGACCCCAGAAAAAGGAAGTACTATGAACGGACGAATTTTGATTATTTTGGGATTGATTGGAATCTTTGGTGCCCTTCCCATCGTTGCCCAAAGTTCTGGGGCCGACCTGGATGCAATTTTGGCTAGCATCGACGAGTTTGGCACCTTCCAGGACAACGACTTTACCGCCGACTATACCATTGTCAGCGAGAAACCCGGCGAGGAGCGGAGCATCTTCGAAGCCCGTATCTTTCGCCGGGACTCAGAAGACAAATTCTTGCTCATTATCGCTGAACCGGCCCTACGCCGGGGCGAAGGGTACCTGCAGGTTGGGGACACGGGCTGGAGTTACGACCCCGAAAGTCGAGAGTTCGCCATCTTCCAACTCCGGGATACTTTTCAGGACTCGGACGCCCAGAACAGCGACTTTGCCGGCACCCGTTTACAGGACAACTACGCCGTTGCCTCCTTCGAGGAAGGTCGTCTGGGGTCCTTCGAAGTGTATATTCTCACCCTCGAAGCTACCAACGATACCGTCGCCTACCCTAGCACCAAAATCTGGGTCCGCCAGGACAACTACCTCATCCTCAAACAAGAGGATTACAGCCTCTCGGACCGACTCATGCGAACGGTGCTCATTCCTACCTACGCCAGAGCCGGGGCCTACTTTGTTCCGACCAAAACCCTTATAATTGATAACCTAAACCAGGGCGAACGAACCGAGGTCACCGTGCGCAATATTAGCTTTGCGGCCATACCCGACACGGTCTTTAACCGCTCGTACCTGGAAAGGGTGAACCGATGAAAAAGTTTTTCGTTATTTTTGTTGTGATTCTTACGTCTCTGAGCCTCTTGCCCGCCCAAGATTCGGGCTTTCCCACCGAGGACGAGCTGTTTGGTACCGGACCCGATTCGTCGACCGATGACCCCTTTGCCGACCCCTTTGGTGATGACCTGTTTGGTAGCGACTCGATGATCGAGGACCTCGGAGACCCCGACGACCCCGATTCCGCCGCCTCAGGTGGTGGCACCGGTGGCCAGGACGCCTTTACCGCCCTTTTGGTGTCCGAGGCGGTCGAAATTGGTGGCCGGGTCTCGGGCAGTATGAGCTCCCTCTGGGGCTGGACCGAGTACCCGGGGTCGTGGACGGAGTTTACCGAGGACGGGTATGACCGCATGGGTTTTGATTTATCCGCCGACTTGTATGTCGACGCCCGGCCGGCCTCCAACTTCCGATTCTTTTCGAAGGTGCGCACTGGGTATCCCTTTGCGACGAATACCTCCGTTCGAGAACTCTACTCCGACGTTACCTTTCAGGACTCCCTCTTTCTCCGCTTTGGAAAACAAACCGTCAGCTGGGGAGTTGCCCGTTTCTTTAGCCCAGCCGACATCATTAGCCTTACCCCCATCGACGTAGAAAACCCCGAGGAAGAACGAGAAGGCCCCGTTGCCCTCAAAGTAAACCTCCCCGTGGGTCTTCATAGTTTTGACGCCTACCTTATTGGTGATGAAACAGTTACTACCTTCCGCGATTTAGGTTTGGCCAGCCGGGCGGAGTTTTTCTTCGACCCCGTCGAGTGGGGTCTAGGAGTAGGCTGGCAACAGGACCGCCCCCTAAGTCTGGTAACTACCCTACGGATGCCCTGGCGAGACTGGAGCTTCTTCGGCGAGGGCCGGGTGAACTTTGGTCGAGCCGAACAAAAGCTCACCTCTTCGGGGGGCTTGGTTGATGACGACGCCACCTACTTCTCGGGGACCGGAGGATTTTTCTACACGAACACCGATGCTAAGTTTAATGCCTGGGTTCAGTACTACTATCAAGGTGAAGGGTACGATGATTCGGTATCCTATAATTCGATTTTCGGCCAAGTACTTAATGGCCAGCTCCCGGGCTCAGTTCTTACGGCCTTCGGAAAACACCACACCATCCTCAGCCTGGGCTTGACCGAACTTTTCCACGAGGACTTGTCGGCTTCGGCCCTTTGGCAGGCGGCCTGGTCGGATATGTCGGGGTTAGTGAGTACCGGTCTTAGTTGGAATGTCTTTGACGGTTTAGGATTGTCAGGAACCGTGTACCTAGGGTATGGCGATCGGGATTCGGAATTTGGGTCGTTGAGTGCGGTTCGCAACCAAGTCGGCCGCCTAGGCTTCAGCCTCACCGCCGATATTGGAAGTGGGCGATTCTAAAAATCACCCTAAATCCCCAACAAGGACTTTCGATTCATCAACACCGCCGTGTCTGAGCAGGTTGCTACCTCCAGGACACAGGGCGCTGCCAGCCGGTACTCAACCTGGGTACCGGTCTTGGTGTCTTTTATTAGCCCCGCCTCCCGCAGCTGGCTAAGGTGTTTCGAGGCGACCGATTTATCGACCCCCATTTCTTCGGCCAGTTCGCACACACATCGAGGTCGATCTTTGAGGGTTACGAGTATGTACATCCGCAAAGGATGGCTCATGGCCTTAAACATGTGGGCTTGGCGTTGGGCTTGAAGATACCGCGTTTCATTCATGAACGTATAGTTGCAAAGTTTGGAAATTTTGTCAACGAGTTGCTTGACACGCGCAGCCCCCTAGAGCATTCTTCGATTAGTTTCTATATTTGGAAACTTTACATCCTATTCGAGGTCTAAACTCGGAACAGACCAAAAGGAGCCTCTTATGACTATTCAAATTCTTGGAACTGGTTGTCCAAAATGCCGCGCCTTGGAGTCAAGCGCTCGGCAGGCGGTACAGGAACTCGGAACCGAAATTGCGGTCGAAAAAGTTGAAGACGTGGAGCGAATTATGGAAATGGGAGTCATGATGACCCCAGCGCTGGTCATCGATGGAAAGCTCATCAGCGAAGGAAAACTCCTGTCCAAAGATCAGGTTCTCTCGTATCTATAGGCAGAATAACTATTGCCGGAAAAAAAGCAACTCTCGTCTAACACCGCCTTGCTCATAACCGTCGGTGTTTTTGCCCTCCTCTACTTTGCCCCAATCCAGTGTCCGCGGGTCTCGGGGGCAATTTTGGAGGGGTTTGCCATGCTCCAAGATTACGCCCGGGAACACGTGTTGCTCTGTCTGGTTCCCGCCATGTTTATTGCCGGAGCCATAACGGTTTTTCTCAACCAGCGCTCGGTCATTCGCTTCTTGGGACCCTCGACATCAAAACCTTTGGCCTACGGTGTGGCTTCGATTTCGGGGGCTATTTTGGCCGTTTGTTCGTGTACGGTCCTTCCCTTATTCAAGGGGATTTATAAAAAGGGTGCCGGTTTGGGTCCTGCCGTGGCCTTTCCGTATTCTGGTCCAGCAATCAATATTTTGGCTATTATTTTATCCTACAAGATTTTTGGCTGGGAACTGGGAGCCGCCCGGATGATAGGGGCCGTGATTTTTTCAATCCTCATCGGCCTGAGCATGCAGTTTATTTTCCGAAACGAAGATGCCGAACGCCTGGCCAACGGAAGAATGTTCGCCTACAACCCGGAAAAGGAACCTCGTACCCTGGGCCAAATGGTCACCTACATGGGAACCATGATCGCCATCCTCATCATTCTCAACTGGCCCAGCTCCCAGGGAGCCAGTGCCCTCTGGGACGGTATCCACGATCTTCGGTTTGTATTCTCAGGTATGCTTTTGGTAGTTTTGGCCGCCGAACTGGGTCGTTGGTTTTCCCCCGACGAGCTTAAGATTTGGTTCGTTGCCACCCGGGACTTTTATGTATTTTGCCACCCTTACCGAGGTACCTATCGTCCAGGGGCTTCTCGGTGCCGGAATGGGCAAGGGCCCGGCTTTGGCCTTGTTATTGGCCGGCCCGTCCCTGTCTCTGCCCTCCATGATCGTCATCGGTCGGGAATTGGGTTGGAAAAAAACTACCACCTACGTCCTTTTGGTAGTTGGTTTTTCTACCCTGGCCGGCTGGGGTTTCGGGAGTCTTTAGCCCTATTCCAGGGTGATTATTTTCTTGATTGCCCGAGCAAGTTCCACGTGGAAATCTGTATCCCAATGAAACCCATCGGGGGTAGGATTCCGAGGCAGGCTCCCGGCATCGAGGAAGTCACAGCCCACCTCGGCCGCTACTTTTGCAAACTTCTCTCCTAGACCTAAGGACTTTTCGTAAGCTCCGGTCATGGGCTGCCACTTATGGGCGTGGGAATCGGTGGGGGGTGGACACACGAGCAACACAGGGCACTCGGTGACCATCATCACTAATCGCCGGGCACCCAGGGCAATATCCTCAGGAGTCAACGAAAAACGGGCCTTCAAATCGTTGGTTCCCAACAGAATGATAACGAGATCCAGGGGCCGGTGGCTTTCGAGTAAGGAGGGCAATACCTTTGCCCCATTCTTGTGTTGTTCGATTGGGTCATCCCAAACCGTAGTCCTGCCCGGCTGACCTTCTTCGATAACATAGTAAGCATCGCCTAGGATCTTCTGCAGTTGCCCCGGCCACCGAACATCCCGGGGATACCTAACCCCACTTTCGCTCGGACTAGCCCCCCAAGTATTCGAATCACCAAAACAAAGTATTACCTTCTGTCGATCCATGGATTTTTTTCTCCTTGTCCTGGAATGGTAAAACAATCTCCCGTTTTTTGCACCCAACCTGCAGTCTCGGCCCAGGGCCAGCGCATTATAAAGTTTGGGGAGAACGGCTATTTGGCACTAGACAATCGGAGAATTATTTGAAAGCTTCCTGAG
>JAACWS010000011.1 GCA_009991955.1 Spirochaetales bacterium
GCGACCGCACTTCTTGCAGAGCAGTAGCGGGTGACCTTCCCGACGACCTTAGTGTGGTAAATACCGTGGTAGGTGAACCAGGAGTTGCCCGTTGGGGTAGTGTGAAAGTAGGGGCAGGAAGGGTTCGGACAGTGGGGAAAGAAAGTTGAATGCTTCGGGGACCTCTTTACACCCCTATTCTTAATAGGCTTAGGTTCTTAAGTCATTGCGGTGCAATGACCTACTTTGCCAGAAAACAAGGTTATAGAGGCCCCCGTTTCATAACTACTTATTACTAAGGGAAGTAGTGGTTCTGATTGAACTATTTGAAAAATACTTTTTTTCCCACAGGCTTTGGGGCACTACCAAAAAACTCAATGCCTGGGGAGACCACTGGTATGGGGGCTTCCCAGGTTTTTTTATTCGTCTGACACCTCTTCTTCGTACTCCTCGGTTCGTAGGGGCTTAAAGGATTCCAGAATAGCAAACAGTGGATCTTTGGATTTTACGAACTCCGATACTCTGGTCGAGAGAAATCGAATACCTGGATCCCATTCTCGACCGGTTGCCGATGCAGTAATATACTCGTGGTAGCCCTCAATGGTATGATAAAGATTCAGGTAACGACGCAGGAGCTCTTCATAAGACCGTTGATGGGTCATGAGGTGGTTAAGAATATCGGCTCTATCGATCGAGAGCAATTTTGCTTCAGCTTCTGTCGACTCCAGGTAGATTCCAGTGATAAGACTATGCCAAATAGTAATAAAAATATTCTGGCTCGAGGCTCCGCAGTTTGGGCAGTAAAGATGCTCTTCAATAATGCCTGTCTTTACCTCACTGGTTTCAACCATATCGCCAATCTTGTAGTTCTTGAGAAGATTCCCAAAGACCTTCGTCTGGGTTTCTCCAATGAGAGTCTGGCATTGGGTGCAGTGAATTGGGGGGTATAGAAAAATCGTATCAAACATACTCATAGAAATTCCTCCTAGGGTTTTAGGCTTTTCGTTTTGGTAAATGGATTCGATCTTCTTTCTCGTAATTCGAGCGAAAGAGAATGCCAACGTTTCCTAACAGGGCGACGATCTCCGCCCCAGAATTCTTCGCCGCCAACTCGAGTAACTCCCTGCGTTCTTCTTTATTATCTTGGAATCGGATTTTAACGAGTTCATGATGGTCAAGAGCTTCGCCGAGAGCCGAGAGAACCTCGGGGCTTAACCCTCCGTGCCCAATCATTACCACCGGTTTCAAGTGGTGGGCGAGTTTTTTTAAGTACGATCGCTGATATCCCGCCAAGGAAAACTGTTTTTCACTCCTAGTCACGCTCATTCGCTTAGTCTAACCGATCGGAGGCTTAAAAAACAAGTTACAGTTTCGTCTGATTAGTGGTACCATGAACAATCAACCGAAGGGAGGGCCCATGATTTACGAGAAAACAACCATACCCAAGATTTTCCAAGAAAACGTCAAAAAATATCCGAACGCCGTTGCCCAGTACAAAAAAAACTCCAAGGGCGATTTTGAACCTACTACCTACCAGGTACTCGAAGACGAGGTCTTTGCTATCGCTGGGGGTTTAAAGGGATTAGGGGTCGAAAAGTCCAGCCTGGTAGGACTGGTTTCAGAAAACCGCAAAGAGTGGCTCCAGTCAGACTTAGCCCTCCTATTCCTTGGAGCAGCTGATGTACCTCGTGGTTGTGACACCATGGCCGGGGAGCTCGTCTTCATTCTCAAGACCGTAGAGGCAGGAGTATGTTTCTTCGAAAACAGTGCTCAGTTAGAAAAAATTCTACCCCATCTAGACGAGTTACCTCATTTGAAAAATGCAATTTTGTACGACTACACCCAGGTTACAGTACCTCCCTCGATTAAGGTCTTCTCTTTCGATCAGATCATCGAGGAAGGCAAGAAGAGCCTGGATGCAACGAGACCGGAAATCCAAGGGATAATCGACTCGGCGATTCCCGAAGACGTGGCGACGATTATCTTTACCTCGGGCACAACCGGCGAACCAAAGGGAGTAATGTTAAGTCATTGGAATTTTCTGACCCAGGCCCTGTACATCGAAGACAAAATTTCTATTTCATCGAAAGATGTTTGGCTTTGTGTTCTCCCGGTTTGGCATAGCTTCGAGAGAGTCATGCAATATATTTCCCTCACCTGGGGGAGCGCCCTCGCCTACTCCAAACCAATCGGTCGTATCATGCTGGCGGATTTTGCGGCTATAAATCCTACCTGGATGGCTTCTGTTCCTCGTATCTGGGAGAGCCTTCGGGCAGGAATCTACCAGAAGCTCCAAAGCGAAGGTGGGGTAAAATGGGCAATGTTCCAGTTTTTCGTAAAAATCGGAAAGGCGTTTTCCTACCAGAAGGCAAAACTCTACGGCCTTCTGCCCCGATTCTCCAAACGAAATCGTTTTGTTGATTTTACTACTGCCCTGGTGCCTTGGTTACTGTTATATCCCTTGGCTGCCTTGGGTTCGGTCCTGGTATTCAAGAAAATTCGTGCCCGGCTTGGGAGCAATTTTGTAGCTGGAATATCTGGTGGTGGTGCCCTGCCAAAACACGTCGACGATTTCTTTACGGCAGCGGGAATTCTTCTTTTGGAAGGATATGGTCTCACCGAAACCGCACCGGTTATTTCGGTACGAACCCAGAAGCGGCCCGTACCGGGAACAATCGGCAGCCCCCTCCAATTTACCGAAGCCCAGGTTCGCTCGGAGGAGGGCAAAATCCTCGCACCCGGAGAGGTAGGAATCTTATGGGTTCGGGGCCCCCAGAGAATGATTGGATACTACAAAAATCCCCAAAAAACCGAAGCAATTCTCGATTCCGAGGGATGGCTCAATACCGGGGACCTAGCAGCCCTTACCTGGGATAACGAAATTGCAATTCGAGGCCGGGCGAAAGATACCATCGTTCTTCTAGGTGGAGAAAATATCGAACCCGCACCCATGGAAGCTCGAATTCGAGATAGTCACTACATTGATCAGGCCATGATTGTAGGGCAAGACCAAAAAATGCTCGGTGCCCTCATCGTCCCCAACCAAGAGGCCCTAGAAGCCTGGGCAAAAGAAAACGGCGTCAGTTCAGACAGCTGGGAGGGACTATGTGGGAGTTCCGAAGTTCAAGGGCTTATTCGAGACGAAATAGGGAACGGAATTTCGGCGAAAAACGGATTTCGTACCTGGGAACACATTAGTCGATTTGCGGTAATTCCAAAACCTTTTGTTGTCGGCCAAGAGTTATCGGGAAAACAAGACCTGAAGCGCCATGTCATTACCGCTCAGTACGAGCCGATTATTAAGGCTTTATTTATGTGACTCATTTTGAATCATCGGGAAGCACTTTACGAATGACTCCAAAGAGGAAATTCAAGAGCTTCCCGAGAGTTCGTACAAAACTTGGACTATTTGAAAGAGCCCCTCGGTATCTAATCGAGAGTACTCGTCAAGCAGTTCGAGAAATCGTTGGGGTGGAGCAAGTTCTGAAGGGACCTTCGGATCTTGTTCATTGGGGAACGAGAGAAAGTAGTAGCCAAAGGTAGCATCGGCGCCATTCTGCACCTCTAAATCTCCGTGAACTGGTCCCGAGCTTAGTATAGGCAGGAGGGTTTTGAGGCTGATTTTTGAACCCTGGGCCGGGTGGTAATAGAAAAAATCGACAAAGGGTTCTTGAAGATCTCGTATTCGCTGGGAAAGTCCTTGGATACCTGTTCGCTTTTCTGGAAAACATTCGGATAATCGCCGCAAGGCAAAAAGTTCAAAATCCTTTCCGTACACCAGAACTGTTCCTTTGTCCTCTTGGGTGCCCTCCAGAAGTTGGTCGACGATCGTTTCCCGGGCATCTATCCCTGGTGGGCTTATATAACTGCGGGTCCACTCGGATTTTTCGACCGAGTTGGCCTTACAAAGGGAATAGGCAAAAACCACTTGTTCCCAAGGGTAGGTTCCCGGGTACTGGGGTACCGCACTACTCACCGACTCAAAATCTAAAAAATACAGGGGCCACTTAAGGCTCTCGAACCATTTTTTTAGTTCGCTCCGATTAATATGGGGCACCCGAGTCTGGAAAACCTTCGCCTGGGTCCAGTGCCTTGGCTTGAGGAGTCTCTTGAGCGAGTCGGGCGCCTTCTCGAGATCAACCAACGAATGGACCCCCGCATCCTGAAGTTTTCGACCAAGTCCCCCACCCCGAAAAAGCTGACTCACCCCGAGGTCAAGATAACCTCTATGTTCCAAGGGGCTCTGATGTTTTAGTTCTAAGCGTCCCTGGTTTTTTGCCTGGGTACTCCGAGCTTGTTCATAGAGGGGGCCACAAAAGGGACAAATCTCGGGAGCACTACAAAGACCATTAAGAGTTTTTGAAGGAGCGGCTCCCTCCAGTTCTACCAATCTCGGTTTATTCGATAGGTCCTGGGTAATTCTTCGGCTCAAGTCCTTAGAATCTCGCCGGATATATTTTAGATCATGGGTTATGGGTTCTACGGTGAAGAAATCTTTGGGTTCAAGAGCATCCCCCCGGTTGTATTCTTTATTTGGGTGAATGAGGCGTACAAGATGAATGGAAAGTCCCAAGGCACCAAAACCCCGCTTTATCCAGTCTGCTTCTTGGAGGTACCGTTCTTTGAGCTTAACACCGGATTTTACCAGGCTCAGGGTCCATGTACCGTTTTTCTCTAACACCAGATGATGGGCACTATAGAACTGTTCTTGGAAAAGGATTCCTGGATAAAAAATCCCCTTTGTGGATTGCTCTTCAGGGGAAGCCTGTTGAAACCAATTGCGTGTTTGTCGATCAATATCTCCCAGGGTCTTGCCCGAAGGACAAAAAACCCCTTCCATCTGGCTTTCGTAGACTGCGTGAACCTTTTGACCTTGCCGTACCTGGTGAAGTCCCTGGAGATCCCAGGAGTCTTCAAAAAGGACTTCTGGAGGCAAGCTCGAAATGAGCAGTGGACCGTACTTCTGGTATCTTTGTTCTAAGCGGTGCCGTAATTGGTGAATACACCGCATTCCTATCTGAATATCGGTAAAACAAAGGATCGAAGGAATCAGCCCCGGGCTCCAAACACTAGGTCGTAGGTATCCATAGCTATTTGTAGTTCTTCATTGGTTGGTATGACCAGGATGGTAACCGGTGAATAGTCGGCAGATATTACCCCTGGTCGAGATTTACTTTCTCGGTTCTTTTCGTAATCCATTACAATACCCAGGTTCTCCAGACGTCGACAAATCCGCTCCCGCATCTGGTAATCGTGCTGTCCAACCCCTCCGGTAAAAATAAGGGCGTCCACCTTTACCAGATCTGCCATGTAAGCCCCAATATATCGTCGTACCCGATGGGCAAACACCTCGAGGGCTGCTTCCGCTCGGGTAATCCCTTCGGCCGAAGCCTTTTGGAGATCTCTCATGTCGTTTGAAATACCAGATATTCCTAGAAGTCCAGACTTCTTGTTCAACATTGAATTCAACTCTTCTGCCGAATATCCCCGTTCCATGAGGTAGAAGATAATCGCGGGGTCGATGTCCCCGGACCTTGTCCCCATTATGAGACCTTCCAAGGGGGTAAATCCCATAGATGTGTCTATAGACTTTCCTTGGGCGATAGCGGTGATCGAAGCACCGTTGCCCAAGTGAGCCGAGATAACGTTTGAGTTCTCGGTAACCCGTTTCATCATCCTCATAGCCTCACCAGAAACGTACCGGTGGCTGGTTCCATGGAAACCGTATTTCCTTATTTTATATTTTTCATACAGTTCATAGGGTATACCATAGAGGTACGAAGAAGGTTGAATTGTCTGATGGAAAGCGGTGTCAAAAACTGCGACTTCGGGTACCCCGGGTAACAACCGCATAAGTTCCATTATTCCGGTCAAGTTAGCGGGATTATGTAAGGGCGCGAGTTCGATATTATCCTTTATAGCTTCAAGAACCTGGTCATCGATTACTACCGACCGAGAGTATCGTTCCCCTCCGTGGACTACTCGATGACCGACCCCCACTATTTCGGAAAGGTCCCCTAAAATTCCCTTCTCTTTGTCGATGAGCGCTGTCCGGACGAGCTCCATGGCAACTCCATGGTCCCGTATCTCCTGCTCAAGGATGTATTCGCCCTTAGGGGAGGACTGTCCAATATTTCCGGTTCCCATTCCAATTCGCTCTACCGTTCCTTTTCCGAGACTTTTGCCCTCGGGCATTTCGTACACTTCGTACTTCAGGGACGAGCTTCCGCTATTGACTACGAGAATTGCTTTAGAAACTTTCAAGTTTTTCCTCCGGTTTTTGTTTACCCAAGATAGTCGGTGAGAAAAACCCAGGGGGTCTCTCGTGTCGCCTCGCTTACGGTAACGAATCTTTAGGTGCCTCTGGAATCTTCGTCTCTGGGTGATTTGTCGTTTCCAGAGACACCTCGTTATGTCTTTTCATCCTAAGGGGACAAATTTCTTATAAGTACTGGGTCTACAGTACCTGGAAAGAATCGGATTACGGGGCGGTATTTCCGGTCAACAGGAGTCCAGGGTATTGTATACTTCGTACCTCAAACTGTACAGTTCTTTATAATGCCTGCCCATTATACCCACAGTATGTTCGTCTTTGAAGCTTTTTTGGAAAAAAAGAGAGAAGATCTTTTGGTACCCCATTTAGGCCCCTGGTTCATGATTGGTGCCCAAGGTCCAGATATTTTCTATCACAACCAGCGAACAAAACCTAGCGGAATTGCCCTCGGGAGCCTACTCCATCGAAAAAGCTACGGGGATTTCTGCGCAATATTGGTAGCCAACTGCCTCGAAAAGAATTTTGGACCCGACAGTCCTCTCGGAGCCTATACCCTGGGGTTTATAAGTCATGGAATTCTGGATCGATTTTTTCATCCTTTCATCAACTACTTTGCCGGATGGCACGATCCAACGGACCCCAGCACCGAACCTTACCGATACGCCCATAGTTTTTTTGAGAGAATTATCGATAACTTGGTGGCTGAACGTGATTCATGGGTATCAATGACCAAGCTTTGGAGCCTCGGAGTTCCGGGATCAGCTGAAGCAAACTTCGGGTCATTGACTGACCTTGGTCCCTCGATTCCCGCAGAACTGCACGGGTTTTTACTAACTTCTCTCCAGGAGGTTTTTCCAAAAAACCGAGAGGATTCTTTACTTTCTCAACGGCTCTCCAATGCCTACAAGGATGCTAGAGGCTTTTATCTGTACGCCGACTCCTGGGAAATTTCTCGGGCACGAGACTTCCAGAAAGGAGATTTGAGGGCCCTCGACGATCTCCGATGGACAGGACTTCTCCATCCTCCGGTCCTGCCCTCGAATACGGATTTTGAAAATAAAAATGGCCAATCTTGGATTGATCCTTGTGGATTCGGCGAGTGGACTCAGGATTCGTTGTGGGACCTATGGGGTCAGGCAAAAAAAGAGTTCTTTCGGATTCTGGAACCCCTTTTTCAATTGTGGGAAAGGGGTGAGCTTCCGGAACAGTTTCCAGGCCTTGGGACCCTCATCGGAAATTCGGATCTACGAAATACCCGGAATGACGGACACCTTTGTACCCTCAAGGACAGCAGACCCCTCAAACTACGAGAAATACTCGAAATCCTCGATCAAGGGGAAATTCCCTCTTCTTGGACCAGAGTAGTTCGACGAAAATCGTAGGCTCCCGTGGAAGGGTAGATCGAAAAATTGCGAAGTTCCGAGGCGACTCGGAACGCGTAGGGACCAAAGATCTCGAATCTTCCAATACCCGAAGCCTCTAGCACAACTCGGTCTTCGTCGGACAGGACAGGTACAATATGAAATTCCTTCCGTAAGTAACCTTGAATCTGAAAATCCAAAGGTAAAGACCCAGAAAACTCAAGAACATCGACCAGGGGCATTCCTTGAATTCGATATTTTGGATTTTTTTCTAGAATGAGCGACCCCGAAGCCGAATAACCGGAAAAACGAAAGGGTCCAGTACCGACTCCGTCTAGACGAATCGAAAATTCTGGTGACCCCAGGAGGGAAAGCACATCAAATTGGCGGTTCAAGTGGGGAATACGTATTCGATAGGGGCCTTCTTCCACGGGAACGAGGCTTGTCATATCGATAGCGAGGTCTCCCAACGAGTCGACTACATAATGAGAGGTCAATTCTACCCCGTTATGAAAATACACCCCTCTTTTGAGGTCCAGGTATAAATATGTTTCATCAAAATCCCACCTTGAGGCCAAAGCAGGGACTATTCTCTTTTGCTCATCTACTAGGACAAGAGTTTCAAATAATTGAGAAAGTACCGATACGAAGGCTGAGTTGGACAAATCAATCGAACGAAAATTCGAAAGGTCGACCTGGTGAGGAATGCGTATTCGTAGATCATTCGAGGGTGAGGAAAAACATCCAACAAGTACTGTCAGAACCAAAATAATAAAAAAGGGCCGAAAAATTTTCGACCCAAATTCTTTGATTTTAGAATGAACGGGTAAAAAATTTATTTTCCCCGATTTTCTGTACGGTCTTTGGAGGAATTTAGACAAGGTCTATTTTTTTAGCACAGAAACGATTCGCTCGAGAACTTTGTTTCTATCCAAAGGTTTTACTATATAGTTCTTTGCTCCGGCGATGAGGGCGTCTTTTACTAAATCGTTTTTCCCTAATGCAGAAACCATTACGACCCTCGAGTTGGTGTCAAATTCCCTAATTTGCTTCAAGGCAGAAATTCCATCGAGCTTCGGCATGGTAATATCCATAGTAACCAAATCGACCTTCGGAAATAACTCCTTGTATTTTTCCACTCCAGCTTCCCCATCGCCACTGGTAGCAAGGACCTCAAACCCCGCAGAGGTAAGAATCTGCCCTAATTGTTTCGCGATAAATAACGAATCGTCGACTATAAGTACCCGATAGGGGGTTCCGTCATCTTTTAGCCCCTCGGGATCTTTTTCGTTTAGACTGGGAAAATCCCCTTTATGCCTCATTGTATCTACCTCACCATTCAAGTATATCCCAAGGAAGCCCAAAATGTACACGGTCCCTAGGATGAGTTCAGAGAAAATTCTATAGGACACCCACGTCCAAATCGATATAATCTAGGAATGGAAGAAAGAATTCGAGTTGTCGCCGAACTACCCCGACGAGACAAGGGTGAATATGTACTGTACTGGATGCAGGCAGCCCAACGAATCCGGCATAATTACGCCCTTGGCTATGCGATTTCCCAGGCGAATGACTTAAGAAAACCTTTGAGGGTTATTTTCGTCTTGACCGCCTACCCAGAAGCGAACATTCGACACTATTGGTTCATGATACAAGGGCTTAGCGAAGTTGGGACCGAACTGAAAGAACTAGGAATCGACTTTCAGGTTTTTCACGGTTCACCACCTGAGGTAGTCGAAAGGTTTTCAAAAAAAGCTGTACTCGTAGTGTCGGAAAAAGCCTATCTCCGAACACCCCGGGACTGGCGGCGTACCCTGGCAAACACAATCACTTGCCAATATATCGAAGTGGAAACAGAAACCGTTGTTCCAATCGAAACAACGAGCATAAAGGAAGAATACGCCGCTGCTACTATCCGAAAGAAAATTACCAGTCGTTGGCAGAATTATCTACAGCCCTATTTCTTGCCCGAATATTTGGCTGGGACTGGGAAGGCGGACTGGACAGATGGAGAAATTCGACTCGCGTCCTTCTCGAGTTCGGACTTACTTTCCACTTATCTGAACCTCTCCCCTTCACCAAAGATTAGCCCAACCTTTGCGGGGGGGTACTCCCACGCTATTGGCCACCTGAGGCATTTTTTTTCCCAAGGGCTCAAGGACTTCGCCGATAGACGGAGCGATCCTTCCTTGGAAATCCAATCAAACTTGAGTCCCTACCTCCATTTTGGTCAAATTTCTTCTTCCGAAGCAGCCCTCCTCGCTTTAGAGTTTTGGAAGGAACAAACCGGTGTAGAATATAACATCCTAGCTACATCTACCGAGGCTCGACCAGATCATCCACTTTATGCGTTTTTGGAGGAACTCATCGTTCGAAGGGAGTTGGCATTTAATTTTTGCTACTACAACCCAAACTACGATAACTATACATGTCTACCGGACTGGGCAAAAAAAACCCTCGCTAACCACTCCACCGATGAACGAAGCCCCCTTTACACTCTCGAGGACCTGGAACAAGGAAAAACCTACGATCCCTATTGGAACGCCTGTATGAAAGAAGGGTTAATTACGGGAAAAATGGCAGGCTATATGCGAATGTATTGGGCGAAGAAAATCCTGGAATGGTCTCCAAAACCCGAAGTAGCCTACTCTCGTATACTCTACCTCAATAATAAGTACTTTCTCGATGGACGGGACCCAAACTCCTATGCGGGAGTTGCGTGGTGTTTTGGAAAACACGATCGACCCTGGACCGAGAGAGCGATCTTTGGAAGTGTACGATACATGAACGATAAGGGCCTCGAACGCAAATTCAAAATAAAGGACTACGCTGCGAAGTGGAATACTGGAGAACTACCCGAAAATTCCTAAATTTGTGCCCGTTGATGCCCGTGCCAAAGCTTATCCCGTAACCCAATAACCTCGGGATTAATAAGGTACTCTTCGAAAGGCATCATCCGGTCAATGACTCCACCGGGAGCAAACTCAATGATGCGGTTTGCGATCGTAGCAATAAACTGATGGTCGTGGCTGTTAAAGAGAACTACCTCGGGAAACTCAATAAGTCCCGTATTAAGGGCGGTTATAGATTCTAGGTCCAGGTGATTCGTAGGTTCGTCGAGGATGATCACATTCGCTCCCGAAAGCATCATTTTTGACAGCATACATCGGACTTTTTCTCCCCCTGAGAGAACATTGACCGGCTTGAGAGAATCTTCCCCCGAAAAGAGCATTCTGCCGAGAAATCCTCGCACGTATGCCTCATCGGTAACAGGACTGAACTGTCGAAGCCAGTCGGTGATAGAATCGTCGCTAGAAAAATACCTTCCATTGTTTTTTGGAAAATAACTGCGGGTAATCGTCACGCCCCACTCGATATCGCCGGTCTGGGGAGGTATTTCCTCGCTTATTATTTCAAAAAAACTCGTCTTTGCGCTATTCATTGGGCCTACGAAAGCGATTTTGTCTCCTCGGTTCACCGTTACATTCAAAGACGAAAAATGAGTTTCGTTTTCGAACCGGTAACCGAGGTTGCGTACATCGAGGACAATTTTTCCACATTCCCGCTCAGGCTTGAAACCTACGTAAGGAAATCGGCGACTTGAGGATGGCATCTGACTGAGGTCCAATTTTTCTAGGAGCTTTTTTCTGCTCGTTGCTTGTTTTGCCTTCGATGCGTTTGAGGAGAATCGTTGTATAAATTCCTTTAGTTCTGCAGCCTTATCTTCGGCTTTACGTTTTTCATCTCGTTTTTGTTTGGCTACTAATTGACTGGAAAAATACCAGAAATCATAGTTCCCGACATACATCTTGATATGTCCAAAATCGACATCACAAATATGGGTACACACCTGATTGAGAAAATGTCGGTCGTGACTAACAACTATTACCAGGTTTTCGAATTTTTCCAGGAATTCTTCTAGCCAGTTTATTGACTCAAGGTCAAGGCTATTCGTCGGCTCGTCGAGGAGAAGGATATCGGGATTTCCAAAGAGCGCTTGGGCCAGGAGAACTCGAACCTTGAGGGTGCCGTCCAAATCGGCCATAAGTGTTTCGTGATGTTCGCCACCAAGACCCAAACCGGCCAAGAGAATTCCGGCCTCTGATTCCGACTCGTAGCCTCCCATTTCTCCAAAAAGCCCTTCGAGCTCTCCAACTCTCATTCCTTCTTCTTCGGTCATTGTAGATTTCGCATACAAGACCTCTCGCTCGGTCATAATTGAGTAAAGTTCGGGATTTCCCATAATTACCGTCTGCATGACCGTGAACTCGTCGTAGGCATATTGGTCTTGCTTGAGTACCGACAGCCTTGCACCTTGAGGGATTGCTATTTCACCAGAGTAGAAGTCGATATCGCCGGAGAGAATCTTTAGAAAAGTCGATTTCCCCGCACCGTTGGCGCCAATAATCCCATAACAGTTACCAGGATTAAATTTTAGGCTTACCTCTTTGAATAAGGGTTTTGTGCCAAAAGTGAGACTGACATCGGAAACGGTAATCATTCGCGCTACTCCTTCCCTCAAGTCGAGGGGCCCCCATTTGTAACGACTGAGAACCGTGTTGTCAATCCTTTCGGGATTTCTTATATTTTAGCCATGTTATTTACAAAGAAAAATTTGAGCCCTAAAGAACCAGAAAAGAAAGTTCGGGGCCTTCTTGATGTCGACGGCGCAACGTGCTCCAGTTGTGTATATACGATTGAACACGTAGGCGCAAAGCTCAAAGGTGTGTACGACTGCTATGTCGACCGAAATACGAGTCAAATTCAACTCACCTACGATGGTTCCCAAGAGACCCTCGACCGAATCGTGGAATTAGTCGATAAAATCGGGTACACCGCCGTGGTTAACGTACCCGACGTTGACAATCTCGCCAAAGCTTAGATTGAGTATTTTTAGAGGTCCAAAGCTCTAATTGATTGCCGCCGCGGAGGTTATTTCCGATAAATCGGTGTTTAGTCTGTGGGAATACTCCAAGTCGTTTTGAAGTTTCGATACTTGAAGGTTCAGTCGATCAAGGCGGGCTGCCAAGAGCCTCGCCAGAAGAATGCCATAGTGGGGCTGACTTTTAATGCTATTTACGAAGTCATTTTTCGATACTTTTATAAGAACCGAGACTCCATTTGAGACCACGGTAGCCGATCGCTTATTCGATAAGAGAAACGACATTTCTCCAAGGAATAGATCGTCCGGTGACAATTTTGAAACGAGCCGGTCGCCAGAGTAGATATCCAAGACTCCCGAAACGATGTAGTACAGAAAGTTCGAGGCCTCGCCTTCTTTAAAAATTACTTCGCCATCCTCGAACTTGGTTTCTTGTTGCTCAGAGAAGATCGATGGAACGACATTTGTCTCGTTTGCCATATGGGCGATCTCAAAACTCACTTCGTTTCCACTATCGTTATACCGAAGATTTTGGGCATACAGCCCTGCCATGAGAATTCCTCGACCGTGAAGTTCAAGGCCCCGGCCCTGCTCGGGATTTCCCATTCGAGTCTTCCAGTCAAAACCTTGGCCTTCATCTCGGATAGTAAAGACCGACTTTTCTTGGGTAATTCTATAGGAGAAAAAGACCTTTCGTTTTCGAATTTCGGGGATTTTACATTTTTCTCGAATGAGATCGAGAATATCTCCGTGATTTTCTAACCAATCGGTTTTCTCCGGGTAGGTAATACAGCAATTACCGTGTTCGACCGCATTCATGAGTAGTTCGAAGAGGGCAACGTGGAGTTTCTCTTTCCCTTCTTGGTTCACGTACCCAAGGTTAAAAAGATAGTTTGGAATGAGATTTGCATAGGTACCAACATTGAAGGGATCATTATCCATGACCAGACTTCCGGAAATACTCTTGAGCAAATACCGTTGGAGATCTCTCTGGAAAATTACCTGCCTATTTTGTAAAAGAATACGCAATACCCGGAAAAAACCCTGGACGAACTCAGCCCGGGCCATTGTTGCAATTACGTTTGTGTTCTTACTTAATTCCTCTACTTTTTTTTTGTCGTTTCGGGATGTAACAAGAATCAACCCTGAATAATGTAACCATCGGTCCTTCTTTATTTCGGCCAGTAACCGGGGACTCGGGATCTTCGAATCATTCATATTCACAACACATACTTCGGGCAATTCGTACTTCAAGTACTCAAGAGCCGGTACCGCTTCGGTAAGAAATTCGGGCTCAAAAAAATCTTGAAACTTCCGAGTAATCTGAAGGATTTTTTCGTTGAGGGCCTCATCGGTACTTATAACTGCCATCTTTCTCACAAGACTTCTCCTCTTTTGGAGAATATCGGCACTTTTTCTATCTACCTGAGGATTCCTAGGGATCTAAGTCCCGGGACAAAAAAAACCGCTCCTTTTCAGGAACGGAAATTTGGAACTGGTCACTCATGTGAATGGGTCGAAGGTGACCATTTCCCAGGCTTGTCTACTTACTTCGAATAGAATTCAACGATCATTTGCTCTTCAGCGATGGTCGGAATCATATCTCTTGTTGGAAGAACAGTAACCTTTGCGGTCAAGTCATCGGCTGAAAGACTCAACCAAGGGGTAAGGGCACGATGATTATTTTCGCTTATAAGTCGTCGCACCAATTCCTTTGAAGACTCTCGGGGTTTTACCGTAATTTCGTCCCCCGGCTTTACTTGGGCCGAAGGAATATTTACCCGACGCCCGTTCAGGTAAATATGACCGTGACCTACCAACTGGCGCGCTTGGATCCGGCTCGAGGCCATTCCTAAGCGGTACACCACGTTGTCAAGTCTTCGCTCCAGAAGTATTAGCATATTGTGTCCCGTTACGCCCTTCAGAGTCTTTGCCTTAGCAAAAACATTTCGGAACTGGCGCTCCGAGAGTCCATACGCAAATTTCACCTTCTGCTTCTCTGCCAGCTGCCGGCCGTACTCAGACTGACGAGCTCGTCCCTTCTTGGGTTCTCCAGGAGGGGCGGGCTTCTTTTTTAAGAGCCGGTCGTACTTTGGGTTCCCGAAAATATTCAGGCCAAAGCGACGAACAATCTTACCTTTGGCAGTGCTATTCTTTGCCATTCGCAAAAACTCCTTGCTTGGGGGAGTTACCCCAATGTATAGTGAGACAAAAATTTATCCTATGTCTATCGGTGTGTCAAGGTAGTGATACGGTCTCCGACCCTTACTCCCCGTTTTTTTTCCCAAATATCGATCGAACAAACCCTAAAAATCCTTTCGGCTTTGGTGTTTCCACGGCCGGGCTCGAATCTTTAGTTTTGGACTTTCCCTTTTCGATCGAGGCACGAGTTTCTTTTTGGGGACCAGTGGTCTCTGTTGTCCTGGCCTTGGCGCGAGGCTTAGGATTCCGTTTTGCCGAAACCTCCGACTCTGTCCCTCGGTTTCCCTGGATATCGAAATCTTCCCCGTACTTCTTCTTATAGAACTCAATTCGTTCCTCGGGAGTCATCGATCGAGAACGCCCTTGAACTGCTGGCCGGGTGGTCGGTGTATTACGCGGCCGCGGGGCTGGCTTCGACCCAGTCCGAGCCGTTTCCGCAACCTTACGTGGTCGAGGTGGCCGTTCGGAACCAGCGGCTCCGGCTCCCGGCTCCCGCACTCTTCCCCGAGGGCCAGATCCAGCGGCTGGGCGGGAGCGGGAAGAATCTCTCGATCCACCCCGGCTATTCGGTCGACCAAAATCGCCTTGAGCATCGCGATCCAGATGAATTCGCCGACCCCGAGAGAGATCTTCGACCATGAGATCCTCGGTTATTTCCCCCACCGGAATCTTTGTCCCTATAAGATGTTCGATTGCCGACAGACCGTATACGTACCGCTCATCCGCCAGGCTTATCGCCCGACCGCTCTTGCCCGCGCGGGCAGTTCGGCCGATTCTATGAACATAACCTTCCGAGTCTTCGGGGATATCGTAATTAATAACCATTTCGAGGTTATCGATATGGAGTCCTCGGGCGGCTACATCGGTAGCGACCAAATAGTGCAACTGACCATTCTTAAGGTTACCGATAATTTTCAGACGCTTACTTTGAGGCAAATCACCCATAATAAATTCACAAGCAAAGCCGTTGAGAGACAGACGTTTGCTTACTTCTTCAGCGGCGCGCTTCGTGTTCGTAAAAATAATCGCATTTTGGGGATCGTACTTTTTTAACAGTCCCAAAAGTACAGACATTTTTTCATCCCGAGCTACGTGGAAGAGGGTTTGCTCGATGGCTTCAACGGTGATGTGTTCTGGTTCGATTTCTACATTCACCGGTTCATTCATGTGTTCCCAGGCAATATTCATTACCCGTGTTCCCAAGGTTGCACTAAAGAGGAGAGTTCTTCGTTCTCGACGGGACTTCATTTTCCGCAAGATTGCCTGTAAATCGGGGTAGAATCCCATATCAAAGAGCCTATCAGCTTCATCAACGATGAGATAATCGATGGTCGAAAAATCAATTTTGCCCGAGGACTCAAAATCCATAAGTCGCCCGGGAGTTCCAATTATGAAATCGACGCCCTTTGAAAGTTCTTGCTCCTGTTCTTTATAGCCTACCCCGCCGTAAAACGCGGCGCTCCGGAAGGGGAGGTGCTTGCCTAACATTTTTGCTTCTTCGTAGATTTGAACTGCTAGCTCCCGGGTCGGAGCAATAATGAGGGCTCGAGCACCTTTAGAGGTGCTGCCGTTTTCCAAGGACTGGAGGGCGAGCTGAAAAAGGGGAAGAAGGAAGGCGGCGGTTTTCCCCGTACCGGTCTGACTTTGAACCGTTACGTCTTTTCCCTGGAGAACGAGCGAAATTGTCTGTTCTTGAACGGGAGTACAATCGGTAAATTCGGCTTCATCGATACCCCGTTGAAGGTCGGGGTGAAGGTTTAATTCTACAAACTTCATATAAAACAAACTATACTCCATGCGCTATTTCATGCCAATGGGTCGATTTCTGTCCAAGGCTCGACAAAAAACGAGCAAAAAAGTAGGCTCATAGGTATGACAGGTTCGAAAATGTATAGGGGTCTTATTACTCTCGGACTGATTTTATGCCTGCCCACCGTGGCATTTTTCCAAGAACCCCAGGGATTTCCTGGTTTATTCTCGGGCGAATTCGGCTCGGTTGTTGGTTGGCAGAGGGCACTGAGAGTACTCGAGACCGCAGTACAGGCCGCGGAAAACGAAGAGCCTCCCTACTATGTACCTTCGACGAGCGATTTTTCCATTCATCCCCTTTATGACGTTAGTAGAGTCGAGAATATCCGGGTATCTATTCCTTTTTTGGACGACTGGTTAGTAGAAGTTGTTATCGAGGGGCAAGTTACTACTTCTCCCGGTCCCGTTGGGGTGCCAATTAATGTACCAAAGGTGTTTGCCCCTGCTATAGAAGAACGAAATGCAGCAACTCCGTTCCTCTTAGTCGATTCTTTTTCCGAAGGTTTCGCGGCCCTTGAGGCGGGCAGGATCTCTTCGCTCCTTGGGTCGTCGATCGATGCTATTGCTTATTTTCAGTCCCTCGAGGCGGGATCCCTTTCCTATCCCCCTACTACTCTCCGGCCAATTGAGGGTCCGGTAAAAATTCATCTTGGTGGATCGTCCGAGTCAGCATATCTGTTGGGCCTGGTGAATACCTTTCTTCGGGCGAACCCTTCGGACCCACTCATCGAATTTTCTTTACCCCAAGGTATTTCTTGGGAATAGGAAAGAAAATGATTTCTTTCCATGGTTTGGTTTCTTAAAAAAGTGATACACTCTAGGGTATGAATCATAATCAACATATTGTAGCCCTCGAGAAAAGTTTGCTCACTCTCCAAGAAAAAGCCGAGAAAGAATATCAAAAAATAGGTTTGTTATGCCACGAACATCGACAAACTATCGGAGGCGAACTTTCGCTGCCGAAGACCGTCGAGAAAACATTTTTTGAAATTTTGTCGAAAGTTGAAGGGCACATTTTTACCCAAGAAAACAATCGCGAATTGCTGGTTCAAGTAAAGGAGACCTTGGAAAAACAAAAGAATCTCGGTATCCAAGTCTCAAACCGAGAAAAAGATATCCAAGGTCTTGAAGCAGAAAATGCTCTGGTCTATGGGCTAATCGGGGAAAATTGTTTTCAAAGTTACAGCAACAGCCCGGAAAAATATCAACACTACAGTGGATATTTCAAAGAGATAGTCGATCTTACTGACAAATTGTTAAAGACATCTGGGGGGCTGGAAGAAGAAACGGAACAGATAAATCCTCTTCAAAAGTTCATTCGAAAGGGAATGGCCGTCGCAGATCAAATGAAGAAAAACGGCCTCCAAAAACGAGTACGTTCGGAATACGCGGTTTTAGGAAAAGAGCTCGTCAAGACCGATTACCTTAACGAGGCGAAAAACCCCCAACTCATCGAGGTTGCCTCACCGGTTCTACGAAATGTAGAAAAACAACAAGAACTACGGGAAGAAATTGGAAATCTACAGGGAGAAATTCGCGAAATACTGACTTTTCTTGGAAGTATGAGGGAGCAAACAAAGTCTCAAAATAGTGAAAAGACTGTACAAAATCTTGAGATGCGCTTGGAATTCTCGGAAAAAGAAGCAACCCAGTCGTTGATATCCCTTGGAAAAGTGGCAATGGAGTCGGCAAAACTGAAGAACGACCCCGAAATCGGCGCCTACTACAGCCAACTAAAAGAAATTGAGGAAGAAATTCAAGAAACTCGTACACTCATCGATAAACATAAGGGTGCTATAGAAGTAAAGGATATAACTCGTTCCCTTGCGGGTCTCGAAAAAGATGCAAATCATCTAGAACAGGTTATTCAGAGCAAGAAAAATGAACTAGAAAGAGTCAAGAAAGAAACCCTTCGACAACAGAAATTGCTTAGCGAAGCACAACTTAGGGCTGGAGACTTTATTTAGGTATTCTCGGCGTGACAAAAAACGGAGACCCAAGCCTTTTCAATCAGGCACCACCCCCGGAGGGACACGAACCCCTTGCCAGTAGAATGCGCCCTCGCAACCTCAAGGAATACGTAGGGCAGTCCCATATTTTAGGGGCCGGTAAGCTCCTGCGACGAGCGATCGAGGCCGATCAATTAGGCAGCATTCTTCTTTCTGGTCCTCCTGGGACGGGGAAAACGACCCTCGCCCGGGTAATAGCAAATACAACTCAAGCCTACTTTGTTTCTTTGAACGCAGTTTTGGCGGGAGTCAGCGAAATTCGCACGGCAATAACCCAAGCCCAGGAACGCAAAAGTCTCCACGGTAGAAAGACCATTCTTTTTGTAGATGAGGTTCACCGGTGGAATAAGAGTCAACAGGATGCCTTACTTCCGTGGGTAGAAAATGGAACTATTGTCCTGGTCGGGGCAACCACAGAAAACCCATTCTTCGAAGTGAATCGGGCTCTGGTGTCTCGGTCTCGAATTTTTCAGCTTAAACCCCTCGAAAGCGAAGATCTTCGGGTCATTGCCCATCAAGCGCTAAAGGATCCTCACCGGGGATTCGGAAATCTGGTTATCGAACTTGATCCCGATGCCCTGGAACATCTGATACATAGTGCGGACGGCGATGCTCGAAGTCTTCTGAATGCTCTCGAGTTGGCGGTACTTACCACCGAACCGGATACCCAGAAGGGAAAAATCCACATTCGGCTCGAAGAGGCTGAGCAGAGCATTCAGCAGAAAGCAGTGCTGTACGACAAGGATGGAGACTACCACTTCGACACCATAAGCGCTTTCATAAAAAGTCTTCGAGGAAGCGATCCCGATGCTGCCCTTTTTTGGATGGCTCGAATGATTCGAGCGGGAGAATCTCCCCGGTTTCTCTTTCGTCGCATGCTCGTTTCGGCTTCCGAAGACGTAGGCCTGGCCGACCCGGCGGCCCTCGGGATCGTTGAGGCAGCCGCGGCGGCCTTCGAGCGGGTAGGAATGCCTGAGGGTCAGTTCTTTTTAGCCCATGCAGCCCTCTATTTGTGTTCGGCCCCAAAGAGCAACTCAGTATTGGGGTACTTCGACGCCCTGGCAGCCCAGGACCTTTCTGAGGATCCAGAAGTTCCTAATCACCTTCGAGACCCAAGCAGAGACAAACATGGCTTTGGCCATGGAGAAGGGTACAAGTACCCCCACGCCTTCGAAGAGCACTGGGTGGCCCAGGATTATCTTCCGCAAAGCTTTCGGGGCAAGGTATTCTATCAACCCGGTTCCCTCGGATGGGAAGCAAGGGTCGCCCAGCAGATAGCTCAGCGAAGAGAAATACTCCTGTCCCTTCCCCCAAAGGAGAATTCTCGAGGCGAAAATCTCAGTTTTGGACCCGCTCCTCGAGGTTTAGATCAGTGGATTTCCCGCACCGAAGAACTCCACCCCGACACCTTACTCTCCTTACGAGAAAGGCTTTTCGACCGATTACAAGTAGCCAGGGCGGATCGTGTCTTGGTCTTGGGTGACGAGGGGCTCATCCTCCTTTGGGAAGCCTTACGTTCCTGCCCCGAAGGACTGGTGGCGGGAGTCTTTCCAAGCCCCAGGATGCGTAAAACAGCCGAGGATCACGGTAGTTTTTTTGAACTACTCTCCCGTCCACTTCTAGCCCCATCGTTTTCTGAGCTGGCGCCCCTATTGGCCGAGGGAGCTCTCTTTGACCGGGTAATTGGAAGAAACCTGCATTCGTTGATTCCCCCGGATCTGGAAATGTATATGAGCCAGACTTGTACCTGGGCTAGTATCGATATCGATCTCGGGGGGTCGCAAAAAATGAGCGATCTTCTCGAAGCTCACCTCTCGGCTCCAGGCTCTTCTGTCGAATCCTATTCCAAAGCCTTCGAACTAGTGCATAGGGTAGAAGAGCAGACAAACTTCGGCTCTGAGCCCTACCCCCCGGGGTGGACGATTGAATCAACTTTTTCGACCCAGTTCACCCGGGAAATTCGAATTGCCCCAAAGGATATCGATCGGTGGATTCCTCGAGAGATAGTCCCCAACCCCTCTCCTTTCGCCCAAGGAATATCTACACTGCCCGTCTTGGATGCTCAATTTTTGAGGGATTTCTTTTCCAAGAACTTGCTGGGTAGACAGGTACAGTGGAAGATAGGGTATGTAGTACGGGTTGGAAGTTTTTTACCAAGCCGGCATCTTGACACAAAAACACATTTGGTTTAAAAGTCTGGACTTACACGGTGGCTGTAGTTCAATGGTAGAGCCCCAGATTGTGGTTCTGGTTGTTGCGGGTTCGAGTCCCGTCAGTCACCCAATAATGCGTCCGTAGCTCAGCTGGATAGAGTGCCGGACTTCGAATCCGAAGGTCGCAGGTTCGAGTCCTGCCGGGCGCGTAATCCAGGGCCGTTAGCTCAGCTGGTAGAGCAGCAGACTCTTAATCTGCGGGTCGAAGGTTCGAACCCTTCACGGCTCAAATCCTGTCGTCAACCCTTCTTTTCAAAAAGAGTAGACAATTGACGGGAACAAAAAAAACCGGTAGTATCTCGCCTTAGCTGGCGAGAGTGGTGAAATTGGTAGACACGCTAGACTTAGGATCTAGTGCCTTCGGGTTTAAGGGTTCGAGTCCCTTCTCTCGCAGGAAGCCAGCCGGTCCGATTCTCGATCGGTCATGAAAGATTTGCGGGAGTAGCTCAGTGGTAGAGCTCCACCTTGCCAAGGTGGATGTCGCGAGTTCGAATCTCGTCTCCCGCTCTCGAAAAGCGATCTGGACTCTCCGGATCGCTTTTTTTTACTTCGTTGCTCTTTTAGAGCGACCTACCGAAGACAGTGGCTTCAACAGAACCTTAGAAACAGAACAAGGAAGAACAACGATGATCAAAGAAAAGACTATTACTCCCCTGGAGAACTCAGCCGTCAAGTTGGAAGTAACGATCGAGCAGACAGCAGCAGAAAAGGAATATCAAGCCCTCCTTACAGACTACTCAAAGAAGGCCCATCTCAAGGGTTTTCGACCAGGTAAAGCACCGATCAAGGTCTTAGAGACCAAGTTTGGCGAGAGTATGCGGATGGAAACGGCTCAGAAAATTATCGAAGATACCTTAAAGGTACTTTTCGAGCAAATTGAAGAAAAGCCCCTCGGTTACGCTACACCTTCTTTGGAAGGAGAATTAGTTTTTGATCCAAAAAGAGATTTTACCTTCGCTGTTTCCTATGATGTATTCCCCACCTTTGAGGTGAAGGACACCTCAGGAATAGCTATTGAAGAACCCCAGGTATCTATCGAAAAAGAAGATCTATCGAGAGAACTCGAAGCCCTCCGGGAACAAAACGCCTTAGTGGTCGAAAAGAGCGATGGGGTCGTAGAAAAAAATACCATCGTCACGGTCAACTACGCGGAACTGGATGAAAAGGGGGTCGTAATCGATGGTACCAATAGGGAAGATTACACCTTCACCGTGGGTTCGGGTTATACAATCTACAAGTTCGATGAAGATATCGTGGGAATGAAAGTTGGGGACGAAAAGACGTTCACCAAAGATATCGAAGGCGAAGAAGCCAAAACCGTCACCCTTAAGGTATCCGTAACCAAGATTAAGGTTCGAGAACTCCCCGACCTCGATGATGAACTAGCCCAAGATATAGACGACGCGTACAAAACCCTTGAAGATCTCAAGAAAAGCATCCAGACACGGCTTGAGGAATCGGCAAAGAGTCAGGTCCGACAAAAAAACATTGCCACTCTCCTCGATGGGCTAGTAGAAAAAAATCCCTTAACCGTACCCGAGTCGATGGTCCATGCGGAGCTCCACTCCAATTGGAATAACTTCCTTCGACAGTTTGGAGGAAACGAGTCGATGGTGCACCAACTGCTCCAGGCTCAGGGTTCAAGCCAGGCCCAGCTCTTTGACGAGTGGAAGCCCGATGCCCAAAAGCGCCTGAAAGGGCAGCTCATACTACAAAAGCTCATCGAAAAAGCAAACATAGAAGTAACCGACGAAGAGGTAGACGCCGAAATCAAGACCCAGGCCGCGGGCTCGAACATGGGCGAAAAAGAGACCCGGGAATACTTTGAGAAAAATGGTCTGCTCGACTACGTAAGAAACGATATCAAAGAACGAAAAATGTACGATCTTCTCTTTGAGAAGAACCCCCCCAAGAAAGGACCCAAGGTGAAATATCTGGACCTTATGGAACGAAAGAGTTAACTTTTATCAAGCCCTTCATCCTGGAGGGCTGTTTCTTAGGAATCCATCCCAGAAACACCCTTATTTTTGACCGAAGAGGAAGAATGAATGCACCCCCAAAATAGTAATTTAGTACCGATCGTTGTGGAGCAAACAGGCATTGGCGAACGCTCTTACGATATTTTTTCCCGGCTCCTCAAAGATCGCATTATTTTCTTGGATGGCGAAATTCATGATTTGAATGCCGATTTGATTGTGGCCCAACTCCTTTTTTGCGAATCCGTGGATCCGGAAAAGGATATTAGCCTTTACATTAACTCTCCCGGAGGATCGGTGACTGCGGGCTTAGCGGTTTATGACACTATTCAATATATCCGTCCCGATGTACAAACGATCTGTATAGGACAAGCAGCAAGTATGGCGGCAGTTCTCTTGGCCGGTGGAGCTTCGGGAAAACGATTTATTTTGCCCTCTTCTCGGGTATTGATTCATCAACCCTGGGGAGGAGCCCAAGGCCAGGCAACCGATATCGGCATTCAGGCGAAAGAAATTGTACGCCTCAAGAAACTTCTCATCTCCATTATCGCAAAGCATACCGGCAAGACCGAAGAAGTAATTTCAAAGGACCTAGAACGGGACTATTTCATGGATTCCCAGGAAAGTGTACAGTACGGTATCGTAGACAAAATATTAGTGAGGGAGCCGAATGAGCAGAAGAGGTGACCAAAATAAGTCCTGCACTTTTTGCGGAAAGCCAGCAGACCACGTAAGGAAGTTAATTTCCGGTCCCGGAGTCTATATTTGTGATGAATGTGTCCGAGTCTGTAATAATATTCTCAACGAAGAGCAAATCAACAACTCTTCAGAGCTCGTAGGAGACGTTCCTAATCCCCAAGAAATAAAGTCCTACCTTGACGAGTACGTGGTTGGCCAAGAACAAGCGAAAAAAGTGCTCTCCGTTGCGGTGTACAATCACTATAAGCGAGTAACCCAACAGCAGGAACTCTCGGAGTCTGAAGACCTAGAAGTCGAAAAGTCCAATGTCCTCATGCTTGGTCCTACCGGAAGTGGCAAAACCCTTTTGGCGAAGGCCCTTGCCCGAAAGTTAAAAGTTCCCTTTGCTATTGCCGATGCAACAACCTTGACCGAAGCCGGTTACGTGGGGGAAGACGTAGAAAATATTTTGCTCAAACTTTACCAGGCTGCGGGACAAAACGTTTCCGCCGCCGAGGTTGGAATTGTTTACATCGACGAAATAGATAAAATAGGACGCAAGGGTGAAAATATTTCGATTACCCGAGATGTTTCTGGAGAAGGGGTCCAACAGGCGCTTTTGAAGATTATCGAAGGGTCCGTCGCCTCCGTACCTCCCCAGGGAGGTCGTAAACACCCCAATCAAGAAATGATCAAAATTAATACCCAGAATATCCTTTTCATCTGCGGTGGAGCGTTTGTCGGCCTTGACCGAATCGTGGAAAGCCGGGTATCCAAGCATCCCATGGGCTTTGGAGCCGAAGTTCGAGGAACAACCGACCGGGATGTTTCTGAACTTTTCCGCCAGTTACACCCCGATGACCTCGTAAAGTTCGGACTCATTCCAGAGTTTGTAGGCCGATTACCCTTGCAGGTAGCTCTGAGCGAACTCACGAAAGAAGACCTCGAACGCATCTTAGTCGAACCGAAAAATAGCATCATTCGCCAATTCTCGGCCTCTTTGAAGCTAGACGACGTAGATCTTGAGTTCACCGATGAAGCAATTCGAGCGATCGCCGAACAAGCCATTACCCGTAAGACCGGTGCCCGGGGCCTTCGATCGATTGTTGAAAATGTAATGATCGACCTCATGTTCGACCTTCCTTCGGTGCAAGGAAAAAAGAAAGTCGTCATCACTCGCGAAGCTATCGAGGGATCTGAACAACCCGAGGTCATTATTTTAGACCAAAAAACGGCCTAAATTAATCCATGGGCTTGTTCGACAAATTTCAAAAAGAGGGACCGACAGGCCTCGATGAAACTCGGTCTCTTCCATTTCTTTCTATAGCTGATCTCCTGATTTTTCCTTCATCCACCATGCCCTTGTATATCATACATCCGTTGGGTCAGAAGGCTATTGATTTTGCAATGGCTAATGATCGTCGAGTTGTTGTCGGCTACCTAAGAGACCCAAACCAAGGGCAGGAAACTCAAACCCCTAAAACACTCATTGAGTCTCATTACCCCATTGCTACCCAATGTCGCCTTATACAGGTCATGAAACTGCCAAACAACACGAGCCGTGTTCTAGTCGAAGGACTCCGGAGAGTCTCACTTTCCACCCTCGAGGCAAAGACTGAAACCCATTTGGCGGGATTCGAGCCGGTTATCGATGAAACCACTCAAAAACCGCCGAATCCCGGTCTCGTCCGAGCTCTAAAGGATGAGTTCGAAACCTATGGTAAGTCGAACAAACGGGTTACCAAAGAAATTCTTGCCCGAGTACAAGGCACCGTTGATCCAACACTCATTTCAGACCTCATCTGTGGAGTCCTTTCGGCACCCCTCTCTGATCGATTAGAAATCTATCTTTCCTTTGATACCCTTCACCGGCTCGAGAAAACTCTCGAACTTATTCGTACAGAAGCTGAGGTTCTCGATCTGCGGAAAGCCGTAACCGATAGGGTAAAAAAGCGAATGGAGGATGGTCAAAAAGAATACTTCATCCAAGAACAGATTAAAGAAATGAACAAGGCTTTAGGAAAGGGCGAGGAAGATGATCCATCGGGACTAAAAGAACTTGAAAAGCGGCTTTCAGAAAAAGAGCTTTCGAAGGAAGTCGAAGAAAAGTTTCGTTCAGAATTTAAACGACTTTCACGGCTCCAGAGTTTTGGACCCGAAGCGGGAATACTTCGAACCTATTTGGAATGGATTCTAGACCTTCCTTGGACAACAGGTACGGTAGCCTCTTCACAGCCCTCTCTTTCCGAAGCCCAGAATATCCTCGACTCCCACCACTTCGGCATGACCGAGGTAAAAGAGCGAATTTTGGATTTCCTCGCCGTTCGCCTCCTTCGGCCCGATTTACGGGCGCCTATTCTATGTTTTGTAGGCCCGCCGGGTACGGGTAAAACAAGTTTGGGTCGATCGGTTGCAGAAGCCATGGGGCGAACATTTGTGCGCATGTCTTTAGGTGGAGTCAGAGACGAGGCTGAAATAAGGGGCCATAGGAGAACCTACGTTGGCGCCCTCCCGGGAAAGATAATGCAAGGAATGAAGAAAGCCGGCACCCAGAACCCCGTTTTTCTGTTGGATGAAATCGATAAGATTAGTGCCGATCATCGAGGGGATCCCTCTTCGGCCCTCCTGGAGGTTTTGGATCCCGAACAGAACAATACCTTCGCAGATCATTACATCGAACTGCCTTTCGACTTATCTCAAGTCGTATTCCTTACGACCGCAAACTCCCTCCATACGATTCCCTTAGCCTTGCGAGATCGAATGGAAATCATTCATATACCCGGCTACACAGAGAACGAAAAAGTCTCGATTGTCTCAGGATTCCTACTCCCTCGACAGCTCGAAAACCATGGACTTCATAGCCACGATATCCGTCTTGGTTCCGAGGCTATTAAAGCCGTTGTCCGTGGATACACAATGGAAAGTGGAGTTCGGAGCCTAGACAGAGAAATAGCGAAAATCTTGCGTAAAGTAGCCCGGGAGAAAGCTTATTCTCAAACTAAAAAGAAAGATTTTCGACACGCCTTGGTAACTGTTCGAACCCTTGAGAAGTTCTTAGGCAAACCAAAACACCTGCCAGAGGCGAAGTATCACCAAAATCCACCAGGTTTTACCTACGGCTTAGCGTGGACAGAATTTGGAGGAAAGATACTCCCTATTGAATCTGCGGGATTCGAGGGTAAGGGCAACTTGTTACTCACTGGTAACTTAGGCGAGGTCATGAAGGAAAGTGCTCGCATTGCCTTAACCCTTATTCGCCAACGGGCCAAGGATCTTGGTTTGGGGGATTTTGATTTTGCAAACACTGATTTACACATCCATGTTCCCGAGGGCGCTATTCCCAAAGATGGACCCTCGGCAGGAATCGCCCTAACGGTTTCCCTTGTGTCCGCCCTAAAGCGATGGCAACTCGCCTCAGAACTTGCAATGACCGGGGAAATAACCCTCACTGGTAGAGTTCTGGCGATCGGTGGACTCAAAGAAAAGCTTCTCGCTGCCCATCGTAACGGTCGAACATGGGTCATTATTCCGAAAGAAAATCAACGCGACTTAGATGAACTTCCCGTTGACATTCGAAAGGCCCTGACCATCAATCTCGTGGACACAATCGATGAGGTCTTTGAACTCACGGAACTGGTACAAGACCGACCTTGCGAGCGTTGAACTTTTTTTCTATACTGGAACCTGGGACTTCTAAAGGAGGATCTTTTCATGGCCTATCCAAAAAAAATTGCGATTCTATCGTTCCTACTCTTCCTCGGTGTAGCCGGTTTTCTCTCGGCCCAGGAACAACAGACCAGTCATTTTTCGCAAACCTACTATATAACCCAAATCGCACCCCACCAATTGGGCTACAGGGTGATCTATTTGACCGAAGCGGGAAAACCTTTCGTAACCTACCTTCCGATGGAATGGTTCAGCTCTGCGGCAGGTAAGGCATCATTACAATTCCGCTGGGAGACCTCCGCCCCTTACATGCAAGTGTTTTGGCAAAACGGAGAATTTTCTCATATGAGAGTCGTTGTTCCTCCAACCTACGATGATCCATCGTGGGGGGTTGTGCCGGCATCGATAGATGCAACTTCATCTTTTGATGTTGACACCCTCGTCCTCCACTACGAGTAAGTTAGTTTTGAAATGAATACAGTACCTATTCCTTCTCGTCTCATTGAGTTTCTTGAGGCCCACGATCATTTTTATATTTTTAGCCATGTTGAGCCCGACGGAGACTGTATTGGGTCCAGCCTGGCCCTTGGAAGTTTTCTCCGGAGAAAAGGAAAATCGATCACCTACGTGAACCCCGGTCCCTTCGATCGACCGGAAATTTCTCCGCTCGCCCCCCTTTTCGAAAGCTCAATTTCTGCAGCCCAGGGGGCGGGTATAGTTGTAGACTGCTCGACCCTCGATAGACTCGGATCGGTGGCGTCCCAAGTTTCACATCTCGAATTAGCGGTTATAGACCACCATTCATCGGGTGAGGACTTTGGTCACATCCGTTGGATCAATACCTCTTCCCCGGCGACTGGGCTCATGATTCAAATGGTCATTATGGCCATGGGGGAGTTTCCTACCTTGGAAGAGGCAGAACATATCTTTTTCGCTTTCGCCACCGACACGGGGTTCTTCCGACATTTAAACGATACCTCTTCCTTTAGTTTTTCTCTCGTTTCCGACCTCGTCAAGGCAGGGGTGTCTCCAAAGGAAATGTTCCATCGGGTTAACGGCGGCAGCTCCTTCGAAGCAAAAAAGCATCTAGGACTTCTACTGGGAGCGATGGAAGAGTACTCGAATAAAAGAATTATCCTCGTGGCCGAAACCTTGCAAATGACCCAAAAATTTGGAAGAAAGAATCGCGAGAGCGACACCTTCTACCAACAATGCATGACTATAGGTGAAGTTGAAGTCGTTGCACTATTACGAGAGGACGAAGATGGCAGTATAACCGGTGGCCTTCGGTCTCGAAGTTTTCTCGATGTTGGGTCCCTCGCTGCTGAAATGGGCGGAGGGGGACATCAAAGGGCCGCTGGATTCAGGGTCTCAGGGCCCCTTGAAGAAGTTAAGAAAAGGCTCTTAGGACTCTTGCAAGAGGCCATGAGGCTCATCTAATCTCGGGTCAGATTCCGGTAGACGATTCGATGGGGCCGGTCGGCGTCCGCACCCATTCGCTTTCGTTTATTCTCCTCGTATTCGGAATAGTTGCCGTCAAACCAAACAACCTTGCTCTCCCCTTCAAAGGCAAGAATATGGGTACATATTCGGTCTAAAAACCAACGGTCGTGACTAATTACCACTGCGCACCCTGCGAAGTCGTCGAGGGCTTCTTCAAGGGCTCTCATGGTATTTACGTCGAGGTCATTGGTCGGTTCGTCGAGTAAGATTACGTTCGCCCCGCTTTTGACCATCATCGCCAAATTGACTCGATTACGCTCTCCTCCCGATAGGATACCTACTTTCTTCTGTTGATCTGAGCCTTGGAAGTTAAACCAACTCACGTAGGCCCGACTGTTAATTTCTCGATTTCCTAGGCGAATTACATCGTTACCCCCACTGATAACTTCCCAGACAGTTTTGTCCCCTTCGAGACTACTTCGCATTTGGTCTACATAGCTAAGCTTGACCGTTTCGCCTAATCGGATAGTTCCTTGATCGGGGGTCTCTTCACCGGTTATCATTTTAAAAAGCGTCGTCTTTCCAGCGCCGTTGGGGCCAATGATACCGATAACCCCACCGGGAGGTAAGGAAAAATGCAAGTCCTCGTACAGGAGTTTTTCCCCGTAGGCTTTTACTATCCCTTGGGCTTCTATAACGATCGAACCGAGCCTTGGTCCCGGGGGAATATAGAGCTGCAGTTCTTTTTGCCTTTCTATACCCCCTTGGCTTAGAAGATTTTCGTAGTTGTTAATTCTCGATTTGGCTTTTGCGTGTCGCCCCTTCGGTGACATTTTTATCCATTCTAACTCCCGGGCAAGAGTTTTTTGTCGTTCGCTTTCGGATTTTTCTTCGTTCGCCAATCTATTTTTTTTCTGGTCGAGCCAACTGGAGTAGTTTCCCTTCCAAGGAATTCCTTCACCTCGGTCGAGTTCTAAAATCCATCCGGCGACGTTATCCAGAAAGTACCTATCGTGAGTAACAGCAATAACGGTACCAGGATAATTCTGAAGATGGCGCTCCAACCAGGCTATCGACTCGGCATCTAAATGGTTTGTGGGCTCATCGAGAAGCAAAATATCGGGCTTCTTGAGCAATAAGCGGCTTAGGGCCACCCGACGTCGCTCCCCCCCCGATAAGGTATCCACGACCTGGTCGGCCGGTGGACACCGTAGAGCATCCATGGCCAGTTCTAATCGGCTTTCCAGTTCCCATCCATCGAAATGTTCGATTTTTTCCTGAACTTCCCCTTGACGAGCCAACAAAGCGTCAAAATCTGCATCTGGTTCGCCAAATCCCTCATTAATCTTGTCGTATTCCCGCAGGAGATCTACTACTTCCTGTACACCTTCGGACACTATTTCCTTTACCGTTTTGCCTTTTTCGAGTTCCGGTTCTTGCTCGAGAAAACCTATTGTATAACCAGCACTCAGGGTTGCCTCGCCGTTGAACTCTTGATCCTGGCCAGCCATTATTCGTAACAGCGAGGATTTACCGGACCCATTCAGCCCGAGAACCCCTATCTTGGCCCCGTAAAAGTAGGACAAACTTATATTTTTGATAACCTGCTTAGTTCCATGATATTTGCTTACTTTATACATTGAGTAAATAATTTTTTTATCTTCGCCATTGGTTGGTGCGGCCATTTATCCTCCTCGAATGGGGAGGATTGTATCAGAAAGGAAAAATCATCGCATCAGTTTTAAGGGCTTGTGAGTATACCTTAGGAGACAAAGGACCTCGGGCGACAACTTCCCGACCCAACACCCTCGAAAGCAAAAGAATGCCGTAGGTGCTCTGGTACCGAATTAACAGCCCCACAGCATCATCCATATCTTCCGAATACACATGGACATCTTCCCACCCAAGAGCATCGTTGTCTCGGGCCACCAGGGTACGTAAGGGGAAATTTTTGTGCTTATAGGTGCAATACCATTCTTTTCCTAATCGCGAAGGTCTGTATTCTCCGATGTTCGCCAGATATCCGTAGATATGGAAAAAGGGTACAAATACAGGACTATTGCCTGACAGGGCAGAAAGGCCCCAGAAGTCTCGGATTTCCCGAGATAGGGCAATTTCTATCCTTGTCCCAGCACCTGGATGGGACAGAAAAGATACAGTACCACCCAAAAGTTTCTCGCCATACCACCTCATCATAGGAATTCCAAGCCCCCGTCCCGACCATTCGTTAGATGACTCGTTCGGTTTACTGGTTTGGCTTTCTTGTACCATTCCACGGCCATCATCTTCTAGGGTCACCAATAGAGTATCGGGCATAAGAGTAAAACAAAGGTCGATGACACCGGTTTCTTGTTTCCCTAGGAATTTCCGTTCATCGGGCTTTTCAATTCCGTGGGTAATAGCGTTCCTTAATCCTTGAAAGAGGAGTCCTTTTAGGGTATCGCCTGTGTGGGCTGGTAGTTCAAGTTCGCCGTATACCGTGGTATGAACGAACTTTCCTTGATCGGTTGCGATCGTTTTAGAAAACTCCGCGATATCGTTGCGAAAGGACAAGAATTCAAATGGATTTTCGGTCCCTTCACCTTGAGGACCATCTAAATCGATAGCCGTTTCGAGGAACAAAAACCGCTCGTACCCGATCTCGTCTTGAGATATCAGTCGGATGAGAGCCACCGGGGCTACAAATTTTTGATTCGGCAGCCCCAGGGCTCCTAGACCAAAAAACACACCCGACTGGAGAGTAATTAAGACCCCTACTTCCTTTTCAATCTTACTTTGAAGGTTTTGAAACCGTAGTCCGAGTATATCGGTTTTCCCCGGGCTCCCTTGGTAAATCAGGGTGTAAAACACATAACCCCTCGATAACAAACGACTTACATGATCTTTTTCTTCAGAAGAGAGCCCAAGATAAAGGTCACGGAATGTAGGGCATTTCCCCTCAACGAAGTTTGATTCTGACTGTGGAAACCCTTCATCTCTTACTATTTCTTTACCTTCAAAAGATTTTGAAAGAATCTGGAGTTCTTCTTCAATTCCTCCAATCGAGCCTTTCTGCGCCGATTCCCTATCGTTAAGAAGCAAAAGAGCCTCAAGTCGGTGGATCGATTCTCCAGCAAGCGGGAACCCACCTTGTAAAGCAAGGGTCTTAAGGGAGTGGGTGTGACGAGATAACTCACTGAAACCGTTGGTAGTTTGAACTGTATGACGAATTGAGGAAATTAGATCTTCTACATCCTTTTGAAGACGTTTGGACTGGGTCATCTTGGACCTTTCACCTCCGAGTAAGGGCCAAAATAAGCTCTATTTCGCCAATTGACATTCCAGTTTTTTCTGATACCTCTGACAGTTCGAGACCTTGAAGTACCAGTTGAGAAACCTGACGTTTTTTTTGCTCCCGGGGGTCAAGGGGTTCTTCTTCCAGTTTCGGAGCCCTCGGTTGATTGTAGAGAGGTTGCCCAGGAGATCGTTCTCTGCGACGAAGAATCTCGGCTTCATCTTGTAAACGACCAAGATCATCTTCCGCTTGCCTTATAACGTACTCAACCTTAGTTGATAGCGAGCGCAAACTGTCAAGTTTACTCTCGAGGAGCTGAATGTTTCGTTCGGTAGTGTGGTTCAGTTCGGTAATTATAGTTCCTACTTCTTTTTCTACTCTATCGAGGAATGCTCCTTGGTTGTAGGTCTTGTCTACTTTTCTCTTGAGGAAATAGTACAAGATGACCATTGAGCCGGAGTTAAGGGCAAACAATAGCAAAAAATCCATAAGATGGTCCCTTCCTCAGGTAGAGATATCGACACGATTCCCAAGATCAGGATCGCGAAAAGGATCTTCGGCCTTCTCTTCTTCATCCTCGTCTTCGGTTCGTTTTTTTGCTGAATGATACGAGCCACCGGACCCCGATGAGTGATCATCCCGATCAACTCTTCGAGGCTTTTGCGCTCCTTCATCCAACTCTTCAGCTTTGTTCACCCGCTCTTCTTGTTGGGCACTTTTTTCGGCAATTTCCTTCCCCGCGACCTGTTGGGCATGGTGACTTGCTTCGTGAATGGCCGCCTGTTGTTTACTTATTTCGTTCAGTCGTCCAAAGAGATTTTGCAAATCGATCGGTCGAAGGGACATGATGCCTCCATTTTTGTAGCGGTGTTTAGCCCTTGTCCAGACCAAACTCCTTTTCATCTTCGGTCTCAGCAAAGCGAGTCACTTTGACCAGGCCATTTTCATACACAAAGGTAACAGCCTTGAACTCGTTTCGTACCTCCAAAGGTGCATCTTTAATGAGAACCTTGACACCCGGGAAGACCCGTGCCGAGGCGGAAATTTTTCCGTTACTTTTAAGTTCTGCAAGATACGATTCGGTATCCTTAATTTCGTCACTAACCTCTTCGATAGAGTTAACAATTTCATTTTTCTGGCTAATAAGATTTCTTAGGAAGGTTTCTTTCTCGGGGGTGAGTTCTTTCTTTACCTTCTTTGCTTTTTCAAGCGTCAAGATATTAAGTTTTATTTCTTCGAGGCTTTTGTCATCCGCGGCTTTTCGGGCCTGAAGCTCCTCCAGCTTGGATTTGGTTTTTGGATCGTTTCCAACTTCGAGCAGAGTCTCCATCCCCGCTATTGAGCCCAGGGTTTTTGCAGTAATAATTTCGCTGGCCCGGAGATTCCCCCCGACAATACTTGCCCGCTTTCCACGACAGATAATTTTTTTATCGCTATTGACCATCGAGTTGATGATGCCGTCGCTTACTACGACGTACCCGCTAGCTTCTACGTTCGAGTTTTCTATAAACTTTGACCATATTGACCCTCCAGCCCGTACCTGGCCCGAGCTCTTACCGTTAATTCCCTGGCGTACGATAATATCCCCTTCTGCGTCGAGTTCGCATCGCCCAACGCTGCCGAGTATTTCGATATTACCCGCTGCTTTGACAGCGAAGCCATCTTCTACGCTCCCCTTTACAACAACCGAGCCAAGGAAAAGGATATTTCCACTTTTAAGGTCAACATTCCCGTTAACCATGTAGACTGGTTCTACGGTGATTCTTCCTCCGATAAGCAGTACTTGACCATTTGCAGAGGCCAGGGCTTGGGAACCGTCATTTGAGAGCTTAACGTTGTTTCCAATTTCAAGGGCTGCAGGCTTACCATCCTTCGCAGGAAGGGCCTTTCCGGTTACCGTATGACCATTGGCGCCTCGTTTTGGCGGTACTAATTTCGCCAATACTTGGCCCTCAACTACGTTATTAATCTTGTTCAACTCTTTGTAGTCGACCTTTCCATCGATCTCTTTGAGGCGAATCTTGCTGGTTTCGGTTTCGAAGTTGAAAACGATACGTCCATCATCGCCGTTTTCGGGTTTTTGACCTTGGGCCACCAGTAGCCGTTCATTATACGGTGGAGTTGCAGCGATGTTTTCGATATCTTCTTCTAAATGACCATAAACAACATTATTCGCTCTGAGAAATGCGATGATATCCTCCGCCCGAGGATCTGCGCCCCTTGGTCCCGGGGGACGAATCATGATGTAAGCCTTCATTTCGTAATCGACGATCTCGATGGTGATGAGGGCATCTTCTAAAGAATTATGGTCATAGGCGCCGATGGGTACAAATTCATCATCCGCTCGCTTCAGGATCTTGCCCACCAGCGCCTTGTCATAGGTGCCGTGGAAACGATTGGCTATTGCCTCGTACACTTGTCGCTCGGTTACCCGAGCACCACCCTTGAGTGGAGGAGAAACTCGAAGCATAAGACCAACCTCGTCTTTGCGAATAAAGAATTTTCCATCGACTGGAGCTTCCTCATCGTCATCAAAACTCATGTCTCCAAAGGACTCTTCGTGTAAGGCTTCTACCCCCGCCGCTTTATAGGCGAGAATTATTGTAGGCTTCTTACCGACTCCAAACATACCTTTGTTGCCTGGATCAAGAATTTCGTAGTCGATCTTTTTAATCCCAAGGCCCAACTCTATAGAAGCTTGTTGCAACGCTTCTTCTAGACTATCGGCAGACACATTTATGAACTTTTGTGAACGCCCTTCATCAAGTTTTCCCTGCATAAATTTTTGAATTTCTTGAAAAGTAACCATTTTCTACATGATACCTTTTCTCACATTCGTGAGTTTTGCCTTGAGTCGCATAATTGCCTTTGTATGTAATTGACTTACTCGAGACTCGGTAACTTCAAGCACCTTTCCTATTTCCTTCAAGGTAAGGTCTTCGTAATAGTACAATACCAGTACTTTCTTTTCTTTATCCGGTAATTCTTGAATCGCTTGTACTATCACCCGCTTAATTTCTTCTTTTTCGACGATAGTATCGGGATTCAAATTTTGGGGACTCTCTATGCTATCGGCAATCGAGACCTTATCGTTATCGTCTCCGGTATACCACACGTCATTCAAGGATAGTATCGATGTTCCCGAAACCTTCATCATAGCTTTCTCGAAATCTTTATTATTCATTCCGAGTTCTTTTGCTATCTCCGAGTCTGTCGCCGATCGACCGAGCGAGGACTCAAGTTTCCGTACGGCTTCTTCTATCTCTCGACCTTTTTGTCGAACCGAGCGTGGTACCCAGTCGATCGAACGAAGCTCGTCGAATATTGCGCCTCTAATACGAGTAACCGCATAGGTTTTGAACTTCACGTGTTTCTCGGGATCAAACTTCTCAATCGCGTCGAAAAGTCCGAAGACCCCGTATCCCACCAAGTCATCGAACTCTACATTCTGAGGCATTCCTACAGCAACCTTCCCGGCTACGTACTTAACCAGAGGCGCGTATTGTTTAATGAGGGATTCCCGAATAGAAGGATTCTTCGTCTTCTTATAGTCCTTCCACAACTCAAGTTCATCTTTCTCGGTTAGCTGCTCAGCCATACAAGTTCCTTATGTCGCCTTTTTTAGGGCCGTGGAGATTGCTTTCGCAATAATCTGGGGGTCCATCGTCTCTGGTAGCCCCGCAGAACCTGACCTTTTCGAACGCCCTGAGTTTGTACTTACCGGTTCTCCTTCTTCGAGGGTGCCTTCGGTATCATTATTTTCTTTTGTCGAACTCACAAAACTCGATTCAAATCCGGCGATATCCGGAAGATTATCCCCGGAAGCATCGCTTCCTTCATCGCCAAAAAATTCCGCTGAATTTCCACTATGTTCCAGAGATTCTCCCAAACTTACTGCAGAAACTCTCTCTTCGACTACCTCTTCCACTACCTGGGACAAACTAGAATCCCCCGTAAAAAGATTACCATCTTCTTGATCATCTTGGCCAAGGGATTCAACACCCCCATCCTCATCTTGAATCAAAATGTTAACTCGCTGTCTCGTTCTTTGGACATTTCCTTCCCCCGAATCTTCAGGCCCCCCTAAGTCACTAGCAGGTCTTCCACTCGCGGGCACGTCTAACAGTTCAGGAAGGAATCGCCTTACCAAGAAAGTAACGAAAAAACTACCAACTCCAAAAATGAGAGCACTAACTAGAGCTCGTAAAAAAACTGTCACAAGAGTATTACCCGAAATGAAGCCTAACATTAGGGCTAGTACAAAAGTAATACCCGATCCAAATACGGTAATTTTCACAAAAAATCCTTTCTCTGCTCCCGTCCTCCAGGATTCTCTTTTTCCCAGTGTACCCTGAACGGCAGGAATCTTCCAGGTTTCATTCCCCCGTACCTCCAAATAGTTTCTTCAAGAACCGGGTAATTCCCCCACCTTCTCTATACTCAACTTTTTCTAGCCTACTAACTATTTGGTGTATACATGCTGTTGCCTTGCCCTTAGGATCTACTACCGAAAAAGGTTTTTGTTTTAACACAGCCTGCTGTACCATTGGGTCTTCGTAGACATATCCCAGATAGTCTACCTTGAGGTTAAGGAATTGACTGGCAATATTAATGACTCGTTCGGCTACTTTTTTTCCTTCGGTTACAGATTTTACACGGTTTACTATTAACTTTAGACCCATACCGTTCGACTCAATTTCGGTGGCGATAATTTTAATAATTCCGTAAGCATCGGTGATAGCCGTTGGCTCCGGGGTCGTGATAATAATCGCTTCGTCCGCCGCGGCCACAAACGATAACACGTTATTTGAAACTCCCGCAGAAGTGTCGATAATTATGACGTCTGCACTCGAAAGTTCGCTTAACTCCTGGATGAAATTATTCCTTTCATCGTCGGTCAGATTGGCAATTTTCGAGAAGCCGCTAGCCCCCGCAACTATTTGAATTCCATAGTTTGTGTCCATGATGATATCTTTCATGGTCTTTTGTTTACGAATCAAATGATACAGATTGTACTTGGGAATAATTCCTAAAACGACGTTGACATTTGCTAATCCTAGGTCCGCATCCATGAGGATGACTTTTTTGCCTATTTTTGCGTAGGCGAGGGCGAGGTTTGTAGAAATATTCGTCTTTCCTACCCCTCCCTTCCCACTTGCTATGGTGATGATTCGGGTACGAGATTTCCCCCCTTGAGGATTTTGTTTCATTATTTCCCGTAGGGCTTCAGCTTGATCTGCCATTTATTGCTCCGTTTTTTTGTTAGAATGCCGTTCTTCTAGGGCACTACGATTCATTTTGAAACCCTCAAGATTTATAAGAAGTTGTACAACCTCAGCCCTTTGAATGTCGTGAGGCACCGACTGGCCATTTGTCATGAAGGATAAGGTCTTTCCTTTTTCCCAAAGGGAACTGACAATGGCTCCAACCTTGCTAGTCTCATCGAGTTTCGTAATAATAACCGATTGATAGCCGAAAGGTTCAAACTGTTGCAGTATCTCTAACATGTCCGAACATTTCGTGGTTGCACTCATTGCCAAGTGCACCTCTGCCGATGCTCCCGCAGAAGCCAAGAGGGCTTTCATTTTTCCGAGGGTTGCGTAGTCTTTGGGACTTTTTCCTATGGTATCGATAAAAATGACGTCGGCGTCGGAGTAAAGGTCCAAGTATTTTCGTAGGTCTGAAGAACTCTCGACCGCGGAGACGGGTATTTCCATAATTTGGCCGTAGGTTTCGATTTGTTGCCGAGCACCGATACGATAGTTGTCGATAGTGAGAATTCTTACTTCTTTTCGACGTTTGGGTCCAGGAGATGCATTTTCTCCCTGTTCGATTCCTAGCCGATGCATTGCCGCCAGTTTGGCTATTGTGGTTGTTTTTCCGACCCCCGTCGGACCAACTAGAATAAAGACATTAGGCTGTTCTGGTTTTCGTAGGGTGTGAATACAAATTGCATCACCTATCCACTCGATAACTTTCTGATGTACAACCTCGGTGTCCTGGAGGGTTTCTACGGACAGTTCCCGCCGCAGTCTTTGAAGAATATCCTGAGAAAACTTCCGACTAAATTCGTTGTCTTGAAGGAGGTCTTGAATCTCTTTAAATAGTGGCTGTTCGTGGGACATCCCGTTGGAGTAGTGTTTTTGGCTCTCGACGGCAACCTTGAGTTCCCTTAGTTCTTTAAGCAAGGTGTCTTGGACAGGGTCTTTTTTGCCGACGGTTTCGAGGATTTTTTTCTTTTCTTCGTGAAAGTCACCGGGTGCCGGACGTTTCATCAAGGGTTCTTTTGTAATGTAACCATGAACCTCGATCATATCCCTGGGAAATAGGCCCAAGAATCCACCGACCCGAGTTTTCTTCTGGGTTAGTACCTTTGCTCTTTCGCCGTACTGGCTCAGTATTCGTTCGTGGGCTTCTCGATATGATGCTGCTTGCTCGATGAAGTACTCGTACTTACTACCCGTGGTGTGTTGGTTCATAGTGTAATCTCCGCTAATCCTTCTACCCGTATATTATCTATAATTTCAGGAACCGATAATACTACTAAATCTGGAATATCTCGCTTTGTGCTTTCTTTGACTAAGGGGCGAACTGCCTCTTGGGTCAGGATAAGGGGGAAATAGCCCTGTTCTTGAACATTTTTCACGGTGTTTAGGACACTGTTTATATAGCGTCGGTGAACGTCCGGTTCTAAACCGGTAATAGGTCCCTTGGCGGTCTCGACTTTCGAGTCGAGAATCTGTTGTTCGAGGGTAGGATTCATTGTAATGACGTGGAGAACTTTCTCTTCGTCGACATAATTTAAGGTGATTTGTCGAGCCAAGCCCTGTCGAGCCTTTTCGGTAAGGTAACCGATATCTTTTGTCAGCTTTCCATAATCTGCAAGGCTTTCGAGAATAGAAACCATGTTACGGATACTTACCTGTTCTCGCAGCAGACTCTGGAGTACCTTCTGGACATCGCCAATTCCTAGTATCCCCTGCACCTCGTCGACCACCGCAGGATAGTCTTTCTTTAGAGTGTCTAGAATTGCCTTTACTTCTTGCCGTCCCAGTATTTCGGAAGCATGTCGTTTGATGAGTTCGGTTAAGTGGGTCGCAATAATCGAGGGGGGATCGACAACGGTGAACCCTTCGCGCTCGGCGCGATCTCGATTTTCTTCATTTATCCACTTAGCCGGAAGTCCAAAAGCCGGGTCCGTCGTGCGCTCCCCGGGTATGTCTGATTGTACTCCACCGGGGTTAATCGAAAGGTACATTCCCATTCGAAGAGTTCCTTTTCCTACCTCTACTCCCCGAATCTTCAGACAGTACTCCGCAGGATCCAGGCGCATATTGTCGATTATTCGAATACGTGGAACTACAAGCCCCAGGTCCAGGGCCGACTCCCTTCGAATTTTTGTAATCCGCTCAAGAAGTTCGGCTCCCTTCTCTTTATCAACGAGCGAAATAAGGCCATATCCTAATTCGAGACTAATAGGATCCAAGGGTGCGATAGGACTAATTTCTTGGGGGGCCTCGGTCGTTTGGCCACCCCGGGCCTTTGCTGCCTGGTTGCTTCGGTCTTTTACGATTTCGTTCTTACTCAAAATAAAGGCTAAGTATCCTGAAGCAATTGCCATTGGCAAAAGGATGTACCAAGGAAATCCCGGAAGAAAGGCGAGGACCAAAAGAAAGATTGCTGAAATCCAGTAGATTTTACCCTGTCGGCTGAACTGAGATGTTAAGTCCTTACCGAATGTAGCCTCAGAAACGCTTCGGGTTACAATGATACCTGTAGCCGTTGAAACCAAGAGGGCAGGAAACTGAGATATGAGCCCATCCCCGATAGTAAGAGAAATATAGGTATTTACAGCAACTTCGAGGCTTTCTCCATGTAATGTTAGCCCGACGATCATACCACCAATAATGTTTATTACGGTAATGAGAATTCCGACAGTGACATTTCCTTGTACAAATTTACTGGCACCATCCATCGCTCCGTAGAAGTCCGCTTCCCGTTGAAGGTCCCTTTTCCTTTGACTTGCTTCGGTTTCGCTCAGCAGTCCGCTGGAATATTCCGAATCGATGGCCATTTGTTTTCCAGGCATTGCATCGAGGGTAAAGCGGGCAGCAACTTCGGCAACTCGGGTCGCACCCTTGGTAATTACCAAAAACTGCACCGCTATAACGATTATGTAGATAACCACCCCAATAACAAGACCCTCGGTTCCTTCGGTTCCTACGACGAATCGGCCAAAACTTCGTACCAGGCGGCCATCAAAATCGGCTCCCTGGGCCAAAATTAGTCGTGTCGACGAAACATTCAAGGCGAGACTAAAGACCGTAGAAATAAGGAGTATCGTAGGAAAGATCGAAAAATCCAGGGCCCTACTGGTGTATAAAACGATGAGCATTATAAGAAGGGTCGAAATCAGGTTAAAGGCCTGAAAAAGGTCGAGGAGTACAGTGGGCAAAGGAATGATGAGCATCATGACAATTACAATGACACCGGCTGCGACCAGAACGTCGCTTCGCTCTTTCGTAAAATTAGCGGCCATCGCTTGGGTAATATCTGCCATTATCCGACCTCCTTTCTGCCTTTATTCATCCGGTAAATTTCTTTGAATACGGTGACTACTGCTTCGTAGTATTGCTCGGGTATGGTATCGCCTAATTCGACCTCGGCGTAGAGGGCTCGAGCAAGGGGCCTGTTTTCTATAACTGGAACGTCGTTTTCAAAGGCGATTTGTTTGATTCGTTGGGCTAGGGTATCAACTCCCTTGGCAACAACCGTTGGTGCGGTCATCGCCTGGGCCTTATAGGCGAGAGCCACGGCGTAGTGAGTAGGGTTGGTAATAATTACGTCGGCTTTTGGTACTTCGCGCATGATGTTTTGGGACAAGATCTCCCTCATCCTCTGGCGCATTCGATTTTTGATCATCGGGTCGCCTTCGTAGTTTTTACGTTCTTCTTTTATTTCTTGTTTCGACATTTTCAAGGTTTCAAGGTGTTGCCGCCGTTGAAACCAGTAGTCAACAAGGGACAAAACGAGGAGGATAATGGTTGTTTCGATAACCATTGCAAAGGATATTTCGGCAACCAAACCAAATCCCCGCATATATCCAATTTTCATTGCGTTCATGAGTTCTGGAAGCCGCCCTTGGATGTTCAAGTAGGCGACCGCTCCAATGATGATAATTTTTCCTAAGGATTTGAAGAGATTATAGAGGGCTTCGGTCGAAAAAAGTGCCCGTTGAAAAAACTTAACAAAATTTGGTGCAATCCGCTTGAAGTCGGGAACCAAAGGTTTGGTGGTAAAGAGAAATCCCACCTGGAATACATTGCCGATAATGGCGGCAATTACTACAACCGCAAAGACAGGCCATAACAAACGGAAGAAATACTCGTAGAATCCTCGAGCAACCACACCACTTGTTACAGGATCTACTTGGGTAGACAACACTAAGTAGTAGGTGAGCATTTGGCCCATAGTCTCTAAAAAACCCTGGCCTATAACTGCAAAGGTTATAACGGCGAAAAGAAGTACGATAGCCGAAGTGACATCGGGACTTTTTGCAACCTTGCCTTCCTCTCGGGCTTTCCGAATTTTGTGTTCGGTAGGATCCTCGGTACGTCCTTCTTCTTCGGCTGCAAACCACTGGGTACCCATCGAATCCAAAAGAAGTAGGAGTTCATCCCTAGCTACCAAGGTCATGGCGTAGCCCCCTGAATTTTTAGCAGGAAGGATGCTTCTACGAAGGCCTGTTCAATAAGCCCTATAAAACTCTCTAAAATGAGTGGCATAACCAAAATAAGTACCACGAAGGCAACGGTAATACTAATAGGAAATCCCAGCATAAGAAGATTCATTTGAGGTGCAGCTTTTGCTAAAAGTCCCATCGAGAGGGATACAAGGAAAAGGGTACCGATTATAGGAAATGCCAGAACTAAAGCTTGCTGAAACAGGACGCCCATTGCTCCAATGAAGAAACTCAGCCACTGCTCGCCGGCACTGGCGATCTGGTACGCGGAAATTGTCCGGAAGGAATATTGAACCCCCCCAAGGAAGGTTTTCTGTAATCCTCCCGAGGTAAGAAAGAGGAACATCGCCCCCAGGTTGAAATATTGGCCCAACAGGGGTAACTCTTCTTGGGACATCGGGTCAAAAACCATCGAGGCAGAAAAACCCATTTGCATGGAGAAAAACTGTCCTGCGGTCTGAAAAGCTGCATAGACAATCTGAATTACAAACCCATAAATAAGGCCGATAAAAACCTCACCGACGACAAGAAGCAGATACATGAGCGCAACGTCGGGGACCGGGTACATTTGAGTAACCGGAAAGACAACAAAGGTAACCAAGAGGGTAAAACCAGCCCTTGCGGCCCCAGGTATAGCTGCAGAACTAAGGAGAGGGGCCACCGAGGCAAGAGCAAATACCCGAGAAAAAATGAGAAAAAAAGTTGGGGCATTCGCTACCAGGTCAGACCAGAACACAAGAACTCCTTTTTTACCTTACCATCTGGGGTATTTGGTTGAACAATGCAACGGTATAGTTCGCTAAGGTTCCCAGCATCCAAGGACCAAAGAACATAAGGGCAATAAGAATTGCTGCTATTTTTGGGACGAAAGTAAGGGTCTGTTCCTGAATCGAGGTGGTTGCCTGAAAAATCGATACTATGAGTCCAACAACCATACCAATGAGGAGAAGGGGTGCCGAAAGTATGAGCACCTGGAAAATACTTGTTCTCAATAAAGTAACTGCGTAGCCTGCGTCCACCTACTTCCTCCTATAAAAAACTGGCAACAAGTTGCTGGGTAAGCAACGTCCATCCATCGACCATAACAAAGAGTATGAGTTTAAAGGGCATACTAATCATAACCGGCGGTAACATAATCATTCCCATCGACATAAGCACGCTGGAAACAACCATGTCGATGATGATAAAAGGTATAAACAGCAATATTCCAATCTTAAAAGAGACGGTCATTTCGTGAAGCACAAAGGCTGGTATGAGCACATGGGTTGGTACCTGGGAAAGGTTTTCGGGCCTTGGTAGCTCGGACATTCGCATAAACAGCCGTATACTATCGGGGCTATTGGTCATTTGTCGGTACATGAATACCCGCATTTCGCTCTCAAAGCGACTGTAGGCCTCTTGGACACCAATTTCTTCCCGGGCCATAGGTTCGTAGGCATTTGTGTATACCCGATCGAGGGTTGGCCACATGATAAAAATTGTCAGAAAAAGAGCAATACCCATAAGGACCTGAGTAGGCGGTACCGACTGGAGCGATAATGCCCGCCGCACGAAGTCAAAAACAATAGCGATCCGCAGAAAGCTGGTCATGAGAAGAATGATCGATGGGGCTAAGGAAAGAACTCCAAGAATGAGGAGCAATTGTACAGATAGAGCTACTTCTTCACCGTTCTGGGGTTGGCGTACGTCCAAATTCAGGAAGGGAAAGAGGACTTCTTCCCCACCCTGCAAAAATTCTGCTGGTGGGACGATTGAAGGTATCTCTTGGGTATGGAGTTGCGGAGATAAAAGGGTGAAGAAAAACCCAGCGAGAAGGATAAAATAGAGACGACTCCTTACTTTTACCATTTTCTCAAGCGCTCCCGCTGATTGTGTAAAAAATCAAAGCCCTGGTTCGTTGTTGAGGTCTCGGCCGAACGGGCGTCTGGGCCAGTAGCCTGCCTTCCTACCAAATCGTGTAGAAGCGAACTAAAGGTTTTGGCCGGGCGTTCACCCTTAGCGCCGAGGGCAACCTGAATAGCTTGAAGGGTCTCGGTATCGTCGATCTCTGATAGCAGGTTCACCGAAGAATCGGTCCCCCCAATCATAAAGACCCTTTCGCCAACTTGTATTAGATAGAGCGACCGGGTTCCACCGAGACCGATTTGGTCTCGGATTTTCAAAATTGACTCGTCGTCGGAAGTGCCTAGTTTTCGGGTTTTTTTGATAAACCAAAAGAGACCGTAGATAGAAGCAAGGACCCCTGCCAAGACCAGGAGCATTCGAACGAGGTCACCAACACCTAAGACCTGAACGGGCCCAGATTCGACTGAGATCGCTTCTACGACATCTTGGTCGGCAAAGGTGAGTAAATTTTCATCGGCGGGTTGATAGTCGAGACTACCTGCGTCGGTTCTTTGGGCGAGCGCCCCAGTTGTAGTATCAGGACCTTGCGCATCCTGAGCTAACACCGCGTCCGAGGCTCCCACACCCCAGAACAAAACCAACGCAAGTACAATACTTGCGAAGTTTTTCAGTGTCCCCTCCCTTTCACTACCCTAATAATCGGATCTGCAGTCCTCTTATTAGATGCCTCTATTCTACGTCATATTGTTCATTCTTTCCAGTGGAGAAATGATTTCTGTGACCCGAACTCCAAAGTTTTCGTCAATAACTACTACTTCTCCCCGGGCAATGAGCTTATGATTGACCAAAATGTCTACAGGCTCACCTGCGAGCTTGTCCAATTCGATAATTGTCCCTTCACCCATTCCCAAAATATCTTTGATAAGGCGTTTTGTGCGACCTAATTCTACGGTCATTTCCATGTAGACGTCCATGAGGAGGCCTATATTTCCTTGTTCAGAAGCGTGTCCGCCCCCTTGAGCAAAACTTGGAAACTGAACTGATTGAACCGATGTATTGTAGCCACCACCCATTTGTCCACCCCCGGGCATTCCTCCAGCCATACCACCGGCCATACCGTTTCCAAACCCCTGACCCATATTACCGCCACCAGATCCGCCCATGCCTGGGACGCCTAAGTCGCCAAATCCCCCCATGTCGGGCATGCCTTGATTTTGGCGGCTCATAGCCTGGGAAAGGGGATCACTGCCACCCATTCCCCCGCCGCTTGAGCCCCCACCGAACATCTTTGCTACTGCAGGTACTTCGTAGTATTCGACCAGGGTTCCGGCACTGGCACCGTCTATTGTTACTTGGTATTCGAGACGAAGAAACTTCGAGCCCCTGACTGCGGGCTTACTACTAAACTGTTCAGCCTCTGAAGGAGAAGACATTACGTTCTTGCCTGTACCGTCCGAGAGGGCGGTGATTACTGGGCCGTTTAAGTTCGAAAAGGCTTCCTGGAGGGCATTCATAGCTGCGTCGTCTAACTCAATGCCATCCAATCCCATCATTGGCCCGGCGATAGCGAGGGCAGTATCGGTGCTCACGAGATAGCCGTGGCTACCTTCCATTCCATTTTCGAAATCGAGATGGATTTGCACACCTTCGTCTCCGATAGCTGAGGTCAGTTCGCCCTTCGGAACCTGAGAGGCTTCGGGAAAGCCAATCGTAACCGACTTGCCGAGGAGCATAGCAAAATTTGAACCTTGGGTATCTAAGGTTCCTTCAATGATCGAGGTAAGTTGCTGAATCTGGGAGTCTGTAAGTCCGTCGCTCCCTACCGGCTTAGGTTCGTCTAAGTCCATTCCTCCGGTACCCTGTAATAGGGCGTCAATTTCATCTTGAGACAGGGATCCATCACTCATCACTTACTCCTTACACGCCATGGTCAAACAGTCCGAAGACTTATTCGTCTATTTCGGCAGCCAATTCTTCAAACTCTTCTACATCATTATCGCCAAGCTGGCGAACAATCTGAACCGCCAACTTTTTCCCGACTTGTCCTGGTTTGCACAAGAATTTGGTTTGGTTCCCCACGTTGAGAGACATGGGGTCGCTTATTCGGACACTACTCAAACGAATAATATCCCCCGCCTGAACGGAAAGAACCTCTCTCATCGTTAGGTTCATACGTCCAATCTCTGCAACCATATCGACTTCGATTGTTGACAGTCGTTCCCGGAGGATATTGAGGTTCTCGGTGGTTGTGCCCCTGCGGACCGAGGAATACCAGTACTGGGCAGACAATTTGGAAATTATCGGTTCAATAGTTAGGTAAGGAATACAGAAATTCATCATTCCTTCGACTTCGCCAACCTTCGTCTCTAGGGTAACTAACACAACCATTTCGGTTGGAGGTACTATTTGGGCAAACTGAGGATTGGTCTCAATGGTCCCAAGTCGGGGGCGAAGGTCAATCACTTGGCTCCATGCCTCGCGCATATTTCCTAAGATTCTTACGATTATACCTTCCATTACCGAACCTTCGATGTCCGTGAGTTCTCGGGTGACTTTCGTACCCTCTCCCTTTCCTCCAAAAAGTCGGTCGATAACTGAAAAGGTAATAGCCGGATCTATTTCTAATATTGCCGAACCCTTCAGAGGATCCATGTTAATAACGGCCATAGTGGTAGGGTTAGGAATTGAACGGATGAACTCTTCGTAGGTAAGCTGGTCAACGCTCGCCACGTGAACCTGGACTAAACTACGGAGCTGGGCCGACAAAGAGGTGGTTGTAAGTCGGGCGAAGGTTTCATGCATGATAGAAACCGTACGAATTTGTTCCTTGGAGAACTTATCCGGCCGTTTAAAGTCATAAATTTTTATTTTTCGGTTTGAGCTCTCGCTCTGGGCAGAAACATCTTCAGTTTCTATATCCCCAGACGAAATTGCTGTGAGTAATTGGTCAATTTCGTCTTGAGATAGTACTTCAGTCATCTCGTTCGGCCCTCCCTGCTATCATGGTTGCATACCTGATAGGGATTTTCAAGCATACGACTTTCATTCTATTTAGAAGTTGAGAATCTGAAAGTTCGTAAACCGTACTTCTTTGATGTCTCGAGTCATAATTTGGTTTACCAAGGCCCTGACCCTACTTCGAATTTCTTCTCGGTTATTTGCGTTAAGCAAGTACGCTGCATTTTGGCTACTAAACCAAAGAAGTATTTGGTCGGTGAGCTGGACTCTACGGCCTATGATTTCGTTTACCGTGACACTATCTCCAGCATCGTACCCGAGCTGAATATTAACGACATAAGTGTTTCGGACTTCGTCGGCGGTAACCCCACGAAACTCTTCCATGTCAAAGAATTCGTAAACCGGAAGATTCTCTCGATAATCCTCGGTGACATCGGTTCGATTTGCATTACTCGTTCCAGTACCCAGGATGTTAAGGGTAATTACCACGATTGTAACAACAAAGATTATCATTCCCAGGACTATTGCAGCCCACTTCAAGATCTGAATGACAATCGCAGGCATGAAACCTACTCTTTTTTTTCCACCCTCGGAGGCACCGGAATCACCTCCACCTACATCCTCATCACCTTCAAGAAAATCATCTGACATAGGGTGCTCCTTCTAAACCGAGTTAGGATATGGGGAACCACTAGACCCTCTTCTTAATAGGCTCAGGCGCTTGGTCCATTGGGGTGCAAGGACCAATTCAGCCAAAAAAAGGGTTATAGAGTTTCCCATTGGATACTATCATAGTTTTAGACCCCATTCTAGGGGTCTCCTTAATGTATCGGATATTTTGAAGGAGGTATTAGGAAATTTTAAATATTGCCTTCGGTAAGGATGATTACGTCTACCCGACGGTTATAAGCTCTGCCTTCGGGCGTGTCGTTCGTGACTAAGGGCCGAAATTCTCCAAAGGTCATAACTTGGAATTTTTCTTCGGGCGAGCCAAAGTCCGTCAGGAGCATCATTGTGTTCACTGCTCGAGAACTACCCAGGTGCCAGTTGGTTGGCCACGCTCCGTTCGGGTCGGTTGGCTCGTCATCCGTATGACCTTCTACCCGAAACAAACGATCCTCTAGGCCTGGACTGCCCAATAATTGGGAAAGTTTTATGAGAACTTCCCGAGTTTCTTCTATTTTGACTTCCGCACTGGCGATTTCGAAAAATGCGTCACTGGCCAATGAAATCACCAAACCCCGTTCGTCCTCGGTTACCCGTACTACGTTGGTTCGTATCTCCGGTTGAAATAGGGACACTGCTAATCGGCGGGCCTGCGCGAGAGAACGTCCCGCTTGAAGGCTGGGCAAACTTTCTACATTATTACCCAGTTCCGCAAGTCGGCCTTCGGCGAGGGTATTTCCACCCGTAAAATTCCCCAGCCCTTGGAAGGCTGCCAGAATGAGCTGAAGTTTATAGCCGTCTACAGTGGCAGTAGTGAACATGAGGACGAAAAAAGTGAGAAGAAGGGTAACCATGTCTCCGTACGTGAGCATGTACTCGGGTACAGCACACTCAGGACATTTCTGTTTTTTTTCTGGCATACCCATTCTTCAGGCCCTCCTATTGATTAGACTCGGCCTTGATCGGCTCTCTCTCTGCAGGAGGCAAGAAACTAAGCAGTTTCTCCAACAGTACCCGGGGGTTATCGCCCGATTGGATAGACAAAATCCCCTCGATAACGATTTCTTTTTGGCGAGTTTCATACTTATCCCGGTCTTCAAGTTTATTCTTAAAGGGTATGAGCATAATATTCGCTAACATAGAACCGTACATAGTCGTAATAAGCGCCGTGGCCATACCTTTTGCGATACCTGACTGGTCTTCCAAGTTCGCTAACATGGCAATAAGACCTATAAGTGTACCAATCATTCCAAAGGCTGGGGCCAAAGAACCCCAGCTTGCGAAGTAGGTAATTGCATCGGCGTGTCTATTGTTGATTTGATTAAGTTCGGTGTAGAGAATGTTCTTAATGATTTCTGGGTCGGTACCGTCTACAACCAGCTGAATACCTTTCCGCATGAACTCGTCCTCAACCTCGTCCAGATTATCTTCCAGAGCCAACAGACCTTCCCGCCGAGCTCGTTCAGAAAAAGATACCAGGTTAGTGATAATTTTACCTTCCTGAAGGTTAGGTACCGAAGTAACCTTTCCAATGTACTTTCCTATTGCCAAGGTTCGGGCAAGGGGCGAAGATATGAGCATAGAACCGATACTTCCACCTACTACGATAAGAAGGGACGGAACGTCGATATAGTATTGAAAACCAACACCACCGAGGAGGATACCAAACACAACCATCCCCATGGCAACACCTAACCCAACTATTGTTCCCAGATCCATAGATCCCTACTCCTCGTTTTTAAAGGCCCCAATGAGTTGTCGGTACTCTAGGATTCGGTCATAGACTTCTTCGTAGGGTTCCCGAACAACTAATCGTTTTCCCGACAACATAATAAGCGTCGTATCCGGATTACACTCAATATACTCAATCTGATGGGGATTGACATAGTACACTTTTTTATCCAGCCGGGTTACAGGTATCATCTTTTCAAATTACTCCAGAATTATCGCTTGAGTGTCAACAGTTCTTGAAGCAACTGGTCGGCGGTCTGGATTGTTTTCGAGTTCGACTGAAATCCTCGTTGGGTAACAATCATGTCGGTAAATTCCGCCGCTAGGTCCACGTTACTCATTTCTAAGGCTCCGGCAATAAATTTGCCTTTTCCCGCTACGCCACTGGGTCCTACATCCGCATCACCAGAATTGATAGTAACTACGTAGGTGTTTTCACCGGCTTTTTCGAGTCCTCCGGGATTTCGGAACGAAGCCAAGGCGACCTGTCCGAGGCTTCGATTAGTCCCGTTGGAGTAGATTCCAGTGATTGTTCCTGTCTGGTCGATTCGGAAATCCTGAAGGTAACCCATTCGGTATCCATCTTGTTCGACAATTTTATTCGAACTTTCGCTGGAGTACTGGGTGGTCGAGTTCGTAAAACTTCCTACGCTACCAATCCCTACCGAGAAGGTTTGGGTAATCGGTTCACCAGGAGCTCCAACAAAAGCTGGATTCACAGTTTCCGGGTCGATCACGTCGGGTATTGCGGTTTCGGGAACCAAGAAGCTCACATCGAACTGCAAATCATCCAAGTTATCGAGGCCGCCAGTAGCGTTTGCAACACTTTCGAGGGTACCGAAGTTATCAAACTGAACCTGAAAGGTTCCTGGGGTAACCCCATCGGATGCGATTCCGCCAACCGAAACGGTTGCAGGAACAAGATTACCCTCGGCGTCGAGGATTCGTACTTCACCATTCCACAGATTCGTGGAGCCCTCATCGGTTGCCCGGGTGTACACCACTTCGAGCCGCAACGCTCCCCCAAAGGGATCGAAGATTTCCTTACTTGCAACCCATGTGCCTTCTTGCACAGCCTCAGCACTGGGGTCCGCTGGAATTAACGGTGTCCGCTTATCCAGGTTAGATGCCAAGGTCACTGCACTCGTTGCCCGGGCAGGATCTTTACCCCCTACAGGGATGTTGAGGTCTCCGATTTGTGAACTGGTGTTTACATAGGTCGCGCCGTTGATGACTTCCGCCGCCCACCCCTGAACTCGCATTCCGTTGGAAGGATTCACGAGGGTCCCGTCGGCATCGAGACTAAAAGCCCCGGCTCGAGAGTAGAAACTCTGGTCTCCAGCACGCATGATGAAGAACCCTTCACCTTGAATAGCCAAGTCGGTCTTTACTCCGGTGGTTTGTAGACTTCCTTGGGTATGAATGGTGTCGATTGACGCGATGTTCATGCCCAGACCTACTTGTTGAGGGTTTACCCCACCTACCCGATCGTTGGGCCGACTCGACCCTGCCTGGGTCTGGCTCAAGAGGTCCTGAAAGTTCACCCGCCCCCGTTTAAATCCGGTGGTGTTTACGTTAGAAATGTTATTACCGATGACATCCATCCGGGTCTGGTGATTTTGTAATCCCGAAACTCCGGCATACAGGGAACGCATCATAGAAAAGCCTCCTTACAGATCCTTCACTCGCTGAATATCGCCAAAATCAAAATACGTACCGTTAACGAGCACTTGGGGAAAACTTCCCTGGGTAACTTCGCTCACTTTCCCAGAAAAGACCTCCCCCGCAACCACCAGGTCAACTTCCTTGCCGAGGACACCCAAGGCCTGCCCAGAGTTGAGCAGTCCAGAGAGTTTTTCAAAACCCGTAGTCAGGTTCGTCATTTGCTCCAATGAACTAAACTGAGCCATCTGGGCGATAAATTCTTTATCCTCCATAGGCTTGGTAGGATCCTGATTTTGGAGTTGGGCAATGAGAATTTTTAGAAAATCATCCTTGTCCATGACCTGCTTTGTCTCGCGACCGTAGACCTGTTTATTCTCCAGGTTTGTCAGTCGAACCTGTTCATCGATACGGTTTCGTTCGCTTTGACTAAAGGTGTTAGAAATTTGTTGTGGTCCTACCTGGAGGGTGGAACGGGATGCAATCTCACTTACCATCGAATACTCCTTTTATACCGCAAAATCAATTCTTATTTGTTCGCCCTCTTGGAAGTCGTACCCTCGAGCCTGCACTTCTGGAGTAAGTCTGGCATTCCGGACTTCTACCGAAAACTCGGAAGTATCAAACCCTTGGGCCCGAAAAGCGGCCTTCAAGTCTTCTAGGGTCTGGGCAAAGGCGTCTTCTACCTCTTTATTGTCGACAAGAATCTGCGCACCTATACTGTTATCAACCAGGGTCAGGTGAATTTTTACTTCCCCAAGTTTTTCGGGCTTGAGAATGAGCTTTATTTCGCCTCGATCGTTATCTTTCAGAAGGAACTTTGCACTTCGAACGATCTCAAAAGCCCCAGCATTCCGAAGATGATCGATAAGTTTTCCCTGATCAACTCCATTCCCAAAAACCACCGAGTCTATCTTCTGTGCGGTCAGTCTTTGACTTACGTCCCCGACTTGCTGGGTTTCCAGGATTCGCGATTCTCTATGCTCAGTCCTTGCCTGCTCCGGAGCCTCGAGGTCTCGGCCAAAGATTCGGTGTATTACGTTCGCCCAGGGATTTGTTCGGGGCGCTTGCTCGGACAATCGCCCAAGAGTACTTTCGGCTTGTTGGAATTTTTGCTGCCCGAGAGTCTCAGAATCTACTTCTTCGACTCCAGGGTTTACTACCAGATCCGGTTCGATTTTAGTCGAGATATTGGGCATTTCTGCCTCTACCCGCTGGCTCCTCGTAATGTGAAGGGCCTTGCGAGGGTCAGGTTCGTTCACGAGGTTGAAGTTTCGATGCTCTGCACCTTTTCGATTTTTGACCTTTCCCTCCATGGTTCGCAAGTCGATAACTTGGACCTGAATCAAGGGCTTTTCCTTGATCGTTTCGAGTTTTACTTGAACTCCTGCCGTTCTGGGCTTTTCGGCCTTCGGCTCCCGTTGGAGTACTTGAACCGATATCCCCTCCGGAATCGCTGGTACTGCCTCGGACCCATCGCCATCGACCACATTGGAAGTTTTGCCTGCGGTATTTAAAGCCCGGGGTCGTTCTTGAGGATTTGTGTCTGCTTGAGCCAGCGGGATCTTTGTTTCTTTTTTCTTCCCTGGGATCTCAGTAAATACCGGGGGATTATCGGGAGGAATTGATTCCGCTATTTTCTTCGGATCTTGAACCTTTTCTTGTCTATCATTCGGTTGTACGGTCGATGCCTGCGGTACCTTGGCCTCTCTGAGTTTTTTGGATGGTTTCGAGTCGGAATTCTCCACCTTTGACTCTGGGGTTACATCGGTACTTTTAGTGTCTTTTACCTTGTCCGACCTTTCAAGCCGGGCCTCGGTAGTACCTTCAGGTCTCGTTGAAGTTTCAGATGCTTCTGCTTCCGAAGCTTCCATATAGTCAGAAAAACTCTTACCCGGATTAGAGGACTCGAAAGAAGAAGGGGAAGATCCAGTGAAGGTAGGGACTACCGGGGGAGGCGAACCCTGATGTGGTAAGTGCTGTAGAATCAATAGAACCTCCGAAACCTTGGGTGTTCGGAGGTAGGTTCGGCGAAACCGAACCTAGTTTGGACGAAGAGCCATTTTTCGTTGTAGATCCGAAGCCCGGGCAGGGGGCATAAGAGCCAGCCAAACTGACACCAGAGACACTGCTCCGGCTTGGTCGGCTAACTCCTGAGTCACCCTCAGGGTATCAATCAACAACTGGTCATCGTATCCAACCAGAATTGCCACTGCTTCTGCAGGGCGCATACTGGTTAGGTCCTCCGAAATCCGAATTAGGTTTGCTCTTCTATTGTCGTACTGTCGAACCAATTCATTGAATGAAATTTCTCGTTCTTCTTGGGCATTTTCTCTTTCTTGTAAATCATCGAGCCTTTGGGTAACTTCTTCCTCCAAAAGAGCAAGATCTTGCTTTTGGCGACTAATTTCCTCTAAGCGGAGATTTACCGACTCATCGAGTTTTTGAATACGATAAGAATCGAGCAGAAAAATATCTTCTTCCGGAAGAGTGGGTAGGTCGGGACCAAGACCAACCAGAGATAGAAGAGGCGAAAAAACATCCGATGCCCGGATAAGTCCGAGAACATCGAACCAAAAAATACCGCCAGCTAACAGCACCAAAATAAGAAAAAAATACAATAGAATTCGGGGCCACGCCCGAGCCCGGGGATATTTAGCCACCCAGTACCTCCCTAGACACACTCATGGGAACTCTCATATCATCAATAATTTTTTGTTCTTCGTCCAGGCTCATTTTTCGATGCTCGGCTTTCCGTTTATTGCGCAAACGAACGAGCACCTCGAGTTCCCGATGGGTCTCGCGATAGCGCTCAGCAGCTTTAAGTCGCTCCTCTTCGGCGAGGGCTCGATCCTTCAAGACTCGTTCGGTAGCTTGGTCGATTCGCATTAGGTAGCTTCGACGAACCGAGAGGTTGTTCCCGAGGTCTTCCGACCCCTGGGGTACGCTTGCTGCTCGAAATCGCTCCTCGGCCAAGATTTCTAGCTTTCGATCCAAATCATTACAGGTACTGGTAATAGCCCCGAGGGATAGCTTAGCTTTCTCCTCCTCTCGAGCTCGTAAGTCCTGGAGTACCTGCAACGGAAAATTAAAACGCTTCATTTGGTGCTCTCACCCGGAGGTTCAATTTGCGCCACTGAGGCGAGATGATTCCAATTCTCGTTTATGCTATCGGACTCTTCTGTCCCCTGGACCAAAAAGGCATCAATGGCCTCCTTCCGTTCGATAGCCTTATCGACCAAAGGATTACTCCCCCGGGAGTAAGCGCCGAGAGAAATAAGATCTTCGTGATCCTTATACGCTGCCATCCAGCGCCGGACCTGGCCCATGGCCTTTTGTTGTAAAGGGGTTGTTATTTTTGTAGCGAGTCGGCTCACCGACCCGAGCACATCGACCGCTGGAAAATGGTATGCCTCGGCAAGTTTTCGGCTCAAGACGACGTGGCCGTCGAGTATCCCTCGGACTGCGTCCGATATTGGCTCGTCCATATCGTCGCCATCGACTAACACCGTATAGAATCCAGTTATGGTCCCTTTTTCTGAGTTAGCACAACGTTCGAGCAATTTTGGAAGGGTAGCAAACACTGAAGGTGGATATCCACGGGTTGCCGGAGCCTCACCAATAGAAAGCCCAATTTCTCGTTGAGCTCGGGCGAACCGGGAAACCGAGTCAAAGAGAAACATTACGTCCTTCCCTTGATCTCGGAAATACTCGGCAATAGCCGTAGCCATGTACGCACCTTTTAAGCGTGCAAGGGGAGGGGTATTGGAAGTCGATACCACTACAACCGAACGCGCCAGGCCTTCGGGGCCCAATTCGTGATCGATGAACTCTTGCACTTCCCTTCCTCGCTCTCCGATGAGGGCAATGACATTCACCTGGGCATTGGTATTTTTTGCGATCATCCCCAAAATAGTGGACTTTCCTACCCCCGACCCGCTAAAAATACCTAATCGTTGCCCCTTGCCTACGGGCAACAAGCCATCTATGGCCCGAACCCCGGTCCCGACTTGGTTACGAATAGGAAGTCGATCGAGAACTGCTGGGGGATTTCGGTAAAGGGGATAAAAACCGTCGGGAACAATATCTCCTAGGCCGTCTATCGGCCTGCCCAGGGAGTCGATGACCCTTCCTAGGAGGTCTGGAGTTATCGGAGCCTGAAGATTAGTACCCGCCGCAATAACTGCAGCCCCAACATCGAGGCCCTCCACCTCATCGAAGGGCATGAGTTGCACTACTTGCCCATGCAGTCCGACTACTTCGGCGGGAATGCTTCGGTTTTGCCGGGTTATTACGATATGGCAAAGTTCGCCGACGGTAACTGTTGGCCCCATACTTTCGATGAGCAGTCCACGGACCCGAACTACCTTGCCAATGTACGTAATGGGGTCGGTTTCTTTTACCGCCGACACATACTTGGCAAACATGTTCATAATCCCGTACCCGAAACCGGCTTTATCTTCGACGAAATAGGAGTAAGCTCAAGAATTTTCTCTTCGATTTCTCGTAGTTGGCTTGATATTCGAGCATCAATTTGCCCAAAATCTGTTTCGATAATACAACCGCCGGGATCCACCGTACTATCTTCCATAACGGTAATTGAGTTGACCCGCTCAAATTTTTCTATGAGTTCTTTTGTATGTTCAGTAGTAATCTTTAGGTCCGAAAGGTTGACCCGAATTATGACATCGGCCTTTGACTTAAGTTTACGAAGGGCTTGGACCACGTTATTGACGACGATATTTTTCTGGTTCTCCGACAGCACCTTTACTACCTTTGTCGCAATTTGTAGCACTAATTGCACCAACTGCCCTTCGGACTCGGAGATTATTTCATTTCGACGTTCGATTGCTTTGGTCAGGACAACGTGAATTCGTTCGACAATTCTTTGTACTTCTTCGGTGCCCGTAGCGTACCCTTTGTCGATCCCTTCGTTATACCCTTCCTTTCGTAAGGTCTCTTTTAGTTCAGTGCCCTCGGTACGAGCTTTTTCGACAATTTCTTCCGCTTCCCGACGGGCTTTCTCGAGGATTTCCCGGGCGTCGTTCTCGGCCTCAATTTTGACCTTGAGAGCGGAGTCATTTTTCTTTTTTACCTCTTCGAAGGCGTGATTTTCAGCTCCTTGGATGATCTTTTCTGCCTCGGCCTTTGCCGACTCAATCATTTGTTCTCGTTCTTGATCCCAACGAGCCTTAAATATTTCGGCTTCTTTCCGTAGATCCTCGGCGGTCGGGCCCTTATATTGCTCTGCATCCCGAGCAAGGGCCTGTTGCTGAGCAGTGTATTGCTGGCGAACCATGAGTTCTGGTGGTGATATATGTACTCGCTCTTTCGAGAAGGTGACCTCATTCGACCGAAATAGATTTTTTCCCATAGAGAATTCCTTGTAGATTAAACGACCATTTCGTCTTCGCCAGCCCGAGCCACGACTATTTCGCCCGCCTCTTCAAGCTTACGAATGATTGATACAATCTTTTGTTGGGCCTCTTCGACATCTTTCATTCGTATGGGTCCCATATATTCCATGTCCTCTTTAAGCAACTGGGCTGCTCGTTTTGACATGTTTCGGTATATTTTGTCCTGGACTTCCGTATCTACAGACTTAAGAGCCTTAGCGAGTTCTGAGGTGTCTACTTCTCGCAAGACCTTTTGTATAGCCCTATCGTCGAGCATAACGATATCTTCGAATACAAACATTCGCTTTTTGATGTCTTCTGCCAACTCGGGATCTTCTTCTTCCAGACTTTCGATGATGGTTTTTTCTGTTGAGCGGTCAACCAGGTTTAAGATTTCTACGATACTCTCGACACCTCCAGCGGCGGTGTAGTCTTCGCTTGATAGGGTTGAAAGTTTCTTCTCTAACACCCTCTCTACTTCCCTCAAGACTTCAGGCGAGGTCCGGTCCATAGTAGCAATACGTTTTGCCACGTCGGACTGAATTTCATGTTGTAAAGACCCTAGAATAATCGAAGCCTTCGCAGGTTCAAGGTAGGCCAAAATAAGCGCTATTGTCTGAGGGTGTTCCTGTTGGATAAAGTTCAATAAGTGGGTCGGATCGGTACGACGGATAAAGTCAAAGGGGCGCACCTGAAGGGACGAGGTGAGTCGATTGATAATGTCGACTGCTTTTTGGCTTCCCAAAGACTTCTCGAGTAACTCCCGGGCATAATCGATCCCCCCGGTCGAAATAAAATCCGAAGCCATCATAAGTTCTTGAAATTCTTGAAGAACAAGATCTCTTTCTTCCGAGTCTACGGTTTCTAACCGAGCTATTTCGAAGGTTAGGGTCTCAATTTCGTCTTCTCTCAGGTGCTTAAATATTTCCGAAGAAATCTCCGACCCCAGGGTCACCAAAAAAATAGCCGCTTTTTGCCTGCCGTTGAGGTCTCGCTTGGATTTTTTTCCCGATCCCGAGGCAGTTGCGCCCCCAGCTCCACCTTTCGCCATATCTTACTCCTCTATAAGCCAGCCGCGGATGAGCTGAGCCACGTCTTCGGGATGTTCTCGGGCTATGTTTATTGCATTTTCTTGCATCTCTAGCCTAGCTCGGTCTTCGACCGACATCTCTACTTCTGCACTCTCTTCCTCCGCACTCCGTAGCGCTGCTTCGCGCATTGCTTGATGCTGGCGGGCAAGTTCTTCTTCCCGTAGTCTTCGTCGCCGTTCTATTTCACGGGTAATTAACCTAAATACTATGAACAGAGCAAGAAGCGATGCAAGGCTGACCATGACCCACAGCAGAATAGTTTGTACGTTTTGTTGTCTCTGAAACTCGAGGTCTTCCTCCCGGTGCTCGACGGTTCGATCAAATTGGATATTTCGAACCGTGACCAGGTCGCCCCGGATCCTCGAATACCCCACAGCGCTTTCAACCAATTCTTGAGCTGCTCCAAGTTGCTCTGGCGTAATTGGCACGTAGGTTCGAACGATACTTCCGTCAGGATTTGTCCGAACTCTTCCATTGCCGTCGTACTCCCGTACCCACACGCCATCGAGGGCTACTGCTACGCTAATGCGTTGAACAGCTGGACTACCTTGCTCGGTAGTCAATGTTCGATTAATTTCGTTATTCGTGACGATGTTTTCTCGGGTATAACTACCGACTATCCCTTCCAGGTCTTGGTAAGCCGGCGGAGTTTGCCCCTCTTGCCCCGGAGGGCCCTGGGGATTAAAACCCGTACCCTGATAGGCTTCTGCGAAGGTTTCATTTGAACGAGTGATATTTAGAACGTATTCGGTTTCATCGAAGGGAGTTAAGGGGTTATCTACTACCGTTACGATGGGAGAAAACTCTTCTTTCTCGATAGTTCTATTTCCCATATCCAAGGTTACTTCGATGTTTGGAATTTCTACCCGCCGAGAAGTAAATATTTGCCCTAGGGCACTACGAATTGCTGCGACGTATTGTCGCTCGAGAGACCTCTTTAATTCCAATTCGCGGCGGCTAAGCTCGAGCTGATCAAAGTCTTGTAGGGCTAGAAAATCGTTGAGTATTCGACCGGTCTCATCGGTAATAGAAATATTTTCTTTTTGTAAACCTGGAACAGCGAACTGAATAAGCTTTTCGAGTCCCTCGACCTTCTGCCGATTTTCTCGAATATCCGATCCCGGACGGGGAATGATAGTAACCGCGGCAGTTGTTGGGTCTTGGTCCTCGGCAAAAAGTGAGTCTTCAGGTATGACGAGGCTAACCGTAACGTTGTCTACATCTGCCAGAGCTTTTATGTGTTGTTCTAACTGAGAAGTTATAGCTCTTCGAAGGTTCACGTTTCGTTCGAAGTCGGTAATAGTCCATCGGTCAATGTCAAACAACTCCCACGGATCGGTTCCGGTAGGTACGAGGTCTTCCCGGACCAATATAGCCCGGGCTTCAAGAGCCGTTGGCCGGTCTTGAGCCAAAAGTCGACCGTCGGCGGACACCGAATAGGCTAAGCCTTCTTGGTCGAGTCGGGTAACAATACGGTTGAGTTGAGTTTCATCGGTGATTGGCTGGGTTAGAATTGGCACCAGCGCCGGCGAAACATTTATCGTAAAGATGAGTCCAATACCAACAACCGCTCCAACCACCACGGATATCAATACGATCCGCTGGACGAGGGTCCACTTTTTCCAAAGTTCCCTGACGCGAGTTGCCATTTTTTTGAACCATTCGTTCATATCCCCTCCCTTATGAACTGAACGGAAAACGAGAGATGTGGGTTTCGGATAATTCTTTGGTTCTGCAGGCCGAAGAAAATCCTACTGTTTTCTACATGGAATGGGGCACAAAATAATGCCTATTCCAATCTCTCCTTTTGTCGTTTTTTCTTCCTTTGTACGGACTAAATATTCCTTAATCCGTCCATCTTAGAAATAAGGGACCCAGTTTTCCCCTTACTGAAAAAGTGTACACGGTAACCAAGGATTTATCCAGAAGATAATGTCACATTAACGCAGATTCGTTAAATCTTTATATCCTTGAATAACCCGATCCATAACATTTTTTGCAATACTCAAGCTCATGTTCGCTTTTGCCATTGCAATAGTTACGTCATGGGGTGCTACCTCATCGGGGTTAATGATAGCCTCGACGGATAATTGGGACGCTTCGTTCTGTAGCGAGCTTACTTCATTGAGGCTATCGAAGAGTAACTGTCCGAAGCTCTTGGACAGACCTTCTGAAGGTTTCTCGTCTTCACCGAAATGTTTAGGATTAGTGGCCTGCAGAGTCACTAAGTTCCCTTTTACCGCCGAAATAGGCGTTGTACTGTACATATTCCCTCCCCTGTACTCAAACTACTCTTTTTATCGACCAATTTCTAGAGCCTTCATGAACATAGCCTTAGCCCCGTTGACTACCGCTATGTTTGCGTCGTAACTTCGGCTGGCCGAAATGAGATCGACCATTTCTTGCACTACATTGACATTTGGATATTCGACGTATCCCGCCTGCGGCCCGACCTTAATTGCGTCGGGATGGGTAGGATCGTACACAAGACGCAGTTCTGCATCTCGGTCGGGCTGAATCTCAATTACCTCGACACCGTTTCCCATTCCATTATCGAGGGCCTCGGGCACGAAGGGACTCTTCCAATAGAGATCTTCTACCCTAGGCTCAACGATGACCCGCTTTCTTCGGAACGGACCACCCTCGGCGGTACGGGTAGTCTCCACATTTGCGATGTTGTCGGCTATTACGTCCTGCCGAAGCCTTTGAACCGTTAATCCACTGGAAGCGATATTTATCGAACTAAACATTCCCATAATTAACCTCGCAATACAATATTGACTGAGTTGAAGTGATGACTGACCGAATTCACCATAAGGTTGTACGCCAACTGGGCAGTAATATAATTGCTACTTTCTACTTCTATGTCGACATTGTTACCGTTATTTTTCGCAGTCGTGAGAAAATCGAGAACCCGCCGAGGTCTCACGGTCCGATAATCGATATTTTTTTCGAAGGGTATGTGTTTGTCGTCGGTATAAGCACCCCGCAATCCCCCTTGTTCACCCGATTCAAGAGCTCGTCGGAGAGCAGACTCATAATTTACGTCGGCCCTCTTAAAATTTGGAGTATCCGCATTCGCGATATTGTTCGCGATTACATCCTGTCGCATCAAATTTACACTCATGGTGCGATGTAACAGATCTAACGAATGTCCCCAAGTATTTTCGGTATACATATATGTCTACTCCCAAGTTATTCTTCGGCAAAAAACTCCCTTTCCTTGAACCAATTAGTAAAGGCTTACAAGATATACCGGCTTAGGTCCTGATCTTGCACAACCGCACCCATTTTCTCGTACACGTATTCTGAGGTGATTTCGATTTCCTGCCCCTTCAGTTCGGGTCCCTGAAAACTTATGTCCTCTAACAGCAGCTCGAGCATGGTGTGAAGCCTGCGGGCTCCAATATTTTCTGTTTTCGAGTTTACCTCGGCCGCGAGGTTTGCCAAAGTCTGGAGAGACTCCTCGTTAAACTTAAGATTGACTCCTTCGGTTTTCATAAGAGCCATATACTGCTTTATGAGAGCATTTTCTGGTTGAGTAAGTATTCGGTAGAAGTCTTCGGTCGTTAGGGCCTCGAGTTCTACCCGGATTGGAAAGCGACCTTGAAGTTCAGGAATGAGGTCGCTTGGTTTACTCATATGAAAGGCACCGGCGGCGATAAAGAGGATATGGGTGGTATCGACCATCCCGTGTTTAGTACTCACCTTTGCCCCTTCGACTATTGGTAGAATGTCTCTCTGGACTCCTTCTCTACTCACATCAACCCCCGAGCGCCCCTCTCGTGAAGCAATTTTATCGATCTCGTCGACAAAAACTATGCCCATGCTCTCTACCCGTTCCCGGGCGATGTCGGAGACCCGGTCGAGGTCTATGAGCTTTTCTGTTTCTTCCTGGGTAAGGATTTCAAGGGCTTGAGGTACTTTTACCTTTTTCTTTTTCTTCTTGCTCCCAAAAATCCCTCCCAAACTTGAAAGATTCATGTCCATATCTTCCATGCCCGAACCGGAAAAAATCTCGATGCTTGGACCTGGATTTGGTCTGGATATCTGGATTTCGATTTCTTTGTCATCGAAAGCACCGGAACGTAAACGCTCTCGAAATTTTTCCCGGGTCGAAGAGAGTACAGCTTTCTCTTCGATACTGGGTTCAGGTGAGGGGGGCACTTCCGCACTTTCTTTCGATGAACCGGTCCCGGGATCCTTCATCAGACTCAAGAGTCCACCAAAGCTCGAGGACTTTTCTTTTTTCTCTCCGGAACCAGGAAGTAGGAGGTCCAGAACTTCTTCTTCTGCCCGGCGAGCAGCAGCTTCCTTTACGGTACTTTGCATTTCTTGTTTGACCATATTAACCGCCACGAGCATGAGATCTCGAATCATCGACTCCACATCCCTTCCAACGTATCCAACCTCGGTATACTTTGTGGCCTCAACTTTTATAAACGGTGCACCGGTGAGTTTCGATAGCCTCCGAGCAATTTCGGTCTTTCCTACCCCAGTTGGTCCTATCATAATAATGTTTTTTGGCGCGACCTCGTCTCGAAGGTCAGCAGATAAATTTTGCCGGCGTATTCGATTACGAAGGGCTATTGCTACCGCTTTTTTTGCTTTGTTCTGCCCAATTATGTACCGATCAAGCTCGTCGACAATCTCTCGGGGGCTAAGTTCTTCTAGGTTCATGAATTAACGAATCTCCTCAACAATTATTGAATGGTTTGTGTAAATACAAATATCTGCTGCGATTGCCAGAGATTTCTCCGCAATCTCCCGAACCCCGAAATCGGAACTCTCTAGGTACGCTCGGGCGGCTGCGTAGGCATAATTCCCCCCCGAACCTATAGCAATTACCCCATGCTCGGGTTCAATGACGTCCCCAGTACCGGATATGAGGAGGATCTTCTCGCAGTTTGCTACCAAAATAAGAGCTTCCAACCGTCGGAGCATCCTGTCGGTCCTCCATAACTTAGCAAGCTCCACTGCCCCTCGGGTTATATCCCCGGCGTATTCCTTTACTTTTTCTTCGAACCTTTCAAAGAGGGTAAAGGCGTCGGCGGTTGCACCGGCAAAACCTACGAGAACTTGGTCATTGTAGATTCGGCGGACTTTTCGAGCGTTTCCCTTCATGACAGCGTTCCCCATGGTCACCTGTCCGTCGCCAGCCATGGCTACCGAGTTGCCCTTTTTGACGGCCACTATTGTTGTGCTTCGAATTTCTGTTTTTTCCACTACCTGGTCTCCTCTGATTTTCTTTGACTGTGGGGATGGGCTTGTCGATAGGTCTCTCGTAGTTTTTCTATACTCAAATGGGTATACATTTGGGTCGTACTTAGGTGTTCGTGACCGAGCAACTCCTGCACGACCCGGATATCAGCCCCTCGATTCAGAACGTGGGTGGCAAAACTATGCCTTAGCCCGTGGGGACTTAGGGGCTTTGCTATTCCAATCTGAATTCCTCGCTTTTTGACAATATACTGAATCCCCCGGATCGAGAGTACCTTACCTTGGAGATTAATAAACAAGAATTGTTCTTCCTGTCGTCCAATACTTTGGAGGTGCTCATTCCGAAGGGACAAATAGAAACGAAGGGCCTCGCGACACTTGTTGCCTAGAAAGACAAACCGCTCTTTTTTCCCCTTTCCTAGGACCTTCACTCGCCCACGCGAAAGATCTAGGTCCAATACCCTTACGGAGGCAACTTCGCTTAGTCGGCAACCGGTCGAGTAGAAAAACTCAAAAAGTGTTTGATCTCGAACCTTTTGGAACGGGCTACGATCGCCGATGGGGTTGAGTTCCAAAAGGGGTAAAACCTCATTTTCAAAAAGAAATCGAGGCAAGGTTCTTTTGACCTTCATGCCTCGAACTCCTTGAACCGCGTCTAGTAGACCCGTTTCCGCCCCGTTTCGGTCCGCAAAACGACTATAACTGCGCAAGGCAGATAACTTTCGATTAATAGATCTAGGTGCAAGTCCTTGTTTGGTTAAATACACCAAATATCGACGAAGGTCCTTATGGCGGATTGATTTCTCCGAAACTTCCTGTTCTAATGCCCAGGATTCAAAATCGGTCAGGTCGCGGCTGTAGCCCTTCACCGTGTGAATGCTCGATCCGTGGACTGTACGAAGATAGTGCAAAAATGTATCTTTCAAGAAAAGCATGGTCGTAACTCCTGTATCGATGCAATAACCGTTGCGCCCGAATCTCTGAGTAACCGCATGGCTTCGCCCCGAGACCCTGGGGTCAACCCAACCTGATGAAGAGCAACTTCCCGACCCTGCTCCAAGGCAAAATCGAGGGTATAGAGTGCTCCCGATCCCTCGGGGGCCTCAACAATTACTACCCCTTTTGACAAGCCAGAAATGATCCGGTTTCTCTGGATGTAACGGTACTGGGCACCCCCCTCCAGGGGAGGATACTCACTCACGATACACCCCCCATTTTGTACCAACGAACCAGCCAGGGCGCGGTTCCCCTGGGGTGCAATTACACACACCCCCGAACCGAGGACACAAATACCCCGGCCTCCCGCAGACACAAGACCCGCGTGGACCGCACTGTCTATTCCGTAGGCCAATCCAGAAACGACCCCCACACCCAGGGCAGCACATTGGCGACCAAAGTTGTAGGCTTCTTCGTGAGCCGCGTTCGAAGGTCGGCGGGTCCCAACCACTCCCAAGAGAAATTCTTCTGATACCGGGGGGTTACCTCGGTAGAAAAGAACCAAGGGTGGATCATAGATATTTCGAAGATCCACCGGATACCTCGGGTCGTCGATAGTTAACCAGCGAACTCGATACTGGTCCCAAACCCTTTGGTCTCGGGCGAGAGACCCCAAAAAATTTCCAGGGCGCCATTCTTTCATGAGGCGCCTACCCAGATACCGTTCTACTTCTTCTTTCGAACTTCTGGCCATCGCTTGGGGAGTCTGCCATTCTCGAGCCAACAAAACCTGATCTCGAGGGGGAAGTCCCGTGGCGTAGGAAAGCGCAAGGGCAACTTCATTGTTCATACCCTTTATTCACTATCTAAAAGCGCTCTCTGATTCAACAAAGCCTGATTTTTTTCTCGGAGATCCTGAGAAAGTCCAACAATATCGCCGTACACCCCCGCAGCAGCCCCCGTTTCGCCCCGGGCCGCCAAAAGTCGAGCTTTTACGAAAAGGGCTCGAGTGTCTGCCGACCGAGCCCGAAGGTAACGATCGATCAATTCTTCTGCTTCTTCGTTCTGGTCGTATTGAAAACTCAGGAGAACCGAAAGTCCGTACAATGAGGGCAAATGAAAGGGATCAATTCCCAAAATTCTCTCGTAGTAGCTGCGGGACCGGTCGTAATATTCCCGCCCCACCTCGGCAGTTGGGGCGCTGGCTGCCCAATTTCCAGCGGCTACTGCGGCCTCGTAAAGCAGACCAGGATTCGCCGGCTCGACTTCTATAGCCCCCTGAAAGGCTGCTAAGGCCAGCTTATGCATTCCCATTCGTTGGTACTCGGTCCCCAATAGTTTGTACGCCGAAGCGATGCTTCCGGCTGCAGAAATTTTTTCTTCTACAACCCGGGTGTACCGGGCGATATCTTGTCGCAGTTCTTCGATCCGCTCGCTACTGACCTCTTGATCTTCATATTCCCCGGTCTCAAACCGAGAAAGAATTTGCACTTGAGAGTTAGTAACCGGGCTGCAACCAGAGATAAAAATCATCAAGATTATGAGACTCAACCAGCCCAGAATGGCTGGTAAACGTCGCACCTTAGTATCCTCCTGACGGTGCCTGCTCGAATCCAAGGATGGCCGCTGCCGACGAGGTACCGATTCTATCGATTCCAAGCTCTAAGCACTCGATCGCGAACTCTCGAGTCCTGACGCCTCCCGAGGCCTTAACACCCCTCAGGGGGCCGGCGACCAACCGCATGAGTTTAAGGGCTTCGACTGTGGCGCCACCCGAGGCAAACCCGGTCGAGGTCTTTATGAAATGGGCTCCAGCGAAACACGATAGAGTTGCGGCCCTTATAATTTCGAGAGGGGTGAGCTCACTGGTTTCAAGTATTACCTTGACTAATACTCCTGCCGCAGCCTTAACAACCTGGTTTATATCTTCGAATACGTCCAGAATTTTGTCATCTTTCACTAGGCCGACGGGTAGTACCATATCTATCTCCGTTGCGCCTTCCAAAATTGCATGGGTTGTTTCGGCTACCTTCGCGGCAGTACTATCGTACCCAAACGGAAACCCCGTTACCGCGCAGACCGCAACACCACTTCCTTTCAACTCTTCAGCAGCGAGTTTTACCCAGCTTCCAGGCACACATACGCTGTAGGTTTTCCAATTTCGAGCCTGGGCACAGAGTTCGCGGAATTGAGTGGCACCGGCGCCCTGTTTAAGCAAGGTGTGGTCAATAGTTTTAGCCAGTGGGCTCGATGGATCTCGGCGAACCGAAGTAATTGCCGGGTATTTTTTTTCTGCGACCCGACCTGCCGCGACGAGAGCTTCAGCAATTCGATTCCACTCGTTCTGATGTTCAGGGGCGAGTCCTTCTAAATCTGGGTAATTCTTGTCATTCATTCCTTCTTCTCCTTACCCCGAGATCAACCCCGGGGATGATAGTCTTTGTGATATACCTGCAGTTCCTCTTTATCGATGTGGGTGTAGATTTGGGTAGTACTAATATCCGCATGCCCCAGAAGCTCTTGCACAGCCCGAAGATCGGCACCGCCCTCGAGCAAGTGGGTTGCAAAAGAATGACGCAAGGTATGCACCTTCGCCTGAATACCCGACTTGTTGGTTAGTTCCTTGAACCTTTTCCACATTCCTTTCCGAGACAACTGTCTCCCATGATGGTTAAGGAAGAGATAGGGGCTCGGCGACCGAGCAAGTAAGGGACGGCCATCTCGAAGGTATTCAGCTATCCAGTGGGCCGCTTCTTCTCCGAGGGGCACTAATCGCTCTTTGTCGCCCTTGCCGATAATTCGAAGGATGAGTTGAGGAATGTACACCCGGTCTAAAGTCAGCTCGACCGCTTCGGAAATCCTCAAGCCGCAGGAGTAAATGAGCTCAAAGAGCGCCCGATCCCTTAGTCCAAAGGGGTTGTCGGTTTGTATTACCTCAAGGATTTTCTCCACGTCCGCTAAGGGCAGAACCCCCGGAAGGCGTTGGGCCATTTTTGGCATTTCTAGACGGGCTGCGGGGTTTGCTCCCAGGATTTCTTCCAGCATGAGGTACTGGAATAGACTGCGCAGACCACTAATAATCTTCGCTACCGTTCGGTGGTCGACTCCACCTACATCTCTCCTAAATCCGAGGTAGTTCTCCAGGTCTAATAGATCTAGGTCTCCCAGGCCCAACCGCTTTTCGTCGAGGTAACCCAGAAATGTCCGGGCTTCTCGGACGTAGGTTTGCACACTCGGCGAGGCCATTCGGAGTTCGGCCATTAGGTAGGCTTCAAACTGTAGTAAAATGCGGGCGAACTCCTGTTTCATACTCTGCCTCAGTTGCCGGACTTTTCGCGCTGTTGTTGCCTGCGAATGTATGCGGGCACACCCAGGTCGTCGGATGAAGAATGAATGCGGGGATGACTGGGTAACACCGAAGGCCGGGGACGAAATTCTAAATCCCGTTGAACGGGCCTTTTTTCCGATCCTTGAAGAGCAGGGACTGGTTCTTCTTCGGCCTCCGAGGCTTCTTTGTTGTCGTTATTTTCATCGAGTTTTCCTTGAGTCAACAACCGGGCAAAACTATCGGCACTAATGTAATCGCTTTTCTTACCCCCATTGATTGATCGATCAATGCCAGGTGTTCGAGTCACCGCCGGGCGCGAGGGTTCCAAATAGGGTTGGCTGGTGAGCGGGAAGCCCGTAGCCACAACGGTAACGATTATTTCGTCTTCTAAGGCTTCATCTACCGCAGTGCCGGCGATGATCATTGCATCGTCGTCGGTGTTTGCGGTGATTATTTGCATAATTTCTTCGAATTCCGAAAGGGTAAAGTCTACGCCTCCGGTAACATTCACCAGCATGCCCTGGGCACCGTCAATATTTGCATCTTCAAGCAAAGGATTATTGATAGCGTTGGTGGCCGCATCGACCGCACGGTTCTCCCCACGCCCCCTTCCAATCCCCATAAGAGCATCCCCCTGTCCTTTCATTATGGTTCGAACATCCGCAAAATCGATATTGATTTCGCCGGGTTTCGTAATGAGGTCAGAAATGCCTTGCACCCCTTGGCGAAGAACATCATCGGCCACGAGGAATGCTTCTTTGATTGGAGTGTTTTTTTCCACAATTTTTAGCAGGTGCTGATTCGGAATGGTAATAAGGGTGTCGACGTGCTCTCGTAATCGACCAATACCCTCTTCTGCGAGCTTGGCCTTCTTCCTCCCCTCGAAAGCGAAGGGCTTGGTAACTACTGCAACGGTGAGTATTCCCATTTCCTTGGCAATGCTCGCGATAACCGGGGCAGCACCAGTACCGGTGCCCCCACCCATTCCTGCGGTAATAAAGACCATATCCGAGTTCGCTAGGAGCTTTTTGATGGTTTCTTTATCTTCCAGAGCGGCCCGTTCGCCTATTTCTGGATTTCCACCAGCCCCAAGACCACCGGTAACCTGAGATCCCAATGGTAGCCTTGTAGGCGCCCGGCTGCCTTTGAGGGCTTGCATATCCGTATTAACCGCAAAAAAATCAACATCCCGCAACCGGGCGTCGATCATACGGTTCACCGCATTGCTGCCACCTCCACCAACACCTATTACCCGTATAACCGTAGGGCTACTGGGTTGCTCTTCTTGATAATCGTCTACTATTTCTATGTTCATGTCCCCTCCCTATGTGAACACTCACTTTATGTGAACTTCTGCACTACTCGAAAAAATTCCTTAACCATTTACGCATTCCTCGAAGTTTGCCCCCGGACTTACTCCCCGAACCAAGGGGATTGCCTCTATCACCCTTCCCCTCGTCGGTTAGACTCCGAGCCCGATGAAGTACAAGGCCAATGGCAGTAGATAAATCTGGACGCTGCAGGTCTTGAGTAAGCCCCCCCACTCCCATGGGGTACCCAATCCGTACGGCTGAACCAAAAACCTCCGCCGCGAGCTCTGCCGACCCCTGCAAGAGGGCTCCTCCTCCGGTAAGTACTATTCCACCAGCCAGGCTCGACCAACGGGAAAATTGAGCTTCCCGCTCAACCTTCTCCTTGACGAGATGGAAAATTTCTTCCATCCGAGGCTGAATGTACTCGGCAATTTCTGCCCGGGTAATGGCGGTCGGGGGCATGCCTCCAACTCCAGGAAGCACGATTTCTTCCTCGTCGTCCTGGACAAGGGGGAGGTAGCAGGATCCCGATTGAATCTTTAAGGTCTCCATTGTTTCCAAGGGATTTTTTAGGATAATCGAGAGGTCTGAGGTTACTTCTGAGCCACCAATTGGCACCACACCGGTAAAAAATGGGGCTCCATTCTGGTACATGATCATATTCGTAGTACCCCCACCAATGTCGATGACCATGGTGCCCAGGTCTTTTTCGTCCTCAGATAAGACAATTTGTGACCCGACCAAGATATCCAAGGCTATTTCTTCGACCTTAAAACCCGCACGATTTACACATTTCAATAAATTTTGAGCGGCGGTTACACTTCCGGTTACAATATGAACTTCGGCCTCAAGACGTACCCCGATCATGTCCATGGGGTCCTTAATACCCTTCTGGTCGTCTACTACGTATTCTTGGGGGATTACATGCAAGACTTCCCGGTCCATGGGTAGGACTACCGCCCGAGCAGCATCCATAACCCGTTCGATGTCGATCCGAGTTATTTCCCGATCTTTACTGGTAACCGCAACGACTCCGCGGGAATTTATTCCCTCGATATGGGCACCTGAAATACCAGTCACCAAGGATTGAACTTCTCGCCCAGCCATATTTTCTGCTCTCTCTACTGCCTGAGCCACAGACCGAAGAGTGGCTTCGATATTTACTACAACTCCCCGGCGTAGGCCGAGAGATCGAACGGTCCCGATTCCCAGGACATCGACCCCGCCGTTTTCTGTTAGTTCAGCGATCACCGCTGTTACCTTCGAGGTTCCTACATCGAGACCTACGAGAACTCCGTCGTGACTCACGAATCCCCCCCTACTTTGGTGTAGATCACATCACCGGTTCGGAAATCTATGTCCTCTATCAGTTGGTAATCTGGTCGGGATTGTAACATATCGAGCACCCGCATGAGCATAACCGATTGTTCTGGACTCATTCGCGCTCCAACTTTTACTTTTTGATGCATGTGGGTCGGGTAAAGGGAAACCAAAAATCCTCCTGCCGGGGTTGTTTCAAAATCAAACTGAGAAAATAGCCGATAGATCCCCGGTTCGATTAGGCGAATTTTGTCGAGGTCTTCGAGAAAAAGTCTATGTTGGTAAGGCACCCTCGATACCTGTCCCCAGGGTTCCCAAAGCAACCCAGTGAATACTGGTCCGTCGACAACCGACAATCCTTGAGGTAAAAAGAGCACTCCGTCTTTGTCGACTGCGTACATCGTACCATCAAGGAAGCTGAACCCCAGGGGTTCTCGCATGACAAAATTCATCGCTAAAGTATTTGGAAACGAGGGTTCTAGAACTACATCTTTGATAGAAGGAATTTGCAAGATCGACTCCCGAGCCTGATCCAACGAGAGTTGATGAAACATTATTCCCGAATACAATCCCGCTGCACCCAAGATTTCGCCCTCAGAAACGCCATAGAGTCCGGTCATGGTCACCCGGGTAATTGTGAGTCGAGGAGCAAAATAACCGTAATAGAGTACCTGACTCAGAACACCAAGACCGGCCAGAATAATAATCACCTTTACAAGAATACCCCTGGGTTTCTTGATTTCCTTGGAACGAGAGTAGGCCTGTTGGTTTTTATAGAGTTCAGCCAAGGTATCAGCCAAAATGTTCCTCCCGTTCTTCGGAATTTGGTACTCGAGAAAAGCTAAGGAGCAGTCCAACGGTTATCAAAGTCATTACCATTGACGAGCCCCCGGACGAGAAGAACGGGAGAGTAATGCCCGTGGGTGGGAGAACTCCCGATACTACCGCCATATTCAAGAGGGCTTGAAGAAGAACCCCCGAAGTAAGCCCAAAGGCCGACAGCCCGATGAAGGTTCGACCATGACGGAAGGCAGTTCGATACCCAAACCATGCAAAAATCCCAAAAAGCCCCATTACCCCCACCACACCGAGAAAACCCATTTCTTCCCCCAGGACCGCAAAAATATAATCAGAGTTGGCTTCCGGTAGCCCACCTAATTTCCTGACCCCCTGACCTATTCCGAGGCCCGTGAGCCCACCATTCATGAGTGCCGTTTTCGAAGAGAGAACCTGGAAGCCCTTTCCAATGGGATCTTGCTCGGGATCAAGAAAGGCCAAAAGTCGATTCACCCGGGTCTCTTTGCTCAACAGAAATATTGTAGCTAGAGCACTTCCTGTAAAAATAAGTGCAAAAATGTAAGTGAAACTGACCCCGGCTACAAATATCATGAGAAATCCCAGACCCAGAAAAAGCACGGCCGATGAAAAATCGTTTTGCCCCAGAACTAAGAAAAACAAGACAACAACGATCAAAACTGTGGGAAAAAGAGTGTCGGTGAAGTTCCCTAACCTGTCCTGTCGTCGGGAGAGAAGATGGGCTAGGTGCAAAACCATTCCTACCTTCATAAACTCCGATGGCTGGAAAGTAAAAGATCCAATTTGAATCCAACGCCGCCCCCCGAGGAGAGTAAGCCCGATCTGGGGCACAAATACCAATCCCATAAGCAAGAGTCCGGAAAGAAACATCCAAGGCACCCATCTTTGAATTCGCTCACCAGGATAAAAGGACAGAAATAGGGCAACCCCACTACCGAGTCCCACAAACACCAGTTGATTTCGAAAGAAGTAGTAGGGATCGCGAAAGGCAACCGCACCCCGATAGAAGGACGACGAAAGGAGAACCGAGAGTCCTAAACCGACTAAAAGCAGAGTCGAAAGTACGAGCCCGAAGTATTCTTTGTCTCGGGCGTCTTTTTCTAATGGCTCTAGTATAAATCGCTGTCCCATAGTTCCTTACCGTATCTTTAGAGTCGATAGACTCAGAATTGCAAAAAGTCCACCAAGAATCCAAAAACGCATTACTACCTTGTTTTCGCTCCATCCCTTTAGTTCAAAATGGTGATGTAAGGGGGCCATTAAAAATACTCGTTTCTTTCGCAACTTATAACTGCCGACTTGGATTACCACAGAAAGGATTTCGAGTATAAATACTCCTCCAACAATAACCAGAAGAAGCTCATTCTTAATCATTAAACTTATAGTCCCCAACACCCCTCCGATCATAAGGCTACCGGTGTCACCCATAAATATTTCTGCTGGATTTGAGTTATACCAAAGGAAGCCAACGCAGGCACCAAGGAGAGCAAGGGCTAAAATAGTAATTTCACCCCCTCCTCGGATAAAAGGAAGCTGGAGGTATTCAGAAAAATCCGAACGACCTACTACATAGGCAATTGCTCCGAAAGTAAGGGCTACCATAATCGAAAGCCCGGTTGCCAAACCATCGAGTCCGTCGGTCAAATTGACCGCGTTCGTCCATCCCATGAGAATAAAGATTCCAAAGGGAAGATAGAACCATCCCATATCCAAAATCGAACCCTTCACCATGGGAAAGAAAAGTCGGGTTGTATCCTCGGTTCGAAAATAATACAGAAGACCAACGATTGTACCGCTGACCAAAAATTGTCCTATAAGCTTTTTCTTCGATGAAAGACCTGCCTTGTTGCCCCTGAACACCTTTATAGAGTCATCTAGAAAGCCAATCCCACCGAATCCGAAAATTGCTATTAGAGCAACAATCGTATAGAGGCTTCCAAAGTCCATCCACAAAAACACCGAAAATCCAGTGGTAAAAACGATAAGTACCCCCCCCATTGTTGGGGTACCGGTCTTTTTATGATGACTTTCTGGGCCATCGGTACGAATTGCCTCTCCGATCTTTTTATTTTTTAGATACTTAATGAGAACCGGACCGAGCATAAGGGTCATCAAAAGACTTGTAACGGTCGCATAGGCAGCCCGGAAGGTAATATATTGAAAAACGTTAAAAGGGGTGAAATACTTCGTAAATGGAAAGAAAATTTCTTCTAACATTCCCGCACCTCACTTGTCTCACCTATCAGCACTTTTTCAATTCTTTCCAACTCCATCGAACGGGAGCCCTTTAAGAGGACCCAATCGCCGCAGGTAATAAGTTCTCTACTCAACTGTACAACCTCGTCCCATTCCCTGGACCAGTAGACCGGAAATCCGGCCCTCGATGCCAGAAATCGGTAGGTCACTTCAATTTCTTCCCCGTAGAGCATGACCCCGTGAGGCTTGTGTTCCAGAATGATTCGACCTAGATCTTCGTGCTCTTTCACAGAAAACCGACCAAGCTCCTTCATATCTCCGAGAAAAAGAATTCTTCGGGCCGACGAAGAACCATTTATAAGGAACGACTGAATACTCGCAGCCATTGAGTCAGGATTCGCGTTGTAGCAGTCAGAAATGAGTGTAACCGAACCTTCCTTGATCTGACCGCGACCGAAAATTGGCTTGTACCCTTCGAGTCCTTGCTGGACACTTTCATCCGAAATACCTAATACGCCGGAAAGACTAATTGCAGCTAAAGCATTCTTCAAATTATGGGCACCAGGCAAGGCGAGTCGTATGTCCCTTCCCTTCCACCGAAAAATCTGGCTACCCGGCCCCTCCTGTGCAACCCCTTCGAAGCCAGGTGTTGAATGTATACCAAAAAAGTACTTTTTCCCCCTCACCTTTCCCTCAAGCTTGCGCACAAATGGATCATCTTCCGGGAGAATAGCAATACTATCGGGCAAAAAGTTTCGAAACAACTCGAATTTTTCTGAGGCAATACCCATCTGGCTACCGATATTTCCGATATGGGCAGTTCCGATTCCTGTCAAGATTCCAATAGAAGGAAAAACGAGATCTGAAAGCCGCTTCATTTCGCCCTTTTCGCTCATGGCCATTTCAAAAACCCCATAACGATGCCGGGGTTCGACCAAGGGTACCGAAAGAGGTAATCCAATAACCGAATTGTAGTTCCCGGGAGTCATGAAGGTTGGCGAATCAACCGAAAGAATCGAGCTCACCAACTCTTTGGTCGTAGTTTTTCCGTTACTTCCCGTAATACCAATTTTCGTGAGGGAATACCGGGTCAAAAGTAGGCGGGACAAAAGATGTAACGCTCCGAGAACATCACCTACAGGAAACACAACTATGGAATTCTCATCGACCAACCTGCGGATACTATCGGCGTTTGAACGGTAATACGTTTGACTAACCAAAAGTGACCTACATCCCCGGGAAACAACTTGGGTCAAGAAACGATGTCCATCGGTTCGCTCGCCCTTGAGCGGAAAAAAGAGGTCGCCAGGCCCCACTTTTCGACTATCTACCTGAAAACCCCGAATACCGGCCGAGTCATCGATAATCGACATTCCCCGCCGATTCCACTGGACTTCAGAATAAAGAAAACCACCGATACGGGCCTTGAGTTCCCCGAGGGTAAAAAGCACAGGCTTCATTCCGCCTTTCCTATTGAGGAATCAATGAAAAAGTAAAGATTCTGCTCTGAGACAGGCTGACTCCTATCATATTCGGTTTCAGCCAAAGCCCGAAGCCGACCGGGACTCGATAGAATTGATTCTTGGGTTATATACCGCTTATTCCGCTCTATAAGCCGATCTTGAAGGTCTTTATTTCTACGAATCGTCTGATCAATTTGAAAATGTTGTACGCTCAACAAGACAAGACCAAAGAGTGCGGCAGGCAAAAGAATAGTCGCCAAAAATAGGGAAGTATATTTCATGTAGAAAACCTCTCGTCTCGTAGTTTCTCAATCACCCGGAACTTCGCACTCCGAGAAGGACTATTTTTTCTCACTTCATCTTCTCCCGGTACTATTGGCTTTTTTGATTTCACAACCCCCAAGGGATACCCCCCACACTTACACATCGGCACTTCGGGTGGGCAAATACAACTCTTCGCCCAATCTCGAAACAAATTTTTAATTATCCGATCTTCTAAGGAATGAAAACTTATGACCCCCAGAATTCCACCGGGCTTTAAGACTTGAAAAGCACTCTTGACCGCTCGCTGTATTCGTTCGAGCTCCTGATTTACCTCGATGCGAAGGCCTTGGAAAGTTCTGGTTGCAGGATGAATCCTGCCGTGTCGATACTCGTGGGGAACACTCGTAAAAATGAGTTCCGCAAGCTCTTTTGAAGATTCGAAAGGCCGGGTTTTTCGTCGTTCAACTATCGCCCGAGCGATTCGACGAGAATATCGCTCTTCTCCGTAGGTAAAAATGAGGTTTGCAATCCTCTCTTCACTCCACTGATTGAGTATATCTCTCGCACTCAGTCCCGTTCCCGGATCAAGTCTCATATCAAGAGGCTCGTCCCGGGAAAAAGAAAATCCCCTACTACTTTCTTCGTAATGAAAAACCGATATACCCAAGTCAAATAGTATTCGATCGGGCCGAATCTCTAAAGGGTACGAAGAAAAGAAATCGTCGTACCACCCCTGAAAGTAAGTAACTCTATTTCCAAAGGATTTGAGTCTGTTCCGGGCTTTTTGCTGAATAACAGGATCTCGGTCGATACCAACAAGGTTCAAGAAAGGAAAAAGACTAAGAAAACGTTCCGAATGCCCACCTTCTCCCAAAGTACAGTCTATAAATAGAATCGGTTCGTCCGGTTTCTGAAGAGGGGGTGGCGATAGCCATTCAAGAACCTCTGTAACCATTACCGGTATATGCACAATGTGCTCCGACTCCATGAAATCCTCCACCTTAGAAGGAGACAAGTCCTCCCAGTTCTTCGGCTGCCTCCTGGAATTCATCCTCCGTCTCGACATAGTATTGTTGATACGCTTCAAGATCCCAAATTTCGAGGTATTTCGTAATCCCCAAAATCACCGTTTCCTTCGTCAACCCCGCAGCCTCTAACAGGGCTGAACTAATGTTTAGCCTGCCAAGTTTATCGAGTTCGACTTCCATTGCCGGCGCAATTATCCTCCTTTGTAATAGTCTTGCCTTTTTTTGAAATGGACTTGCGGCTTCCATAAGGCTCGTCGAAAGTTGCTTCCACTCCTCGGGCGGAAAAAGCCATAAACAGCGATCAATTCCCCGGGTCATTACTAAGGTATTCCCAGGAATCGCCGCCCGGAGTTTGGCTGGGACAAGAAGGCGTCCTTTGTCATCGAGGCTTGCCCGAAATTCACCAGTCAACATTGTTCCCACAAAACCCCTTTTTTTACCACTTTTTCCCACTTGCAATACTAAAACATCCTGATTTAAAGTCAACCTGGTAGACAGAATATTCAATGGGAAATCAAAAAGTTTGAGGTGTTAACTACACAAGTTTGTAGTATCTCGAGGAAAGGTATACAGAGAAATAAGTTCGAACTTGGATCGTAGGGGGTATCAGTTAGGCTGACAGAGATTCAACTATTCTAAGGCGTAGGGATGTCCGAGAGCGTTCGCTCTTTTTGGGACCCCTAGGTTAAATACTTTGTAAGAAAGCCTAGGAAAGACGTTATTTTTTTTCTCGACTTTGGTGAGCCACTCGGTACCCAAAGTACCTTGGCCCATAGCATCATAAATTCTATAAAAATTTCCAATATGCTCTCGTAGCCGTTGAATTGCATATTGTTCTGCGGCGCCCGAGCGCATTATTACCGGCCAGTCTATACTTTGGGCCAGAAGAACTTCTCGGGCAGCCTGGTTCAATGCCCTCTCTTTCAAACCCGTTACGTCGGGAAATCGAGACACCAGCTCCTGTAACCGCTCTATGGCCATATGCACATGCCGATAGATCCAGTCGTTTGAACCATCAAGCCAAACTTCACCATATCCTTTATTACCCCATGAGGAGTAGATTGGCTGGGATACTTCTAGTTTGGGTGAGTTGGACAAATAGCGAGAAGGAGTAGTTAAGTCCAGATCGCCATATTTCGAGTCTACTAGCCGAATGACCGTTTCGAGCCACTGGATACCCTCAAACCACCGGTGACCAAATAACTCCGCAGAATAGGGACAAGTAATAATCGGTTTTTCTGCCATTACCGGATCGAGTTTCCCAATCCGTTTACTCTGGTGGTAGAGAAAATTCTCGGCGTGTTCTAGCACTTTGTTCGCCGCGAGGTCAGGGTTGTAAAGGTTTTTATTGTCGCCTTTTCCGGAAACCGCGTAATATTTATAGCCCGTGTTAACCCTTACTTTTTCTAAATGGATGAAGGGAGAAATATACTCAAGGGGTAAATCGTGGCCGATATCCCGGTAAAAGTCCCGATAGTCGGGATCCCCAGGATATCCAGTTTCCGCAGACCAGACGAGATTCGCCGATTCCAAATCTCGAGCGAAATATGCCAACCCGTTTCCAACCTGGGCAGGGGTGAATACCCCCCAACGGGGAGCATCGGGAGAGAACATGAGCCCGTGGGCACTGGTGAAAAAATAATCTATTTCGTAGTCTTTTAGATGATGCTCTAGACCGGGGTAGTAGCCACACTCGGGTAGCCACATTCCTTTGGGAGTCTTGCCAAAAACCATATGAAAAGTATCAACTGCAGACTCTATTTGGGCCGACACATTTGCGGGATATTGTTCGTAAAAAGGGAGGAACGGATAACTTCCGGGGGTCGTAATTATTTCGATTACCCCGGCCTTCTGGAAGTAGTCAAATCCCTTAAGAATATTCCCCGCGTATTCCTGGTAGTCTGCGAGACACTTTAGGTAACGGTCTCTGTACATTTGTGCGAGGCCATGAACCTTTGGGTCGTCCTGTGTTCGTTCAAGCTCTCGATTACCCAGATCGATGTGTTTTTCTAGGTATCCAAGATAGCGCTTCCCAAGGAGGTCGTCTTGCAACATGGCAATGAGGGTGGGCGAAAACGAAATGGTAATTGTGGATGGAATCTTGTCGGCTTCAAGTCTCTTGAGCATACCCAAGAGAGGAAGATACGATTCAGAAATCGCTTCAAAAAGCCAACTCTCTTCGAGGAAGTTTTCGAATTCCGGATGCTTAATAAAGGGTAAATGGGCATGCAAAACAATATTCAGGAATCCCTTACCGTGGTTCATGAAATAATCTTCCTTTTTTGGATTCTAAAGCTCCGCGAGTTCTGATAATCGGCGCAACACTTTTTGTGGAATCTCTTCTGCGGCTACTGCGCCGAGAACTTGGAGGTCCGAGAGCGCTAAGAGCAGATCGGTATCAGCAAAGGACGATGTAGCATAGTTCTCAGAGAGAGTTCCGAGAGGTACACTGACAATACCACTACGGGCAAGGGTTAGGATTTCGTTATCGTATCCGTAGTAACCAAGGATTGCTTGGTAGCTCGTACCCCGCCGAGGGACATTGATGTACCATCGACTATCGGAGAGTTCAATTGGCATTTCGACTTGCTCGAGCATTTCGTCATCGTTGCGCGGTTGTTCCTGAAGTACTATACAGAGGGAGTCATTTTTTCCCAAATCTTTCAATCTATTTCTGTCTTGATAACTAATGTCCCAATAGGCAAAAGCCCAGGCCGGATCTCTAAGCATAAGCACAAGTCTGGTTACATTGTAGTTTTCTGGAAAATCAAAATTTACCGAGTCAACATCTAGGTCCGTACCAAATAAGTTTTCGACCGATGAGAAACGGTCTTCCTGGTAGCGAATTGGGAGAGTATTAAGTTCTTCGCGCTCCCGTCGCACATCCTCCAGTTCTTCGTGAATTGAGTCAATGAGATCGTCACGGTTTGAATCGCTCGAAGCCGAAAGTACTTCATCGCTGATATCGAGGTCTAATAGGGCAACAAGCCTTTTTAAGTCTTTGAATCCCAGACTTCGAAGCACTTCCTTGGTCATGGGCCATGGTAGTAAGAAAGGGCAAAAAGTGTCAAGCATCGGATTTTTTGGGCTTTTTAGCCAAGAATATCATTACATCCCCCAAACCCAACCTCTTCGCTAACCAATCCGCACTCCGTTTTACTCCCTTTGGCGCCATACCGAGGGGAATCCCACCCCAGGTTTTCCATTCTTTTGGCTCGAATCCTGCTCGGACCAATAGTTCACCAAGGTGGGTTCGAGAGAATAAATGGACATGGTCCGCTATCGCACTTCTCCAGGATGCCCCCATAAAAGCCGCCTGAAAACTCTTCGTGTTTGGGGTAGTAACGATTATGTACCCGCCGGGTTTTAGGAGCTTATGTTGAAGAGAAAGGTACTCATTCGGATCGGGAACGTGTTCGATCACATGGCTCGAATGTATAAGATCGTAGGTACCCCACTGCCATTCTTGACTTTCGAGTGTGCCTACCTGCACCCGGACACCCCTATTTGCCTGGGCGTACTCTGCAGCGGGCACACATACTTCTAGGCCCATCGAATCCCATCCCCGATCATACATATATCGGACCAAGACCCCAGTAGCACACCCAACATCTAAAAATTTCGGTGACTCTAGAGGAGGGAGAGACTCTTGAATATGTTTTTCCAAATCGAGAAAACCAACATCATTAAGCCCTTCGATCATGAGTTGAAAAAAATTCTGAGAGTTTTCTACCTCGTAGTTCTTGTACTCCTCGTCATATCGGTCTAGGAGATCTTGAGGTCTTGGGCGTGGATTTTGATAGATGTGTTTGCAACAGGTACATCGTTGGAAAGAGTAGGTTCCACAGTCCCAATGGGTTTTACATTCCCGGGAGCCACACACTGGACAAGTAACAGACGTATATTCTTCATGTACCTGAGGGAGTTTTGAAAAGGTTTTCATTAGTCCAACTCCTCGGTCCCTAGAAGAACGAAGGAAAGGTTATTTTCGTTTCCCTCGAAATCCTCTATTGCGAGCCGGAGTAACGACCTACCCATGGGCACATTGATTGTTCCTTGGACTGTCAATCGATTATCTCGACCGCTAGTAGGTAACGATTGATCGATAATGAGCACTGATCCTGAACTTTGCGCCCTTAGCCCATCGGTCGTTTCGCTTAAAACTCCAGGGGCTAAGCTAAATTGGCTTTCTCCCGAGACCGATACGGACAAAGTTTGAATACCCGAGGAAATACCGCTTTCGAGAGGATCGCCAAGGATGATACGGAGAGATAAAGCCCCACTTGGGATTAGGTTATTTCTCCATGTTACTAAAGAGGGCTCCGACTCGGGTAAGAGCACCCGGACGTCAAAAACTCTGGGTTGTTGAAGATCGCCTCTTTGGGGCAGGACTGAATAATGAGAGACTCGTGTTCGACGCTCACCATCGTAAATGTTATGCACAATCCCATGTTCCTCAGCTTCATACCCTACTCCGTAGAACTGCCTTCGATAGTCATAAATTATGGCCGGTCCTAGGGCAAGGGGAAGCCCCTCTTCTATTCTTGCTATCTGCGACCCTCCGATAAGTCCAGAAAACTCTCCTTCACTTCCGAGGGGCTTTATTTCTACTCGCAAGGTATAGGGATTCTCTTCACCCCTTTCTTTGGGCCACTCAATAGCCGGTATCATGGCTACAGATATATTCGTAAGAATCAAGACAAAGATCCAAGGTCTTGGGAGATTACTCATACATCCACCCCAGATCAAACCGCCCGATTTGTTCATTTCCTATCCAGAAAAGGGTAGAATTATGGGAAAAGACCGAACCATAGAAAGGACTGGTACCTAAAAGAGACCGAGTTTCGTCGAGAGGCAGAAAAAATTCTATCTTCGGCCCGGATTCGATTTCGTGTACCACAAAACCAAGACCCGAATCGTCCAAGTAATCGAAAGACGTTACGTTCTCCCACGCAACCCTCTGACTTCGAGTCTCTCCCTGGGTAAGCGAGATAGTATGTACGATGCCGCCCGTAGCGCGCTCAATAAACAAGCTGTATACATCGGTATAGGGAGAATAGAATGATATTCGAGAATTTCCCTCCGTTCCACGCCCTGGAAGCTCGCTGGACAGAACCAGTTCACCGGTAAGTAGATTCCACAAAAGTCCCCGCTGGTCCTGGGTACCATACACTACGAACCCAAAGGTATCGAATACTGCTGCGCCAACAGGAATACGCGAAGTCAATGCCCCTTGAGTATACCAATCATCCTGGGGCTCTATAATTGCCTCGGCGTCATCGGAAGACCTAACCCATAGTCGACCGTCAGCTAGACCCGCGACTACATAAGTACTATTCGATTCGACGAAGGTTAGCACCGACGCCCATTGCCGAAATTCAGTAAGGTCCAAAGGGAATTCGTCTCGACCAAACCGAAGAGACGTAAGATCCGATCCGAGGGTAAAGACCCAGCCATCACGAACCAACGGGTATTCTCCCATCGGATTCGGATATATATCTTGGGTTCGAAGAGAAATGAAAGGGGCGACATTATCCGAATAGTCATAGTTAACTAACCAGTAATCAGAAACGGAAACAAAATCTCTCGAGGAATACCAACGGGTCAAACCTAGCTCAGGGTTCAGTGCGCCGACTCCCCCACCGGCATCGACTCCTATTATTCCACTACTTCCCTCGTCGGATTCAAAGGGCTGTTGGGGCAGTTCTTTTATCCAGGGCGACATTACCCATAGCTCCGCACCGGTTGGTTGGGGAGATAAAAAGTAGACCATACCACCCAAAAGCATAATTGAGAGGTATCCAAGGGGGGAAATCTTCATTTTAGTAGTGGTGTCCTGTTTAGGATTTCTTTGCAGCCGCACTCATACGCTTTTCGTCATCATCCATTTTTGCCTTCCAAACCTCAGCCTTTTTTTTGACTGTTTCAGCCGGCTCATTCTCTCCTACAATCATTAACAGCCTACGAAGGGCATTGAGAAATGCAATTCCAGTTTTGAAGTCGTCAATACGATTGGTCGACAACTCGTATTTCTCTCTGTACCGGTCAGCAGCAGAATGTAGCCACTTTTTTACCAGTTCTAAATAAAGATACCTCTCGCGATATCCATCTACCCGCGGATCGAGTCCGGCAACAAGGGTTTTAAGGTTCATGAGATTCTTAGCAATCGTTGCATACCTTCCCTCGAGTTCTACAAAAGACCATTTCCATTTGGAGTTGTCTCCAAAGTCGTCTTCAACCGAGTGAATTGCAAACCCAATTTTCTTAACTAGGGCGAATCGCTGTCTGTCGTCAAAGCCCTCCAACTTTGTGTGCACCTCTTCGTAGTCACTAAATGGTACATCTATGCGGTTGGAGACAAGATTCTCTAAATGAATAATAGACTCGTAACAGCTTTTTCTTGCATCATTAATAAAGGCTTCGTTTTTGACGCCCAATAATGAAAGGCTAATTTGGTTCATTAATAGATAATACGATGCCATGTTGATACGCTCTTCGGCTAGGGTCAGAAGTTTGTACTCTTTCCCTTCGTCGTTCTTTTGTATCACTTGCAAGATACTTTTTTCTCGAGATAAGACTTGGTCGATTTCCTGTTTGTAGCCTCGGATTCGCTCGGAGTAAATATCCTTCGCTTCCGCACTTACCTTTGCCATCGGGTGCTCCTAAAAACTTTTGTGGTAGGTTTGCAGTAGATCCAATGCGTGAGCCATGGAACTTTCTTGACCCGGATGACCCGAAAGCATTCTAGCAATTTCTTGCACTCTTTGGCCACCACTAATCTCGTAGGCGCGGGTAAATGTCCTACCACCCTCTTCTACTTTTTCTATCTTTATATGATTATCGGCCTGAACGGCAATACTCGCAAGGTGCGTTATCGATAAGAGTTGACGTTTTTCCGCGGCTCTTTGAAGATAGGTACCCAATGCGGCCCCAACTTCCCCTCCAATTCCCGCATCAATCTCGTCGAAAACAAGGGTTTCGGCTTCTTCGACCTCAGAGAGCACCGACTTTATCGATAACATGACTCGCGATATCTCTCCGCCGGACGCGACTGACTTCAATGGTTTTAGAGGCTCACCCGGATTAGCTGATAACATGTATTCGACCTCATCTGCGCCCATGGGACCACAAAGTGGAACCCCACCATCGGAAAACTTGGGGGTGACCTGGACGACGAAGGTATTTTTTCCCATTTTGAGACCCGAGAGAACCTCCATTACCTTGTTTTCCATTTTTGATGCCGCATCTTTTCGATTTTTTGTGAGAATTGCGGCTAAATTCACGACCTCTTTTTCTAATTCCTTGATACGCAAAGAAAGAGCTTGGGTGTCTTCCTGTTCTTCTCCAAACTCTCTTAACCTTTTCTCGGCCTCGATACCGTATGCGACTACGTCATCAAGACCCGGTCCGTACTTTTTTTTGAGTTTGTACAGCAGATCTAAACGATCGTGTACCTCTTCAAGCCTATCTGGATCGAAAAGAACAGATTCTTTGTAATGTCCTAAAGCCCCGGCCGCGTCTTCAAGTTCGAAGTAAAGTCCATCGAATCGATCCGCAAGAACTTCGAGTTCATTATCAATGTGCTTTCCTCCGAGTAGGCGAGAACGAACTCTCGAAAGAATTCGAAGGACTCCTTGATCTTCATCGTTCAAGAAACCATAAGCTTCTTCGGATAACACCCGAAGTTCTTCAATCGACTCAAGTTTAGTTTTTTCGTTCTCTAAATCCTGGTCTTCATTCAAGATGATTTTAGCCTCAGAAATTTCGGCTAATACAAAACTCAACAGTTCTTTTTCCCTTTTTAGGTCTGCCGCTCCCGCCAGTAAGGTGTCTCTTTTCTTTTTTAGATTCGAAAGCAGTAAAAACTTCGCGGTTAGTTCTGCAACTTCGCCCTGCAATCCTCCAAATCCGTCGAGATATTTCCGATGGAAACTCGGTTCGAAGAGATTTTGGTGCTCGTGTTGTCCATGCATGTCAAACAGATTAGGACTAAGTTCTAAAAGTTCTTTTACAGTGATAGGACTACCTTGAACATACACACTTCCTTTACCATTAACCCGAAGAACTCTTCGGACAATTAGCTGACCCTCGTCAACTTCTAGGCCCCTTTGATCAAGCCAATCAATAACGCCGCCAACCTTTGGTACCGCGAAGGTGCCCGACACCTCGGCTTCGTCAGCCCCGGTCCGAATGCTGTCGACCGAAGCCTTGTTTCCAGCCAAGAGTCCCAATGCGCCAGCAAGTATCGATTTTCCAGCCCCTGTCTCTCCGGTAAGTACGGTGAATCCCGGTCGGAATACCAGATGAAGTTTTTCGATGAGGGCAAAATTTGTAATTGTTAGCTCTTCAAGCATCCGGGCCCCCAGACCAGTTCAACTTGGTTCGCAGGACCTCATAAAAATTCCTTTTCCGGGAATTAACAATTATCGCTGGATTCTCCGCCCTGGTGACAATTACTTCATCTTCCGGTTCCAGCGGATATTCCAGTTGACCGTCGAGGGTAAGCATTAGCTGGGTTCTTTGAGCTCGGTCAATTACGATTCTAATTTTCTCCCCCCCAGGTAGAACCAAGGGCCTGTGAGAAAGAGTAAAAGGGCAGATAGGATTGAGAATAAGGGCATCTATTTCTGGATGCAATATCGGACCTCCGGCAGCGGCGGAGTAAGCTGTCGAACCAGTAGGAGTGGCTACAATAATTCCATCCGCCCGGTACTTTCCAATTTCGGTGTTGGTTAAGAACGCCGACAAGGAAATTATTTTCGATATCCCCGCACCAGATATTACTGCATCATTTAGGCATACTGATTCAAATTTTTGAAAAGTTTTTCGAAAAACTTTCACTTGAGCCATTAAACGACGCCCACCGAGGGAACTTCCATCTAAAAAAGATTCTAGATCTTCGGCCCACTCATCTTTTGCTACCTCGGTAATAAAGCCAAAATTCCCGAGGTTAACGGGAAGTATTGGAACCCCCTTAGTAGCGAGAGACCGCGCTGCAAAAAGAACCGTCCCATCACCTCCCAGAGTTATCGCCAAGTCAAGACCCTGGTAATCTGGGAGAGTAGCCTTACCCTGAAAAGAAAACGCCTGAACAAACACCGATCTGTTTTCGAGATACTCTTCAATTTGCGTAGCCAGCCCCGAAGTTTCGGGTTTCTGACAGTTCGCGATTATTAGAACTGATGGCATACTTTTTTGGGGCATTTTTCTCACTATACTTAGGGGTCGATGCAATGTAAAGGAATACCTATGGAAGAGCTGCCAAGATTTTTAAAAGGGATTCGACCTCTTTCGCTCCAAGACTTGGATACAGAGGAAAACTCAAACACTGCAACATGAGCCGAGCGCAGCTTGGGTAGGTTCGTGGAATATCCTCGCGGTCATCGCCTTGAGCATTTGCTGATAACCAATGATAACAACTGTCTTCAAAGGTAGCCCGTGTTTCAATACCCTTTTTTACGCAAAAACCCTGAACCTCCTGCAATGAACCTTTCAATTTTACAACAAAGGAGGAAGGAACGACTTCTTCATCTCCCCCAGTGTAAAGTACCTGATTATGCGACCTTAGCACCGATTGGGAAAATAACCGATAGAATTCTATTCTTCTCTCAAAAAACTTTCCTAACTCTCTAAACTGGATTTTTCCCAAAGCGGCGTTCATGTCGGCCATATAGGCCGTATCCGGCAGCACCTCGCTTACTTTTTGCAGGCTTTTCGATTCCTTTTTCCCCTTGGTGAGTAATAACATACCACCTCCCGAGGTAATGAGGTCCTGAGCCTCGGTCCGAATCAAGACGAAGTTACCTATACTTCCTGCAGCGCTTCCATCTTCGTATCTCCCTCCTAAGACTGTGGTGATATCCTCTATAAGCGGAACTCCTAACCCTTGAATTTCCTCGGTATTCCCGCTGACGCCACAAGCACTATAGGCTATAAAACACCCCAGTGCCTCTTGTTCATGGACATTCCTTAGATATTCGATGTCTACAATAGGAGTTCCAGGCACTGAATCAACAAAAACCGGCACGGCACCCACGCCAAGAATTTCCAACAAATATACTTTCGGCGCAAAAACCGGAAGCCCAATCCTCGAACCCACTCCCAACCCGAGGGAAAGTAGACCGACTCGTATGGCCGTCGCTGGATCTCGAAAAGCGAGCCCTCCATCAAGCCCCAATAATTCCAAAACTTCTCCAACAAATTCAGCGTTTTGTACCCCGGTTGCGATTTGATCCGAAACCATGCATGTCAACACCGAATCAAGATCTTTACGTTTTATTGATGGTCGAACTAAAGGGATGGCCATTTCTTTCCTTTCTAGAATCGAATAGTTATTTGTAGGGAACCTGAAGTGCCAGAATAAATTCTTGGATTAGAGATAGTTTTCAAGAGCTTGAAGCTCTTTTACGCTGAACAAACGTCTAATATCCAGAATTATTAAATAGTCCTCTTGACGGTTCACGACACCTTGAATATATTCCGCTCCAATCCCACTCAGCATTTGTGGAGGAGGCTGGATCTCATCTAAGTCTACCGAAACAACTCGGGAAACTTTGTCAATTACGACTGCCAATTGCATTCCATCGACGTTGATAATAATAAATCCACTAAGTAGCTCGTCCTCATCGCCAATTTCCATTTTCCTTATATGAAAGCGCTTATGAAGGCTTATTACCGGAATTATGTCGCCCCGCAGGTTAAAAATGCCCTCTACGTACACCGGTGAGTTAGGTATTTCACGTACTTCTTCTACTTTGACAATCCCTTCCACATCCATTATGTCTATTCCGTAGCTTTCGTCCCCCAACTGAAAGGTGACCATCTGAAGTTGCCGCTCTGACATATCTACCTCCGCTGTTCAGTACAGAATATCTGTTTATGGGTGAGTTTGCAAGGATTGGTATCTGGGGTTCCTTTTATAGTGCCCCAAACCTTGTGGGAATAAAATTATTTTTGAAAAAGTTCAATCAGAATCGGCATTTTGCCTTGTAATAGAGAGTTATGAAAAC
>JAACWS010000086.1 GCA_009991955.1 Spirochaetales bacterium
CAGTTGGACCCCTTCAACCAGGCCCAACACGAGGCAATTCTGGATACGGTTATGGCCGAGTATTCTGAAAAAATCGCCCCCGGGCTTTCTTTGGAGGGCAGAATTTTTTCTGCCGCCGAAGCCGTCGAGGCCGGGTGGGTGAACGAGATCAATACCTGGGAAGACCTGCTGGAGGGCTGGAAAAATCCTAAATCCAAAAACAAAGAATACAAACCCCGACGGCTCAAACCCCGGTGTGGTAGTGGTCCGAAGATTGCACTTTTGCAGTTCGAAGGGGGAATAAAAGACGGCGAAAACTCCCGGGATCCCCTCATGGGCCAAATGATCGGCAGCTCGACTTTCATTCCCCTGATTCAAAAACTTCGCAAAGACAAAAAGATTAAGGGGGTCATTTTCCGGGTCAACTCCGGAGGTGGCTCGGCCCTGGCATCGGAGGATATCTCCCGAGAACTGGACCGTTTGGGGGCCGAAAAGCCCCTGGTGGTGTCCATGAGCGAGGTTGCGGGCTCGGGTGGCTACTGGATCGCCACCGGGGCGGCCCGCATTTTTGCCCACCGAACCACCATTACCGGGTCTATTGGGGTTATTTCGATCCTTTTTTCAATCAAGGAATTCTTGGCCTCCCATGGGATTACCCACTCGGTCATCCGCCGGGGCGACTACTCGGACCTGGGATCCCCTTACCGGGAGCCCAATGAAGGGGATACCGACATTATTTCCTCCTATACCAATAAGCTGTACTCGATGTTCGTCCAAAAGGTAGCCCAAACCCGCAACATTCCCGAGCCGAAGGTGGCCGAGTTGGCCGAGGGGCACATATATTCCGGCCAAGATGCCCTGACACTGGGCCTGGTCGACGAAATTGGTGGAATTCCGTCGGCTATCGAGTGGATGAAGACTAAACTTGGAGTCAGCAGCGTGCAGGTCGTCTTTGGCCCCAAACCCAAAACCCCCCTGTTATGGAGGCTACTTGGTTCCCAAACGGGGATTTCTAGCCCGGCCTCGGTGCCCGTTTTGGTCGAAGAGCTGGCCAAAAGTTACCTTGGCCAGGCCCAAGGCCGGCCCCAGGCCATGATGGAAGATGTTCGTGGGGTTTGAGGGTGGGGCGCTACCTTCGTAGAGCCAAATAAAGTATAATAAGGGCCGCTATGTGCCATTCGAAGAAAAAGGGGAGGACTATGCTTCTAACTGTTCCAGG
>JAACWS010000087.1 GCA_009991955.1 Spirochaetales bacterium
TGGGGGAGATAATTACGAGGGTACCCCGCAGGTTGTTTCCCATATTCATAGATAGTATCACACTTTCAAAACTTCTGGAAATAGTCCCGGGTAAAAGGTGCATAATCTTCCCAGAACCTTGTAGTTTTTATCGGCAACTTTCGTTAATTTTTAAGCCAATGAAGGCATTAACCTTTTTCAATAGGCGAACTACCGTATTTTTGAGTTTTTTTGCTTTTCTTTATATCGTTCCGATTTTTTCATCACCCTCGGGCTCTCCAAGCCCCGCACCCTTTGTTCCCCGGGAGTTTCCCGGGCAAGATGAGGTCCATGCTTTCGCCCAGGCCTACCCCTCGCGCATTACCGCTACCCGAGTCATCGATGATCAATGGGCCCTTGAAATGGACGGTCGGTGGTACTTCTGGGCCGAAGGTCGACTTCTCCCCAATGAAGAGCGAGCTCAATGGGAAGAGTATGTATCTATTCGATTTTATAACTACGATCTGGGCCCCTTTGAGGTCACCCAGTTATCCCCAGCGACCGTTGCCCGGTTGGAAGCCCAAAATCCCGCTGAAACCTTTGATCGACGTATTCGCTTTAATGGATTCTTCGATAGTCTGTACCAGGTGAATTCCCGGGTCAGTGCAGACCGGGTAATGGTTCGTACTCGGATTCTTGGCTTATCGGTTCGGGTGCATCCCCTCTTGGTAGATCCCATCCGCCGGGTGAATCGAAGAGTGGGCGAGTTGGTCAAAAACAACCCAGCGATTCAAACTTTTGTTCAGTCCCTCCATCAAGCCCATGGCTATAACTGGCGCAACATTGCAAATACCCTGCGACGCAGCTTCCACAGTTACGGTACAGCCATTGACCTAGTGCCCTATACCTACCAGCGAAGGCAGGTGTATTGGCTATGGGCAGCCCAATCGGGCATCGACCGGTGGTGGGAGTTGCCCGAGACCGAACGCTGGGTCGTGCCAGACCAGATTATAGAGGCCTTCGAAGCCGAGGGCTTTATTTGGGGTGGCAAGTGGGTGAGCTTTGATAACATTCATTTCGAATACCGGCCAGAAGTTATTTTCCTTAGCGGTTCCCTTAGCAATAAGTAGTTATGAAACGGGGACCTCCATAAATATTGTTTTCTGGCAAAGTAGGTCATTGCACCGCAATGACTTAAGAACCTAAGCCGATTAAGAATAGGGGTGTATCGAGGTCCCCGAAGCATTCA
>JAACWS010000088.1 GCA_009991955.1 Spirochaetales bacterium
CGCGCGGAGTTGAATCCGAGGCGGGCTTTTTTTTGCTCCGACTCGGGGGCGCTGCGGGAAAAGGAGAAGTTGATGGCGAAGTATCGAATGTATCCACCTTTGGAGTTGAGGAATAGGCAGTGGCCCGACCGGGTTCATATGGCGCCGCCGGTGTGGTGTAGCGTGGATTTGCGGGATGGGAATCAGGCTTTGGCGACGCCCATGAGCGTGGATCAGAAGTTGAAGTTGTTTCATTTGTTGGTCGAGGTGGGGTTCAAGGAGATTGAGATTGGATTTCCATCGGCCAGTCAGATTGAGTACGATTTCTTACGGAAACTAATTGAGGAAGATCATATTCCTGCGGATGTGTGGGTTCAGGTTTTAACCCAGAGCCGGCGCCACCTGATCGAGCGGACCTTCGAAAGTTTACGGGGGGCCAAAAGGGCCATTGTCCACCTGTATAATTCGACCAGCGAGCAACAGCGGCGGATTACCTTTGGCTTGTCGAAGGATGAGATTAAGCAGATTGCCCTGGAGGGAACTAACCAGGTGATTGAATCCCTGCCCAGCCTGCCGGGCACGGAGGTGGTGTTTCAGTACAGTCCCGAGAGTTTTACGGCCACCGAGATGGATTACGCCCTGGAGGTATGTCAGGGGGTCATGGAGTTATGGGATCCTAAAGTTCGGGGCAGGATGATTTTAAATTTGCCTGCCACGGTGGAGTTGTCGACCCCCAATATTTACGCCGACCAAATAGAGTGGTTTTGCCGAAACCTGAAGGACCGGGAACAGGCGATTATTTCGCTGCACACCCACAACGACCGGGGAACCGGGGTGGCGGCGACGGAGCTGGGTATGTTGGCCGGGGCCGATAGGGTCGAGGGAACCCTGTTTGGCAACGGCGAACGGACCGGCAACGTCGATATAGTAACGGTGGCCATGAATTTGTATACCCAGGGTATGAACCCCGGCCTGGACTTTTCTCACCTACCCCGGGTACGGCAGGTGTACGAGGAATGTACCCTCATGGACGTACATCCTCGCCACCCCTACGGGGGGGACCTGGTCTTTACGGCCTTCTCGGGTAGCCATCAGGATGCAATTTCCAAGGGTATGGCCCTGATTAAAAAGGCCGAGGCCGAACGTGGTAGGGGGGATGGCTCGGTCGAAGGGGCAGAGGCAGAGGAAAACCACGGCACACCTGGGGGCGATGGCACAACTAGGGGCCA
>JAACWS010000012.1 GCA_009991955.1 Spirochaetales bacterium
TTTAAGATGACTTCCAGGTATCAAATGTAAATTATATGCACTCCATTTTATGGGGGAGTGGATTACTGGATGGTTTATACGGATTCAGGTTCATATTACCGTGGGGATGATATAATTATTAAAGGCCGTACAATTCATAATCTTTTTTTTGATAGACGCTACAAGCGGCGTTTGTTGGGTTGCCTAATCAGAATCACAAAAAGATGGATTCGAGGATGTTTACCCACGAGCAACGAATTGCGATTTTCCGTCGTGATAAAGGTTTTGGCCGAGTCGGAACCCATCATCCGGTAGCTAACGTATTCACCTACAGACAAAAGCTAATCGCATGTGTATAATTGTCTATAAGTATACACACGGGGGAACTATGCGTACAAATATCGTAATTGACGACAATTTGATGAACCAAGCATTGAGCATCTCAGGGTTGAAAACAAAAAAAGAAACCGTCGAGGCCGGGCTAAGGCTTTTAATTTCGTTAGAAAAACAAGCCAAAGTTCGTGATTTACGGGGGAAATTAAGCTGGACCGGCAATCTGGACGAAATGCGAACGGACAAATGATCGTTGCGGATACTTCGGCTTGGATCGATTATGTGAACGGAATAATAGCGCCCCATACAGATTTACTCGATTTCGAATTGATGAATAATCGAATAATCACGGGAGACATAATCATAACCGAATTTCTTCAAGGTTTTAAAAACGATGGAGAATACGTTAAAGCGAAAGAGATCATGGAAAGTTTGGTCTATTTCGATTTTGTCGGTCATCAGAATGCCTATAAAGCGGTAGAAAACTATCGAATGTTGCGGCGAAGAGGAATAACAATCCGGAAAACGATCGATGTCTTTATTGCAACTTTTTGTATCGAGAATGATTTTCCACTCATTCATAACGATAGGGACTTCGATCCCATAGAAGAAATAATGGGTTTACAGGTCAGAAGATTGGATCTACAACTTTCTATCCCCTAGAAATTTACGGATCAATCCCTTGTAAAATGTGCAAATTGGAAGCTATAATACCAATATGCATAATAAAGTTCCCCGAGCCCTATTAAATATCATTCACAAACGCTTAGGGTCTTACCCAGCAGTCGCTCTCCTAGGAGCCAGACAGGTAGGAAAAACGACCCTCGCTCGACAGATCGTAGAACAAGTACCAGGAGCACTGTATCTGGACCTTCAAAAGGCCTCGGATCGCGCAAAAATAGAAAACGATCCGGAACTTTTCCTTCAATTAAACAAAGATCACTTGGTGTGCCTGGACGAAATCCAACTCCTCCCGGAGATTTTTTCTTCGATGCGGTCTTCGATCGATGATACGCGACGGCCGGGACAATTTCTCATGCTCGGATCCGCTTCTCGGGACCTGATACGGCAGAGTAGCGAATCGTTAGCCGGAAGAATCGCCTATCTGGACATTACCCCGTTCACGCGGACAGAAATCGAGGGCCTAATTCCCCAGGAAAAACACTGGCTTAAGGGTGGCTATCCCGGTTCTCTCCTCAAGGACCAAGATGAAGAATCTTTTGAATGGCGATGGAACTATATTCAGACGTTTTTGGAACGGGACATTCCTCAATTGGGATTTTCGATTCCCGCCAAAACCTTGGAACGAATGTGGACCATGCTCGCCCATACCCACGGTCAACTGGTGAATTACTCGAACCTCGGAAAATCTCTTGGCGTTACCCACCATACAATAAAGTCCTATATTGATATCCTTGAACAAACCTTTGTCGTACGAACCCTCAAACCCTACGAGGCGAACCTAGGAAAAAGACTCGTAAAGTCCCCCAAGGTGTATATTCGCGATACCGGCCTTCTTCATGCCCTGCTAGGTATAGAAACTATGAACGGACTTCTGGGCCATCCAGTGGTCGGCAACTCCTTCGAATCCTACGTCATTGAAAATGTCTTGACCCACATGCCCCGATGGGAACCATCATTTTTCCGAGATGCTACGGGGAACGAAGTCGACCTAGTACTATCTCGAGGAAATCAACTAATCGCCGTAGAAATAAAATCTTCCACCGCCCCTAAGGTCGAGAAAGGATTCTGGAACTCCCTCAAGTTGATTAACCCCGACGAAATATGGATTATTGGTCAGGTCGATGGGACTTACCCCGGCCCCCAGGGTTCGACAGTTTCGGGCCTGAGAGATTTTCTTCGTGAACATTAAGAAGATATACGAGGGCCACGCACAGCCTATCCCTGTCGATATCCTCGGCGGGACGAAAAAGTGTTAAATATAAAGGAAGCTATTCAGCTTTATATCGAGGCATTAGAGGATCAAGGTTTGCCAATGAGCAAACTCCCCAGAATTTCTGGGCATAAGGCAATATCTGTCTTACAACGGGCTGGATGCCCGGGACTATTTTTTCGAGAATGAAGGTTCCCGTCAAAAAGACCTCACTGGGCCACCAGGGTCCAATCCTCGAGTCTTAGTTCTGGTACCCTTTCAAATTCTTTCGTGTAGTTTGTCACAAGGACCAGATCTCTTGATAAACACTGGGCCGCAATTTGGAGATCATAGGGGCCGATGGGGGTGCCGACTTTATATAAGTATGCCCGAATACTCCCAAAAAGTTCGGCATCTAGCTCAGTAAAAGAAATTATTTCGAAGGGAGAAATAAATCCGTAGAGTAGTTCCCTGTTCTACTCGTTTTTGAAGCCCTGGGTATTTCTGCTTCATTAAATACATACAAATGTTGGTATCGAGTAAGAACATACCTATAGCTCCCTAAAATTCTTCTGGTTCTTGCATATCGGGTTGCTCCCTGCCTTCAGAAAATAGATCTTTCGAAAAATGATCTAGGCTACTTCTGAATCTAAACCAGATATCATCTTTCGATGTCAAAATTATACTGCCTCCAACTTTCTGTATGAACAACTCAGAATCTGAAACCGCAAACTCCTTCGGTATCCTGATGGCTTGGCTATTTCCGCTCTGAAAGACTTTTACCGTTTTCATCGTTGTATATACATTATCAACTATATTTCTCAAGAAGAAGACTTGGCAGGTGATAGTGCTAGGACTATCAAAGAAGGACCCTAATTTTTGTGGGGCTGACCCTCTTACCCCTTTCAATCTACCCTGTCGGCGGTTTAAGCCCTTGTGACCTCCCGTAACCAAGGGTTATACTTTTTTAATGATTTCTGACGACGAGACCCTAATCCGAATTGTTGAAAAACTTGTACAAGTCTACTCGCCGAAACAAGTCTATCTGTTTGGATCCCTCGCCTGGGGTACACCCGAAGAAGATAGCGATATCGATCTCTGTATTATTCTAAAAGACTCACTCGAAAGCCGTGCAGACAGAATAAGGCGAGGCCTAAGGGCTCTTAGAGGCGAAAAAGTAGCTGTCGACTTACTTGTACTCACTGAAGCCGAGGTCGCTGAACGAAGAAATCATCCATCAACTTTAATATACCAGGTGCTTTTAGAAGGGAAGATGCTTTATGCAGCCGCATGAGGAATGGATGTTTAAGGCTCACCAGGATCTTGAATCTGCCAAACTGCTCTTTCGGGCGGAAGGGAGGTTGTTTGATGTTGCGATTTATCATACCCAACAATGCGCTGAGAAAGGCATAAAAGCATATTTAGCATTTCGAGACCTTAAAGTTGGCAAGACTCACAGTCTTCGAATACTCCTTGAGCAATGTCAGGAATTAGAACCCGCGTTTGAAGCGATTTACAACGATTGTATATACCTCGAACCATTCTCGATCATGTACCGATATCCAGAAGGGGACCTTATGCCGTCCGAGTCAGAGCTCCAAAAAGCGGTAACCGTCGCTGAACAGGTCTTTTTATTCGTAGAGAGTCGACTTCAATGACTATTTTGCTCAATCCCGACCCCGAAGAAATCTGGCACCAATATTCCCAGGCCCTGTCTCGTTTTTTGGCCTCCCGGGCTCCAGCCGATGTAGTTGAGGACCTGCTTCAGGAAGTGTTCGTAAAAATCCTTACCCGCCTGGAGACCCTTCAGGACCATAAAAAGTTGGAGAGTTGGATTTACCAAATCACCCGAAATACCCTTATCGATTATTACCGCACAAGACGTACCCATGAAGAAATTCCCGAAGATCTGGCCAACCCCGAGGCCGAGGCAGCCGTCGAGGTTCGCAAGGAACTGGCCGCGTGTTTAGGCCCCATGATCCAAGCCCTGCCACCGACCTATCGCCGGGCGGTGCAACTGTCCGAAATGGACGGCAAAACTCAGGGTCAGGTGGCGGCTCTTGAGGGCCTAACCCTTTCGGGGGCTAAGTCCCGGGTCCAAAGGGGGAGGGACCATCTGAAAATCCTTTTGAAAGAGTGTTGTACCTTCGAAATTAATCGCCACAACCAGGTGCTGTCCTATGAGCCCCGCACCTGCAAAAATTGTTAGAATTCCTGCGTCCTTTTTTCTTTCCTGTCGTCCATTGGGGTAAGAAAATACGATAGGAGTTACGAATGACAGTTTTAGCCAACGATACAATCCGTCAGGCGGTTCGAGAACGATACGCAAAAGTTGCGGTATCCGAAAATGTTGGGTGTGGATGTTCCGGTTCGTCGTGTTGTGGTCCTGCGGACCTGGCCGGCGACCCCAAGGTCGTATCCCAAAAGTTAGGCTACTCGACCATCGATGTCGACACCGTGCCCGCCGGGGCCAATATGGGCCTGGGGTGTGGAAATCCTCGGGCGATTGCATCCCTTAAGGCCGGGGAGACGGTGCTGGATCTGGGGAGTGGGGGAGGGTTCGACTGCTTCTTGGCTGCCCGGGAAGTTGGTTCTGCCGGGTCGGTCTTGGGAGTCGATATGACCCCCGACATGGTCAGTAAGGCCCGAAAGAATGCCCACACCGCCGGCCACTCCAATGTGGAGTTTCGCTTGGGCGAAATCGAGCACCTTCCCGTGGCCAACGACACGGTCGATGTAATTATTTCTAACTGCGTCATTAACCTATCTCCCGAGAAGGCCCAGGTTTTTCGCGAGGCCTTTCGGGTGCTGAAACCCGGTGGCCGGTTGGCCATATCGGATATCGTTGCTACTGCCGAACTGCCACCCGACCTCAAAAGTGACCTGGCGGCCTATACCGGCTGTGTGGCCGGAGCCTCTTCGATTACCGAGCTAGAATCAATGCTCAAAGATGCAGGGTTTGAGGATATTTCGATTCGCCCCAAAGACGAGAGCCGGGAGTTTTTGCGAACTTGGGTTCCGGGGAAAAGTGTGGACGATTACGTGGTTTCGGCAACCATCGAGGGGGTAAAGCCCTTCCGGGATTAGAGTAACCAGTTACGAACCCGCAAGAATACCAAGGAACCACCAAAATTCCCTGGTATTCAAAGGTTTCGTCGCCTCCGTAGAGAAGGCTCAAATTCGAGGGGATAACTCCTGCGAACTCCGACCACTTTTTCAAGTTCTTGATGTGTTCGGGTCGAAAGGTCTGGGAATATTGTGAGCGAAATAGCCGATGATTGCTCGAAAGAATACCACAGGGTCCCTGGTAATTCTTTGCAATATATCCGGTCGCTCCAGGTTAAAATAGGGCAGGTCAGTAACCCCAATTGGCCATTCAATTCTCATGAGGATGATCTACCTCCGAACGAAAGGAAAGGTCTTCATTTCTGGAGTGTTCTTCCCCTTAATGATGAGGACTCAACGAGGCAATCGGCGTAATAGGTACCGTTTTTAAGGTCCTTAGCCGGGGGGAGCGTGGCGAACCCCGGCGTGGGCGAGGGATAGCAGCCGAGTACCCCACAGGCCCGATAGCGGGCCGAGGAGTACTGGCGAATAGCCCGACCCGGCGCCCGAAGGGCCCCGGGACGCCCCCCGAGTTTCAGTGGTGGTGGTGATGCCCGTGATCGTGGCCATGATCGTGGCCGTGACCAGCGCAGAGGGTAGGGTCGGTTTGGGGAGCGAGGGTGTCGTTACCCATGGCGTCCAGGACTTGAGAGAGGTGGGTGTAGGTGGGGTCCAGGATGCCGACCGAGATGCCCTCCCCGGTTAGGCGGTTGTAGGCTCCTTGGCCCAGGCCTTTGCAGTAGACGTGGCTGATGCCGGCGGCTTTTAGTTCGGCGGTAGGGGCGCAGCCTCCTCCTTGGCCCCGGCTGTGGGCGGCTTTGGTCAGAAAGGTTACCGATGGGTTTCCTTTTTCGATAACTGCAAAAAATGGTGCGTGGCCGAAGTGGTCCGACAGTTGGGCTTGGGCTCCTTGGTCGGTGGTGACCGGTAGGGCTATTTTCATGGTTGTTCTCCTTGAACGTTTTGTGGTCCGGGATTAATTCGTAGGCCGTAGCCCAAGAGAAGGGCCTGGGCAATTTTTCGGTGGGCTTCGTGAATGATGAGGCCAAAGGTCTGGCGGGAAACTCCCATGGCTGCGGCGGCTTCGGCTTGGTACAGGCCCTGGTGGTCGGCCAGCCGTATTGCCTCGAATTCGTCCAGGGCCAGGTCGATAATGGTCAGATCGCGCATGGGTATACCTTGGGGTTTAAAGTACCAGGCTCCGGGGGTTCCAGCGACGGTTCGGCATCCTTTCATTCTTGGCATATGCTAAGAATACTGGGAATTGGGCTGGGTGGCAAGGGTGAAGGCTCGTCGTTTTCGATTGGCCACCGATTGCCTGTAGCTGCGCCACTATTCGATATTCGGCCGAAAATACCGCTTCGTGGGGCCCACGTTTTGTCCCCGAATTTTTTGCAGGAACCTCTCCTGAAAGGTTAATAAGTCTTTTCCCTTCACCTTTACCCGGGTTAAACGTTCGAGTTCTTGGTGGACTCGCAGGGCCTTTGTCGGCCCTGCGGCCTCCAGGATTACCTGACGCTCCTGGTCGGGCACATCGTAGAGGGCCAGGGCCAGGTCCACGTCGGAGGTAGTCAGAAGAGCATTTTGAACTGTAACGGGATTGGCTTTTTTGGCCACCAGGCTGATTCGGTGCATGGTATTCGGGGGCTCCTAAAATAGTTCGGGCTGGAGAGGTGGCCTCGGGGCCCCGGATGATGTCGGGCCCAGGTCGCCGGGGGGTGGGTTCGTAATGAGGTTTTTACTTTTTTCGGCCCCCAGGACTGCTTCTCTGGCCTTTGGTAATGATTCGCCCGGGTCCAGCCAGACCCGGGCTGCCTCGATACTCGTAATGACGGGCATCCGTAGGGCGGTGTTATGAATGTACCTCATCAGCCCCTGGGCTTCGGTAGTACAAAGGGTGAAACTCCTGTAGACCTCTTCATCTACCACCGACTCGCTCCAGAGTCCGGGAATGAGAAGGGGGGTATCTTCGGGGAGGGAGACACGAAACTTGATTTTCCGACTCCCCTCGTGGCGCCACTCATAAAAATGACTGATGCCCAGGATGCACCGGTGGTCCCGGGTCAGGGGGCCATAGGTAGGCTTATCTTCCAGCTCTTCTATCCGGGCGTTGGCGTACCAAATTTTCTGGTTCTTAAGGTCGGCCGAGGTGCGCATTTTTGGCGGCACCAGGACCCACCGCAGGGGTTGAAGTATATCGGGAGCATCCATGGTTATAACCGGCATAAAGGGGCGGGCCATGGCGTTTATTTGTTCAAAGGACGGAAAGGGCAGGGGATTCTGCCAGAGGGCCCGGGTGTATTTTTCCAGTTGTTTTTGGTAACCGGCCAGAACTCCGGCGGTGTAGCACATTTTTATGTTCCATCCTTGGTCTTATGATCGTTCCGGGTTATTGTAATCCCTGGAGGAAAAATAGTGAAACTCTTAATCAGCGGCTACACCGATACGGTTCTTCTGGTCCACGTTGACTCCCAGGGGAAATTGGAAGTTGAAAAGGCTTTTTCCGCCCCTTCTCACCTCTCTTTTCTCATTCAGGATCTCCGGGGACCTTGGGTGTACGGGGTACAAGAGTCGCCTCTGGGCCTGGGTTCGGTGTGGAGCTTCGTTTTTCCCCAAGAGGACAGTGGGCAATCGCGGCCTGCAGGAGAGGCTCCCTGTCACCTGGCCTTGAGTCCTGATGGAAAATGGTTAGCCCTTGCCAACTACACCGATGGTACGGTGGATCTGTATCCCCTCACCCAGCCGGGTGCTTTGGGTGCCGTACCCTGGCGAGCGGTTCACGAAGGTCATGGTCCCAATATTAATAGACAAGAACGGGCCCACGCCCATGGGGTTTGGTTCACCCAGGACAGTCGTCGGCTTCTGGTCTGTGATCTTGGAATTGATTCGGTCCTTTCTTACCCCATTCCTCCCACCTTTGCCCCCGATCAGGGCTGGTTGCAGGGAACGAAGGTACTAAAGACCCAGCCCGGAGATGGACCCCGGCATCTTGTCCTTAACAAGCCAGAAACCTACGGATACCTGGTGAACGAATTGAGTAGTACCGTCGAAGTATACTCCTACCAAAAAGAGACCAGCACCTTTGGCCTAGTCCAGCGTATTTCCAGCCTTCCCGAAGGCCTAGAAGATCTCTCAAATACCGCCGCCGAAATCGCCTTACATCCCACCGAAAAATTCTTGTACGTCTCCAACCGGGGTCAAAACACCTTGGCCTGTTTTCCCGTCGACTCGACGACCGGAACCCTGGGGGCCGGAGCTCGGTATTCTACGCAAGGAAAAATACCCCGTCATTTTTTCTTCGATTCTACGGGCCGGTTTCTTTTTGTCTCGAACCAGGGAAGCGACGAGGTTCGTTCCTTCCTTGTCGATAAAGAGACCGGCGAATTAACTTGGACTGGTTCGAAGATCGAAGCTATACAACCGACCTGTGGGCTGGAGCTTCGAAATATCGGGTAGGTACATGAGGTTTACGACTTCCCGCCTGGCCCTTCGGACTCTTGAACCCGGTGAGAAAGACCTTTTGAGCGACTTTCTCCAGCGTAACGCCGAGTTTTTTCGGCCCTGGGAACCTTTACGGGACCGGGCCTACTTCAACCAGGATATAAGGGTGCCGGACCCAGATCGAGAAATCAACCTGGCGATAGTTGAAAATTACTTGCCAGCCCCGGGACCCATTGTTGGCACCATCGGTATTTCGAACATCGTTCGTGGACCCTTCTTGTCGGCTTTTCTTGGGTACAAGCTGGACAAAGAATTTCAGGGCCGGGGGTACATGACCGAAGCCCTAGAGACAATTATTCCGTGGACTTTTAGTGATCTTGGGCTCCATCGCCTAGAAGCCAATGTAATGCCGAGGAATTTTCGGTCCTCTAATCTGCTCAAAGGGCTTGGGTTTGTCTGCGAGGGGCTTAGTCCCAACTATTTAAAGATCGCCGGTAGGTGGGAGGATCATGAACACTGGGTCTTGAGAAATCTCGAGCTGGAAAAGGAGTAAACCACCATCCCGGACTTCTAGGGTAACGCCATTTCGTAAAATGAGTGATTCTGATTTGACCTAGGAATTAAAATGTCGCATACGATCTATTAATTCCTACTCCTTTCCATAATCTGAACCTCGAAGAAGGTCTGAGAGGTATGTTTTACGTTGTTGTAAAATCGCTCGCCGTTCGTTTTCGTCGAACTTATCCCAAGTCCGTAAGGGCATGGCCATCCGGGGATTTTTCGCAAATTTCTCCCGGTGCTGGTCGATAAATCCCCAATACAGAGAGTTGAATGGACAGGCATTGGAGCCGTGGCGTTTTTTGGGGTCGTAGGCACAGGACTTACACGGGCCACCCATGCGTTGAATATAGGCCGCACTGGCGGCATAGGGTTTTGATGCGACCCCACCGCCGTCGGCGTACTGGCTCATACCCCGGGTATTGGTAATTTCGACCCATTCAAAGGCGTCGATGTAGACTCCCAGGTACCATCGGTCTACCTCGTCGGGATGGACACCGGCCAGAAGGGCAAAGTTGCCGGTTACCATCAACCGGGAAATATGGTGGGCGTAGGCGTTTTGCAGACTGGAACCAATGGAGTCGGCCAGGCAAGCCATTTGGGTATCTCCGGTCCAATACCAATCGGGTAGGGGGCGGTGGGCACCGAAGAAGTTCGTACGACGAAAGTCGGGCATGCTGGCTTGGTAGAATTGGCGCATGTATTCTCGCCACCCTAAAATCTGGCGAACAAAACCTTCCAGGCTGGGTAGGCTCACTCCGGAACCCTGGGCCGTGGCGGCCTCTATTGCCTTCTCGATAACCTCCCGGGGGTGAACCAGCTTGGTATTTAATCCAAAGGACAACAGGCTATGAAAAAGAATCGGTTGCCCTGGGGCCAGGGCGTCCTGATAGTCGCCAAAATTGGCCAGCGCGGTAGCCAAAAAATCGTGCAAACCCTGCCGGGCCTCGGTGGCCGTTACGGGCCACCACCAGCCGTCGGCTGGCATGCTTCCAAACCACGGAACACCTGCGGCATCCAGGTCGGCAAGAACTTGAGCTCGCACCTCTGCGTGGGTGGATAAATTAGGTGCCACCGGGGGTGAGGGGCTGCCCTTCCAGGCCTTTCGATTCTCGGCATCGTAGTTCCAACTGCCCCCCCGGGGTTGGTCGCCGTCCATGAGGTAGCCGGTCTTCCTACGCATTCCCCGGTAAAAGGTCTCCATCCTTTGGCCCCGGCGAAAATCCCCTGGGGTCGACAAGAAATGCTCGGTGTCCACTTCTCGAACCGCAACTCCCAGAGTTCCTAGTTCTTGGCCTAAGATTTGCTGGAGCCTGTACTCGTCGGGGGTTTGGTATTCAATCGAAGGGGGGCTACCCTTGGTGATTAGTTGAGCCAGGTTCCCAACAAAGCTGTGGTGGTTGTCCGGGTCGGCAATTTTCCAGTAGCGAACCCGGTGTCCCTTCTCTTGCAGACTCTGGGCGAACAGCCGCATGGCCGATAAGACGGCCACCAACTTTTGTATATGGTGGGTTACATACTCGGTCTCTGGACGAACCTCCATCATCACATACAGTATCGACGGGTCTACCTGGGGGTACCAGGAATGGTAGTCCGACAACTGGTCGCCCAAGATAAGCCGGACTACCCTTATTTGTTCAGCCATTGAACACCTCCTCCCAGGCTGGTGGCCAGTTTTGTTCTGTTACCCAGCGACGATAGGCCCCATCGGGGTCGTAGGTCCGGGCCTGTTTTTCCAGGTCAAAGCGGCGACTGGGCCGGGGATCGGCCCCCACCCCTGCCAGATAGGCCCAGTTGCCCCAGTTCGAGTCGGGATCGTAATCCAGAAGGGCATACTCGAACCAGGCTGCTCCCCACCACCAGGGCAGGGCCAAATCGTAGATAAGAAAGCTGGCCACGCACTGGCGAAGACGGTTACTCAAGGTTCCCCGGTTCGATAACTCCTTCATTCCTGCATCCACCAGGTCCTGGCCCGTCTCTCCCCGAATCCACCGGACAAAATCTTCCCGATATCGGGGTTCTGGAGGTTGGCTCTTGTAGGTCCACGGGTAGGAATCTACTAAGCCCGGGGAGCGACGGGAACGAAATCCCGAAGGAAAGTACGTTTGGGGACCCACCAGTTGGCCTAGGTAGAAGAAAAAATCCCTCCATAGTAGTTCAAAAAGTATCCAGTAAGTCGATTCGTTGGCCCCGTGGATTTTTTCGTAGTCCAGAACCCGGCGACCCACCACCTTGGCCTGCAGACTTCCGTCGGAAAGCCAGAACGAGAGTTTCGAGGAATACTCCCCGGGACCCATGCCATTTCGGGTCTCCTTGTAGGTAGATGGGGCGGTGGTGGAAAACCAGTGAGCCATCCGCGCCGGAGCACCAAGGGCTTCCAGCCCCTGAAGTTCCTCAGGAAGCTCCTTGGCTACGGCGGGATCGACCCGGTCAGGGGACGAAAAGGAGCTAAAACGGTAGGAGCTCCAGGGTTTCGTTTCAATTCCCTGGCGAAAGGGGGTAAACGTTCGGGGAATGTGCTCCCCGTCGAAGGGCAACTCATCTTTATCGATGAGGGTGTTGGGGGAAACTCGGACAATTTCGATTCCGTGGGTCTGACCCCACCGGTCGATTAGACGGTCGAATTGCCGCTCTTCCCAGCCCCCGGTAGGTTGGTACACCACCTTTGACGGCGACCAGACCAAAAGTTTGTCCAGGTCCTGGATATTCGGGCTTGGGAAAGGAAACAAGGGGATTTTGTGGTGAGTATAGGCCTGGGCCAGCTGCCGTTCTTGGTAAGAACGAAAGGCAATCCGCCTTTTCGAGGCCCGCCGAAGGCCCAAAATACCTACCGAATGAGCATAGGGTAGGGGAAACAGGACCCCATACACAGAGGAAAAGTCTTTAGAAGCCTGGGCCAAGAGTACCTTCAGGTTCAGGTTCCAGAGGTGGAGAAAGATCACCGATGAACTCATACCTCGAGTATAGGGTTTTTCTTTTCCCTAGGCAGCCATGATGGTATCTTTCTCCTATGAAAAAAATACTTATTTATGGTGGTTCCGGCGGGATAGGCCGACGGGTGGGCGAAATCTTGGTCGCCCAGGGAGTTCGAGTCCACGTGGCCGGCCGGAACCGCGAGGCTCTCGAAGAGACGGCCGAGGCTCTGGAAGCCAGCTACACCGTGGGCGATGCCCAGGACCCGGCTTTTTTTGCCCAAGCGGCCGCAGAAGCTGGTGACATCGACGGTTTGGTCTACGCCATTGGAACAATCAACCTAAAATCTTTGGCTCGATTTACTCCCGAGGAAATAGATCGAGACTTTCAAGTGAACGCCCGGGGAGCGGCCCTGGCCGTTGCTGCCAGTCTGCAGTCACTCAAGTCCAACGAGGGTTCCTCGGTGGTTTTATTTTCGAGTGTGGCTGCCGTCCAGGGTTTTACCAACCACGTATCGGTTTCGTTGGCCAAGGGTGCGGTCAGTGGCCTCACTTTGGCCTTGGCCGCCGAGCTGGCCCCCAAGGTTCGGGTCAACGCTCTGGCCCCTTCGTTAATTCGAACCCCCTTGGCGGCTGCCCTTTTGAGTAATGCCCAATTAGAAACAGCTATCGCTGGAATGCACGGTCTACCCCGATTGGGTACTCCTGACGACGTGGCTCAGGCAGCAGTCTTTCTTTTGTCCGAGCACAGTAGTTGGGTCACGGGACAAATTTGGGGAATAGATGGGGGTCGGTCGAGTCTTCGAATAAAGGCCTAGGATGGATCAACACAACCCGGCTCTCGACGATCCTACTCTGGACGAACGCAAAAAAATCGAACTCCGGTACGCTCTAGAGCGTCGGATTCGCAACATCGTAGCCCGGGGAGATCGGGAGGGGGCTAAAAAGATCGCGTCGGAGTTCTTCCACTTCAACGATTTTTCTGAGAGGATGCCCTACAACCCCCTTCGGCTTAGTAAAAACCTCGCCATTATCTTTAATACGATTCTGCGGTTGTCGGCCGAACGGGGTGGCTTACTTCCGATATTTCTTCACGGTATATCCTCGAACTTCGCTCAAAAAATCGAAGAGGCCCGCGATATCGAAGATCTTCATCGGCTCCAAGGTGAAATGATTACCACCTACACCGATGGGGTGTACAAGTTTACCCTAAAAAACCACTCCGCCCATGTCCGCCGGGTTGCCCAGTACGTCTTACAGCATCTGGGAGACAAACTATCCCTCGAGGACCTGGCCTCCATTGGAGGGTGTACCCCCACCTACCTGTCTCGAATTTTTCGCAAAGAATACAACCAGACCCTAGGAGAGTTTATTCGAACTAAACGGGTAGAAGAAGCTCGATGGCTTATGAGTAACTCAGAAAAACCGATTGCAGAAATAGCCGAAGAGTTAGGTTTCGAAGACACCAGTTACTTCGGCAAGGTCTTTCGTTCGGTGGTGGGAATGTCTCCCGGTGAGTACCGAAAGCAGGCCTGGAACGCCGACCGGGACGGAATTCCTCTTTGATTTTTCCTCGGAGGTCCTCCTAGGAAAGAACGGCCTCAAATTCTCTAATCAGGCCCTCTTCGTAGGGTCCCCGAAAAGTACCGGTAAAAAAACGATCCATTCCCTCATTGAGAAATCGAACCCACGATTCATTTTCTCTACCAGGAATAATGGGATAAAAAGCTACTTCGCTATGTTTTGCCGCTTTCAGGTCCCCGGGGGCATCACCAATCATAAGAATTTTTTCTCTCTTGTATTTGCCCCGAGCCCCATAGGCCAAATGCTCTGCTTTAGTCCCTAACTCTTGGCCTGCAATAAGGCTCGGATAAGGGTGAATTCCGTACTCTTCCCACTCCCGGTTCAGGTCGACTTCCGGGGATTGGGACACTACCATGAGGTCGGCCTGGCGGGAAATGACCTCCAAAGCATGCCGGGCTGCGGGAAGGGGAGGTAACCCCCGAACAATTTCCTTAATTGCTCTATTGACCTGGGTCGACCACTCCCAAACCTGGCAAAGGTCCGGATCGGCGGTTTTTTCTATCCGCTGGCCTAAATTTACCATATCCAGTGAATCGGATTCCTGAATCCATAGGCCTAGACCATCCAAGGGTGGTACCTGGACCCCCCGTTCGGCGACCCGGGGATCGTTGGCGAGGATTCGTAAAGCCTTTTGCAGAGCCAGAAATCGATTCACACCCCGGCTTCGACTGTAGAGGTTTACCTTTTCCCATACCTCGCGGGCCCAGGTACTTACACCTTGGAGCCCGAAGGTACCAATAAAGGCGGGGCAAAAACATTCTTTGTGTTTCAACTCCATAGAATCGAACACGCAGCCATCGGAATCGACCCCGATGAAGAAGTCTTTTTTCTTTTCAAAGTCCACAAGGGGCTGGTGGTAGGTCTGGATACTCAACGATCGCTCCTTTGGGCCCGGTCTCTTCTACTTTATAACCCTAAATTTTTGCAGATGCTACAACGTGTTCTCGTTCATGGACGACTTGTTGAACCTCTGCCATCTTGTCGCCGGTCAGGTCGTAGAATTGCATGGCAATGAGGGAGGCTAACCAACCCAAAATTGGCATCCCGATAAAAAAGAACATTCCTAACCAGAACAGGGTGGGACTAGAGGGGGTGTCGATGGTAGGAAAGGCTTCTCGGAAACCGGCCATGGCGACAAAGATTCCAATAAAGGTCGTTCGGTTAGTTCCCGGTAAAAGAAATTCGTCGACTTCTGCCTCGAAGGGGGTAAAACCACCGACGTGTTCGGTTACAAACCTGCCGTTGATATACACCTTTGCCTGGTGGGTGGCACTTCCGAACCGAAGCACCCGCACCGACTTGGGGTCTTGGGGGCCGACGGTGAACTCTTTCTCGTACCAGACCCAACCGACAAAGTCCCGGTCTTTTTGGTCCTCGAAAAGGTCATTCCAAGAGCTGGGTACAGCCATCGAGACCGTATCTTCCAGGGGAGACTGGAAAAATCCGGCATCGAAACCTGCTCCCTCTCGTCCCGGCTGGGGATCGAACCGAAACCGCCAAATTCCTTGTAAAGACTGGACCTGACGGTTCTCGTTTGAAAGGGGAAATAACATACATAATCCTCCAAAAACAAATTGTTAAGAGGATTATCCGGCGGTTTTTAGAAACCCCTTGGCGAAATCTTGGGCGAACTAGGAAAAATTTGCACTAATGAACGGAAAATAAACGATTAATTTTCGATTAGCGGTAGGCTTACCTCAATTTTTGTCCCCTCGTCTCCCGAGATTTCCAAGGTCCATCCATCACTGGAACCAATGCTCTGAATCATGGAAATTCCGTACGAGGGACGATCGGCACAGAGGATCTGTTTCGAAATTCCAGGCCCATTATCCTGAAATCCCGCTCGCAATCTGTCCTCCTCGACCCACGCCCGTACCGAAAGAGTTGGGGATTCTACTCCATGGAATGCGTACTTGAAGGAATTTGTGATAGCTTCATTAGCCACCAAACCAAGATAAAGTAGATTCTTATTTGAGATTTTGGCTTCACAAATATCGATTGATAGGTCTACATCGTACATTTCGTAGGCTTCAACAATGCCTTCTATGAGGGTAGTAAAGTACCTACGGGCCGATAAAGACTGGGTCTCTTTTCCGTAGAGTTGGCCATGGATAAGGACGAAGGCCTGTATTCGAAGGGTTAAGTCCTTGAGGAACGATTTTTGGACCTTGGTTCTTGCTGAATCTTCCTGGAGGGACACAAGACTTTGGAGGAGCTGGAGATCGTTTTTGACGTGATGATAGGTTTCGCGAATAAGCACTTCTTTTTTCGAAATTTCTTGGGAGTGGGAGGTGATGAGTTTTCTGAATGCTGGAACGAAGAAGACAAGACCCACGAGCATGAGTATAGAAATTACGAGGGCAATTGTTTCTGGCTTCTCCTGTTGTTGGGGGAAAACTCCTCGTTCCACCATGCCAATTAGGCTCGATAATCTACGGACTCCCATTAGGAGGACGGCGGCAGAAATAGGTATCCAGGGTTTATAAAAACCCGAACGGAATATGAGAATAATCGCCAAAGCCGCTGAGGCAAACTGCAAGAGAATTGAGAATCCCATTATGTAAGGAAGTACGAAGGAGTTCATGGGGCCTCCGATACCCCAAGTATAGAATACAATTACTCCTTTTGCTCAGTTTGTGTACCCCCTGATTGGGACCTCGATAATCTGGTTTTTTGGCCAAGTTGGTCATTGCACCGCAATGACTTAAGAGCCTGAGCTGATTAAGAATTGCGGTTTATCGAGGTCCCCCTGACATATACAACTCCCCGATTGAATCCGCATAGTTTCTCGGTCTATACTCCCAAGACTATGGAAAATACATCGAAAAACCCGTCCCATTCGAGCCACTGGGCAGATATAAATGCCGACAAAATTATGAGAAGCCGCCGAACGGGCGATCAAGAACCCACCTACGTATGCGCATCGGGAATTACTCCTTCGGGAACCGTACATATTGGTAACTTTCGCGAAATTATCAGTGTCGAGTTGGTCGTTCGGGCCCTGAGGGATAAGGGTGCTCGGGTTCGGTTTATTTATTCCTGGGACGATTACGACGTCTTTCGTAAGGTGCCTAAGAACATGCCCCAACAGGAAATGCTCGAAAAGTACTTACGATGGCCAATTACCATGGTTCCCGATCCCTTCGAAAAAACTACCAGTTACGCCCGGTCTAATGAGGTTTTGGTTGAGAAGCTCTTGGTAAAAGTGGGAATTAGTCCCGAATATCTCTACCAAGCCGACAAGTATCGCGCGGGTGATTACGCTCAAGGAATGCGCCGGGCCCTGGAGCATAGAGATACAATCCGGGTTATTCTGGATGAGTTCCGGACTGAACCCTTGCCTGAAGACTGGTGGCCCATTTCGGTATTCTCGAGTTTTACCAACAAAGATACTACCACTGTTCTTGATTGGGATGGCCAATGGGGACTTACCTACCGGTGCGACGAGACCGGGAAAACCGAAACCCTTGACTTACGAACCACACCCTGGGCAAAGCTTCCCTGGCGCATCGACTGGCCTATGCGATGGGCTTACGAAGGAGTAGATTTTGAACCCGCAGGAAAAGATCATCACAGCGAGGGAGGCTCCTTCGATACTGCTCGAAAGGTGAGTGAAGCGGTATATGGGGTACAAGCTCCTGTCACCTTTCAGTACGATTTTATTTCAATCAAAGGTCGGGGCGGGAAAATTTCCAGCTCCTCGGGAGAGGTAGTAGGTCTGGATGACGTGCTGGAGGTGTATACCCCGGAGGTAACCCGATATCTCTTTGCGGGAACTCGACCAAATGCTGAATTTGCTATCAGTTTTGACCTGGACGTAATAAAAATCTACGAAGATTACGACCGATGTGAGCGGGTTTTTTATGGAATTGACCAGGTAAACGACAAGAAAAAAGAAAAAGAATCCCGGATCTACGAACTTTCCCAGGTAGAAACGCCGGCCCCGACCCAGCCCCTTCAACTTCCCTTCCGTCACCTCTGTAATCTACTCCTTATAATGAATGGCGAATTTCAGCGGGCAATTCGCGCCTTTCCCGAAGTTGCAGTCCTCGAAGCCGAAGACAAACTTTCTCCCGGGTGGTGGGCTACGGCAGAAAACCGAGCCCAATGTGCCTGGAACTGGCTTCAAAGTTTCGCCCCCGAGGACTTCGTTTTTCAGGTCCGAGGACCCCAAGACCCAGCGATAGCCCTGGCGGACTACTACGAGGGGATTACCGTAAATTCGGCTCATAGGGCTGCAAAAATCTTGGTCCAAGACCTTGAGGGGGGCAATTTTTCTCGGCTCGACGAGAAAGCCCTGGGAGATCGCCTGTACGAAATTGCCCGAGAAGCAGACCTCGAACCAAAGGTTTTCTTTGAGGTTCTTTATTTAATGATAGTAGGAAAGACCCGAGGGCCTCGGCTGGCGGGTTTTTTAAAGACCCTCGGGACCGATCGGGTTCTTTCTATCCTACACGCCTACGGGAGATGAAAAATGACCAACAAAATCAATGTCAAGCAGAAGGTAGGGTACGAAGTCATTGATCGGGTAGCCCGATCTGGACAGCGCTTTGGAATGGGCACCGGATCTACTGCCTTCTACGCAATGGAACGGTTGGCACAAAAACTGAATTCCGGCGAACTTACGGACATTAAAATTGTTCCAACGAGCTTCCAAACCTCTACCGTATTACAGAACCTCGGTATTCAAGTCTATTCGATGAATGATCCCGTAATTGGTGGGGAGCTGGATGTCGCTGTCGATGGGGCCGATGAAGTTGACGAAGATTTCTGTCTCGTCAAAGGAGGTGGGGGAGCTCATTTTCTAGAAAAGCTCGTCGAATATAATACCCGAGATTTTTATGTCATAGTCGACGAATCAAAGATAGTCGCTGTTTTGGGTGATCGGTTTCCTATCCCTGTTGAAGTAGTACCCGAGGCGAGGGTTTCGGTTTATAAGGCTCTTGAAAGATTTGGTGGAGAGCCCGAACTCCGGATGGCGGTAAAAAAGGCGGGGCCAGTAATTACTGATAACGGCAACCTCCTTATTGACGTGCGATTTTCCGGTGGAGTTCGGCGGGTTCTTGGGTTGTCTGTGGCCGAATCCGAGGCGAAAATAAAAAACCTCGTCGGCGTAGTTGAGGTGGGGCTATTTTCCCGGTCGGTTCAAGGTGTCTTTGTAGGACGTTCTTCGGGCAACGTTGAGCTCCTTACTAAAAAGTAAGGGGTGCGGAAATTGAGATTCCTTCCACACCCATGGGCCCTACTATGGGGGTGAGAGAGCTTTGGAAAGGGTACCTCTGCTCCCGGGTATTTCGGTCGGTTTTTGGAAACGTCCAATATCGGGAGTACTTGTCCGAAGCAGGACTCTTTCTTCGCCATAAACGGCTCGGGAACCTCCTCATTAGCAAATTTTGGAAGGATCTTGGTTACACTCCCAAAAGTTTAAGCGACAAGTGGATAGAGAAAGTCCATCCCGAAGAGAGAGAATTCGTTTCCCAGGAGTGGGATTACGCCGATCGTGGGGGCACCGATTCTACGGTTCTCGAGTACCGGTTTCGTGACGCCCGAGGGGACTACCACTGGGTTCGGTCGATGACCTGGGTTCTCTCGAGGGACAGGCGAAAGAGAATACTCAGTTACCTAGGACAAGACATTGCCTTGGATACAAAAAGAAATCCTATTGATACCTCGGTTTTCAATGATCAACTGAGTTCGGCGGCAAACCTCTTATCTGAATTTTCTACCCCAGAATCTTGGGAGAGTTTTTGGATACAGATTGCACAGACGTCGTGGAAACTTTTTCCCTCCGCCTATTCGTGGCTCCTCCGGATTGAAGAAGGGGGGGGATTTTCCCTAGGAGACCTTCGCACCCCCCAAAGTACAAAAAATCGCTATCCCTTTGGCTTTCAGCGGCTACCCACCACAGACGCCCACGAAATTCAGCAAAGTTTGAATATCTTAAGCGGTACATTCTTCTTGGATGCCAACGAAGCCCCCCGGTGGTTGGTGGGTCTCACAAGGGGAAGTTCTGTGGATGCCTGGATTTTTTGCCTATTGGGAGACCCTAAAAAACCTTTGGGATGGATAGTCTATAAGTCATCGGTTGCGTGGTATCTGGCAAAGAGCAATCTTCCAAAGGCAAAGATTCTTTCCGAGGGACTTCAGAAAATAATTTCTGTCGTCGAAAGTCAATCGAAACAAGAAGAAAAGAGCAAAGACACGCCGGTACGAGTAGTGGCTTTAGACCCGGACCAAGCGATCGAGCATTTAGAGGGATTTCTTCGTTCCCCTACCCCTGAAAGGGAGTTGTGGGGATATGGAGTGCTTGGTTGCATACTCGGCCCTATCCCCGAAGACAATCATCCAACGTTCCCCATCGTTATGAGGGCCCATGAAACTGCGGCCCATCGACTAGAGACCTGGACGAGTGGTCGACAGGGAATTTTTCTCCTACTACCGGGGCAGCGTTTCGTTCTTGGATTTCAAGGGATTCGGCCCTTCGATTTTCTTCCTGCTCTGGACGACCTACATCAGCTACTCATTACCCAGACCCGCGATCTGGGATACCCTATTGGTATCGGATATCAGGTTTGGGACAGCCGAGGTAATGTTCGGTTACTGTGGAAAGAACGGGTCTCTTTCCTAACGGACAAGCTTTCGTAGTACCCGATCGCGATTTCTCCATTTGGGACTCGCCTTTACCCGAAGGTCGAGTTGGATTCTTTGGGGAAAAATCTTTCCAAGGATTTTTTGACTTTCCTGACGAATTTCTTTAATAAGGGTTCCCCCTTTCCCAACTACTATGCCCTTTTGGCTCTCCCGTTCCAGTATAATGAAAGCTCGAATCCAAAGCTCTTTGCCGTCATTTGATTCCTCAAGGTCCGCAATATCGACGTAAAGAGAATGGGGGATTTCATCTCTGGTTCTGAGCATTGTTTGTTCCCGGATAACCTCGCTGATGCGAAATTCCGGATCCTGGTCGGTGTAATAATCCTCTGGGTACATTGGATGTCCTTCCGGAGCCAGCTCGTAAATTGCCGAGGTAAGTTGTTCCAGACCATCTTTAGTTTGGGCAGAAACGCGAAATATCTGCCCCTTGAGACCCCGTTCCTTCGCTTCAGCGAGGTAGGCCTCCCAATTTGGGTGGGTAGCCAAATCGTTTTTATTAAGGACTAGAAGAATTGGTTTCGTTTGTTTCGAAAGAAGATCTAAGAGTCCCCTCTCTTCTTCTCCCGGCCCCCGGGACCCATCAAGGAGGTAGACCACCAGGTCTGTCTCATCAAGAGTATCGGATACCAGGGTTCGAAGCCGTTGATTGAACTTCCGTTCCGAATTATGAAAGCCCGGGGTGTCAACAAACACCAGCTGTCCTTCCGGTTGATTCAAAATCCCCCGAATCTTATTCCTCGTTGTTTGGGGCAGGGGCGTTACAATAGAGATCTTCTGGCCACAAAGAGTATTGAGAAGGGTAGATTTTCCTGCCGATGGTCGGCCAACGATAGCTACAAAAGCCGATTTAGTCACAAGCTCCCCTTTGCCTCTGGTCCAGATTATCGTATATTATACCCCATGCAGTTACATCCGAATATGGAAGAGAAAGATTCCGAAGAATCTACACCAAAACAAGAAGTGAACGACGGCCTCATGATGAAAATGATGAAGACTCGTTCGATTTTGTTATCGGGAGAAGTGAATAAAGAGCTGGCCGAAAGAGTCGTTCGTAGCCTTCTCCTACTCGAAGAAGCTGGCAAGGGACCGATAAAGGTTTTTATCGATAGCCCCGGGGGTGATGTCGATGCCGGATACGCAATTTTTGACATGATCCGTTTCATCGATGCCCCGGTGTACACCGTTGGAATGGGTTTGGTCGCCAGTGCGGGAGCGCTCATTCTATTGGCCGCGCCAAAAGAACGACGTATTGGTCTTCCAAACAGCCACTACCTCATTCATCAGCCCCTCAGCGGTATTCGAGGAGTTGCGACAGAAATCGAAATTCATGCCCGAGAGTTAGAAAAGCTGCGAGCAAAGTTAAACAAACTTATTTCTGACGAGACGGGTAAAGAAATCGGTCAAGTTTCCCGCGATACCGACAGGGATTATTGGATGAGTGCCCCGGAGGCCAAAGACTATGGGCTTCTGAGCCAGGTCATTACCCGGAGAAGTGAGATCGGGTGGGATTGATTTTCCTGGGGTAGATTCTAGGGTTTACCCTTGAAAAAACGCCAATTCCTCTTTTTTTCTTCCTTCACTTTGGATTTACCCAAAAAAGTAGTATAGTACTCAAGAATCGAAAGGTTTCCCAAGCGCAAATAGTAACATTTTCAGCCATTGTTACCGATTGTTAACTAGGAAGTTACCTGAAAATTCTATTAAAAAAGTGGCTGGTTTGTAGATCGTCTGCTTGTTTAGCCACGAGCGGAGAAATGTAATAATGGCAAACCCGAAAAAGGGTCCTTTTTCTCTAGTACTATTGTCTCTCTTGGGAATTTTGTTGACCAATTGTGATGTGGGAATAGGATCTCAGGTTGACGTCGCACGACCATCAGCTGCTTTAGAAAGCCACGAGCCCGGGGACTATCTTCGGGGTACAGTCACCCTTCGAGGAACAGCTACCGACGATATTGGTGTGGTTGGGGTCGAAGTCTCGGTGAATGGTGGCATTTCCTTTGTTGCCGTTCCCACCGAAACCTTGATTCTTCGGGGCAAAACTGCCGAATGGGCCTACGATTTAGATACAAGAACCATACCCGACGGGCCCATTTCTGTGGTCGTAAATGCCACCGATGGCTCAGGTAGAATAGCTCAAACTGATACCCTGGTTTTTAACATCGATAACACTCCCCCGGTCTTAGTAGTATCGTCTCCCCGGAATTACGAAAGCATTATTCTCAATACCCAGGGCGTTTTGACCCTCGAAGTGAGTGATATTAGTCCTCTGACTTCCTATGGTATCCAGGTTTGGTCTGCCGTACCCGATACACCGGAACAGACGGCCAATTCTTCTTCTCTTGTTTGGAATCTCATTTCGCCCGAGTATGCCCCAAAGATCATAGAGAGAAGCGGCTCTCCTTTTGTATACACCTTTTCTTCGCTACCCTTTACCCAAGACCTCGTAACCCCCCGTAAGTTCTTTCGATTTGCTCTTTGGGCGACAGACAGGGCAGGCAATACCAGCACCTCGTTTTACCATGGGGACGAAATATACCCACTCAATGAGAATCAGGCCCTTTCGGCGGTAGAGCTGAGTCAAATTCTTGGGGGTCAACCAAAAATTCTCTCCGACGGGAGTGTACTTCAGGCGAATGATCTAACCTCGGTAGCCCAGCAGGCCGATGGAAATTCCCGGTTCATCCTCCTGTTTGATGAAGAATTCGATATTCCAAAAATTGGACTGTCTTATCCTTCGGTTTCTTCTCTGGGTCCTGAACAATGGCCAACCGTTTCATCGAGTGATGTCCTTCAAGGGTATTTTCAGGACGATGATGGAATCGATCTCAATACCATGACCATTTCGGTAGATCGACTCGTGAATGGAGATGGTAGTCAGTCTAGCGACTGGTCCGAAGTTGTCGATTCAGTCCCAATCAGTAATTATCAACTCAATAGCGAAATTGGTAATCGCCGGGTAGATTGGCAGTATTCAGTTGTTGGACTACCGCTGCCAAACCAGGGTCGGTTTAGGTTGCGTACCCAGGTACACGACGTTAATGGGACCCTATCGGTACTCTTTAGTCAAAATCTTATTGTCAGCGATGGTAAGCCTTCAGTATCGATCGAACCACCTTTATCGGGGTTTCTTTCAGACACCTTAACGATAGAGGGCAACGCATCCCACGCGGTCCCTCTCGACGGGGTGCAAATTCTTATCGGTTACGGTTCCTCAGTGAGTCCTACCTGGGTTTACGACTCCTCCGATGATCTTTGGGCCCAGTACGACCACGACACCACAAAATGGACCTTTAATTTCCCAATCCCCGATCTACCGGTGGTTCCCGAAGGAACCGTCATCGTTGAGGCCCGGGCGATGGTAGGCAGTGAGTTCGAGTCACGACAAGTGACCTTCGTTCGCGATACCCAGGCCCCAAATGGAAGCTTCCTATCGCCTGCATCCGGTTCCTACTTAAACGAAATAGCGGAAATTACGGGATTTGCCGACGATAATCGGTCTGGGGTCGAAAAGCTCGAGTTTAGAGTTGGTGCCCCGGGAACTTGGTGGGGGTTCAATTCGGAGGTTGGTGGACCTTCCTTGGGTGTTGAGGGGTACGAATTTGAAGGAACCCTCTCTAATTTTGTGTTCAAATTTGACTCGACCAACTTCGTCGATGATACGTTGTATCCAATTTGGCTACGGGTCACTGACCGAGCTGGAAACCAATACGAAGTTAACCGGTCATATAGAATTTTCCAAGACAGCGACCTGCCGGAACTTGACCTCTTGAATGTAGATGCATCCTCATCCGCGGTCGAAAATATACTTTCGGGAGTTCCGGCACGAATTTTGGGCACAGCCCTCGATGATGATGGTTTCCTCGATGGAACCGGTCAGGTAGTATCCGGGGTTCTTCAGTATAGAATACGTTCCTTCGATTTGTCCGAAAATCCCGGAGCTTGGTCGAGTTGGAGAAATGTTCCGAGTCCTATCCCTAACGGATCGAAAGAGGTGAGTTTCTCTCTATCCCTCGTCCACCCAGACACTTTACTCTCCTTGGGAGATGGTATTCACGAAGTACAAATGTGGGTTCAGGATAAGAATGGAATAGGTCTTACCCGAGGTGTTCAAGAAACTGGCGGTATTGTCATTCCGTTTGCAATCGACAACGGTCCTCCAACTCTTTCCTTTCTCCCTCCAACCCCTGTCCCTGGAGCCTCGGTGCCCGATTCCTTGCCTTTCGGACTTTCGGCTAGCGATGCCCTTGGGCTTCAGTCGGTGCAAGTGCAAGTCGAAGGCCCATCGACACCCTCGCCCCTGGTCCTCTTTACCGCCGGGCCCGATCGGGTAGCTTCTCAAACCTTTACAAATTCTCTTGAAAGCCTGAACTCGGGAACCTATACCCTAACCGCTACCGCCACCGACCTGGCTGGAAGTACCGGATCAATCAACCGAACCCTCATTGTAGACCGTGATATTCCAAGCGCCACCATAACGACCCCCGAAATGGGGGCAAAAGTCAATGGTATCGTAACCTTGCGGGGTGGGGCTAACGATATACAAAGGGTGGATCGAGTCCATTACACACTGTTGCCGGTCGGACAGAATCCTCCCCTCGATAAGATAACGTGGGATGTCGCCGATGGGTCCTACTCGTGGAGCATTGAGTGGGATACTACTGCGGTAAACGACGGTGACGAGTATATTCTTCATGTTTCTTCCCAGGACCCAGCGGGAAACTGGAGCCCGACGGTTAGCCGGAGCTTCCAGGTCGATCAAAGTTCCGACCTTCCCCAGGCTTCCTTTACTGACCTCGATCCTGGGATTAACGAAGCCTCGGCAGCGGGAGTTGGTGGGGTCAACCTCCTCGATTTTGGTCCAAGGGTTCGAGGTACGTTGATCGACGATGACCGAATAGATGCCGGATCAATGCAGATTCGGGTAAATTCGACCCTCTCGGGTGATTGGCAGTCCTTGTCGGGCCCGGTTGGACCCAGTGGTCTCTCGGTGAATTTTACCCATAATCTGGGTCTAACTGAGGGTATTCACTACTTTTATCTTCGATTCTCCGATGATGCATCCGTAAAATCGGGCCGTCCGGTGGCTACTACTACCCTCGGCCCTATCTACTTTGCCATTGACACGGCACCTCCGGTTATTTCGTTTACTTCGCCCATACCCGGTTCGTACCAAGGGAGTGCCTTTGAACTCCGAGGAACCGCAACCGATGGAAATGGGCTGCAACCGGAAATCCTGGTCCGGACCCCCGCCGATAGTTCTTGGGCCGATGCCACGACTGTAACCCTTGGGGGCGATGGAACGTGGGTAGCAACTATCGATGATCTTTTTACCGGCGCCTGGGAAGGCCCCAGAACTATACAAGTACAGGGTACGGATATTTTTGAGAAATCAACTATTGGAACCCTTAGTGTCGTGGTCGATACCCTTTCGCCGGAGGTGACGATTGAGAACCCTGCCCTTGATGGTTGGCTGCAGGGGATTTCAGGTTCGGTGGTGGGCCAAGCCAGCGATACCGGTGTCGTAGGGAACGTGTATTATTGGATAGGTGATCGAGGAGTGACACCTCCTGCCGAGCGGGCTTCTTGGAGCACCGCCTCGGGAACTACAAGCTGGAACGGGACTTTCAATATGGTCGAACTAGGGGAAGGCCTAAAGACTCTCCACGTTCAAGCAGTCGATGGGGCAGGGAATGTAAGCCCCCTAGTAACCAGAGATTATGGCGTAGATCAGAATTCACCCGAGGTAACAGAAACGACCATATCGAGTCCAAGCGCAGCCCGAAGCAATTTGTTCTCTCTCGGTGGTACGTTTTCCGACTCAAATTCAATCTATCGATTGCGAATTTCCCAGCAGAAGGGTGCGGGAGATTTTGTCACCATCTATGACTCGAGCTCGTTTTCCGGTGTGTCGTCTTCTTGGAGTTTGTCGGACCTTCCTCGAGATCCCGATGCCCCAGACCCGACCCTATCCACTTCTGCACTCCTGGCCGATGGGGTTTATAGCTACCTCATCCACGGCGAAGATGTCGCTGGAAAAGTGCAGTCTGTCAGCCGGGTCATCACGGTAGACCTGACGGGACCCAGTGTCACTATTAATCAACCCGGAGATGGGGCGGTTGTCAACGGCACCTCCCTGGCGATTTCGGGGACCTCAAACGACCCGGAAGACGTAAGTCCTATTACAGAAGTCCGCTACTGGGTCGGTAACTCCGTCCAAAGCCCGCCGGTATCCTACGCCGATTGGAGTTTGGCCAGCGGCGGGGCTTCGTGGACAGGGGTACTCGATTTGCAAGCCTTGGGAGAAGGAAATAAAATTCTACGGATGGTTGCCAGGGACAGTGCAGGAAATTGGAGTCCTGGGCCGAGTCAACGGGCTTTTGTTCTCGATCAAAACGTGCCCTCTATCACCGAGGAACTGCTCGGAGCAACCGGTCCGACCCTTTTTAGAAACGGGCCCTTTAGTCTGGGTGGTTCGGTGAGCGACACAAATGGCCTGACCCAGGTCGAGGTTCTTCAGGGGGCAAGCCTTGTTGCTACACTTCCCGTGAGTGGCACCACTTCGGCCTGGCAGATCGATAACCTGCCCGATGGAGTAGGTACCGATGGTTCCTATACCTACACCCTTCGGGTTACCGATGCAGCCGGTAGAACCTCGAGTATCAACCGAAGTCTCACCTTCGATACCACCGATCCCTCGGTTACTCTCGGGTCTTTTTCGCCAATCGTAGGTGTAGATCGGGTGAATGGACAGATAAACGGTACCGCAACCGCATCGGACCTGAATGGAATTCAAGAGATCCGTTGGTGGTTCCTTCCCCAAACCGACCTCCAGCCAAATTTCGATACCCCCACCGGAACTGCGATGCCCCAAGGAAATAGCAGTATAGCCATTGATACTACCAACTATTTGGACGGTAACTATCGTCTTTGGGTTATTGCCAAAGATCAGGCAGAGAATTTTGGTATTACCACAAGGGACTATGTAGTGGACCAAGAGTCCGATGCCCCGGTATTTGGATTTGGGTTTTCTGCGGGAGCCATTTATAACGACACACCTTTTACCTTGGGTGGAACGGTGGCCGACGATGATGGTATTTCTTCTATTGAGTGGCGGGTGAGTGGCATTCTCGAGTGGACACCCCTTGCCCAGTGGACCGAGAACTTTCCCCTTACGACCAATTGGTCGATTACCATCGACTCCTTGGCCGACGGGGTTGGTCGAACCATAGAACTTCGGGCTATTGATTCGGTTGGAGCAACAACGTTTGCTACCACTACAACCAGTTCACCGGCCTTCTCGCTCCTCACTCAAAGTCCAATAATCGAAATAGATAGCCCTGTTTCCGGCTTCTCTATAAACGGCGAAAACGACATTGGGCTGAGTGGTTCGGCCTACGTGGACACGAATGTCTTTGTTCAAAAACTGGAATATCAGCTAGATAACGATGGTTGGGTCTCTTTCTACACCGGAACACCGACCGGACCGGTTGGCTATTCTACTTTGATTTTAAAAGACGTGTTGGTTGGGAAATCCGATGGCATACTCCGTCTACGGATCCGAGCCACGGGAACAAATGATAAGACGAGTATCGAAACCGTCGAGATCCGAATCGATAAAACGAACCCCGAGGTAGCTTTCAGCATTCCGGCCGCAGGATCTACAGTAAATGGTACTATCCGGATAGCGGGAACAGCGAATGACGTAAATGTGGTCGATCGAGTGCGATTGGAAGTTATCCGCGTTTCTAACGGTTCGATAATTCAGACCTACGAGGATTTGGGTCGATTCACCTGGGAGTTGTCGGGAATGTTGGACACCTTGGCTCTCCAAGACAACGAACCATACCTCCTGCGGGCCACCGCCTTCGATGGGGCTGGGAACTCTCAGGTCGTCGCACGGACTATACAAATCAACCAAGCCAGCGATACCCCGGTGCTTACCTATTCAAACTTGAATCCCGATGGTTCTACTCTTTTTGTCGGTAATGGAAATATTCTTGGCACAGCAAATGATGACGATGGGGTTGATCGTTTAGAATATCGTTTCAATTCTGGATCGTGGGTAACCATTGATCTGGGGGGGACGACCCAAGAGAACTTTAGTATTCCGTACTCGGCCCTGCCCGAGGGGACAAATACCCTCGAAATACGGGCGTACGATACCGTTGGTCTGGTAGCGGGAACCTACTTTGGTGGAAGTATCGATTTTGGTATCGATCGACTTGCCCCAGAGGTAAGTTTTCTTGGTCCGTTGGCGGATAGTTTTCAGACCTCGCCCTTCTCTTTGAATGGAATTGCCACCGATGCCAACGGAATCGCCGGGGTAGAGTATCGGGTTGGTGATTCGGGAGTCTTTGCTCCGATAGATGAGTACGTTCCTGGAACTGGGGCTTGGAATCACGAAGTTATCTACTCAGGATCCGATGGCAATGCTCGGGTGTATATCCAGGTAACCGACTGGGCGGGGCGGGTAACGACAGTTAGCCGGCAGTTCGCTTTTGATACGACTCCACCTACCCTAAGTTTCCTAGGTCCCGGGGAAAGCGGTTTTGTCACAGTAAATAGAGATATCGAAATCTTCGGAACCAGCACAGACATTGGAAGTGGTGTCCAATTGGTCGAGTTGTTTGGTGTCCATCCTGGGGATGGAAATCTGGCAAGTCTGGGTACGGTGAACGGAACCGGAACCTGGAGTCTCAATTTTGATACCACTCGAGTATCCGAAGTTGGTGGCGATCTTTACGGATACGCCGCAGAAACCTCCGTGGGAAGTAAAGTCTGGAACCTCACCCTCAGGGCCGTCGCCGGTGATGCTACCGGAAATAGTGGTTCCTTGGACCGAATAATTCAAATTGATCAAACTACAAACCGTCCGGTTCTTGAGTTTTCTAATTTTGTCCCCGATGGATCGGCCATTTTTGATTCAAGGGTGAATATTCTTGGTACGGTTACCGACGACGAAGGGGTCGATTTCTTCCAATACCGCTTCAACGGCGGTTCCTGGACGACTGTAGAGCTTGGAGATGGACCCACTCACGGGATTTCGATTCCTTTGACTAGCCTTCCCGATGGTCCGTCTACTCTTGAGGTCATCGTGCAAGACATTGAGGGCGGTATAGAGAGTGCTCGTACCCTTGGCCCCGTTGGTTTTGTTCTCGATACAACACCTCCTTTGTTGTCCTTCCTTTCTCCTGGTTCAAATAGTTATGAGAACGACGACGTCCTTGTCCGGGTGGCAGCTTCGGATGCCAATGGAATTACGGAAATTCGAGGTCGAATTGGTAGTTCAGGAGCCTGGACGATTGGATCAGATCAAGGGGACGGTACCTTCACCTTAAATCTCGATACCACCGGCCTCGACCAGGGACTGCATACCATTTTTGTGGAAGCGGAAGATGCTAGTGGCCTCCTTGGTCGAGTGACCCAGGCTTCCCGAGACTTTACCTACGACTCTGTTCTTCCGATTATCTCGGTTCTCAATCCCGAAAGCGGAGCAAACGTCAATGGACAAATTTCGATTCTTGGAACCGCCCAAGACGAGTCGGGAATTTTGGGAACCCAATATCGAATTGGAAACCAAGGGGATTTAAATGACGGCTGGATTTCTTTTGCCAATCGACTCAACTGGAACACCGGAAATATTCTGATAAACCAATTCGGGACATCTGAATACGGAATCGAAATTACCCCGAATGTATGGGAGGTTCCTCTACTCATTCGAACCACCGACAATGCAGGGAATCTGACCCTTTTGACTTCGTATTTTCTCGAAATAGACCCCGATGGCGACCGACCCTTTGTACAAATTCTTCAACCCGGCGACGGAGATACCGTTGGGGGTAGAGTGCGTCTGAGTGGTACTTCCCAGGATGACGACGCGGTATACTCGGTGCAAGTGGCCTTTGACATGAATAACGATGGATCTTTCGTTGGTTCCGGTGATCTCTGGCCCTCTCCTGCGGCGGGATGGGACCCAGGTCAGGAGCCCCTTGTAGGTCAAACCGACACCGAGACTACCGGATGGTACACCGTTGAGGCCGCAACCGCCGATTGGTCAAATTGGTACATCAACCTCAATACCTACAGCGAATTTGATCCCGAACCGGGTCAGACCCGCCAAATCAGCATAAAGGTTCGGTCTATCGATACAAAGGATGGCACGAACCCGGGGATCCCAGGAAATCCGGTTACTTTGGGCCTTACTTTTGACTCGAATGCACCTCGAATCGAGAATATGAATTACCAGACCGGCGATACGGTCGGGGGACAAATCGTATTCCGAGGACTCCTCAAAGATCCTACAGGGTTGGAGAGTTTCCGTTGGATTCGAGGCACCAGTTCTACCTTCCTGGTAAACAATGGCACTATCCTCGTACCCGGGCAGATTGCCTTGGTAAACCCAGGGGACCCAGACTTTGAAGCGGGTATTTCGACCTATCGTTTTGCCATTCCAGTGGACACTACGACCATTACCGCTTCGGGCCCGGGATTCTTTACCTTCGAGGCAGCAAAAGGAAACTACATAAGTCAGGTTTACGTGAACCTGCAGATCGACAACCTGGTACCAACGGGAAGCTTCACCTCTCCCGAGACTATCGACGTGGCCGGTTCCTCCTTCGCCCTCCTGTCGGGCACAAACTACACCCTCCAGGGCACCGCCAACGACAGCGGGTCGGTAAGTGGTGTTCGCTCGGTGGCAGTATTTTTGGAAGACGAAAACGGCGATTATTACGATCTAAGAACGAATCTGTATGGTGGAAGTCGGGGCCCGGCACTAGCGCCTTTACTGGCTTCGGAGATTATTGCCGGTCAGACCTACTTGATCGTAAACCCAGGAACCACCGATTTCCTCGCCCTCGGTGCCCTAAGAAACACCCGAGGAATGGTGTTCACTGCGACGGAATCGGGCTCGGTGGGTTCGGGTTCTGGAACCGTGTTGCCCTCCTCGTACTTTGCCCTCATAGATACCTTTAACGAAGAAGGACAAGACCTGGTAGAAAATAAGGGCGATCAAGACGGATTCAAAGAAAACCTTTCCCTGTCCGGAGGGACCGTAAACTGGTACTGGCAGTTCGACTCAAATCTCTTGAACGACGGCCCAGTTACAATCCACTATGAAACAGTCGACCGAGGCTTCAATACCTCGTCGTCTTCGGTGAACGGCTTTGTTGCCAATAACCGCCCGGTTATAGACTCAATTGTTCTTGGTACCGATGTGGGTGGTGATGGATTAACCAATGGAACTGGAGAAAGGGTAGAGTTCTTCGGCGCTTATGGGGCGACACACTTTACCCTTCGAAACGGCGTATTCTTCTATGAGGTTCGAGGAACCTCGGGAAACGGCACCCAGACCTATACCCTCGAATACTGGAACGGCAGTGCTTATCTTCCCCTCAATAGTACCACCAATTCCGATGGGCTTTTAACAGACTTTGTAACTCCCGGAATTACTGACACGATTATAAACGGATCCGAGCCCCCTAACGGTGCCCAGTTCCGCATTCAAGTAACCGATTCCCTCGGGTTAAGCTCCGCGGCAGTTATTGGACTCAATATCGACAATATCGACTCCATTTCTCCGACTTCTCGACTTTTTCAACTCACCGCCGACGATCGGGCCATAGACGGTCTGGGAAGATACCTGGGGCACGTCGAGCCCTGGAATCAGAGTCCCTTCGATAACATGGATTTAGGATTTGATAAGGTCAACGAGATCCTAGGGAACGATGCTGACGTCAGTGGAAGTGTTATATTCCGTGGTGAAGCCTGGGATAATCAGCGGCTGGATTCCCTTTGGATTTCGGTGGAAGTGAACCCCGGCGTAACTACTTCCGAGCAGATTGCCGAGGCAGACCCCTCTACGGGGATTCTGGTCCCCCTTTCAAATAGCCTTGGAAGTCTCGAAATCGATTCCCAGTCTTTGACCCAAAACCAAGGGCACTCGGTGGAATTTGGTTTCCAATGGAACTCCGCGACAATTGCCGGTGTTGCCAGGGCCAACGTAGGAATCGAGATTGTGTCTCGGGATGCTGGTTTGAACGATTCGACGGTGCAACCTCTGTTGAACGCCCTTCAAGTGGACGTCGTCCCCTATATTAGTAAGGTAAGTACCGCCCATAGACCAAACGTCGGTGGGCTAAAGGACTTTAATATTCGTACCACCGATGGCCGTTATACCCTCGCTAGCGGGAGTACGACTGATTTTATAAGGGTTACGGGATTCAACCTAAATCCAATTGCCAACGGAGTACGAGTCAGTCCAGTCAGCTTTCCTGAGGGGGTAGACGGTACGAACCTCGTTGGTGAAAGCCTCGCTTTCTCGAACCTGGCTGGGGACTTCACCTCTGTAGATGTCTCCAATGCTGCTACCGGCTCGGGATACCTGAGTATTGTTGGTGGTACTCTGGCCGAACCAGTTTCGAGTTTGAACAATAGTAACCGCAACGACTTGTCCCACAATATAGAAGAAGATTTGGTGGTAACCAGGAATCGACTACGGACCGACGACCGGTTCCTCCAATTCTATGGGACGGCTACTACGGGCATCAATTCAGCCACCTATCCGAACATGATTATGGACGGAGATACCCCGGTCTGGGGTTATATTCAATCGGGCGCAGCAAACGACCAAATGGTCCGGCGGGGTACCACAGGGGCTTTGAATACCCCTCTGACCAGGATCCTGGCTGGTGATCAGTTAGCCATGACCCGAGATGAGGGCGGACGATACCATATGATTTCGGTGAACAACTTCTCCCAAGGGCGAATTCTCTACTTTAACGACGAATTTGCCGCGGTATCCGGGGACGGAGCGTTTACCAGCCCTTACTGGTCGGGGCATTCAGGGGTAAATACCAGCGCTACAGGTAATAACGCCATTCAGCTGGAGAGTGTAAACCAGGCGCCAGGGCTAAAACTGGGCCGCTACGTACGGCCGGTTATTAGAAGTATCGGCAATAGTAGCGCAGTCGGAGAACACGCCAAACTCTTTATGCTCTACTTCGATAATGCATCGAATCAATTGCTGTTCAGAAACTGGCAGGTGGGTCAAACCGTAACAAACCAGGCCCAAAACTTGAGTGGTACCTATAGATCAAACCTTCGTGAAAGTAACACCGATGGGCGGCAGGTACTGTCTAACTCCGCATCCGAGCACTTTACCATGGCTGTCACCGACGCCGGTATCGTCGTGGTCGGGTATTATGACCAGGCCGTATCTCAGTTTGTCATTCGCTATTCGACTACGACGGCAAATGGTACTGTCGCCGGAGCCCCAAGTGCAGATAATCCTGCAACCCTGGTAAACTGGTCGGCACCCATACTGGTCCCCGAATTATACATCGGGTGGTATCCGTCGATGACCATTGACCCCAATGGCCGAATCCATATTGCGGCCTACGATTCGTCGACTGCAAGCCTTGGCTACATACTTATGGATTCCTTCGATGATTCAACTCCCGAGGTTGTAACCGTCGATACCTTCAACAGCGTCGGGTATTACACGGATATTCAAATTGGCCCCGATGGACTACCGTGGATCGGGTACTACAACGTATCGGAAACCGGTACCCGGGATGCTCTACGGGTAGCTCGCTACCTCGGAACACCAGGTACGGCTCTAGAAGGGGTCGATAGTCAAGATTTTGTCACCGGCAATTGGGAGGTTGAAACTGTACCGGTAGCTTCGGTGCCCAATGGGGCTAATTCGAGCTTCCTACGGGTAAATCTTGGGTTTACTACTGCCGGAGTTCCCATCCTCGGATACGCGGGCACCGGGCTCGAGTATTCCCAACCCCTGCCGGTTATTCAGCCCTAATTACCCGGGCATTTCGGGCCAAAGCAGAAATTCCGAAACCCGTTTCATTGGGAAAACGGGCTTCTTGGTGAATAGGGTTCAGAAATATTTGGGGTCCAACCGAACCTACCCAGAGTTCCTGGGTTTCGGGGCGGGAAAAGAACTCTAAAAGTTCTTGGACCCCGGGGGTTTCTCCCCCATGATCGGGAACTAAGGCACCAATTATCCGGGCGGGGATCATGGGACTTCGATTTTCCCTGGGGGGCAGAAGTCGAAAAACCAGGTTCGGCGCCGATTCGACTGGTAAGTAATAGAGAAGGGAAAGGCTACCGAGGACCAAAGCAATGCGCCCGTCCTGAAGAAGCAGGGCAGCGTCTTCTTCAGACATAGTCGGCGAGTCGGGATGAATGAGTCCCAGGTTTTGCCATTGGTCAAAGACCTGGACGCCGATTCCTTGCCGATCGAACAACCATCGGGCCAGTTCGATAGCTCGTTTACCAGGGATTCCCAGGGGTATTGGATTTGGAGTACCTCGGACCAAGGGAGTCGTGGTTTCTAGTTCTTCCCAGGTACGAGGGAAGGCGAGCCCCCGGTTCTCGAAGACCTGACGATTGACGAAGAGACCGTAGGGGGCCCAGAGGATAGGAAGAAACTTTTCACCGAGAGATTCACCATAGCTTTCGAGAAAAGCCTGGTTTAGGTATCCTCGGTCGACCAATGATCGAAGAATGTCGAGGGTTTCGAGCCTATCCTCGGGTTTAGGGAACTTTTGGAGGACTTTTCTGAGTTCATCAAAGACCGAAAAACTCGGGTTGGGCTTTGGAATATTTTTTGTGAGTGATTGAAGGGTGTTCGAGGAACCAACGAGGTAAACCTGGGCAACCGGAGGATTTTCATTGAAGACCTGGACCCTGGTTTCGATTGTGGGATTTTCGGAACGAAAGCCCTTGAGAACTTCCTCAAGGCCTGCAATTTCGGCCGGTTGGAGGGAGACTGCCAGGTCGATTCCCGGTGGTTCGTTAGTTCTATAAAGGGAGAACCCACAGATTGCCAGGACAACAAGGGCAAATACCAGGGTTCCAAGGCGAAAAGCGAGAGTGTCCGGTTGTCCCATAGATGACTCCTGGACTAGAGAATACAAGGGGAGTATGCGGTGGTGTCAAGGCTTGTACGTTTAGGTAGTATTTTTCTCTTCGGTATTCACGCGGTTTTCCTCTTTGGTGGGGGCCGGGGTGAAACCGAGTGGCAACCCCTTCCCCAGGGCGAAAGCTGGGTTCACGAGTATGACCTAGAAGGACTTGATCCCGGTACTTACAACGTTCTTATCCGGGGGGTCGACGGAGCAGGAAACGAAACTCTCGAAGGACCCTTTAACGTACAAATTGACCCAAATTCCAACCTACCTACCGGTAGAGTAATTTACCCAGAAGACAAACAAGTAGTATCCGGAGACCTTTCGGTGACCGGTATTGCGGTCGATGACGATGGAATCGACTTTGTGGAAGTCCAAATAGACGAAGGTCCTTTCGTGAGGGCCGAGGGTACCGAGTATTGGAGAGTACTTTTCCCAAATACCCCGTCAGACGGCGTACATACCCTTACCGTTCGACCGACTGACATCCATGGGGTCCTAGGAAATTCTACCAGTTCAACGTTTATCTTCGATAGCCAAGGGCCGAGCATATTTGTCGATTCCATGGAATCGGGTGCCTTGGTTGGTGGTGTAGTTCGAATTGATGGGAGGGTTGTGGATACAAATGGGGTCGAATCTCTCGTACTCCAACCGGAACAGAATCTTCGACTTCGAGGTCCCCGGCGAGGAAGCGAAAAGTCTTTTTCCTTTGCCTACGACACCCGAGACTTACCCGATGGACCCCATATTCTCACCCTTGATGCGGTGGATTCGACTGGAAAGAAGGTGAGCGAGCCTATTCTTATTTTCGTCGATAACACTCCTCCAGAGTTACACATTCTTGAGCCCCAGCCAGAAACTCCAGTTTCGGGGGTAACAACCTACCTAGGAAGGGTCCAAGATGCGGTAGGTATCCAACGAATAGGCTATAAATTTGGGGGGCAAGAATTCGAAATCCCTCGAACTCCGGGGGATCTGTATTGGTCTGCCACACTAGACATCTCGAGTGCCGGTCGTCGGGTTCAGGTAGAATTTTTTGCCGAAGATACCCGGGGCAATCGAACGACTTTGAAGTATCTGAACCCCTACGATGAACAATCCGCCCGTGGATCGTTAGTTTTGGCTCAGGACAAAGAGGTTCTTTCCTCCGAAGATGTTCTCGTTTTTCGTACCCAGGGTGGGGTTCCTCCTTATCGGGTTCTCCTTGAAGGGGTCTATTCCGACGGTCCTCGAGAGCGAGAATTTTCCGATCAATTAATCCTTAGGGGAGGGGATTTCGAGCCTGGGCTCCGGAACCTTAAGGTCACGCTCACCGATAGCCTGGGGGTCCAGGGGGTACCTTTTACCAAACGAATTACCGTCTTGCCGCCCCAGCCGGAACTTCAGGCCCCAACCCTGCAAGAACAAGAGGCCGAACCCCGCCCTTGGTACCCGGGAATAGAGGTGAACGGTAGGGCATCGACCCAGATCCATGGCACCCTCACCTCCGCCGGTGCGATTCAAGTCTTGGAGGCCCAGTTTCGACAGACAGACGCACCCGAGACCTGGTCCCGCCTTCGAACTCGACCGATGAGCCCTGGGGTTCTAGGGTATATCCTCGATATTCCCCGGGGAATAACACCGGGCCTGTGGAGTGTGGATATTCGAGGGCAAGACGAATTTGACCAGCCCTTTTCCCAGAGTTGGCAGTTTTTAGTCCAAGACCAGTCCATACCCCCTGGTGGACCCCACATTCTACTGGATGGCCAGATTCTCTCTCCCGGTACCCTGATCTTTGATTCTTCCTTCCCTCGCCAAGGTCGGGTCATTTCTCGAACCCTCGATGATGACTTACGAATTTCGATCCAACCCGAAACCGACCTAGTAGAACTCCAAACCCGGGGTTCGTTCTTCTCTCTTCTTCCCCGTACTACCGGTAGTATCCCTCAGGTACAACTTATAGGAGAGGACTCGGCCGGGCGTCGGTTTCAAAGTTCTCCTTTTGGTATCCAGGTAATAGCCAATGCTTTGCAAGCTCCGCCCATCGATTTCCGGCTCCAAGATGATGAAACTGGTATCCTTCATCCCCTCGGGCAACCCCTTGTTTTAGAAGGAAACTTGACGGGAAACCTCGAAGAGCTTGCAGTGAGTATATCGATCGGGGGTACACCGCCAAAGAATTTACGGATCTCGAGTACCGAGGACCCGAGGGTACGAACCTTTCGAGTATCGATTCCCAGCCCATCAGAACCAAGTAATGAACCCCTTTCGGTACTTTTTGAGGGGACGAATAACAGCGGCCAGAGCTTTCGTCGAGAGTATAGCTATTACTTTGTCAATGAAGGATCGAATTCTCCCGTCCAAGCGGGGCTTCTTTTTCCTCTCTCCGTCCTTGTTCCGAATACCGATACCCTCATCCTGGGAAACCAGGAAGAAGTGTATGTTCGTTTTTTGGGTGACAAAGGAGTAAAAGTAAAACCTACTCACCTCGTTTTAAGGCCCGTCGGAGACTCTGAGCCTCTGGTTTCTACGACCCTTCGAGACGATGGGTTCGTACTTGTGTCTCGGACCGCCGGCCGACAGGATCTTTTGTTTGAGATAGAAGACGAAGACGGGCTCACCTATGAATTTGGACCTTACTCGGTAGTGGTCGATTTGGCATCTCCCGATCTCAGGATTATAGACCCCATTGAGGGGGCAGGATTCGCCGGGCTACCAAGTTTTGCCCTCGAAATAGCCGACGACTCGACCCCTGTCGAAGAGCTTGTCCTGAGTGCCCGGGTTGTTTCCGGTAGCGAAAGCCCGTGGATTGATATTCCCACCGAGAACGCTCCACTTCAGAACGTCGATATACAATCCTTGTCTCCTATCCCCGGTCCCCTTACCGTCCAGTTTCGAGTATCGGACGGAAGTGGAAAGGTTACCTACGCCGAAAGAACTATTCTCTACGACCCTAACCCTGCAGAAATTTCTCTATATGCCCCCGAAGAGTCTCTATCGGTAAACGGGCGAACCTCTGTTCACGGACGAATACAATCAGTCTTTCCCCTAGAGTCTCTCGATCTTTTGGTGGCTGGTGAGGTCCTAGAACGGGTTCCGGTGCCCTTTGATGTTCGAACGGGTTTTTTCTCGATTGAAGTCGATTTCACCCAAGTAGCTACCACCCAATCTACCCTGTCCTTCGAGGCAAGGACTGTTACCGGTCAGGTCAGTCAAAAAGATCTTCTTCCACAAATCACCTTTGAAGATGATCTGCCTACTATTCAAATCCAGAGCCCGGCTGAAGGTCAAATGGTGTCTGGCCCGTTGAGTTCCCGAGGTATGGTTTTTGACGACGATGGGGTGGAGACGGTTTTTTGGCGACTCAACGGTGGAGAGTGGGAATCAATTTCCGCAACCCATACTTTTGAAATTCCAGCTGAAGATTTTGTTCTTTCGGACAATGAACAGGTCCTGGAGGTATATGGTGTGGACGTATTTGGTCTTCCAGGATCCACCGAAACTCGAAGTTTCTTCTCGAGTACCCAGCCTCCCGAGGTGACGGTAGACTTACCCGGAGTAGAGCAGACCGTTCGAGGGCTTGTCGTTTTCCAGGGGCTTTCCAGGGATTCAAATGGTATATCTCGAGTCGACATTTCCCTCGATAATGGAGTTTCCTTTCTCGAGGTCCAAGGTACCGAAGAATGGACCTATCCTCTGGATACCCGAGTTTTCGACGACGGAACCTACTCGGTACAAGTGAGGGCCATGGACACCTATGGAAGCGAAAGTAGAATTTTTACCCTCATTACTATCGACAATACTCCACCGGATCTCGACCTTTCTCAAATTCCCGAATCCCCCTCAAGTTCTGAGCCCCTTATCCTATCCGGAAGGCTCTTTGATGAAGGTGGTATTGATTCATTGGAACTTACCTTCGAACCGATAAATCGGCAAAGCGAAACCGTCACTCGCGAGCTTTCACCCGAAGAGGTCTTTCTGTACTCTTTCGATTTGAGTTCCTTCGATTCCGGTTGGTATAATCTTCGACTCACGGCCAAGGATAGGGGAGGGAACGAAACCTCGGTAGTTCAAAATATCCTTCTCGAATCCGAGACCCAGGGGGAAGAAATAACTCTCCTATTCCCTCTTGTGGGTGAGACCCGGTATGGAAGATTCATGGTTGAAGGAAGAGCCCTAGGGATGGAAGAAGGTGCGAAGGTAGAACTTCTCATCGACGATAGAACCCTTGCCCAGGGCCTTGTAGACCCCCAGGGGTACTTCCGGATCGAGTTAACCGAAGTACCTGGAGAAGGACCACAGTATCACCTGCGGGCTCGGGTTACCGACGGTGACAAGACCTTCGAGAGCCAGTCCCGTAGTTTCTTCCATAATCCTCTCGGGCCATCCTTGGTCATTGAGGAACCCCCCACTGGAAGCCTCCTGGCAGACCGCCCTTGGATAGCTGGTTCGGTCGCTCTCCCCCAGAATGAAGAAGGAACAACTCTTGGGGTCGATGAGCTTCGGGTGAGTCTTGACAATGGACGAACCTTCGAGAGTGTCCGTGTACGGGATGGAAAATGGAGGTACCGAGTAGAAACCGAAGATCTGCTCCCGGGACCTCTCCCGATCTTGGTAGACGCGGCCCTCAACGACGGAACGAGGGCTGTTACCCGGGCTCTGTACACCATAGATAAGACCTATCCGACGGTGAACTTGCTTAGTCCCAGCGAAGGTGCCCGACTCAATGAGCAGGCTATTTTCCGAGGCCTTGCCCGGGATAATCACGGTTTTGAGAGTTTAGAAATCGCCCTTCGACAGGGTGACAAGGCTGGATACTCGGTTCCGTCGTTTATCCAGGGTATGTACCTCGATGGGCAGTTCGGGGGCCTAACCTACTGGAAAATTGGTCTTGGACTTACCTTCTTCGATGAGAACGTAAAGCTCCAAGCAAACTTTGGTGTTGGACCCCGAACGACTTCAGACGGGGAACCCGCTCGTTTATCCGGGTACTTTATTGGTGGAAAGCTACTGGCAAATTTGTTTTCCCTGCCCTTTGAGTCATTTTTAGGGCCCGACTGGTCGTGGTTATCAATGAACGTGGCCCTAGGAGCCGATTTTAGTTACATCAGCCTCTATGATCCAATAGTTGTAGAAAATCCCGGTGGAGGAGTTCTTCGGGAAGAACCGGGAGTTGTACTCAGTGCAATTGTTCTTCAAATAGAATTTCCTCGAATACGAGTTCCTAATCTTACAAGTTTCCATACCTATAGCCTGTATACCGAACCCCAGATATGGTTCATCCCTTCGGATGTGAGCCCATCAATTGCTGCCAAATTGACCTTTGGCCTGCGGATTGGCTTGTTTTGAAACTTCGAATTAGCTCATAATAGGCTATGACAACCCTCGCATCCCTCGATGACTTCAACCTCCTTCCTCCCGATAGAACCTACTACCGGGGAAAGGTGCGGGACGTTCTCGATATTGGACAAAACTTACTCTTGGTTACTACCGACCGTATTTCGGCCTTCGATAGGGTCTTGGGAGTTATCCCCTACAAAGGAGAAATTCTTAATCGCCTAGCGTGCTGGTGGTTAGAAAAATCTGCATCGATCGTGCCCAACCATTTTCAGCGTCGGGTTGGTAGCCGAAGTATGATAGGGAAAAAAGCCCAGGTAATCCCCTTAGAAATAGTAGTTCGTGGCTACCTCACCGGCAGTGCCTGGCGTGACTACAAGGAAGGAAGACCTACCTCAGGCTGTACTTTTCCTCCGGGACTCGCGAAGAACCAGGCCTTTGCCCAGCCAGTCATTACACCCAGTACAAAAGCCCTCGATGGGGAACACGATGAGCCGATTTCCGCTTCCGCAATTCTTGAAAGGGGCTTGGTATCTGCCGATCTATGGCATCAAATACAGGCCGCAGCCCTTAGCCTCTTCGATTTTGGTACCCGACTTGCGGGTGAACAGGGGCTTATTCTCGTGGATACCAAGTACGAGTTTGGACTTCTCCCGGGTGGTGAGCTTGTGGTAGTTGACGAAATTCATACCCCCGACTCTTCGCGTTACTGGTACGCAGACTCTTATCATCGGGCTTATGAAAACCACGAAGAACCGCGCTCCTTAGATAAAGAATTCTTGCGATCGTGGCTTTTGGCCCAGGGCTATTCGGGCCAAGAAAATCCCCCAGAAATACCCGAGGACATTCAAGAACAGGTAAGCCTTCGTTACCAGGAACTCTATTCTCGTATTACCGGAGAGAAATTTACGACAATCGATCGAGGATTTGAATCAGAAAGGCAGGAATTGGCAGTAATACTTTAAGAGGCCTTTGCCTCGAAAGGAACTGCCTATGAAAATCTTACTGATAATTCTTGTCCTCCTCCTTAGTGGGTGTACAACCGGTTGTGATCTTTTTTCTTCCTTTAAACCCAGGATCCTTACCCTTGCCACCTATAACCTCCACAATCTTTTCGACGACCGGGTCGATGGGAACGAATACCCGGAGTTCTCCCCCGATTCCCCGGGCTGGAACACGCGAAAATATTTGGAGCGATTAGGTCGGCTGAACAAGGTCGTTACCAGTCTCGGGGGGCCGGATATTCTCATACTCACAGAGATCGAAGGCCAGGGGGTAATCGATGACCTTCATCGTCTGTATTTGGCTCAAGTCGGGTATATCGCATCGGCAGTAACCCAAGATACCGAATCTCCCATTCAAACAGCGATCCTTAGTAAATTTCCCTTAAGCGAAGTTCGAACCCATACTCCCCAAGTTGGAGCCGCCCAGTTTCGGAGTATTCTCGAAGTAGTCGTTAAGGTAAACGAACGAAGTCTTCGGGTCTTTGCAAATCACTGGAAAAGCAAGTTTGGGGATGAAGAGGGCTCTTCCGAAATTGGAAGGCTTGCGGCTGCCCGGGCGATTATCCAACGTCTAGAGGCTCTAGGTTACTCGGAGAATTCTTCGTCTCTTCCGGTAATCCTGGCCGGTGATTTCAACAGTCAATGGAACGAACGAAAAAACTATCCTCTGGGACCTGCCCCGGGGCTCTTTGTCCTTGAAGGCCCCGATGAACCCCTTCCTCCTGGGGTTCTCGGCCTAACCCCCAGTTGGGAGGTCCTAAATTCCCGGCCGGACGAGCCCATATTCTTCACTCCCTGGCCCGGGGCCAGTGCTAGGGGTTCCTATCTCTACGCCGGAAACTGGGAGACCATCGACCATTTTTTTCTCGATCGAAAAAGCTTTGAAGGCGAGAGCTTTCGATTCGTTGGTTTTTCTGTCGAAGCCTTTGAATTCTTGGTCGATTCCACCGGTGTGCCTCGAGGCTATAGTCCCCGAAATGGGGAAGGGTATTCCGACCATCTACCCTTACTCCTGCGGTTGGAACTACCCTGATGACCTGCTTCCATGACGCCCTATTTCCAAATACCCTCAGCCTCGAGGTGGGCCCTAACTGTACCCTTCCAGTCTTTATTGGCCAAGGGGCTTGCGGGACTTGGATGCAGTATTTGGGTTACGGGCCTAGTTGGCGCAATCCTTCGGAAGGCTTGAGCGGCGTAGGCACCGATACCAACCAGAGCCCGAGGTTCAAGAAGCTGGATAATTTCTCGAATTGCCTGGTCGCAGGGGGTCAAAAAAAGAGCCTGGAGGTCCTTCTTTAGTACCGATGTTGCAATATTTGAACCCCTGGGCCCCAAAAAAAGGAGGGGACAGTAGTTGATAATAAAATTTTCCCGAAAAAAATCCTGGGGGCTGGGATAATCTTCTTCAATGAGGCCCCAGAGTCTCTTGCCGCTGGGTTCGGTTTTTGGTGACTCAAGTCCGAGGACTGGCTTCTTGGGGTGTTCTAAAGGGGGTCGGTGGATTGGGGCTTCGAGCCCGAGGTAGTCTCGTACGCTGGGCACCGAACCAAAAGGTATTCCGGTCTGTCCCATGCCGTCGGGCCCGGGATTCATACCCATGAACAAGACACAACCCGGTTCTCTTGGACAGTAGGTTTCCAAATAAGACTCGTGCATAGCCCCGGCGTAGTCGAGGGGATTGTACACAGCCTCGATTGGAGAGACCAGGAGGTCGGGTATGAGGGCATTCATCTGATTATTGAGTTCGGAGTAAATTGGGTGAATAGGATGGGTACGATGGGTTGGACTCATGGCCCAGTCTAACCTTGAATAAGGCATTCTTTCAAGGTATAGTTCGCACCATGACTGGGGAACAACTCGAACACGCGTACCTGCAAGAACTAGAAGCCCGGGCCATAATGCCCAAGGGATTTTCTGCGGGAGTAACTTCCTTATCTTTCGTCCCCCAAGAACGTCCGACCCAGGCTGCCTACAAGATGAACCTTTCGACCCTCTTTTGTACCAAACCTACCGGAAGTATCGCAGGGGTCTTTACCCAAAATGCCTTCCCCGGCGCTCCGGTTATCATTGCCCGAGAGAAACTCACCCGCAAGAGGGCCCAGGGTTTTTTGGTGAATAATAAAATAGCAAACGTCAGTTCTGCTAGGGGGGTTCACGATGCAACAAAAATTACTCAAACCTTTGCAGATCACCTTTCCCTTGACCCCCAGGATATTTTTCCTGTTTCGACCGGTATCATTGGCTGGGGGCTTCCGGTTTCCGACATAGAGGCAGCACTTCCGGCCCTCGCCAAGAATGTCCAGTCCTCGAGCCTCCTTCCCTTTGCAAAAGGAATAATGACAACCGACAGTTTTCCAAAACTTCGAAGATCTTCCCTCGGATCTGGATCCTTGGTAGGAGTTGCGAAGGGCGCGGGTATGATTGAGCCCAACCTTGCGACAATGTTGGTTTTTCTTGTGACCGATGTTAGCTTCCCCCCAGACCTAGGGCAACGAGTTCTCGCAAGGGTTGTCGATAGAACCTTCAACTGTATATCCGTTGACAGCGACCAAAGTACCAGCGATATGGTTATGCTCTTGGGCTCCGATCACTATGGCCCGGTAAACGAACAGCAACTAGAAGTGGCCCTTACCGAGGTCTGCCAGGAACTGGCTGAAGATATCGTTCGAAACGGCGAAGGAACAAGCCACATTCTCGCAGTCGAAGTTGATGGACGGTCGAACGACAAGGAAGCCAGAAGTATCGGAAAGGCTGTGGTCAATTCTCCCCTAGTAAAAACTGCTATGTACGGCAACGACCCGAATGTGGGTCGAATTCTCTCCTCCATGGGGAACTACCTGGGAAATGCCGGGTTAGGGGCCGATATGACCCGGTTAGAAATTTCTCTGGGAGAAGAAGTTGTGTTCCACCAGGGAACCTTCAAGCTCGACAAAGAAAAAGAGAGCCGAATAAGCGACTACCTGGCCTCCCGGGCGATGAACCCAACGGTGAAAGGGTATCCACAACCCCACGATCGGGTAGAAATCAAGGTACACTTTCATCAAGGACCAGGACGAGCAAGAGTCCTTGGTAGTGACCTAAGCTACGAATATGTTCGCGAAAACGCCGACTATCGCAGCTGAGAAAAACTTCAAGAATTAGTAAAGGATGAGTATGGAACTACAGGAAGCCGAAAGGGCAGAACTCGACAATCAAGTCCACCGGGCTAGGGATTTAGTTCGAAAAAGCATGGACGAAATATCGAAGACCCTAGTTGGACAACAACAAATGATCGAAGGAATGTTTATGGGCGTTCTGGCCGGAGGGCACGTACTTCTGGAAGGGGTGCCGGGTCTGGCCAAAACTCTGGCAATTCGTAGCATTGCCGAGGTTATTGACGCCGGTTTCAAGAGGATTCAGTTTACCCCCGACCTTCTGCCCGCCGATCTCACCGGAACTATGATCTATCGACCCCAAACCGGCGAGTTCATTCCCCGAAAGGGTCCAGTCTTTACAAATATTATCTTGGCTGACGAGATTAACCGGGCACCCGCGAAGGTTCAATCTGCCTTGTTAGAGGCCATGGAAGAGCATCAGGTTACTATAGGCGATAATACCTACCCATTGGCTGAGCCCTTCTTTGTGTTAGCGACCCAGAATCCTATCGAGCAGGAAGGAACCTACCCGCTCCCCGAGGCCCAACTCGACCGATTCATGCTCAAACTAGCAGTGGGGTATCCGAACGAGGAAGAAGAGCTGGAAATCCTTCGGCGAGCGGGAGCGGGCAAACAACCGACCCTCGAGCGTCAACTCCTCAAGGCGGACATTCGACGACTCCGGGATGTGGCCGGCAGTATTACCGTCGACGAACGAATCGAGCATTACATAGTCAATATTGTCACAGCCACAAGAGAAAAAAATCGCAACATCAACAACTATAGTCGATACATCGAATTTGGTGTTAGTCCCCGGGCTACCCTTGCGCTCTATCGATGTTCAAAGGTCAAGGCCCTCTTCGAGGGACGAAGCTACGTAGTCCCTGAAGACGTAAAGTACGTCGCCCCTGCCATTCTACGCCATCGAATAAATCTCTCCTATGAGGCCGAGTCCGACGAGCTAACCGCCGATGAAGTAATTCAGGCCCTCCTCTCTGCGGTTCCCGTACCTTGAGGTAGCCGTGGCTCTAAACACCGCCCGTCTCTTTGCCCGAATCAAACACCTTGAACTCATTTCTAACAAGCTAGTGGAAGGGCTGTTGTCGGGCAACTATCGCTCGGTGTTCAAGGGACCAGGAATCGAGTTCTCGGAGGTCCGCGAGTACGTCGAGGGTGACGACCCCCGACTTATAGACTGGAATGTAACCAGCCGAATGAATACTGCCTATACTAAAACCTTTCGAGAAGAACGAGAGCTTGTGCTCTTTCTGGTGGCCGATATGTCCCCAAGTCTCTTCAAAACCTCAGGATCGTGGAGCTTACGGGAAATTGCCGAAACCATCGTTGCTATTTTCACCTTCGGCGCTATAAGCAATAACGATCAGGTAGGTGGTTTGTTTTTTACCGATACAATTGAACATTGGGTTCCTCCCATGAAGGGGAAACGTCATGGATTTCGAATGATCCAAGACTTCTTGTCTTTTCAGCCTAAGGGTACCGGATCCGATCTTGCCGGAGCCCTGCGTACCGCCGGCGAAGTACTAAAACGCCGGGGAATTGTCATTGTTATTTCCGATTTTAAGACAGCAGGCTACCAGAAAGACCTGAGTCTGTTAGCCCATCGTCACGACGTAATAGCCGTTAGGCTCTCGAGCCCGGAAGAAACCGACTTTCCTCGAATAGGACTTGTTACCCTGGCAGATCCCGAAATGGGTCGAACTATAACCGTTTCGGGTGAGAGTCAAAGTTTTCGTCAGGCCTACCGAGAATACTGGAAGAACCAGCGTTCCCAGTGGCTAAGGGAATGTAGAAAGCGAGGGGTTAGCCCTCTTGAAATTGCTGCCGGCGACGATCCGGTTGCAAAACTTTTTCAGTTTTTCAAGCGTAGGAAGGGGCAATGAAAATCCGAACCGTATGGTCGCTTATTCTGGTTTCCCTTGGGGTCCTGTTGTTGCCACTTCTACTGGTTGGCCAAGAGTATACGATCACCGATTCGTTTTTTCTTCCACCGGTCTACTATGTAGGCGATCAGGTAGAAGTTCGGCTTGTGGTCCGATCTGCCTTTGCAACGGCCATGACCGTTCCTGAAGAACTTCCCCAGCCAACCTGGGGACTAATCCGCGATGCCCGAATAATCGAACGGGGAATCGATAGGGAGGTGCGGGTGAGATTTGTCCCCTTCGAGACCGGGACTAAGTCCTTTCCAGCCCTCAATCTTGGTCCTCTCGTTATTGATGATATAACCATCTTCGTCAGTAGCATCCTCGATCCCGACCAGGATCAAGGCGAAATAGCCTCTCTCCGGGGACAAATTCTTATTCCCGGCACCCAAGCCTTTATCGTATCGATTCTTGCGGGCCTCTTCTTCGTTCCGGTTTTCGGGATATTAGGCTTTCGAGTAGCGAGGGTCGGGTGGGTTCGCCTTCGAGTTTTTTACGCCGAAGGACGTCCTTACCGCCGTTACCTGCGTTCTTTGCGTAGTTTGAGAAATTCTGCCGACGTGTTGGGAGGAAGAGACTTCTATATTTCTTTGCTTTTTCACATTCGGGAGTACTTCCGGCAACGGTTTGGGGTAGCAGCTCAATCCCTTACAACAAAAGAACTAGCTTACATCTTTGATCACTATATTACCGAAGCGGCCGATCGAGAACAAATAATCCAGCTCTTTCATCATGGCGACCGGGTGAAATTCGCTAACTTATCCTCTACGATCACTTCCAGGATGGCTCATCTGGAAAGGGCAGAGAAAGTCATACATAATCTGGAAATAAAAGAGCGAAGAGATGCGGAGCTCAAGAAATCGAAACAGAAAAGAATAAAAAAACAACCAACGGAGGACAGACATCGTGTTAGGATTTGAGAACCCAGAATGGTTCATCTTACTCCTTTTTATTCCTCCTCTGGTCTATCTCCGACATTTTATGCCGAATAGGGGTAGCACTCTTTCGGTATCTTTCATGAATTGGCGGGGTGGGGGATTTTCGAATGTGATGACCCTTCCCCGGTTCTTTTCTGGCCTTTTTGGCATCGGTTCGTGGGTCGGCATTGCTTTACTCATAATCGCCCTGGCAGGACCGGTTTTGGTCTTTCGTGAAAAAGTATACCTCACTCGGGGAATAGATATCATGATCGTTTTGGACCTTAGTCCCAGCATGGCCGCCCAAGATGTCCCCGGTACTTCGCGAATCGACTCAGCGGTTAGAACCCTCCAGAACTTCGTATCTCGAAGAAGAAACGATCCAATTGGTCTCGTAGTCTACGGTTCCCAGGCAGCCTTACGGGTTCCTCCGACCCTCGACTATCCTTTTCTTCTCCAGTCCCTTAGTCAGGTACGAATTGGAGACCTCGGGGAGGCAAGCGCTCTAGGAACCGCAATGGCCCTCGGAGCTATGCACCTCAGTCAGAGCTCGGCCCCAGATAAAGTAATGATTGTCCTAACCGATGGAGAGCAAAATTCGGGTGAAATTAGCTCGACTGCCGGGGCAGAACTAGTTGCCCGACAGGGAATACGTATGTATACCCTGGGTATTGGTGGTGATGAGCCAGTGCCGATCGAATTTATAGATCCCCTAACCGGAGCTCTGCAAAGGGGTACCTATCAGGGGAAAATCGATCACGATGCCCTATCCTCGTTGGCCCAATTGACCGGTGGACAACACTTTCCAGCCCCCGGGCCCGGTGCTCTCGAGACCGTTTTTCAAGGAATAGATACGGCGGAACGGTTAGAGACCCGGGTACGATTGCAGGTGAATCGAGATCCAATTCATAGGAGATTTTTGGCTCTCGGTTTCCTCCTGATAGTTCTCGACGTTTTGGGACGTCGACTCTTTCTGCGGGAGGTAATGTGATAATACTTTACCCCGAACTGTTTTGGGCTCTGTTGGGAGTCATACCTATCGTTTTGGTATTTCTGTATCAATACCGTAGAGGAAAGCGAGTACTGCTGATTCTTCGGAGGAACTGGGATAGTACCTCGGTGAATACCCTCTACTCCCTTAAGTGGGCAGGACAGTTGTTTCTTTTTCTTATTTTTTACCTTGCTATGGTTCTGAGTCTGGCCGAGATCAGTTGGGGAGACTCTCCGGTAGATGAAGATCGGCGAAGTTTGGACATTAGTTTTCTTGTGGACGTATCCAGGAGTATGCTGGCCGAAGATGGAGTTCAGTCCCGTCTCAACGAGGCAAAGGAGTTTATTCTTGGAATAGTGCAGGAATTTCCCGATGCTCGGTTTAGCATGGCGGCCTTTAAGGGTGAGACTATACAGTTGGTACCTCTAACCGAGAATACCCTTGCCTTAGAATACGCTCTCCAGGCACTATCGCCTTCAATAATTTCGAGTCCTGGAACCGACCTCGAGCGAGCACTAACTCGGAGCCTCAGTTTTCTCCCCGAAGGCACCGACAGACACAGAATACTTGTTTTACTTAGCGATGGAGGAGCTTTAAGCGGAACAATCGAAGAGGTGGCTCCCCGCTACAATCGGCTTGGAATTCCAATACTTTCGTTAGGATTTGGTACCGACGAACCAGTAGCAATACCAATCGGTGAAACCGAAGTGGTAAGAGATCCCCGTACAGGGCAGGTTGTGCTAACGTTCCTGGAAAGCGAACTCCTAGAACGAGTCGCCGAACTCAGTGCCGGTACCTTTATTCCTGTTGCCGAAGCGGGTTCCTTTACTCGAACTGTTCGCTGGATTTCGAACTTTGAAACAACCCGTGAATCCGAAGGGTTTCGGCTAGTTCTTATTCCTCGCTACCCACTCTTTCTCTCAATCGCCCTGGTCGCCCTTCTGTTGAGTATCCTTCTTCGGGGAATACGAATTCGGGGTATCCTATGAGCCAGCGATTTCATGCCCCTAGGTTTCGAAGTGTTTGGGTACCTATAGTTCTGGTCCTGGGGGTACTTCTCTTTTCCGGGTGTTCGGCGAACTCCACCCACCTACAAGTTCTGTACGCTAACTACAGTTTCCAACAGGGAAACTACCTCGACGCCACGGTCCGGTATCTGAACTCCCTCGACGATCCCCAGTTTCATGAATTTGTTGTCTATAATTTGGGCAATGTTTATTTCGCCCTTGGGGAGTTTTCTCCTGCCCTCAATCTATGGGTTGAGGGAGAAAATAGCCAAAATCTAGAATTGCTTTACCGAACGGCCTTTAATAAGGGTGTACTATTTTATGAGCAACAAGAGTTTAGTCGTGCTCGAGAGTCTTTTATTACCGCACTTCTGTTAGACCCAGGAAGCCTCGAAGCGAAAATCAACCTTGAATTGTCCTTGGATAAACTTGAGTCCGGCCGACAGACTCCAGTTCCCCGGACAGACCCATCAAATCGACCAACCGAGAATACCCCCGACTCCCAGTCCCTACGGGTATTCGATTACCTCAGAAGAAAGGAGGGACAACAGTGGACTCCTACACCTCAGTCTCCGCAAGAAACCGAATCACCAGACTGGTAGTTGGGTATCTTTTCTTACTTGTTCTCCTTCCCTGGAGACTGGTAAGTCAAGAACTTCTCATCAACCCCGAACTCCCGCGAGTAGGAGATCGGTTTATCCTCTCCTTCGATTTGCCAACCGCCAGCCTTCAAGGGTTTTCCCTCCAAGGTCTACAATTCCCTCGGGAGTGGACCCCGCTTACCGGGCCCGATTTGAACAGAATACCACCTCCTCGTCTATCGACCCAAAGTCCGGGCACCCGAGTAGCCTACAGCCTCCGGGCTCGGGAAGCAGGCTGGTACACGATTCCCGAGTTTTCGGTACAGGTGGCAGGAGAAGTATACAACTTCCCCCAATTTCTCGTACCTATCCGCCTTGGGGGAAACGATGTACGGGTGCCTCCTCATCTGGAATGGAAAATTCCTAACCAGTCAATCGTTGCAGGTCAATCGACACCGGTCTACCTCGAGTTGAGCTTCATGGAGGGGTACGTTCTGCCCGAGAGCTTGAATTTTGGTTCCCAGTCCCAGGGTGTTTTGGAAGAAGTGAGTGGTCTCGGTTCGGCAATTACCGAAACGATCGGTGGCCGAGAGTTCAATCGATATACGGTCGCTTCTTTTATTCTGACACCCGAGGCGGCCGGTCCCCTCTTACTTCCGGAAACCCAAATACAGGTCGAAGGAATGGACGCCCGTAGTCAAGAAATTTCCCTCGAAATTCTTCCTGCTCCTTTAGAAATTCGTACCAGTGGGGCGGTAGGGAATTTTACCCTAAGCGGAACCCCCTCTACAAACGAAGTCAGGGTAGGGGATTTGGTGCGATATGTAGTCCGGCTCGAAGGAGAGGGTAACCTAAACTTTGCTCGAATACCCGAACCCCTGGTACGTGGGGGGCGAATATCTTCCCAGACCGAAGTTTTTCGAGTTAACCCCAGCTCCAATGGGTGGAGGGGATTTCGCGAGATCACCTACCGTATTGTTTCCGAGCGGGAAGGGACAATGGATATAGAATTGCCAACCTTTCGATTCTACGATCCCCTTGTTCGGGGGTTTTCTACCCTTCCTGCCTCGGTGAAGAATATTCGAGTTGGACCGGGGGTTATTTCAAACTCACCTGTTGGCGGGGGGCTTGAACTCGTCGCAGTGAGGGATCTTCCCGATTATGATTTATTGGAACTCTATCGGCGGCCGGAAAGCTACTTCCTCCTCATACCTCCAGTTTTTTTAGGCCTGGGACTGGTGATCAATCGAGGACGCCGTTCGTTCGAGCGTCTTGGAACCCCCGGCACAAGTTTGATTGTATTTCTTTCGCTGTCTCTTATTGTTGTCTTAACAGGATTTTCTTTGCCCCAGTCCGAATCCCATCGTAGAGTCCTCCAAACCCTTACTCAGGCGCAAGACCTGTTTTTACAACAGGAGTATGAACAATCCCTTGCCCTAATGAAGGAAATCAAGGACGAGTACCCTTACTATAATCCTGGGCTACTTCATAACCAGGGCCTTGTGTATCTGGCTTTGGAGCAAGAATCAATGGCAGTTTTTCATTTACGTCAGGCTCGACGGGCCCTTCCGGCAGACAACAGGTTATACACTGCCCTGCTTAGAGTTGAAGACTCCCTTGGTCTTGAGCGCCAACATTCTATACCCGTTTTACCCCCGGGAGACCTCTTTTTTCTGGTCTTTCTTGGGCTCTGGTACCTCGGGTTTCTCATGACCCCCTTTTGGTTCGCCAATCGCGAAATCTTTCGGAGGATCTTCTTCATTTTTTTTGTTATTATGCTCGTAACGCCTCTTGTTGGTTTGGGTCTTTACTTAGGAAACCGTTACCAGTCAGAGGGTATAGTGTTAGAAAGCGAGTTTGCCGGTCAAGTGACCAAAATTCCCGAGCCCAATGCAGCCCTGTGGCTTACTCTTCCCCGCGGTACTTCGGTGGAAATTCTCGATGTTTCAGGGGACTTCTCGCTGATCCAGACTTCTTACGGTATCGAAGGATGGCTTTTGACCGAGGGCCTGGGTCTACCCGGGCAATTGTAGTTCCCAGGGAGTGTACTAGATGAGTGATCATGGATTTGCAGAAATTCTCGATGCATGGGAAAAGAATCTCCAAAAAAAAGAAGATAAGCCGACAAAACCAAGGTCCAACTTCGCTCGAGTTCTTGGGGCTTTTGAAAAAAAGTCCCCTGCCCACGATCCCGAGGGCCAGAAAATCGAGGATGTCGACCTACCTCCTCGACTTTCTCCTCAAAAAACACCGATTCAAGGCGTCTTGGACCTTCATGGAATGACAATCTTGCAAGCCGAGGCGGCCGTCCGAAGCTTCGCTAAACAATCAAGGGCGGCGGGATACAAAAAGGTTTTAATTATCCACGGAAAAGGAAATCACTCAAAAGATGGGAATAGTAAATTACGGGGATGGCTCATTCGATTTTTAGAAACCCAATCTTGGGCCGGTTCCCGGGGAAAGGCGGACAAAGATCATGGGGGTTCAGGTGCTACCTGGGTTATGATTAAGTATTATCGCTCTCGGTAGATTATTCGACCGCGGGTGAGATCGTAGGGTGAGAGGGCTACTTTTACTTTGTCCCCGGGCACGATGCGAATATAGTGCTTGCGCATTTTTCCCGATAGGTGGGTAAGAATTAAATGCCCATTTTTCAACTCGACACGAAACATCGTATTAGGAAGACTTTCCTTCACGACTCCTTCAACCTCGATCGCTTCTTCTTTAGCCACTCTATCTCCTTGATGCGTAGTCATATAGTAGGGTAAGCCTAGGGCTTTGTCAAGAAGACCCGAAGAGAGGGGTATCGGACGGCCGAGTTGTTGACTTTTTAATGGAGATGTTGCAAAGTCATCAAACTTTTTTTCAAGGAGAACCCATGAACCAGGAATTTGTTCAGCAGATGAAGTCGAAGTTGCTGGGAATGAAGGAAGAAATAATCCAGAACCTGATTCATGAAGATGAGGACTTCAAAGAAATCGCTGCTTCAAACGACTTAAAGGATTTAGTAGACGTTGCATCTTCAGACATCGACAAAAAATTGCTCAACGCTTTAAGTGGACAAGACCTGAAAAGGTTGCGATTAATCGATGCAGCCCTTGGGCGGATCGAAAACGGTAAATACGGATTTTGTCTGGGAACGGGCAAAGCGATACCCCGAGAAAGGCTAGAAGCAATTCCTTATGCTTTATACACTATTGAATACCAATCGGAACTAGACCGAAAAAACCGATAGCTTTCTGCAGGAAAGTTTTTCTAGTGCCTCAAACCCTGTGGTGACAAATTTGTCGTCCTTCTCAGTCTTGAATATACCTTGGTCTATACCTTCCCAAAATCCGGCCTGAATTCTCCCACCCCCCCTCTCCACCGCTTCACCCTCCACGGGGACAGACAGTTGCGGTAGAGCTTAGAGGACACCGAAACGTGGGTAAAGGTCTTCCGGTCGGGGTCCACCAGATCCAAGCTCCGGGGGTAGGCCCTGTGGTGGTCGGTTATGCGGTTGAGGATGACCGCCTCCCGGTAGTCGAGGAACCGAATGAGGTTTCCTTCACCGGTGGGGCAATACCGAAATTTTTCCTCAACCTCTGGGCTCCTTCTTACGAAAATGTAAGTAGGATATGGAAGCCCTAAGTCATCTTCAAAACGTACATTACTCTTCTTTATCACTGAGTCAGGTCATGCGACCCCAAGTGTCTGGGGGAAAAATTGCACTTCCCGTTAACTCCTACTCGGTCTATGCCCAATTCAAACACATTGAAGCCGTACCCGCGGGACCCAACGGCTCGGGATACACCCTCTCAAAAGCCCGTTTATTAGACACTCTCATCGACCGTCTCGTTCAGCTTAAAGAGCGTAACCAAGCACTCTCTCCCCAAGAAACTGCGGGTCTTCCGACCGAAGCCATCGACGCCCTTATCCAAGAATACGCCCAGAAGCTGAGTACCGCCGTCCAGAGTGGACTACCGAAGCTCCAACAGGATTTTGGCACGAGTTTTGGTTCCTCCGCGGGCCTAAGTGGCACCTCTGCGCTAATGTTTGATCTCTCTATTTGATCTGGCCTCCATCGTCGACCTGTTGTATATTCCTAGGTACAAAAGGAGGCGGTTTGTGGCACAAGAATTCCGACTAGAATCCGATACGATGGGAGAAGTAAAAGTCCCTACCCAGGCCTACTATGGAGCCCAAACTCAACGGGCTATAGAGAACTTTCAAATTTCTCCCTATACATTACCTCCCCTCATGATTAAGTCCCTGGGGCTTATCAAAAAAAATGCGGCCCAAGCTAACAAGGAACTCGGCTTGCTCGACGAGAAGGTAGCAGACGCCATAGTTCAGGCTGCTCATGAAGTTGTTCAAGGCAAATGGAACGACCAATTTCCTATTGACATTTTTCAGACCGGGTCGGGAACGAGTTCAAATATGAACGCCAACGAGGTCATATCGAATAGGGCCAATGAACTTCTCGGCCAACCCCTGGGGACAAAAAAACCTGTCCATCCGAATGATCATGTAAACCGGGGTCAAAGTTCGAACGATGTATTTCCTACAGCAGTTCATATCGCCAATCGGCTCGGTGCCGAGGGTTTACTACAGGCTCTCAAGGTGCTTCATGAGAGTCTGGACCGAAAAGCTGAAGAATTTTCCACGTTTGTAAAACTTGGTCGCACTCACCTTCAGGACGCCGTGCCCATGACCTTGGGGCAAGAGTTCTCGGCTTTTGCTGTGCAAATCGATAAAGCCATTGGTCGCCTCCAAAACACCCTCTTTAATTTAGAGGATTTGCCCTTGGGCGGCACCGCAATTGGGACGGGGCTCAATACCCACCCGGACTATTCCAGACTCGCGGTGCGAGGAATTGCCAAGGATACAGGAGTAGCCTTTCGACCCGCAGCCAATTTGTTTGAAGGAATAGCGACTCGGGATGCCCAGGTCGAGCTTATGGGGGCCCTCAATACTTTAGCGACGAGTTTAATGAAAATCGCCAATGATCTACGGCTTCTGGCTAGTGGTCCTCGGGGGGCCCTGGGCGAGATTATACTTCCCAGCCTTCAGCCGGGCAGTTCAATTATGCCCGGTAAGGTGAATCCGGTTATCCCAGAAATGGTCATTCAAGTGGCGGCCTTCGTGTGTGGAAAAGCCGTGTCGGTTACTATCGGCGGGCAAAATGCCCCTCTGCAGCTTAATATGATGAATCCGCTTATTGCCCACGAAACCTTGGCGAGCTTAGAACTTTTGGAGAATGCTTGCCTCACCCTGGCCAAGAAAGGTATCGACGGGATTGAGGCCGACGAAAAGCGATGTTCCGAATGGATCGAGTGGTCGTTAGCGCTCGTTACTCCCCTTGCGACCAAAATTGGTTACGAAAAGGCAGCCTCTTTAGCCTATAAAGCCTATAAAGAGCATCGAAAAATTCGTGACGTACTCTTAGACGCCAAAATCCTAGATCCCCATGAGCTCGATCAGATTTTAGATCCAAAGTCGATGTTGTAATTCAAGACTTGTGGTACACTGATGGCCGTATACTATATTTTGAAAGACGAGGTTAACGAAATGAAAGAATTGAATCAAGCAGACCCGGCATACGTCGAGGCGATGACTCTTTATATGTCTGGGCAGTGGAAAGAAGCAGAAACCGCGTTCTTGGCCCTGGAAAAAGAATATCCCGAGAACACCTTCCTTATCTTGAATCTGGCCCAGGTTTATTACAGTATGGGCAGGCTCGATGACGCTATAGAAAAGAATTTGCAGGCCCTAGAGATTAATCCTAATTTAGGAATCGCCAATTATCGGTTAGGTGTTTGCTACTTTCGTGCAGGGCGGCTTATCAGAGCTCTCGAATCCTTTAACGCAGTTGTGGCCTCGTCAAGCCAAAGCCATGCAATGGCCCGCTACTTTGTAGGCCTAATCAATTATTTTCTCGGCAACGACAGCGATGCCGATGTGGCCTTCACCGAGTTTCGGGGTATCAGTAAAGAGTCGATGATTGCGAATTTTTTCTTGGCCCAAATTAAGCTAAAGAACCACGACCATCAAGCGGCCCTTGTTCTTCTGGACGAATTGGCTGCCGAGACACCTAAGTTTAGTGAAGTCCACTATATGCTCGGTCAAGCATATTACGGCCTTCATCAGAACCAAGAAGCTATACGGTCGTTCCAGAAGGTATTGGAAATCAACCCGAATGACTCTCGGGCCAAAACAAAATTGACACTCATGACCGATTTGGATTGGTAAGATTTCGGGGCTTGTTGTCATTGTTCGATCCGGGCTCCTCTATAAAATTTGCGTTTCTGCCTAATCTGGTCATTGTGCCGCAATACCTTAAGGGTCTGAGCCGATTAAGAACTGATCAAGAGGTCCCCGTTCTCCGATTAGTCTCAAAATTTACAATGCAAGAGGGTACTTTATGTTTGTAGGCAGTCGCCATCACGGCTTTGTTATAGAAAAGGTTCTTGACCTGCCGGAGTACAAGAGCAAAGGTATCCTTGCCCGGCACGAAAAAAGTGGTGCCCAGGTCTTTCATACCCTCAACGACGACGAAGAAAATCTTTTCGCCTTTATTTTTAAGACTATACCCCAGTCGTCGAATGGTGTTGCGCATATCCTCGAACACACCGTTCTTTGTGGTTCAGAAGCTTTTCCTGTAAAAGATCCTTTCTTACTTCTCCTAAAGGGGAGTATGCAGACCTTCTTAAATGCCTTTACCTATCCGGACAAAACGGTCTATCCCGGTGCATCGACCGTAAAAAGCGATCTTTTTAACCTCATGGAAGTGTACGGTGATGCAGTTTTCTTTCCATTACTGAAGGAAGACCTTTTCCGTCAAGAAGGACATCGTCTCGAATTTAATCCCGAAGGCAACCTTATTCGAACGGGTATCGTATACAATGAAATGAAGGGTAACTATTCGACCCACGACTCGGTTGCGGGCGATTGGTGTTATAGGGCTCTTTTCCCCGATACCTCCTACGCGAACGATTCGGGGGGAGACCCGGCGGTTATCCCTGAGCTAACCTACGAAGAGTTCAAAGAATTTCACCGCACCTATTACCATCCCTCAAATACCCTCATCTATTTGTACGGCAACACGCCAACCGAGGAATATCTTGAGTTCTTAAATAGGAGGTTTCTGGTTCGATTTGATTCTATAGCACCGCCTCCGCCCGTGGCTCTTCAGCCTCGCTGGACCGAACCCCGAAAAATAGAGGTTTCCTATCCTTCGGGAGATTCGGACGAAGAGGAAACCCACACCTCGGTTACTCTAAACTGGTTATTATTTCCGATTGAAGATGTATTTCGTACCCTATCATGGGAGATCCTTACGGAAATACTCATGGGGACTCCTGCGTCACCTCTTCAAAAACTCGCAGCGGTCACCGATTTAGGAGAGGATCTCTCATCTCCTAGTGGATTCGAAACCGAACTCCGGCAGACTGTGTTTTCGGTGGGTTTACAGGGGGCCGATAGAAGTAAGGCGCAAGAAATTGAAGACTTTTTCCTTAGGGAACTTCAGCGGATTGTAACCGATGGCCTTAATACCCAACTCATCGAGGGGACCTTGAGGCGGTTCGAGTTTCGTAGCCGCGAAATAAAGGGAGGTGGTCCCTTCGGCTTACGGCTCTTACGAAAGATTGGCCGGGGATGGCTACACGGTTTATCCCCGGAAGCAACCTTGGTTTTTGATCCTTTAATCCAGCGACTGAGAAATGAGTTAGCAGAGAATCCACGATATTTTGAGGAACTCATTGAAAAAGATTTACTTTCGAACCCTCATCGTACAACAACCGTAGTGTACCCCGATCGGGAGCAAAATCAGCGAGAATCTGAGGAGGAACGCCAAGAGTTAGAAGATCTCATCCGGTCCCAGCCCGCATCTTTTACCCAAGAGGTAACCAAGGCCCAAAAGGCCCTCGAGACCTTTCAAAGTCAAGACGATAGGCCCGAAGATCTGGCAACTATTCCATTTCTCTCGGTAGAACAAATTCCCCGGGTGGTCGATTCAATCGACACCGAACGAAAGACCGAGGTTTTTTTTCAATTTACCGGATTTACTAACGGAATTAGCTATCTTGACTTGGGGTATCCGTTATCTCATTTAAGCCCCGATGAACAAATGCTCGTTCCGCTGTGGGCTTCCTTTTTACCTGTCGCCGGAATTACCGGAAAAGATTATGAGCAAGTGAGCAGAGACCTATCGATGGTATGTGGAGGATTTAGTTCCTACGCTGAGGTCCATGCCGGTTTGGACTTGTACTCCGGGGCTCGATCGTTACGGGGGGTAACCAACGATAAGAGTCAATCGCTCGTCCATACCCACGTCTTTTTCCGGATAAAGGCCCTTGACTCTACCTTTTGCGAGGCCCTCCAACTCGTTGGAACAATCTTGTCCGAACCAGACTTCTCGGACCTTGTACACGTTTCCGAGGTCTTTTTCGAAATGCGCAACGATATGCGATCATCGATCCTTCCTGGGGGAAGTTCCTACGCGTCGCTTCGGGCGGAGTTGGGCCTTCATCCTGCCCAGGGAATCGAAGAAAGATTTCGAGGTTTAACCCAGTATCTATTTTTAGAAAATCTCGCCGAAGCCCTAGCCCAGGAAAAAAATACTACAAACCCTACCGACAGCCCGATTCTGCAAGGATTATCGGAAGCTTTCCAAGGGTTGACGGTCAAAATATTCGGGCAGGGCCGTCCTATTGTGAATCTTACCGCCGACGAGGGGCAACTCGGGGCTGCCCACGAGGCAGTTTTGTCTTTGAAGGAAAAAGTAGGTAGCTCGAGCATGACACTCCTGGGTAATCCTGCCACTTCGAGCCCAAAGGTAGAGATTATCTACGCCCTGGCCCGAGAAACACGCACCCTCCTTAGTCTTCCCCAACCTCCCGAAACCCTGGAACTTCTTCTGTATCCGAGTAAGGTGGCTTACGCTGCTGCGGCTATCCCTTCGGCAGTTTTGGGTACCCCAGAGCAGGCCTACGAAGCCCTGTTGGCCCATATTCTTAAGACCGGGCCCCTATGGGAAGAAATTCGAATGAAGGGAGGTGCCTACGGTGCCCATGCGGCGTCCGATGGAATGGCGGGTATATTCAGCTTTGCATCCTACCGCGACCCCCATACGGCTCGAACCCTCAAGGCTTTCGAAGATGCCCTTTTGGGTCTCGCTAAAGATGGTTTAGATCAAAGTACTCTCGATTTGGCGAAAATTGGCTGTATTTCAAAGGAGCTAAAACCTTTGTCTCCGGGCGAAAAAGGAATGGTGGGATTCAAGCGCCAGCTTTACGGAATCGATACTCACCTGCGACAAAGACGGCGAGACCTCATGCTGAGTGCAACGGTAGCCGATCTCCGGCAGAGCGCCGATCGTTTAGCTCAACAATTCCAAAATCCCCGAGTAGCTATCTTGGGAGGAGTTGAGCTTTTGGATCCCTTGAAGGAGTCCTACAAGGGTGGTACCCTTACTAGAGTTCTTGGAAGGTAGGTACTATGAAAACGTGGTGGGGACTTCTCGTCTTTTTTGTCATATTTTCCTTCGGACTAAGCGCCCAAGAAGCTGAATACGATCCGGCACTCTACGCAGTCGGTTCCCTGTCTGCTGGGAACTTGTATCTAAGTTATCTGGTCTTAGGAACTGTAGCTGATGGGTATGCCCAAGGTCTTTACGATGCCACGGTGGCGACCAGCATTGTTAGTGAGACTATATTTCTGAATTCCAATGCTCAGACGAGTTTAGTCGAACTTCTTGAGCAAGGAAACCTTTCTGACGAAGATCTAGGCGTAATAGCAAACATAAACCGGGTGTATGATCTGCTGACAAATCAAGGGGAAGCGCTTATCCGATTTATCTCTGATCCCGAGGACACCGGAGACCTCTTTCAGCAAAATCGCGAGGCAGCTTGGGTCGAAATCTCATCCCTTCTTGGCTTTTGATGTCTTGGAAAATACCTACGACCCCTGGACTGTCACGAGAAAGGCGTAATCATCTCCCTCTTCGATAAAAGAGAAGTCAACGATTATATTCCCTCCTGAGGTTTCCCATAAGGCGTGAAGCACTTGGTAGCCGTGATGTTGATAGGTCGAGGGATCTTTGAATTCTTGCAGACCCTTAATAAATCGCAGGGGATTTCCGAAAACCTATGAATAATGGTCCAAGAGGTTTTCGGTTCGTTCGAGAGTAGCATCGAACTCTAGGGGATCCACCCTGGAGGTATACCCAGTAAAACTAAACCAGGCTAAGGCTGAGGTTCGAAAGCCCAGGGTCCAGGTTCCGGGAATTCCAAAGTTCACATCGTCAATTTCGATACTATCGTTGCTCATTTCTCGGGCCGTACCATGAGGAAAACGAGAAATAATCTCGGCTTTTTCCAGGCCCAGAGTCAGTACTCCGGGGACGTCTAATATACTTGCTCGTGAGTTAGCATTCTTTCGTTCTTGTTCTGGATTAACACACCCAAGGATTATCACTAGGGTAAGGAAGTACAGGGGTATTGACTTCATACCTCTATTTCGGCGTACCCAAGGAATTTATAAAGGACTATACACTCCGAGTTTTTCTAATCCCGCAAGGACAAATTGTACCGACATTCCCGATAAGAGAATTCCCATGATCCGTTCTATTACCATGACACCTGTTTTTCTAAGAAATTTCGCTAAATACGAACTCATGAGCATGGTGCCGGTTCCCATGACCAGCACCAGGCCGACGACTAATTGAAGGGTCAGGGGAAACCAAAATCCCCCAGAATAATCGCTTAAAAAGAGGAGCACTGCTGTAATAGCGCCGGGCCCACTCAAAAGGGGAAGGGCTAGTGGGAAAACTGTCGGATCGTTTTCGTCCTCATCCTCTTCCGGGTCCGAAGCCTTGGTTCTCCGGGGCTTTCCAAAGAGCAAATCAACCGCAATGAGGAACAATAGAATTCCACCCGCAATATAGAGGCTGGCAGGTTGTATTCCTAGGGCTTCAATTATACCCGGACCCAAGTAGATGAAACTGCTAAGTACTATAAAGGCTATGAGGGGAGACTTTAGGGCGATTGAACGTTTTTTCTTTTGAGTATAGTTCGACGTAAGGGAAAGGTAGACCATAGAAATGCCCAGGGGGTCAATAAGAATAAAAAACGTAAGAAATATTGGAAAGAGTTCTGTAAGTAGGCCTTGCATTGGGTACCTCAAAGATCGTTAGGCGAGTTTTACAAAACGACAGATGCCCATAGGCACCCAAACGAGCTTGTTTGTGTCATCGGGGAGTAAGAGACGACCTTTTTCGCTCTCAATACCCAGAACTGGGTAATTTCGTTCTTCTCGAAAGGAAAGAGTACTTCGCCGTTCTTCGGGAACCGACTCGAGGAGTATTCGAACATAGAAACCAGCTTTCTGCATACCTTTCTTATCGCCTCGCGGTATAGTACTCTTGAGGTCTATTATGATCCAGGAACAAGTTCCCTTCAACCCCACCTACGATGATTGGTATTTTTCACCCGGTTCAGGTTACGATGAAAGCCTCTATGTGTTCTACGAGGGGAACGAAATTTCCAGCCGTTTTTCGCCAGCCTTTCGAGTCGGAGAAATTGGTTTTGGTACGGGCCTCAACCTATGGGTACTTCTTCACGAACTTTCTTCCCTGGGAATATCGGGCTCTTTAGATTTTCGAACCGTCGACGAGGCGCCTCCAAAGCCGAGGGTCGTGGAACAAATCCTGCACCCTTATATCGATCAACTCGGAGGTCCACAGGAACATTCCCGGTACCTCGATTATTACCAATCGCTTACTTCCGAGGAAAATGAAGGTTGGCACTCGGTAGACTTGGAAATTCCGATACCTATTGAACCCAACCAGCCCCAAACCCCATCGAAGATGATCGTTTCTTTGGCTTTGTGGAGAGGAGAAGCCTCCGATATGGTGACTGCCCTCCAAAAAGAAGGCTGGTTAGCCGACGGGTGGTTTCTCGATGGCCACGACCCAAAAAAGAACCCCAAAGCATGGAGCGACGAGCTCCTCAAGACCCTTGCGCGGTGTACAAAGGTAGGAGGAACCCTCGCGACCTACAGCGCTGCGGGTAGGGTAAAAACTGGACTACGAGAAGTCGGTTTCGAGGTACGCCGTCGAAAAGGATTTGGCACAAAGCGACATATGGTCCAAGGTTGGTATCGAGGTACCGGAATAGACTAACGACTTCTATCCAAATTCAATGGGATACTATAAAATGCGCCTATGAAAAAACGAGAATTTCCTAACCTTCCTCTTATGGTGAAAGGAATGGCCATTGGTATAGCAAATGCGGTACCCGGAGTTAGTGGCGGTACCATCGCAGTCGTCGTGGGAATCTACGATAGGGTCATATCGGCGGTCAGTGGTTTCTTTTCCAACGAATATGGATGGAAAAGGAATCTTCTTTTCCTCGTTCAACTGGCCATTGGGCTTTTGGCAGGACTCATTGGATTTGCGAATATCCTCGATTGGCTCATCGAGTTTTATCCCTACGAAACGCAGTTCGGCTTTATTGGACTCATCCTTGGCTCCGTACCATTCTTAGTAAAACTTGCCGAGGTGCCCAAGCTCAAACTCCGTCACTGGGTCGTCTTTCTTGTATTTTTAGGAATTATGATTTTTGTTGGTCTACAGGAAAGGCCACCGGCCAGCGAACCATTGAGGGAGTTCTCGTTCCAATCAGCCCTTACGGTCTTCGGGGCAGGTATAATTAGCTCAGCGACAATGGTTATTCCGGGCATATCTGGAAGCTTCGTGCTTCTCCTTTTGCAGCTCTACAGTACGTTTATTACGGCTATTACCGAATTGAACCTTCCCCTTTTAGGAATATTCATTCTCGGCTCAATATTAGGAATTATTCTCGTGAGTAAGGCCATTCATTGGGTTCTGTCGAGGTATCACTCTCTGGCCTACGCGGCAATTATTGGTCTGGTAATAGGATCGGTTGTAATGCTCTTCCCCCGAGATGTCAATTACGCCTTCACCCTCTGGCAAGCCCTGAGTTTTCTACTCGCCTTTGGAGTAGCCTTTTTGCTCAGCGGCGAACGGAAGATGAAGCACCAGACCTCGACCGGAGGTAGGGAGTAGTGGCAACATTGTTAGGAGGAATCGAGGCTGGAGGCACAAAGTTTGTCTGTGCCATTGGTCATTCTCCAAACTCAATACTTTTAGAAGAACGGTTTCCTACCGATGACCCCGAATCAACCCTTCGCCGGTCGTTAGATTTTTTTCTCCGGGCCCAGAAGAAATTTGGTCCTCTTAGTTCCCTAGGCATCGGGAGTTTTGGACCTATCGACCTCGATGTATCTTCTCTCACCTATGGCTCAGTAACCTCGACACCCAAGTTGCGCTGGGCGGGTACCCAAGTGGTTCAAGCCTTCACAGAATTAGGGGTGCCCATTGCTTTCGATACCGATACGAACGCCGCAGCCCTAGGAGAGCTCTACTACGGAAAAGGGAGGGGGCTGGATACCCTTTTGTACATTACGGTTGGAACCGGGGTAGGGGGGGGGATTGTCGTAAATAGAAAACCGATTCATGGACTGGGACACCCGGAAATTGGGCACATTCCTATTATTCCGCGAAAAGATGATTCCTTTCAGGGACTCTGTCCTTTTCATGGTACATGCCTGGAAGGAATGGCCGCTGGACCAGCGATTCAAGCCCGATGGGGAGTACCAGCAACCGACTTACCACCCGACCACCAAGCCTGGGACCTGGAGGCCGAGTATATTGCCCAGGGTCTATGGAGCTTTATTCTTACTATTTCGCCCCAAAAAGTTATTCTTGGAGGTGGTGTAATGCACCAGCCCCAGTTATTCCCTCTTATTCGAAGTCATCTGCGTAGACTCCTTTCGGGGTACGTTGACCGGGCCGAAATTCTTGAGGATAATGAAGACTATATTAGTTTTCCCGAACTTGGAAATTTCGCAGGAATTACCGGCGCTTTGGTTATGGCAGAGCAGATTCTTCGCGAGCCTTCCGTTGGGCAAAAAGAGAGTTAGGACCAGATTATGGCAGAAAAGAACAAACGAAGAAGGAATCGTCGGCGTAGAGGTTCGGGGAATAATTCGGAGCAAAAAGCGGCCCCCCCAGTCCGTCCCTTATATACTCCAATAGATGATCCATCCCGAACCTATATGCCTCCCGCTCCACCCATTCGGGAGTATGAGCCCGACCCAGTGAGCGGCGAGCTCTTGGAAAATCCCCTGACCGCAATTGCCCATCCGGCCTCGGGTAAACCGATGAATCTCGAAACAGTCATTCGGGTTTTGGCCGACCAGGAAACCTTAGGAAACGCCCAGGAAATTGCTTACATCGGCGCAGGCTCGTTTGGGGTCCTCGAGACAAAGAATCAGAATGGCAGACCAGTTGTCGAAATCGTTAAAAAAATCCCCTACGAGGACACCCACGAAAAGTATCCATGGCGCCGGGAACTAAGCCCAGGAATTTCTCGAGATTACATCCCTCAGCCCGAGCCCCTGGATCGACTCTATTCCCAGGAGGAAATTCAGGCCTTTCCAAAGCTAGGTGCTTCGGCGGCGGCTATGCCTCGAACAACCTAGTTTCCAGAGGATTCCCCCAGTTTTTCGCCGAAAATCCGTATATTTATCTATTTTTACTGCATAAACCCTTGCTTTTTCCCGGTATTTTCCTAATCTTACACTCATATTATGCAGGAGGTAGCATGAAAAAATTACTTGTACTCGTAAGTATCTTGGCCTTGAGTTTTTCTATGGTCTATGGAGGTGGTGGTGGAGAGGCCGCACCAAGCGCTGGGGGAACTCAATTCGTAACTATTGGAACCGGAGGAGTTACGGGAATTTATTATCCCGTTGGTGGGGCCATTAGTCGTTTGGTCAACGCAAAAAGTGCGGATTACGGTATTCGGTCCTCGGTCGAATCTACCGCCGGTAGTGTATTCAATATTAATGCGGTCATCGGTGGCGATCTTGAATTTGGAATTGCTCAGTCAGACAAACAATACCAAGCAATCAATGGAATGGCTGAGTGGAGTGAACTTGGGGATCAGGAAGATCTTCGATCGGTATTTGCCCTTCACCCCGAGTCTGTCACCCTCATTGCCACAGTCGAAAGTGGAATTAATTCCATTGCCGACCTACGGGGTAAAAGAGTAAATATAGGTACCCCCGGATCGGGGAACCGACAGAATGCCCTGGACGCCTTTGCAGCCTTTGGGCTCAGCGAAAGCGACATGACCGCCGAGCAGGTAGGTCCGGTTGAAGCCCCCGGACTTATACAGGACGGACGGTTGGATGCCTTCTTCTACACCGTCGGACATCCAAATGGTGCTATTACCGAGGCCACCAGTGGCCGAATTCCGGTTCAGGTGGTAAGCATTGCGGGGCCCGAAATTTCCGCCCTCATCGAATCGATGCCCTACTACGGGGTTTCGACCATACCCAAGAGACTGTATCCCCAGGCAGCAAACCAAGGCGATGCAACCACAATTGGAGTATTGGCCACTTTAGTGACCTCGGCGAACGTTCCTGAGGACGTTGTCTATGCGGTAACAAAGGAAGTATTCGAAAACCTCGATGCCTTCAAAGCCCTACACCCAGCCCTCGGAGTTCTTACCCCTGAAGGTATGCTGCAAGGCCTCTCGGCTACATTGCATCCGGGAGCCCAACGTTACTACGAAGAAGCTGGTCTGCTCGACCTTGTAAATCCTTCAATTCGTAACTAACAGTATTTCCTATGATTACTCCTCTCATCCTTGTAGGGTGGGAGGAGTCTTTTATTTTAGAGAGGCCCTTTAGGAGCTCCGATATTGCCTATGAAACCAAAAAAAGTGTCCCAAGAACAAGAAGAAAAAAACCTGGATCTGGAAGAAATACTGCAACAGGAAGCCGGAGTAACCCGGGTACATCGGACCTTCGACCGGTATCTTATTTCCTTCGTTGCCTTGGCGTGGGCGTTTTTTCAGTTGTCTCTCCCTCGTTTTGTCGTTCTCGATAGTGTATTTGTCCGATCAATTCATCTGGCTTTTGCCCTTGTTCTGGTCTTTCTTGGGGTGCCCTTTACCAGAAAACGAAAAAGAGATATTCCCGGTCTCCACTCCCTCAAACACACCCCGGCGATCGATTTTATCTTGGCGGTAGTAGGTGCTCTATCGGTTACCTACATTATATGGAACTGGGATAGTATCGCCCAGCGGGCAGGAATACCTAGCACCCAAGACATTATCATTGGCACAACTATGATTATTCTTCTTTTGGAAGCGGCCCGAAGGGGCATAGGCCTGCCCATGGTAGTTATTGCTATTTTGTTCTCTTTATACGGATTTTTTGGGCGTTATATGCCCGGGGTTATGGCCTGGCGGGGAATAAGCCTTGGTCGATACATTGGTCAAGCAGTGTTATCCTCCGAAGGTGTCTTTGGTATCCCCCTCGATGTATCCGCTCGAACGGTATACCTATTTGTACTTTTTGGAGCATTTCTGGATCGATTTGGAGCTGGGCAGTTTTTTAATAATGTTTCCATTTCCCTCCTTGGGCGATTTAAAGGTGGACCGGCGAAAGCTGCGGTCGTTTCCAGCGGTTTCACCGGTCTGGTGAGTGGGTCGAGTATCGCTAACGTAGTTACTACGGGAACTTTTACCATACCCCTCATGATGAAGGTGGGGTATCCAGGCAAAACCGCCGCTGCAACCGAAGTAGCAGCCAGCACCAATGGTCAGCTCATGCCTCCTATAATGGGTGCTGCGGCCTTTATTATCGCTGAGTACCTGGGAATTGGGTACTTGGGAGTCGTACGGGCTGCTATTATTCCTGCGGTAGTTAGTTACATTGCACTTTTTTATATAACCCATCTCGAGGCTTCAAAATTAGGTCTCATGGGATTAGAAAAGGAAGACATTCCAAACTTTCTCAAGACTATTTCGCAAGGATTCCATCATTTAGTGCCCCTGGTTATTCTGATCTATGAACTGGCGGTAATGCGTCGGACTCCGAACCTGGCGGTTTTTAAAGCAATTCTCTATTTGCTCGGTATCTATATTGCCCGGGAGATTTGGTTTAGTAGTCGCGGGGGAGAAAAACCTTTACAAATTCTTAAAAAGGTTACAATAGAGATTGGTGAAGCCTTGGTACAAGGAAGTAAGAATATGATTCCCGTAGCTCTGGCTACAGCAACGGCGGGAATAATTGTCGGCATCGTGAACCTCGGTATAGGGAGCCGCATTGTCCAAATGGTCGAGGTTTTGTCCATGGGAAACGTTTTTCTGCTCCTTTTTCTTACGGCCTTTTTTAGCCTAATTATTGGGATGGGTCTACCGACTACCGCAACCTATATTGTTATGGCGTCTTTAACCGTGCCGATTATTACCCGCTTAGGTGGCGATATGGGACTTGTAATTCCTGCAATTGCCGCCCATCTTTTTTGTTTCTACTTTGGTATTCTGGCCGACGATACACCCCCGGTAGGTTTGGCGGCCTATGCAGCGGCAGCTATTGCAAAATCCGATCCAATAGCCACAGGAATTAAAGGATTCATCTACGACCTTCGTACTGCAATTATCCCGTTTATGTTTGTATTCAATCCCGCCATCCTCCTCATTGGTGTTGAAGGGTGGGCGTCGGGCTTGGCAGTCTTTGTAACCGTAACTCTCGGAACCCTCGCCTTTACGAATGCTGTCCAAGGTTGGGCCTTGGTCAAAAATAAGTGGTACGAGGTTCCAATCTTTTTGGTCGCAGGGCTTTTCTTTTATCTTCCAAATATCGTCTCTGAGTATCTTGGATGGCAGGCCTCGAGCTATTGGCTTATTTACCTCGTGGCCCTTCTCTTGTACGGTGGGGCTTTCGGTTTACAGAAGTTACGAATTCGAAGTCTGAGTGGAGCTTCGGTTCACTAGGTAGATTCCAAAGGCAACCGCAGGGAGAGCGATAAGATAACGCCATTCTCCCAATGACTCCCCCAAAAAGATGGCCGATAGCAAGGCCCCCGAAACAGGAATCATAAAATTAAATACCGTAATAGAGCTTACCTTGTTGTATTTGAGTAAGTTCGTCCATATCGTAAAAGCCAGGGCCGATAGAAGTGCCAAATAGCCCAGGACGAGCCAGCCCTGCACTGGTGCCTGAAGTCCGGGAGATCCACCCGCCAGGCCAAGGACGATCAGAACAAGACCACCAATAGAAAGTTGAGACCCCGTAACCCATGCGGGGTCTAGCGTTTTGGTTAGTCGCCGGGCTAACATAGTTGTCAGAGCCAAGAGTAGGGCAGCGATGACAATGTAACCCTCGCCAACCAAAGAAAACTCGAATCCGAGGTCGGGGGTAAAGTTTACTGCAATTACTCCCAGGAAGCCTAAGAGAATCCCCCCAATCTTTTGAAAACTGAGTTTATCGTTCTTGTAGACCAGGTGAGCCAAAATGGCACTAAAAAAAACACCTGTAGAGTTCGTAATTGAACCCTTCGCGCCCGAAACCTGTGCAACGCCGAGGTAAAACAAATAGTAATGAAGAGTTGTCTGGGACAGACCAAGAAGGAGAATTGAGCCCACAGTTTTGACCCCTACCTTGATCGGCACTCTTTGGGTCCGGGCCCACAGCAAGACGAGTAATCCGGCGAGGGTGAAACGAATACCCGCAAAAAGTAGCTTACTTGGAGTATCGGCGCCGTCAATAGCAAAAAACTCGTAGCCAGACTTAATTCCTGGGTACGCGCTTCCCCAAAGCAGTCCACAAAACGAAGCTAACAATGCAGCTACTCGAGGATTTGATAAGGTAGTTATGGACATTAGAGCACTATTCCCTATCTAAAACCTTAGGTCAAGGGTACACTAAAACCTATGAAAGACTCGAAAACGAAACGATTTGGAATCCTTACCGCCGGTGGCGATTGCCCAGGGTTAAATCCAGCGATCCGAGGAATCTGTAAGGCCGCTCACTATACCTACGGAATGGAAATCCTCGGAATTGAGGAAGGGTATCGGGGCCTGGTAGAAGGCAAGGGACGCATTCTACAGCCCCACGATTTTTCCGGAATAATTCACAAAGGTGGTACAATTCTAGGAACCTCCAGGGAGCGCCCTTTTAAGGACCCGGTTAAAGTCGACATGATGATCGAAAACTACAAGAAGTGGAATCTCGATTGTTTGGTTGTCTTGGGAGGAAATGGGAGCCAAAAACGGGCCTATTGGCTGGCCGAAGAAGGAATCAATGTCATTGGACTACCGAAGACTATTGACAACGATGTAGAGGGCACCGATATGACCTTTGGATTTCATACTGCCTTGGACATGGTTACCGATGCGGTGGACCGTTTGCATTCAACGGCTCACTCCCATCGGCTAGTACATATAGCTGAAGTTATGGGGAACGAAGCGGGTTGGCTCACCCTGTATGCTGGCATCGCCGGCGGCTCAGATGTAATTGTAATACCCGAAATCCCCTACGATATCCAAAAAATAGCCGCCCACGTTTCCGAACGACTTAGGCACCCCGAAGGTTTCTCGGTCATTGCGGTCGCCGAAGGGGCCGTTAGCCTCGAGGAAAGCAAATTGCCCAAGAAAGAATTAAAAAAGATTAAGAACGAAGGGCCCCGGGCGGGAGAACGGGTGTCGAAGGCCTTGAATAAGGCCCTCGGAATAGATACCCGAGTTTCGGTCCTCGGATATCTCCAAAGGGGAGGTACTCCCGTTGCTTTTGACAGAGTACTGGCAACCCAGTTCGGCGTCAAAGCCGCAGAACTTCTTGCCGAGGGCGACTATGGACGTATGGTGTCTTTAAAAGGTGAAGAAATTACCTCGGTGCCCCTTAAGGACGTGGCAGACAAAACGAAGTACGTCCCCCTCGATGACGTGGCCATTCGGGCGGCGAAACTGACCGGGGCGGTGTTCGGCGACTAGTTCCCCTTCGTCCTCTAGTAAAAGCCAATTTGATACACCAGGACCTCGGCCTCGAAGTCCTGGTACGCCGCTACTATTGCCAGACTGGAAAGCCTATCGGGACGAATGGTTCTTCGCAAAGTAGCTTCCGACTCGAATTCACTCCAGGGAATCCTTAGGGTCTGAGGATTCTCCGTAAGAGAGAGGGGTTTGCCGTAATAACTCCATGGAAATACGTTGTCGCGGGTTCGGGCAAAGAGATAGTAGCTACCGGGTTTGAGGGCGACAACCTCAATTTCCACCCCTGAATAACCCGATCCATTAAAACGTCGCTTTTCGTGTTCTAGTTGGACCTGAATAAAACCGCCCCCTCGGGTAACTACCTGTCCCGCTAATCGCAAGGCCCGCCCGGTGGCAGTGTCCACAAGGGTAGGGCTCTGGAGCACGGAATTTCCACCCATCACGGTGTCAGCGAATCCTTGGATATTCCATCCCGAAATTGGCCGGGCAGCTTGTCGAAAGTCTGCGATAGTCGAAGCCCCAGGGACCTGGCCGGCTAAAAAAGAACTCAAACCAAAGATTATGACCGGTACAATTCCTCGTTTCTGCATATAGGAAAGGTACTCAAAAAATAGTAGCCTAGGGAAATGAAACTGACCGTTCCCCTTTGGTTGGGCCATCTTTTTTTGGTTGGTCTCTTTCTATTCCTCTCTTTTCTGTTCGCAGGGGTTGCCTGGAATTTCTTGCCCTTCCTGCCCGTCCTTGCCCTGGGTATTTGGCGTTCTCCTCGTCCAATCGGCCATATTCTTCGACTACTACCCTCGGGTGCTCTTAAGGATAGGGGAGTCCTGAGAATAGTTCGAGCACTGTTCTTCTTGAGTCTTGGTCTAGGGGGATGGATTTTTGTTGCGGCCTTCATTGGGACCGGGGTTCAGGTCCTACGGCCCCTGCCCCAAGAATATGCCGGATTCTTCGAGGAAGTTCTTACTAAATTACCCCTTATAACCGCAGTCTTGGTGGTAGGGGTTGGGGCCCCCATCTTCGAAGAACTTTTGTGCCGGGGGTTAATTGCTGGTGATTTGTTAGAAGAGTATTCTCCCGTGGTCGCCTTAAGCTTTTCGGCCTTGGTCTTTGGCTTTCTTCATTTTAACCCTTGGCAGGGGATTCCTGCCTTTTTTACTGGTATTGTCCTTGGGGTAGTCTATTCACGAAGTAAGGCTCTTCTCTACCCAATCTGGGGACATGGCATCTATAACCTGGGAATTCTCGGTCTCAGTAGACTCGATTTTGATGGTGCTTCGTACTCCCAGCCCACACTTCAAGACCTGGCATTTACAGGCCCGGGAGCCCTCTTGGGCCTGGGAATTTTCTTATTTGGAACCCGAAGATTTCTTCGTGCTGTTACCGATCCAAAGGAGAATCTTCTCTTGGAGGGTCTGGAAAAAAACGGGCTTTGAAAGAAAGTCGTCCATTCCCGATTGATAACACTCCTGTTGTTCTTGGGCGGTTGCACTGGCAGTAAGGGCGATAATGGGAACTCTTTTTGTAGAGGCAGATTCGGCCTCTAACTTTCGAATTGCCCGGGTAGCATCCTTGCCGTCCAAATTGGGCATTTGTACGTCCATGAGAATGAGATCCGGCACCTTGGATGAAAACTCCCTTACTGTCTCGACACCGTCGGCGGCGTTTACCAGTTCATAATGGGTGTAGATTTTATTGAGCATTCCACGAATGAGAATTCGATTCATTTCCACGTCTTCGGCCAGAAGGATTCGAGGGACATGGGATTCACTTTTCGATGGGCTTGAATCATCGACTAGGGTCATAGGCACCACAGGGCTATCTTGGGATGGTTTAGAGACATCATCCTGGTACTTAACTTCAAGGCTGAAAGCGAAGCAAGTACCATTTCCGAGGCTGCTCGAAACATCGATATCGGAACCCATGGCTTGCACAAGAAGTTGACTAATGAGCAGTCCTAATCCCGTACCCCCGTAGGCCCGGGATTGGGTAGAATCTACTTGAGAGAAAGGTTTAAAGAGCTTTGGTAATTGATTTTCGGGAATTCCTATTCCCGTATCTTGAACCGAGAAAGAAAGCGTTCCCACTTCCGGTTTATCGGTCCTGAAATCAACTCGAAGAATGACCGAACCCTTAGGCGTAAACTTAATTCCATTATTCAAAAGATTGAGTAAAATCTGCTGAAGCCTTTCAGAATCGACCCATATTTTCGAGGGGAGGGGAGAATGGTATTCAACCCAGAAATCCAGGCCTTTTTCTCTTGCATTTACCGAAAGGATGGCAATAATGTCGTCGAGGACCTTCAAAAGATCCGTTGGTTCCATTTTGAGGTCAACGATTCCGGCTTCGATTTTTGAAAAATCCAGTAAATCCCCAATGAGGGTCATGAGATTCTTCCCTGCCTTGCGAGCTAGTTCCAGATAGCTCTGTTGCTCGGGTATCATTGGGTAATCCCCCAGCAATTCGGTAAATCCCAGGACAGCGTTCAAAGGAGTTCTCAGTTCGTGACTCATATTTGCTACGAACTGGGTCTTAATCTTACTCGCCTCGAGAGCCTCATCTTTAGCCAGAGTGAGCTGAGCCTGGATCGCTTTTCGCTCGACAACCTCTTCGGTGAGGTCCTGAATGGTTTCTTGGAGTTTTTTAAGCATTTGAAAGAAGGACTTAGAAAGAATCCCAATTTCGGTAATTCGACTTGGATCGGTAAATTCTATCGACCAGTCGCCGGCTGCGAGGGTTTGGGCCACCGAGGTAAGTCGACTGAGGGGAGATGCAATCTTTTTGGCAATATAGGAACTTATTATGAAAACCACAAGAAGAAGAAGCGAAAGAATGAGCAGGGTCGTTCGGACACTCGACAGGACCTCTCCGATTATTTCGTGTTCAGGCATAAGGGTTGCGATAGTCCAACCGAGGCCTTCGGGATAGGGGAGGGTTAATGTTTCGATGTAGTATCGACGATTCTCGAAGTAAACCGGATCTTCTTCTTGGGTATGAGGGGTCTTTAGTTCTTCGCCCAGTATTCGGGTCAAGGGATCGTCGCTTTCTACAGCCAGGATAGGACGAAAAGCTCCTTGAGCATCTCGACGGAAGGGACTTTCCCCCCTAGAGCTGGCGATAATTTCGCCTCCTGGACCCAGTATTAGACACTGGCGTACTTCTTTTTCGTACATTCCTTGAAGATAGATCGACAGGTCGGATAAGAAGAGGTCTACCGCCAGGATACCTAGCAAATCTCCATTGGAATCTCGTACAGAGGTACTAGAGGTAATGGCTGTGTCCTGACCGGTAAAAAGTTGGTACGGAGCGCTCCAGGCTATCCTCTCGGTTTCTAAGGCATTTGTATACCACGGTCGTAGACGGGCATCAAATTCCGGAAGGGTCAGAAGAGGTGGCTCGTCGAGAGAAGACGAATCGACGGCAATTTTTGTAAATTGTCCCGGGGCAAAATTCTCTGTTCGAATTTGGTAGTAAAAGCCACCGGTACCCTCTCGCCCGGCGTTGGCTATACCCCCCAGAGCGTTTCCAAAGTAAATACTACTTACGGCAGGAAAAAGTTCAACCTGATGTAAGAAATTCACAACGAGTTGTTCTTGATTGGTTACCTCGAGGTCGCCTCGAAGCATTCTACTTTTATTGCCCTGGAGGATTTGCTCGGGAACACGAAAAAAGTCTGCGAGGCGTTCCTCTATACGTACATTAATTTCTTTTCGGATTTCGTGATTTACGATAACCAGCGCGTCGCTCGACAGTTTCAACCCAAGAACGCCGACTAGAAGAGCACCGAGTAGGGTAGAGACGATGAATGACAGAAAAATTACCCACCGAAGCGATATACCTTGCCGTATCATTTCCTATGAAAGTCCATAAGCCGTAGTATACGGGTTTAGATCAGAATTGTCCCGTTCCAAGCATCACCAAAGTACATGCTTCCAAATAAGGAATGTTGTGGGCATCGAGGGCGTTCATAAGCTCAATAGACTCGGTCCCAGGGTTGAGAATGACCCGCTTTGGGCGAAGCTTAAGAATATGTTCAATTTCGGCTTTGAGGTGCTTCTGCCCCAAATAAACGGTGAGGGTGTGTACCTCATCGGTAACCTCGCTCAAAGATCGGCGAACGGGTAAATTTTCTAGAACATCAAGAGTTGGATGTATTGGAATAACCTCGTGACCCTTTGCCAAAAGACGATGAATTGCCATATTCGAGTATCGATGGGGATTTTTACTTGCCCCTAGGACTGCAACTTTCATATAGTGGGGACCCCCAAAATCTATTTTTCTGGCCAATATAGTCATTGCACCGCAATGACTTAAGAGCAGGGGATACTCTAGAAACAATGTTTTTGGAGGTCCCCAGAGTGACTTTACATCCCTATAAAAAATTTACTGAATATAAATCTCGAAGGCAAGTGGGTCTGGAGCTCCGAGGATGCGGCTGCGACCGTCGGGCTGGGAGAATCCCGCAAAGAAGGTCAATTTTCCGGTCCGAGGAACTCTACGTCCGAGGGAATCGACCGTCGTTAATCGTTCGGCTGGAATTTCGAGTTCGAGTTTTGCGGTTTTCCTTGGACCGAGCTCAAGTCGTTTAAAGGCGACGAGTTCTCGAACGAGACCCGCTCCTTCGAGGTAGATTTGGACAAGGTCTTTCGATGGGGCGTCAAAGGGATTTTCTACCACAAGTACCGCCCGATGGTCGGGTACTATCTCGAAACTTGTGACTGCCAGGGGACGATAGGAAAGTCCAAATCCAAAAGGAAAGAAGGGCTCCCGGGTAGCAAATCTATAGGTTCGTCCGATCATCGAGTACTCTTCAAAGGCTGGAAGATCGTCTACCGAGCGCGGAAAGGTAAGGGGCAATTTTCCAGAAAAGTCGCTTTGGCCAAAGATGAGTCGACCCAGAGCCTGCCCACCGGCCTCACCGGGATACCACGAATAGATGAGGGCTGCGGCTTTTTCGTAATAGGGGCTCAGGTCCAGAGGACACCCCGCGGCAACCACCACAATTACCGGCTTGGGTCCGTCTAAAAGTTTCAAGAGAAATTCGTGCTGGCTCGGGGGCAGGGCCATACTGGGCACATCGCCGTAGGAGTCTGAGGCGATTGCGTCGCCCTCTTCGCCTTCCAAAAGATTGGTAAGCCCCACACAAGCGAGGGTAACATCGAACTCCCGGGACTCGTACAGAGCCCACTCAATGGGATTTCCCTTCGCCTGGTTCAGCAAAGCTCCGTGTCGAAAGTCCACCTTCACCCCCGGACCAGCAGCTTCCACGAGCCCTTCACCGAAGGTGCTCCACCGGGTACTTTGTCCGTGGTAGTTTCCAATGAGGGCTTCGACCGAGTAGGTCAGGGGGCCGATGAGGTACATGGAAGAGAGGGTGGTGCGATCTAGGGGTAAAATCCCATTGTTTTTTAAAAGAACCATCGAAGCTTCGGCGGCCTCCAAAGCCAGGTCCCGGTGGGCTTGGCTACAAATGTGCTCTGGGCCAATAGAGGTGTAGGGCTGGTCGTTCGGGTCATCAAACTCGCCCAAACGGAATCGGGTCGTGAACAGGCGGCGAAGAGAGGTATCGATATCTGCTTCGGTGAGTAACCCTAACTCGACGGCCTTGAGAAGGGCAGGGTAGGTGTCGCCACAGTTGAGGTCGCAACCCGTTTTGACCGCCAAAGCCGCGGACTCTTCTGGACTCTTCGTTACTTTGTGATTCGTATGAAAATCTTTAATTGCCCAGCAATCGCTAACAACGTGGCCTTTGAACCTCCAGGAACCCCGGAGGGTATCTTGTAACAAGAACTTGCTTCCACAGGCTGGTTCGCCGTTTACTCGGTTGTAGGCACCCATGACCGCCTCGACCCCCGCGTCCTGGACCAAGGCCCGGAAGGCAGGGAGGTAGGTTTCTTCCAAGTCCTTGGGGCTCACGACCGCATCGAAGGTGTGCCGCAATTTTTCTGGACCCGAATGGACGGCAAAATGTTTTGCGCACGCAGCGGTTTTTAGGTATCTGGGGTGATTCCCTTGTAGCCCTCGCACGAAGGCCTTTCCGAGTTCGGCGGTTAACAGGGGATCTTCCCCGTAGGTTTCTTGGCCCCGTCCCCAACGGGGATCACGAAAAATATTTATGTTAGGGGTCCAAAAGGTGAGCCCAGTGTATCGACTAAAATTCCCTTTCTTGTGAAAAAGTCGAGCCTTTGCTCGAGCCTCGGTAGACGTGGCATCGGCGATGCGGAAAACCAGATCGGGATCAAAGGTTGCTCCCAGACCTATTGCCTGGGGAAACACTGTCGCTAATCCTCCGCGGGCGACCCCATGCAGAGCCTCGTTCCACCAAGAATGTTCTCTTATTTGTAGTCGAGGAATTTCGGGCGCCTGGTGCACCATTTGAGAGATTTTTTCTTCGAGGGTGAGTTGGCTTAGTAAGTGTTCAATTCGCTGTTCGGTCAAATTTTTTTCCATAAGGAGCAGTATCCATCGAAGAAGAGGAATTTTCTATGTGTACTATTTACGATTTCTATGTACAAAATTGACTATGGTTTTGGAAGTTACCGATCTTCAAATTTACCATGGATACCTATCGGAGGAATATCCCGAGCACAGCCATAGATTCTGGGAAATCCACTGGATTACCCGGGGGCAGGGTCGACTCATCCAAGACGACCAGACCTATGAGCTCTCGTCTGGAGTCCTTCTCTTGTCGCCTCCCGGATGCAGGCATACCTTGGAAGTGAAGGATCCCCTCCATTTCTTGTATCTTTGGTTCGATGCCAGTGGGGCTATCGAAGGCCATTTGACCTCGATATGGGAGAATCAGCGGACTACAGGCTTCGGATTTTCAATTACCCGTCGGCAAAGTCCCCTAACTTCGGTCAAAAAGAAAATTGATTCCGCCATTCCAGCCCTTGAATTAGCGGGACTGCACGAATTTTTGAGCTTTCTTTTTACCCTTCCTGCCCCTGCCCCTGCCGGTCTGGGTCCTCGTCTTCCAAGCTTTGAGTCCCAAAGAATAACCATGGCTCGGGGATTTATCGAATCGCGGATTCACGAACCCCTCACCCTCGGTCAGGTTGCCGACACTATCGGAATGAACATGTATGTTTTTGCCAGAGAATTTCGTCGACTCACTGGTACAAGTGCAATGGAGTACCACCGGCGTGTTAGAGTGGAGGCCTCAAAGTACTACCTGGCCACTACCACCAATACTCTTGCTGACATTGCCGCGACCCTCGGATTTTGCGACCAGTTTCATTTTAGTAAGACCTTTTTGCGATACACGGGATTGAGCCCCTCGGCCTTCCGACGAAATACCCAGGGGTAGATTGCAGCCCTCTTCAAGTCTCGAATAAGATCAGGATGGTGTTTCTCCAAAACTCTCAGGGCTCCGAAATCTACCGGCCGATAGGCATGAAAGTGTTCGACACGGGGGATGGTAACTTTAGTCGCTTTACTCGTTGGTGCATTCCCAGTGGCGACGATAACCCAGATATTTTTCTTTTTTCCTTCATCGAACAGACATGGCCGTGATTGGACGGAATCCGGAAATATTATCGACCAGCCCAAACTGGTCAAGCACCCACTCAAAACGTCCCTGGGGCTCCTGGACAATTTAGGCCCCTGGTCGGCATTGAGTGTACAAGGACTCCTAGGCGGGCATCTCGAAGGAAGGAAGGTCCATGGGTTTAGAAAAGTAGTAACCTTGAACCAAATGAACACCATTCTCCCGAACCCAATCTAACTCGGCACGGGTCTCTACTCCCTCGGCTAAAAGCATAATCGAAAGATCATTAGCAATACTTGATAGAGCACGAAAGATCGACTGCTTGAATGGATCGGAATGGATATTTTGTACCAACTCCCTATCGATCTTCATAATGTCGGGTCGTAATTGGGCAAGGATATTTAATGAAGAATACCCGCTGCCCACATCATCAAGAGCGGTGCGCACTCCCTTACTTCGGTAGTAGTCCAAAATGGCAATAAGTCTTTCGGGGTCTTGAAAAGATTGGGATTCGACTACCTCGAAGACGAGTCGACTATGATCGATACCCATTTCATCAACCACTCGCATAGTCGTTCTAAGGCAGGTTTCGGGATCGTAGATAGAGTTAGGTAAAAAATTTATAAAAAGATACCCGGGGGTATTGTTATTGGCTGCTAAACGAATGATCGTCTCTCGGGTGACTCGGTCAAGATTAAAGGTAAGGTCTAATTCCACCGCCTGCTCAAAGAGTGTGCCCGGCGGAATGACCCTTCCATCGTCGGCTATCCCTCGCATTAGGCATTCATAGCCGTAAATCGACCAATCATCTAATCGAATTATTGGCTGAAACTGGGCGGTAATAGACTTTTTTTCGACAATTGAGAGCAAATCGTGAGCCTTGAAAATTTGGTACCACCGGTTGAGGGACTTGAATTGTTCAAGCGTCTCAATGGATAGCTCCTCGGCCTCGTTGAGAATGAGAATTCGGAGGCTGTTTTTTTCTTCTACCGAAAGATTCAATTTTGTATACAGCAATTCTATCAAGGACTCGGGATCGATGGTCGTTACCTTCACCAAAGACCTCTCCAACGTATGGGCAACATCCTTCTCGGTTAAAAAATGGTGGAGGGTGAGGGCCGACGGAGCTATGTCCGGTTGTAGGTATACTATTTTTAAGCCCTCAGTAGCGATTCGCCCTGTAAGGGTACAGTTGTAGCAGTTCACTCGTGTAAGATACTTAAAAATACGACGAGTGCCCAGGTATTTATGGGTGGGTAGTTCGGCAAAAGACAAAAAAACCCCTTGGGGTTCAAGGGGTTAAAAATCTTGCCACCGGACAGAATTGAACTGTCGACGCACGGATTTTCAGAGCGCCCCCGCTCGTATCTCTAGAGTACTACAGGTATCCGTATATCACAATAGGGTAAAGAGTTATATTTTTCGCCTCGCTCCCTGGCTGGTAACTATTTACCAGGTGTATACATACGACTGTAGCTATAATCGGGTTTTAGTTACAGTGTTTTAGTTACAATCGAGGGGTGTAGGCTGGCCAGGTGGCTCGGGTACTGGCTGGCTGGAGGAATTTTTTTCCTCGATGGAGGAAATTTTTTCCGTAAGGCACTGGGTGGGTTTGCGGTCATAATGTCCGTAATAACGGTCATATTGTCCGGTAGGTATCGCCTGGGGGGTGTCTGATATTTTAGACTATTCCCCGGGTTTCCCTGGGGGTCTGGTTCTCTTGGCGGCCAGGTGGTAAAGGGTCCGGGGAGCTATCTACCTATTTGAGATCCAAAATCCCCCACCATAAAAAATAGGCCTCCATATTACCCCATATCGGGGTTTACTGGGGCCTTGGGTTACTTCGGTACTACTTTTCAATTTGGGGCTCGTGGTGGCCTGCTATTAGGCTCCTCGTGCCGTTCTCGCTGGCTCTTTTTCATCTGGGGCATACTCGGGGGTTTCGTCGTTTACAAGGGCGACGTAGTATCCGCTATCGCTTTCGGCGAGTCCATACCTATAGCCAAGCATACGTATGACTGGCCCCAAACTTTTCGGCTTCGCTCCCAGAATGGCTTCTAAGGTACTTTTTTTCATCCATTGGCCTGTTTGTAAAATCGGTAACAAGGTCTTAATCGCGG
>JAACWS010000033.1 GCA_009991955.1 Spirochaetales bacterium
ACCGAGGCCCTGCGAAACGACACCAAGCGTTATAACGAAATTTTGGGACGAATTCCCGCCGGTCGTTGGGGAGATCCCGAGGACATGGCTGGGGCGGTAGTTTTTTTGGCCTCTCGGGCTTCAAATTACGTAAACGGCCAAATTTTGGCGGTTGATGGAGGATGGCTCGGCCGGTAAAACTCGAGTCTCAGGATTCAGAATTCCTCCTTTAAACCGGTTTAAGCCCAAAAATAGACCGGGAACGAACCTACGGCCCGGTGGTTTTTTAAACGAACTTGTAACTTTTATGTAGCCTTTTGAAAAAAGTAGTCAAAAAGTCACGAAATTTGTAGAAAAACCTAGGCATTTTTAAAAAAAGATATTGTTAAAAATTGAACAGTTCCTTACCATACCTTGTTATTATTGTTCGAATTCACAAGGAGGAACGATGAACAAACGAATTATTTTGGCTATGGGTACCTTGCTGCTCGTAGCAGGTTTCGCTTTTGCAGGTGGTGGAAACCAAACTACACCAGCGGCACCCCCCGCCGCTGCACCTGCGGTTCTTAACTGGAACCTGGCTGCAGACCCCCTCACCCTGGACCCCGGTCTGAACGGGGCCTCGGACGGTGGAGACATTATCTCCAACACCTTCGAAGGTCTCGTTCGCGAGCGAAGTGGAGAAATTTTCCCCGGTATGGCCGAGCGCTGGGAAACTTCAGCCGACGGTATGACTGTAACTTTCTACCTTCGCCCAACCAACAAATGGTCCGACGGTTCGCCGCTCACCGCCAAGGACTTTGTCTATGGTTGGAAACGAGCAATCGACCCAGCCACCGCCTCTGAGTATGGCTGGATTTGGCACTACACCAATGTAGTCAACGCCGAAGCAGCAAACGCTGGCGAAGTTTCTTTAGATCAAGTTGGAATCCGAGCGGTTGATGACTACACCTTCGAAGTTAAGCTCTCTGCACCTACCGACTACTTCGTGTCTCTGACTGCATTCTACCATTTCATGCCCGTAAAGCAGTCTTCGGTAGAGGCGAAGGCTGATGGCGCTTGGGCAAAAGACCCCGCTTTGGCTGTAAGTAACGGTCCTTTCAAGTTGACCACCTACACCATCGGTGGTGGCCTTACCCTGGAAAAGAATGTCAACTACTGGAATGCAGCCGAAGCCGGTTTAGACATTATCAATGTTAAGTTCATTGACAATGCTGCTACCGCTTATACTGCGTACCAAACTGGCGAGCTGGACTTCTTGAACGACGTTCCCCCAGCCGAAATTCCCAAGCTTATTGCGGAAAATCCCGAATTCTACATTTTCCCCCTCTTGGGAACCTACTACTACAACTTCAATATGGACCTTCCCATGTTCGAGGACGTTCGCGTTCGACGGGCTCTTACCCTCGGAATCGATAGAGATCGAATTGTAGAAGTTATGGCCTCGGGTCAAGTTGCGGCAGCTGGTTTCGTCCCTCCCGGAATGCCCGACCACCTAGGACGTGACTTCTTCGAAACCGCAGGCAACTACGGTATTCCAACCGACTCTAGCGGAGTAGAAGAAGCAAAACGACTCCTCGCCGAAGCCGGATATCCTAACGGCCAAGGGTTCCCCGAGTTTGTACTCATGTACAATACCAGCCAGGGGCACCAGTTGGTTGCCGAACTCGTTCAAGAAATGTGGAAGACCAACCTGGGAATCAATACTACCCTCGAAAATCAAGAATGGGCTGTATTCCAGGACACCAGAAAAGCCGGAAATTACGACGTCTCTCGAGGTGGCTGGTTAACCGACTTCTTGGATCCTATGGGTCTTTTGGCTATCTTCGTTGATGGTAACGCCTACAACGATCCTAACTACAATAATCCCGAGTACAATTCAGCTTTGCGCCGAGCTTCGACCACCTTCGGTGCCTCCCACTTCGAGGCCCTTTACGAGGCTCAGGATATTCTCATGACCGACCTTCCCATTGTACCGGTGTATCATTATACCGACGTAATGCTTTCAAGCCCCAAGGTTAAGGGCTGGGACCGAAGTCAACTTGGTGGTCTCGACTTTAGCCGAGCTTCCATCCAGAACTAAGGAATGCCTCCCCCGCCGATTGTAAATCGGTGGGTTACGGCAAATCTTTTCTACTTTTCGGCGGCCGGAACTCGTTTCTGGTCGCCGGATTTTTCTCGGTTTGTTGGACAGCACGTTACAAGGGGCCATTGAATGGGACGCTACTTTTTAAAACGTTTTGTGTATTCTCTCTTCACTATCCTACTGATTTCATCGGTAACCTTTCTCATGATGCACTCTATTCCCGGAGGGCCTTTTACCCGTGAGAGGGCTGTTCCCGATGAAATCCTGAAGGTTCTCAACGCGAAATATAACTTGGATGACCCTCTCATTGTTCAGTTTTTGAACTACATGGGTGGGGTTCTGACCTTTGACCTGGGTCCATCGTTTTCGAAGGTTGGAACGAGCGTTAATGATTTGATTACCTCGGGATTTCCCAGTACTGCCACCGTTGGTGCCTGGGCTGTACTCTCCATTATTTTGGTTGGTATACCCCTAGGGGTAATTTCTGCCCTCAAGCAGGGGAGCTCGATCGACTATTCGGTCATGCTTCTGGCGACCTTTGGGGTTACCGTACCGAGCTTCGTTATTGCTACCCTTATTATTTACTTTTTTGCTGGCCAATTAGGGTGGATTCCTCCCTTTGGACTCAGCACTCCCCAAAGTTACATCGGTCCGGTAGTGGCTCTCAGCGGTTATTCCCTCTCTTTCGTTTCTCGCCTAACTCGTTCGAGTATGCTCGAGGTGCTTCGGCAAGACTATATTCGAACTGCCAGGGCGAACGGGTTAAGTGAGTTCTCGGTCATTATGAAACACGCTGTAAAGAATGCCCTCATTCCGGTTGTTACCTACCTCGGACCTACGATTGCTGCAATCATGACCGGTTCCTTTGTAGTGGAGCGAATTTTTGCTATTCCTGGTATCGGCCGATATTTTGTCGAGAGTGTATCGAACCGGGACTATACGACAATTATGGGAGTTACAATTCTCTATGCTGCATTCTATGTAATGATGGTTCTTTTGGTTGATATTATTTATGCCCTGGTAGATCCCCGAATACGATTTGAGAAAGAGAGCAAAAATTGAGTACCCAAGTAGCAATGCCCCCAGGACCCGAAAGGTTTGTTCGCCTCGAGGAACAAGAAAATACCGCCAACGCCGAAACAACCCGCCCGAGCCTTACCTACTGGCAAGACGCATGGCGACGACTAAAAAACCATAAACCTGCAATCGCCGGACTAGTAGGGGTAGTGCTCATTATTCTTTTTGCGGTTTTTGGTCCCTTGTTCGTTCGGGAATCGTACTCGGACCAAAACTTGGACTTTTCTAATCTTCCGCCAACCCTTGCCATTTTTGAGTTGGCGCCAGACTACTATGTCTTTAGGACCGAGGACTACAAGGTCTTACGAATTGGTGGAGATGGTGAAATTTTGTATCGCCTTCCGCGAACTACCCAGGATCCCATTAAAAAGCTCTACACCTACAGCGATGGTGATCAAGATATAGTTCTCGATTTCTCTTACAACCTTCTGCCTGGGAAAATGGATAGTCCTTTCGACTACTCGTTTGTCTACCAAGGCAACGAAATAACGGCTCCAGCCAAAACCGTACTTAACAAGAATTACCCCTTTGGTACGGACGTAGTAGGCCGGAACCTGTTGGTCCGGGTTATGTACGGTGCTCGAATAAGTCTTACCGTCGCCTTTGTGGCTTCCTTGGTCAACCTGCTCATTGGGGTGGCCTACGGGAGCATATCGGGCTATGAGGGGGGGCGAATCGATATAATTATGATGCGTTTTGTCGATCTCCTTAATTCGATTCCCTTGGTACTGTATGTAATTCTTATCATGGTTGTGTTTGGAAACCGCGGTTTGAATACGATGATCATTGCTCTGGGATCGGTCTATTGGGTCACAATGGCCCGCCTGGTCCGGGGTCAAATATTGGCTCTCAAAGAACAAGAATTTGTTCTCTCGGCTCGAGCCCTCGGGGTACCTAGATCACAAATAATATTCCGACACCTGGTACCAAATGCTATGGGACCAATCATCGTCTCGATGACCATGATGATTCCGTCTGCGGTATTTACCGAGTCGTTTATAAGTTTTATCGGTCTGGGAGTTTCGGCTCCTATGGCCTCCTGGGGAACTCTGGCGAATGATGCCCTTACTGGGCTCCTGTCCTATCCCTATCAGCTACTTTTTCCTTCCTTGGCAATCGCCTTTACAATGCTTTCATTTAACATGCTCGGGGACGGTCTGCGTGACGCCTTAGATCCTCGACTGAGAAAAGGATAATTCATGGCCCCTTTGTTAGAAGTAAAACACCTAGAGACCTCGTTTTTTACCCATGTAGGGGAAATAGAAGCCGTCCGTGACGTTTCTTTCACCCTAGAGCACGGGCAAGTCTTGGGAATAGTCGGTGAGTCGGGTAGTGGAAAGAGCGTTTCAGCTCTTTCGATCATGGGACTCATCGAAAGTCCCGGAAAGATAAAGGGCGGAAAGGTCTTATTCGAAGGAAAGGAAATTTCTTCTTTGAACAACGGTCAAATGTCCGAAATTCGGGGAAACGAAATATCAATGATCTTCCAAGAGCCCATGACTTCCCTCAATCCGGTCTACACTATCGAAAATCAGATGGTGGAAGTAATTCGGCGGCACCAAAAAATCAACTCAAAGGATGCAACGAAACTCGCAATCGACATGCTCAAGCTAGTTGGTATTCCCGAGCCTGCGAAACGGATCAAGAGCTATCCCCATGAGTTTTCCGGTGGCATGCGACAACGGGTAATGATTGCGACCGCTCTTTCCTGTGGACCGAAGTTGCTCATAGCCGACGAACCCACTACTGCCTTGGATGTGACTATTCAGGCCCAAATCCTTGAACTCATGAACGACCTAAAAAATCGGGTCAATACCTCGATAATAATCATCACCCACGATTTAGGGGTAATTGCCGAGGTCTGTGACCATATAGTAGTCATGTACGGCGGAAAAATTATGGAGAAAGGGACCGAGAAAGACATTTTCTACGACCCCTTGCATCCTTACACCGTTGGACTACAGAAATCGATACCAAAGATTCACAAGGGCGAACGAGCTCGTCTGGTGCCGATCAAAGGATCTCCCCCGGATCTTCTCCATCCACCCAAGGGTTGCCCCTTCGCTGCCCGGTGCCCCCACGCTATGCAGATTTGTCTGGAACGGGCCCCGCCGACCTACAGGGTTAGCCCCACCCATACATCGGCCTGTTGGCTTCTGGATAAGAACGCACCGAAGACTGAGGGATACCGAACAGGAGAAGCCATCGATGGATAAGAGAGTATTACTCAAAGTTGTCGATCTCAAGAAGTACTTTTCTATGGATACGGGTATTTTTTCTAAAACCAAATCCTACCTGAAAGCCGTCGATGGGGTAAGCTTCGAAATTCGGAGAGGCGAGACCTTCGGTTTGGTTGGCGAATCCGGTTGTGGAAAGTCGACTACTGGTCGAACTATCCTGCGATTGTATAACCCAACCGGTGGACAAATACTCTTTGACGGTGAAGACCTCAGCGGTCTCGACGACAAAGGACTAGTTCCATACCGAAAAAAAATTCAAATGATCTTTCAAGACCCCTACGCCTCATTGAATCCTCGAATGACCGTGTCGGAACTTTTGAGCGAGGGACTAAGAACCCATAACATTTGTACGAAAGAACAAGAACAAGGCCGTATTTTTGAGCTTCTCGAGAAAGTTGGCCTTAAACGAGATCATGCAAATAGATATCCCCACGAATTTTCCGGTGGGCAGCGCCAACGAATCAGTATTGCCCGGGCCCTGGCGGTCGAACCAGAACTGGTCATCTGTGACGAACCTATTTCGGCCCTAGATGTTTCCATCCAGGCCCAAGTGGTCAATATGCTCGAGGACTTGCAGAACGAAATGGGTCTGACTTACTTGTTCATAGCCCACGACCTGTCGATGGTAAAACATATTTCCGACCGAATTGGGGTTATGTATCTTGGAATGCTCATGGAGGTAAGTGAAAGCGACGAGCTTTACGAGAAACCCTTGCACCCCTACACCCAAGCGCTGCTTTCGGCGATACCAATTCCCGATCCCGATGTAACCAGAAAGAACAAGCGCCGAATACTCACTGGCGATGTACCCAGTCCTATAGACCCTCCCGAAGGATGTCGATTTGCCAGCCGGTGTCCCTTTGCTTCGGACAAATGTAAGAGCGAGACCCCGGTTCTTGAAGATGTAGGAAACGGTCACCTGGTAGCGTGCCACCATTGGCAAGCCATAGCGACCGGAGAAAGAAAGGCCAATACGCCGGTTACTGCCGTGGTAGTTTAGTCGACCCCGGCCGGCTCCCATCCCAAAATGTAACTTATTTCTCGACCCGCCTGCTGGATGTGGGTTTGGTATTCCTCCGCCCGCTGATTTTCGAATCGAAAAGTCGGCCAGGAAACGCTTACGGCCGCGAGGGTCGATCCCTTATGGTCGAGGACTGGCACTCCAATACATCGAATACCTTGCTCGTGTTCTTCCCCGTCTTCTGCCCACGCCTGGGAACGTACCCGCACGACCTCCTTTTTGAGCGACTCCGGGTCCTTGATTGTATTGGGGGTAAAGGGGACAGGTTTATAGTGGTCGAGGTAGCTTTCCAGCCTTTCGGAGTCCAGACCGGCGAGGAGACACTTTCCAATGGCAGTACAATATAAGGGAATACGTTTTCCAACTCGAGAATACATCCGAAGAGTATATTTCGACTCAATCTTGAGGATGTACACTCCTTCATCGTCATCGAGAACTCCAACGTGGACGGTTTCTTTGAGATCCTCCGAGAGCTTTTCGGCTACTGGACGAATTATATGATAGAGATCCAGATGATCGAGGGCCCGGGAACCGAGGCTAAACATCTTTAGGGTCGAGGCATATTGATCTTGCGGATCTCGGTGGACGTATCCCAGGTCTCGAAGGGTGTTCAAAAATCGGAAAACCGTAGGTTTTGGCAGGCCCGTTTCGGCCGCAAGACGTTCGAGGTTGATTCTTGGGTAGTGGGACAGGGTCTCGAGGATGGAAAAAGCCCGGGTAACACCGGTCAGTAATGGGGTCGACTCGTCACCACCCAGGGAAAATCGGGAGTTTTGGGACATGGTTCACCCTCCTAGGTTTGGAGAGTTCAAAAAGAGACTCGTTCCCGTGCAGTTGTGGTAATATCCCGAGCATCGTTTTTCGATTTCAGCCATAGCTTCTTTTCCCGTACAGTGGGACATACCTAATAAAATACTCGGGCGGGCTTCGAGGGCTTGTAGAACTTTCTCTAAGCGTGGGCCATGGGCTTCGACCAAATGGGTTCCTCCGAGTACTGCAGCTAAAGGCTTTCCAAATCGGGTCTCGACCGTATAAATCATATTCAAAATTCCCGGGTGGGAGCATCCTACCAAAAGCACCAATCCCTGGGGACTATCGAGGACTAGAGCAACTTCGTCGTCGAAAGAATCGACGACCCACGACGAAATTTCTCCGGTCGAAGAGAATTCGGGCAGGACAAAGCGGGGGTTTGGCCAGTCGGGGTCCAGAGTTCGATCAAAATTCGTAACCCCATATACTCCGGGGACAATTTCCAACGTATCGGAGCTTTGTTCTTGGACCCTAGAACCCCGGGACTCCAAGTCCGCTCGAGTAAAGTCCGGTCCTATATAGGTACAAGTTGGTCCCGAACGACTATATTTGGGACGGAAGAACCCGGCACCGACGTGAATTGGCGGGGGAGTAGGTACCAGACCCAGTAGAGATATGAGGCCCCCAGTATGGTCGTAGTGACCGTGGCTTAAGACTACTTGGTCCACCTGCTCCTCTAAGGCAATACCTAAACGATGGGCGTTTGAAATAATTTTGCCCGTCTGGCCGGTATCAAAGAGGATTGTCTTTTCCCCAGTACGAATGAGAAATGAAATACCATGTTCGGCCTCGAGGGTTCGATGAGCCCCAGGCGAATTTTCGATAAGAGTAGTAACGGTCATACCTAAAAGTATAGTATAATTCCAATAATGAAGACCACGGCACTAGACGCAATACAAGACGGCGTTGCTCTCCTAGCGCCGGATATGACGATACTTTATGCAAATACCTGGATACAGGACCATCTCGGGATCCACGATGTGGTAGGGCAAAAGTGTTTTGAGGGGTTTCAAGGCAGCTCTCGGGTCTGCGATTTTTGTCCCTTTGGGTACGTTTTCAAGACCGGGGTCCAAGGTGAGGGCGTTGTACCCTTTACCATGAGGAACAAGGAAATTGGCTGGTTATCGGTTTCTATTACTCCCCAAAAAGACGAAAAGGGAGAAATTACCGGGTATGTCGAACACCTGAAAGACGTAACCGAACAAAAGATCACCGAAGCAATGTTTCATTTTCAAATCAAAATCCAAAGATTACTTTTGGAGATTTCTAGCGAGTCGGTCAGAATTGACGAGTCAGAAATTGATGGGTTTCTCGAACAAGCCCTGGGCCGATTGGGACGGGCACTCGGTGCCGATAGGAGTTACATATTTTCCTTTGACTACGAGGGGGGGGTGGCGAAAAATACCCACGAGTGGTGTGCCCCGAATATACAGGCTCAGAAGCATAATCTGCAAAACCTTCCACTCTACGAAATTGAGCCCGCAGCCAGTTTGCATCGTCGAGGTTTACCCCTGTTCATACCTCGGGTCTCTGAGTACGAGGCCCAGGCTCTGCGAAAGATTTTAGAATCCCAGGGAATCCAGAGTGTGTTACTAGTGCCACTCATGGTAGACGAAGAGTGTATCGGCTCGGTGGGCTTCGACTTTGTCGAGAAAGAACACCCAAAAGCGGACACGGAGTATTTTTTCTTAGAGTTCTTTGCAACCCTTATAATCAATCTAAATCAACGACGCTCCTACATGTCTACCCTAAGAGCCAGCGAGGAAAGGCTTAGGCTTTTAGCAGACGTCACTATGGAAGGTATTGTTATCCATTCCGATGGTGTAGCAACCCTTGCGAATCCATCCCTGTGCTCGCTTCTTGGAGAAAGCGAGGAAGGTATTGTTGGAAAGCCCCTCGATCGATTTTTCTCCTCCGAAGAACTAAAAAAAGTACGGCAGAAGATGGAACTTGCCTACGCTAAGCCCTACGAGACCCTTCTTACCCTGGCTGACGGTACCCAAAAAAACGTAGAAATTGAAGCCCGTAATTTTGACTTCCAAGGGGAAATTTTCCGGGTCGCAGCTATCCGGGACAATTCTGAACGAATTGCCCACCAAAGTCGTATTGCCGCCCTCTTAGAAGAAAAGGAGGTACTGCTTCGAGAGGTTCATCACCGAATAAAGAACAATATGACCACCATGATGAGCCTCTTGTCCCTGCAGGCAGACCTGTCGGAGAACCCAGAAGTCTCCCGATCGCTCCTCGATGCCCAAGCCCGAATGCAGAGTATGAGTGTGTTGTACGACAAACTCTATAGGGGGGATTCCATCGAGTCATTGTCGGTCTTTTCATACCTGACGACCCTGGTAAGCGAAATTTTGGAGCTCTATAATCGAAGTGATATCACAGTTTATGCGGAAATCGAAGACTACCCTCTTCCAATTGAAGTACTCTCGCCCTTAGGCATACTGACCAATGAGATTATTTCGAACTCAATTAAACACGCTTTTATACCGGGAAGGTCCGGGACTATAGAAATAAAGCTCGGGGTTCAGGGAAATGTTGTTACCTATAGCCTTGGGGATGATGGGCGGGGAATCGATAGGAACGATAAAACAGCCGAAAGACGAGGCTTTGGGAGCACCCTCATACAAGCCCTTACCGACCAACTTCAGGCAACCCTCGAGCGCACCGGTCCACCAGGGACCCACTATACCCTCCGGTTTCCTCTGGCCGAAAATACTACCGCCCCCTTACCCTAAGGGTACTTAACCCTCCAGAGAGCTTTTCTACCTGAATTTGTACCCCAATCCTTTCCTTCAAGAGGCCAACGTGGGAAATTATCCCAACGGTTTTTGATCGCTGACGCAGGGTTTCGAGGGCCGACAGGGCAGTATCGAGGGTTTCTGGATCCAGGCCTCCAAATCCTTCGTCGATAAAGAGAGAATCTATTCGGGCATTTTTTCCCGCCAGATCGGACAAGCCCAGGGCGAGTGCAAGACTGGCCAAAAAAGTCTCGCCCCCCGAAAGGCTGGCAGCAGGACGCTGGGTACCAGCCTGGTGCAGATCCTGAATGACCAGTTCTAATTGCCCTGGGTCAGGCCGAAGGATTCGATACCGTTCGGTGAGCTTCTGAAGATGAGAATTTGCGTGAAACAACAAGACATCGAGGGTCATGGACTGGGCAAAGGACCGAAACCTAGCCCCATCGGCCGAACCGACGAGATCTCGAAGCCTGGTAGCAATCCCAAGTTGGGTCCGGGTTTCTTGGGCCTGTATTTCGAGCGGTGTTCGCTTTTGGCGATAGTTTTGGTCCTGTTCTATTTCCGCGAGAAAACTGGCTCGGGACTGGATGAGGGAATCTTTTTCCTTTTCGATTTCCGCGACCTTGGTTTCGATTTTCCGAATCCTATCGCCCTCCGGGGCTCCTAGGGACCTAAATCGTGCAACCCGTTCCTGGGCCTTTGCTCTAAGAGTCTGCACCTGAGTCCTCCGGGTAACGAGGCTTTTTTCTGTCTCTTCAAGGGATTTCGCCTCTTCGTCCAAAAGATGGGCCCTACGGAGTTCCTCGATGCTAGGAAACCCCGTTTCCGCAACTACCGTGTCGAGGTTTTCCCGAGTCGATGCCACCCTCTGTTCGGCCTCGTGGTAGGTGTTTTGCCGTTCTTCTGCAGTAGCTTGGGTATTTTGGAGGTTCTTACTCGCTTCCTCAAAGTGCTTTTCCAGGGTATCGAGGATCTTGGACTCGTCGTGCAAGTAGTCTATTGATTCTTCTGGAAAAGGCTCTTGATGTCGAACGCTATCGATTTTGGCTGAATACCTTTGTACCCTTTCCCGGGCATCTACTTGTATTCGACCGGTGTCGGCGATTTGAGTTTCCAGGTCCCCAATTTGGCTTTTGGAATCTTGGTAGATTTTTATTCGTTCTTGAACCTCGGTTACCTTATCGGCAGTCGTGAGACCGTAGGTTTGGGAGAGGTCGGAAATTTCTTTTTCGGTCTGGGCCGATTTTTCAAAAAATTCTTCCAAGTCCGGACCAAGGGCCTTCAGGGTCGATGCAGAACGAAGTCCGAGGTTTAGGTTTCGCCGGTCCTCGGTTAGTTGAAACTCAGCGGTCTTGAGTCGCTCCTCTAGCCGAACAATTTCTTCCTGGGGTGGAAGGCGCAGGGGAGAAGGATGATCGATCGAGCCGCAGAGGGGGCAGGGTTTTCCGTCTTGGACTAAATGCCCATAATCACCCAGAGACCGCAGTTTCCGGGCCAGATCCAGGTGGTCGGCGGCATTTTTTTGTAGGTCTCGAGATTTTTCTTCTCGTTCATGGAGTCGTTTGAGTCCCTTATCAATGAGAGCCAGGACTTCCTCGAGTTCATCGGTATTTTGAGGAACCCGAGAAAGGCTCTCGTGGAGCAATGCCCCCTCGGCGACCTGCCAACTTCGACTAAGGTTCGTAAACCGATGAAGAAGTTCTGCTGGGGTGGCCAAGAGGTGCAGAACCCTATCCCGGGAGTCGACAAGGACCTGGTCTCCCTGATGGTCCTCGAACCAGATCTGGAGTTCTTCGGTCTTTTCCTGGAGGGATTTCGTGTGCTCGATAGCCTGGGAAAGTCGTTTTTGTTCGTAGCCCAAGGAGTGTGACAGGGCTCGTGCGTAGTGAGCTTGGACCTTCTGATACTCCTGTTTGGCCAGGTCGAAGACTCGTATACCCTGTTCCAGGCGTCGATCGGCTGCCTTTTTTTGCAATTCCTGCTCATCGAGCAAGGTAAGAAGTTGGGTAGCCGGTTGGGTCTTTCGGTGGAGCTCCAGCCGCTGAGCCTGGGGGGCAAATTTTTCGAGTTCTTCGGAAAGAAGAGCCTCTTCTCTTTGGAAGTGGCGTTCTTCTTCGAGAGCCTCTTGGAGATTTCTTCCTTGTTCCAGGAGGGTTGTGGTAGAGATCAGCTCCCGGTCTATTTTTTTTATGTTTTCTTCGAGGGTGGAAACCGCATTGTCGAGATTTTTTCTCTCCTCGGAATCGAGAATTGGTAAGGTCTCTATTTGATGAAAGAGATCTTTCGAACTGCGTTCCAATTGGCTCCAGTGTTCATAGGCCTTGGCTCCAATTCGCGAGTACAACTCGGTACCGGTCAGACTCTCCAAGAGGGCCGCCCGCTCTTTTTCGGGCGATTGGAGGAACCGAGCAAAATCTCCTTGGGCAAGAAGGACGCTGCGAACAAATTGGCTGTAGGTGAGGCCGGTAAGTTCGGCTACGAGCTGTTCGGTATCGCGAATTCGTTGGGTGAGGGCAAGACCTTGGGCGTCGAAGACCTGGTGGATCGGTGATTGGAGGTTACCGTCCGGGCGGTTGCGGGCCCGTCGTAGTTCCCAGCTGCTACGGAAGGTCCCCTGGGGTACGGAAAATACTACCTCGGCGATAGAGAAACCCGTGTGCCGGGTCATCATATCGGGGGGACTGGCGGTGTCTCCGTATCGAGATGCCCGACCGTAAAGAGCCAAGGTAAGGGCGTCCAAGATCGTCGACTTGCCCGACCCGGTAGAACCGGTAATTGCGAAAAGTCCTGCTTCGGCCAGGGGGCTCTCGGAAAAATCGATTGTGTGTTCACCACCGAGGGAGTTTAGATTGACGAGGCGAATTTTACGAATTTTCATAGAAATAGCGACCGGGTACTCATACCTGGACTTCATCGAGAATTTTATGAAAGGCTAGTCGAAGTTCTTCGGTTTCCTCGTTGTCGACGATTCCCCGCTGGGAAAGCAGGAGATTGAAGACCTCCTGTGGACTATCCAAAAGCGTCACCCTGCTGAGGGCCACGTCGTCGGGAGAGGAGTGCAGAGAATCACCTTCTCTTGTAGGAATTTCTTCCCGAAGTACCTTCAAAATTCGATAGCCCTGGGTTGCAGAATAGGTTCCCAAAGTCCTCATGGCTTCCTCTACAAATCCCTTGCCGTAGAGGGTCACCTCGACCCAGGGTTCAAGCTCCCCCGGTTGCCCGACAAGGTCTACCAAGGCATCCTCGGCCTTCGAAACCGGCACCCTCCTGCGGAGTAACCTACGAAACCGGGGTATTTCCCGAGTTCGAAGATCCAGGGACGAACCCCGAATTTCTAGTATCTGCACCGATTTGCCATCCTCTGCTTCGCTAAAGCTCAGGGGAATTGGTGAACCTGCGTACCGTACCCGGCGGTCGACCCCGAGGCTCTGGGGACGATGGATATGCCCTAGAGCAATATACTCGAACCCGGGCGGAAAGAGGTCGGCAGAAATTGCACCAAGACCGCCAATATGAATCGATCGCTCGCTATCGGAGGCTGATGACCCGAGGACCGTCAGGTGCCCGGTTCCAATTGCAGGAACCGAAAAACCTAAGGCTAAAATGGCGTCTGCGGTTTCGGCGTATCGGCTGCGTATTCCATCGCTTAGTTCCCTACGAATCTCCTCCCGATCGTCACCGAAACGGCCAAGACGGAGGTCCCTGTCTCGCAAAAAGGGAAGTAGGGCTAGGACTACTTGGGGCTCCCCCATCCGGGGTAGGACAAGAATTCGGTCTTCGACCTTTTCAGCCAGTACCCCGGCTACCTCAACTCCCAAGACCCGAAGGATGTCCTTCGGAGCCTCGAGTTGGGAGGGAGAATCGTGGTTCCCCGCGATAACGGTCAAAGAGCAGGTTCCAAGCTTATGGAGGCGTGATATAAACGAATAGTACCTTTCTAAGGCCTGGTTGGGTGGGGTAGCAGTGTCGAAAATATCTCCGGCAATGAGGACCTCGTCGATTTCTTCGGTCTCGATAGTCTGAATGAGCCAGTCGAGGAAAAGACCGTGCTCTTCGTCCCTACTCTGATCGCCCAGGAGTTTACCCAGGTGCCAGTCGGCGGTGTGCAAGATTCGAAAGGGCTTTTTTTCTTTCTTCATTTTGGGTCTCCTGGGTTGGAATTGGGTCGAATCAAGCGAGGTAAGACGAGTAGTTCTTCTTGTTCACCTTGGGATTCTAAACTCGATAGCAGTTTCTTGGCTGCCCGAGAATAGACCTCATCCAAGGAAAGATCCACCGTTGGAATGCGAACCGGAAGCAGGTCCAGAATTGGCAAATTATCGAAACCCACTACTTCTACATCCTCGGGTATTCGGATGCCCAGGCGAAGAAGTTCCTGAACCGCCCCAAAGGCCGTAAGGTCGTTCATTACCCCAATGGCGGTAATTGAACCGGCTCTTAACTTCTTTTCCAAGGATTGTACCCCCCTGGCTCCTCCGCGGGGGCCAACGGGGGTCTGTAGAATTGTACACCCTAGATTTGCTTCTTCCAGGCGGATTACAAAACCTTCGAGCCTGTCTTTGTGGCTGTTAAGCTCGGGAACTCGACCGGTGAGATAGGCTATTCCCCTATGTCCTCGATCCAGCAGATACTGAGCGGCCAAGACCGATCCGCCCTTATTGTCTACCCCGGCTCGTAATCCCTTCGAAAATCCCCCCAAATGGTGGCCATAGACCGTCGGGATACCAGAGGACAGAAAGGGAGCTACTTGTTCTGGGGAGTCTACGTCAAAAAGAATAATTCCATCATAGTCGCCGGGTTTTGCCGATCCATTCAAGTCGATAGTGAGGTGGTAAGTACTCGATTCTACCGCCCCAAGGACCGCCTCGAGGCTCATTTTGTACAGACCGGCGTAGTAGGCTTGGTTTACTCGATCGTGGGCCGCTAATTTATTACAGTCCAAGAAGAGGACTCGCCCGGTGGCCTTGCGGGCCAAGGCAGAAGCAAATTTGTTAGGGGTATAGCCAAGTTCCTTCGCTGCTTGGAGGACCCGGTTGCGGCGGGCTTCACCCACCCTGTGGGGGCTATTAAATACTCTACTAACCGTGGCGGTACTCACCCTTGCGACGGTAGCGACCCTTTGTTGATCTGGTGTGTCCCGGGGGTAAGCAGCACGCATGAAAATAAGTATAAACTATGGAACCCCTAGTTGACAGAGAATAATTGTAAAATTACAATTAATTAGTAGGAGATAAGATATGCAAGAGTACACCTTTCCCCGAGACTTTCTTTGGGGAACCGCAACGGCAAGTTATCAAGTGGAGGGGGCTTCTCGGGAAGATGGCCGAAGTGAGAGTATCTGGGACCGCTTTGCTCGGACCCCAGGAAAGGTTTTCGCCGGTGAAAACGGCGACGTGTCGGTGGATCAGTACCACCGCTATCCCGAAGACATCGCCCTCATGAAGGCAGCCGGGTTGAAGGCCTATCGATTTTCTATTGCCTGGCCACGGATTATCCCCGGGGGAACGGGGGAGGTAAATCCTAAGGGGATTGCTTACTACCGCAATATGGCCAAGGCTCTTTTAGAGGCGGGTATTCAGCCTACCGCAACCCTCTACCACTGGGACCTTCCCCAGATTCTGGAGGATAAGGGCGGATGGACCGAGCGTTCTACTGCCGAGGCTTTCGCAACCTACGCCGAAGTCTGCTTTAGGCAGTTGGGTGACCTTATTCAAAATTGGATAACCCTCAACGAACCGTGGTGCTCGGCCTATCTTGGTTACGCCACAGGAAACCATGCTCCGGGGCTCAAGGACGAAAAGCTCGCTGTTCGGGCGGTACACCACCTAAATCTTGCCCACGGACTGGCGGTTAAATCCTTTCGAGAAGGAAAGTACCAGGGAAACATTGGAATAACCTGGAATTTAACTATTTCCCGACCGGCGACTCAAAATCCCCAAGATCGTAAAGCAGCTCAACTTTCAGCAGACCGAGACAGCCGAATGTTTACTGGACCGGTAAGCGGGAAAGGGTACCCCCAAGAGTACTTAGATTTTGCCGGCCTTACCGTACCGGTCGAACCGGGTGATATGGAAATAATCAGTCAGAAACTCGACTTTTTGGGTCTCAATTATTACACCGAACCGGCAGTAAAGTGGGACGAGAGTTCTCCCCATAAAATCACCGTTGTCCCAACCTTCCAACCGGTGACCGAAATGGGCTGGCCAATAATACCCGATGGCTTCTATCGTCTTCTAACCTGGCTGTCGAAGGAATTTCCTGGAACCCCAATCTATGTTACCGAAAACGGCCGAGCCACTACCGACCTAGTTACTCGGGATGGGGAAGGTAGGGCGAGGGTCCACGATCAAGATCGAATAGAGTATCTCCGCAACCACTTTGCCGCTGCGGCCCGGGCTCTCCACGATGGGGTTCTGCTCAAGGGATTTTACGTGTGGTCGTTCATCGACAATTTTGAGTGGGCCCACGGTTACTCCAAGCGTTTTGGGGTAGTCTATTGCGACTATGTTACCTTGGAACGAATTCCTAAGGACAGTTACTATTACCTGAGGGAGGTAATTGCCGGGTATGAACGTTTCCAGGCGTGAGGTCTACGGAGCCAAAATTCTTTCGTACCTCTTTACCCAGCCCGGCCTGAGCCGGGCTGACTTGGCCGATCTGCTACAGATAGATCGAGGAAACCTTACCCGGCTGGTTCGAGAACTCGGCGACCAGGGCTATATCATCGAGGGTGAAGCCGAAGAATCGAACGAAACTACCGCTGGACGAAAGAAAATTCCCCTGCGTTTAGACGACATGCGGCTGTGTTTTCTTGGAATTGAGGTGCAAGAGACCTGGTTAGTCATTAGGGGATTCTCGGTATACGGGAAGGTTTTGTCGACGAACCGTTACACCCTCGAGTCCCCAAGTCTTGGAGGTGATGCTCTCATAGCTGGCATTGCTCGGGCAACCACCCAGGAAATGGAACAACTGTCGATCCGTGGAAGAAATGTTCTGGGAGTAGGTATTGCTATAAGTGGACTGGCAAATCCTGCCCAAGGGCTTGTTCTGTATTCTGAGCATTTAGGGGTGGTTGGAAATCCCCTCGATCTGCAAAAGCCCCTCGAGACTCTTTTAAAGGTTCCGGTCGCGATTGATAACGACGCTAAATGTTGCTGCTACGATGTTATGACCTTCGGTGAGTTTTCCGACCGGCAAGATTTTGTATACTTATTTTGCGAGCTCGAAGAAGATAGTGCAGACCCCCATCTTTTTTCCCGGGTAGGTATTGGTAGCTCCCTGGTATTAGGTGGCAAAGTACACTACGGTGCCAATAGTGCTGCCGGGGAGTTTCGGAGTATTTTTGCCCCCCCGGGAGCCCGTGGTCAGTTCGGCCTTCCGGTTGTTCAAGCGATAAAGAGGGTTCGTTCGGACCAGCGGGGACGAATTCAGGTCCTTACGGAACTTAGCCAACACCTCGGGTTCTTGTCAAACTATCTCGATCTCGAGGCTATCTACCTTGGGGGAGGAATAGAACTGTACGAAGCAGAAATGCGCCCCCTCTTAGAAGAGGCTATTCGCTCAACCTGGCTCTACCAGGATCGTTTTGCGAAACCTTTGGGTATTCGCTTTGCCGAAAACGGAGACAAACCGGCGGTAAGGGGTGCGGCTGCGCTTATTGCACGGAAACTTTTTCTGGTATAATAGGCTTATGGACAACCCGGCAACCGACATAATCATCAATCGACACTCAACCAGGGCATTTTTGGACCGCCTCGTTCCCCGGGAAACTCTTGAACACATTCTCTCTACTGCTTCCTGGGCCCCTTCGGGTACAAATACCCAACCCTGGCGGGTCTACGTGGTGCAGGGCGAGGCACGCCAACGAATTATCGCCGAAGTCTGCGCCGCCCACGATGAACTACGATCGAACCCCGAAGCCAAGACAAAATACACCGAAGAGTACGACTACTACCCAAAAGAGTGGCGGAGTCCCTACGTCGATCGTCGTCGAGAAACTGGATGGGGTCTGTATGGTCTGCTGGGAATTGGAAAGAGTGACCGGGACAAGATGTTTTTCCAAGACCAAAAGAACTTTCGTTTTTTCGGGGCCCCGGTAGGGCTGTTTTTTACCATCGACCGAATCATGGGTCAAGGTTCGCTACTGGATTATGGGATGTTTCTCCAGAACATAATGCTTGGCGCAAGAAGCCATGGCCTTGCTACCTGTCCCCAAGGAGCGTGGAATAAATTTCATTCGGTTATCTTACCCATCCTATGCGCCGGCCCCGATGAAATGTTAGTCTGTGGAATGGCCTTGGGTTGGGCCGATTCCACAGACCTAGTAAATCAATTTCGAACCCCTCGAGTTCCAGTGGGCCAATTTGCCCAATGGCTTAGTTAAGGGTCGCCAACCAGTCTGTTATAGTTTCTTTTATTTCCTCGCGGATTGGTCGAATAGCGGCCAACTTTTCATCCTCTGTACCCGTAAGGGCACTGGGATCGGGAAACCCCCAGTGGAGACGCGTATGCTTGCCCGGAAAAATTGGACACTTTTCGGCGCTCGTTTCGTCGCACACAGTAATGACGTAATCGAAGATTTCGCCCCTATCCACGTATTCCTGGGCCTTTTTACTGTAGTGTCCTTCCATGGATATGCCAATTTCGGCCATGGCCTTAACTACCAGGGGATTGAGCGTCCCAGCTTCTATTCCCGCGCTGTGGACCTCGAACCTGTCGCCCCCAAGGGCTCGAAGAAAGGCCTCACCCATCTGACTACGGGCTGAATTGTGAATACAAACGAACATTACTCGTTGTTTTTTCATCTTTTTTCCCCTTCTGGAAACCAATGTCGGGTACGATTTGCAAATTCTACCAGGGCCAACATAACCGGAACCTCTACTAACACCCCAACTATTGTTGCCAGGGCGACCGGCGAATCTGCGCCAAAGAGGGCTATGGCTACCGCCACCGCCAGCTCAAAAAAGTTACTGGCGCCGACCATTCCCGCTGGGGCTGCTATATCGTGGGACAACTTCAGTACCCTGCAACTACCGTAGGAGATCCCAAAGATGACCACCGTCTGAATGATGAGCGGGACTGCGATTAGTAGAATGTGCAAGGGATTTGCTACTATTACGTCGGCTTGAAAGGTGAAGATAATAATGAGAGTGAGTAAGAGCCCGGCAACAGTGATGTGTTGAAATTTTGGTATGAACTCCTCGTTGAGGTAGTCTAGGCCCCGGCTACGAATGAGGGTCTGTCGGGTTATTACGCCTGCCCCCAAGGGAATGACAACAAAGAGTACCACCGACAGAAATAGGGTCCCCCAGGGTATTGGTACACCACTAACCCCCAGGAGCAAGGCAACGATAGGCGCAAAGGCGACCAGAATTATGAGGTCGTTCGTGGCCACCTGCACCACAGTGTATGCGGGATTTCCTTTCGTTAGGTGGCTCCATACAAAGACCATGGCCGTACAAGGCGCCGCCCCCAGGAGTACTGCCCCAGCCAAGTACTGCCGGCCCAGTTCTTCAGGAATCAAGTTCTTGAAGACCACAAAAAAGAAGAAGCTCGAAATGGCAAACATCGTAAAGGGCTTAATAGCCCAGTTTGCAATCCAGGTTACGAACAGGCCCTTAGGATTTTTTCCAACGTTTTTTACACTTTGGAAGTCGATTTTGAGCATCATAGGGTAGATCATGAGCCAAATAAGCACCGCAATAGGGATGCTGATATTTGCATACTCAAACTGGCTCAAGAAATCGGGAACCGAAGGGATGTAGACCCCAATAAGTACTCCCGCCACCATACAAAGGGCTACCCATAGACTGAGGTAGCGTTCAAAAAAACTCATACTTGTATCCTTTCTTTCGTAAATTTCTCGGTTTCCAGGAATTCCTGGACTTTCTTGTAGATTGATTTTCCTAGCTGCCGAACCTGTTTGAGTACTTCTTCTGGTTCTCCCTTAAACTCGCACGGGTCGGGAAAGGGCCAAGAGAGACGTTGAACCGGTCCGGGGAAGACAGGGCAATTCTTTTCGGCCTCTGGGTCGCAGACTGTGATAACCCAGTCGTAAGTACGGCCAAGGGCGTACACCTCGTCGACCGCTCGAGGTTGTTTATGTCGGATATCGATGCCCTCTTCTTCGAGCACTTGAACAACGTAAGGATTTAGGGTGCCCGCCTGGAGCCCGGCACTTTCGGCCAGGAAATTCGGATATCCGAGCTGATTTACATAGGCTTCGGCAAACTGGCTGCGGGCGGAATTATGGACACAAACGAACAGAACAGTAATCGCTTCGGGCGAAGCGGGTCGGTAGGTTAGAATCTCCGATCTTCGTTGGCGTAAGTCTAACCGCCACGCCAGTCTTTCGGAGTCAAAGGCACAGTTGTCGGCATTTGAGTCATGAGAACAATCGCAGTAGCTGGCAATCCAGTGGCTCAATTCCTGGATTCCCAGAGGCTTGCAGTTCAGAGAGTACATTCGTAATTGCCCTTGGCGATCTTCCTGAACCAAGTCGGCTTTTCGTAGTTCGCTAAGGGCTCGGCTGGTGGCGTATTGGGGTTTTTGAAGGATATCCGCTAATTCGGCAACACACAGGGGTAGAGTCGATTCGCCAAGTACTTTTACACATCGGAGGCGAGTAGAGTCTGAAAGAAGCCGAAACAACTCTGCTGTGTGCATATATGCACATTAACGCATATGTCTGAGAAAGTCAATAAAAAAGCCAGCGGGTCGAAACCCACCGGCCATGAACAGTTCTCTTTTTTTGACCTCCGCAAGTCTACTAAAAAATCACGTCTTTTTAAGATATTTTTGGTTATCGAGGGCCACGGCGACGACAATAATGACACCCTTGATAATGTACTGATAGTACTGGTCCAGACCCATGAAGGTCATTCCGTAGCTAATGATGGTAAACATCAGAACCCCGGCAATGGCCCCAGAAACCTTACCGATTCCACCGGAGAACGAAATGCCCCCGACTACACAGGCAGCAATTGCATCCAGCTCGTAACCAAATCCCGTACCATTGTTAGCAGAACCAATCCGCGCAGCTTCAAGAAATCCACCTATTCCGTAAAGGAACCCGGCCAAGATGTACACCCAAACGATCGTGTGGGTTACATTAACACCCGAGACCTCTGCGGCTTCGGGGTTTCCACCGACTGCGTACAGATTCTTACCGAAGGTCGTTTTATTCCAAAGCACCCATACCAGGGCGCTAACAATCGCAGCGTAAATTACCAGATTGGGAACACCTAACGTCTCGCCAACAACTGCTTCGGTATACCGATCATCGTAGCCACCAATAGGCTGAGGTCCCGGTGCCCCGGAGGCAAAATAAATCGATAAGATACCGTAGACGGTAATCATCATACCCAAGGTTGCCAAGAAGGGGTGGATCTTAAAACGGGCTACGACCCAGCCGTTGATTCCACTAAAAAGAGCCATGACCAACATCGCGATAATAAGGGGAACAAAGAGAGGGAGGGCTGGTAGGTCTGGATAAAAACGACTGGCATAGTCGGCCCTTTGAAGAAGGGAAGCCGAAATAACCGCCGCAAATCCCACTAATCGACCTAAAGAAAGGTCGGTACCTTGAAGGATGATAATACCCCCGACACCAAAGGCCAAAATTAGCCTAACTGAGCTTTGGGTAAGGATGTTTCGAAAAACGGCAATCGATATGAATCCTGGTTCACTGATTACGATTATTGCTATGATAAAAAATATAACAATGTAGATACCGTTATTGATCAGAAAGTCTCTCCATTTCTGAGCCGTCATCGATCCGAGCTTTGGCAAAGCTGGTGCATTCATATTTCTGCCTCTTTACTGTTGTTAAGATATTTTGTTGCTAAGTGAAAAATTTCTTCTTGGTTTGTTTTTTCTGTTTCTAGGATTCCTGCGACCCTACCGTTGCTCATAACCAAAATTCTATTGGTAATCCCCAGGAGTTCGGGCATTTCAGAAGAAATCATAATAACCGATTTATTTTGCATGGCCAGATTGATGATGAGTTGGTAGATCTCATATTTAGCTCCTACATCAATTCCTCGGGTAGGCTCGTCTAGAATAAGGATGTCTGGGTTCGTAAGGAGCCAACGACCAATAATAACCTTCTGTTGGTTACCTCCACTTAGCGATCGAATGAGTTCCCGTTTCGATGATGTTCGTATTCGCATTGCCTTGATTTGGGTATCGGTATCTTTTTCCATTTCTCGATCTTTGGTAAACCCGAACTTATTTTTATAGGCGTTGACGTTGGCTATAGTAGAATTGAAGGTTATGTTTCCGACGGGATAAATACCAGTTCGTCTGCGTTCCTCGGTAAGGAAAGCGAAGTGATTTTTCTTGGCATCTTTGGGAGATTTGAGGGTAATAGGATTTCCATCTATGAAAAACTCCCCCGATGCCCGGGTACGGACTCCGAAAATTGCCTCGGCTGTCTCGGTTCGACCGGCCCCAACGAGCCCTGCGAGTCCGAGAATTTCCCCCCGGCGTAAAGCGAAGTTTACATCCTTAATGTAGGGCTTATAGGAAGTAGATAAGTTCTTGACTTCAAAATGCACTTCCCCAGGAACGTTGGTTTTGGGGGGGAATCGATTTTCTAATTGGCGGCCAACCATCATGTTGACCAATTTTTCCATGTTTATTTCTTTGAGCGATTCGGTGCCTACAAAAGAACCATCCCGAAGAACCGTTACTTCGTCGCAAATTTCGAAAATTTCGTCCATCTTGTGGGAAATATAGATGACGCTGACTCCTTTTCTTTGGAGATTTCGAATCATGGTAAAGAGCATTTCTACTTCTTTTTCGGTAAGTGACGACGTAGGTTCATCTAAGACAATAATTTTTGCATTGTACGAAATTGCTTTTGCAATTTCGACCATTTGTCGCTGAGACACCGACAATTGGTTTAGAAGGGTATCCGGATCTAGATGGATGGATAGTTGTTCAAAGAGAGCAAGGGTATCGGCACGCATCTTTTTTTCATCCACAAACAAACCCGATTTGGGGTATCGGCCGAGCCAAATATTGTCAATAATACTTCGCTGGGTTACCTGATTCAGCTCCTGGTGGACCATCGAAACCCCATGCTCGAGGGCGTGTTTTGGATCGGTAAAATTGAATTCGTTGCCCTCCAAGAAAAATTGCCCGCTGTCTTGCCGGTAGATTCCGAAAAGGCATTTCATAAGGGTCGATTTTCCTGCACCATTTTCGCCCATGAGGGCATGAACGCTAGCGGACTTTATCTTCAGACTTACGTTCTTGAGCACTTGAACTCCGGAAAATGATTTACTCACTTCCTGGATATACAGTAATTCCTGCACTGGGTCACATCTCCTTCACCGGTGTAACAGTTTTTTTGGGTACCTTTGGACACGGGCCGGTTTCAAAAAGTACCCAAGGGTGACCTCTAAAATCTGTTTTTCTGGCCAAGCAGGCCATTGCACCGCAATGACTTAAGATCGTGTGCTCGTCTGGAAGAGGGGTTCTTAGAGGTCCCCTTTAGTGAACTAAAGGGGAAAGGTTACCCTTTCCCCTCTGGATTATACTACTAATCTCGGAAGTTTAGCGGAAATCTTGGTAGTTTTCGGGGGTAACTGCTACGTAAGCAACCCGTACAGCCTTGGTTGCTGCTTCGAGGGTCCAAGGAGTACCAGCAGTTACGTTTGCGCCTCGAGCGGCATTGATAGCCAAGTCAAGGGATGCTCGAGCTTGGTTAACACCGTCGTTCAGAACCGTACCGTTCATTTCGCCATCGGCGATGTGGCTCAAGGCTTGATCCAGAGCATCTACACCGTAGATAGGAAGCATTTGGCCGGCAGTCTTCATAGCGGTGATAGCACCGAAGGCCATTCCATCGTTGTTGGCAATTACCAGCTCGATTTGGTTACCGAAGCTAGAGCTTAACCATGCGGCCATCTTGTCGTTTCCGTGCTGGGTAGACCAGTTAGGATCTGCTTCGAGGGCCAACTGTTGGGTTTGAATACCCGCATCGGCAAAAGCTTTTACCGAGTAGGTGGTTCGTGCTTCAGCATCTGGGTGTCCGGGCTCGCCCTTCAAAAGAACGTACTGAACAATACCATCGCCATTTTTGTCCCATGAGGGATTTGAACGCCAGTCAGCAACCATCATTTCGCCTTGGATAATTCCAGACTCAGCAGAGTTAGTTCCTACGTACCAAACCTTGTCGTAGAGGTTCATAACACCCGCTTCGGTAGCTTCTTTGTTGAAGAGGACCAATGGGATGTTTGCCCGTTGAGCCTTTTCGATGATCGATCGGGCAGAAGCTGGGTCTACCAAGTTGATTACCAGGACGTCTACACCACGGGTGATGAATACGTCTACTTGGTCATTTAACTTTGCTTGTTGACCTTCAGAGTCTACAATGTCGATTCGAACGCCTTTTTCTTGAGCATAGCGCTCCATTTCAGGCTTCATTACGCCGTTCATAAAGTTATCGGCGAAACTATAGATGTTTGCACCGATTACAATTTGATCGGATCCTGCTGCTTGCTGTCCACCGCCGGCAAAAGCCATTGGGAAGATCAAAGCGGCCATGAGAACGACTAAAACAATTCGTTTTGTCATAAAACACTCCTTCTTGTGTGATTTAGTCCATGGTACCATCGCCTGGCGAGGTTGGAATGGACGATTTTCCACAGAATTTATAATATTCTCGACAAAGAACTCCGGGGCTGTGCCGCTTGCGCTTGCAACGCCCCGGAGTTCTTCGTCGAGAATTGTAGGGGGGGCCGGGCCCCGCTGTACGGAGGTGGGAAGAGGCCTGCCGGCCTTGCCGGTGGTAGGTTGTGGGGCCGGGGGGGCTAAGCCGCTTGCGCTTGCAAGACCTAGGGAATAGTTTCTCCCCTCTACGGAGGAAGAAAAAAAGGATAGCGTTGCAAGCAAAGCGACATAGCAATCCTTTTCCCCTCCCTCCGCCCCTATGGAAGCCCGCGAGAGAAGGGCAGGTAGTCGATCCAGATATATTTTTCGTTGGTAAGCGGGAAGGGAAAGTCCTCCCAGGACCGCTGACCCAGCAGTACTCGGGATAGCTCGGCGATTGCTGTAGCCATCCGGTTTGAGTCGTTCACAACCGTTCCGTAGAGGTAGCCCTCTTCGATTTGAATAACCGCTTCATCGAGGCCGTCTATGCCAATAACAGGAATCCAGCCCGAGTCATCCTGGTCCACTCGGCCGTTTTGATTGGTATCTTCGAAAAGACTAATCTGCCGCATTCGGCTTATGACCCCCAGGGCCATATTGTCGTTGTTCGAAACTACCAGTTCAATCTGAGATCCAAAATTTGCAAAAAGGGGGCCCGATGTATCGTAGGCCTCGGCCCGGTCCCAGTTTGCGACCTCGAGGGCGAGCACTTCGAGGTCAAAGCCCATAGTGGTCATAGTTTCGACAAAACCGGTCGTGCGAATTTCGGCATCCTGGTGGCCCTGTTCGCCTTTAAAAAGGATTGCCTGAATTCGATTGTCCGCATTTCTGTCAAAGAGGTTGAGGCTTTGGGGATTACCACCGAAGAGCGAGGCGACCAGTTCGGCCTGGAGAACCGCCGACTGAATCGCTTGGGCACCGACATAGTAGGTGGAGTCCCATAGGGCCAAATCTGTAGCCAGAGGTTCGCGATTGAAGAAAATGAGGGGAATGTCGCGCTCCCGGGCGTGCTGAATTATCCCGTAGGCGCTGAGTCGGTCGACGGGATTGACCAGGAGTAGGTCTACCCCTTCTTTAACTGCCAACTCCAAGTCTTCGTTCTGGAGGACCTGGGAGTTGCGAGCGTCGTACGTTTCTAGGGTAAAGGAGTTCCCAACCTGATCGGAGATTTGCGAGACGAAGGATGCAATGTACGGATCTTCCAAGTTGTAGGCAAAAAGGGCGACCCGGGGCAAGGGTGCAGCGCAACTAAGAATCAACCCCGAAAGCATACCGATAAGTATACCAAAAAGCCCAAAAAAAGCGAGGTTGGTACTTTTCATTCGTGGCCTCCGGTACCTTGGATTTCGGGAATTTCTAGGGGAATTGTTAAAGTAACGGTGGTGCTTTCGTCAAGAATACTCGAAAGGTCGACGTCGGCCTTTTCCCCGTAGTAGAGGGTAAGCCGCTGATACACGTTTTTTAGACCAACGCTGGATTGTTCGACCAGGCCCATCATCATGTCCCGAATTTCGCGAATTTTCTCGGAGGTAATGCCGTAGCCCGTATTCGTAATACGAAAAATCATTACGTCTCCTTGGAGGACCCCTTCGATCGAAATACGGTCCTGGTCATCGCCCATGCTGTGGTAGATGGCGTTTTCGACAATGGGTTGAAGGATGAGTTTCATGACCCGGTGTTCCAGGAGTTGGGGATCGATATCCATTGTGTAGTGGAACTTGTCGCCGTAGCGAATTTGCTGAATTGTAAGGTAGTTACGTACGTGCTCAATTTCGTCGGCCACCGAAATAAAGGTTTCGCCCCGGGAAATACTAATACGAAAGAACTTGGCCAGGGCTACGACCGTCGATATGACATCATCGTTTCGATCGTGCTCGGCTAACCATACAATAGAGTCCAGGGTATTGTAGAGAAAGTGGGGGTTAATCTGATTTTGTAAGGCCCGCAGGGCGGTTTTTCGTTTTTCTGTTTGTTCTGTCACCAAGCGTTCCATGAGTTCGCGAACTCGAGACACCATTTGTTCGAAGGAGTGGGCTAACTGGACAATTTCTTTCTGGCCCCCAACATCGATGGGGGTGCTCAGGTCGCCGGCCTCGATCGAGGCCATTATTCGGCGAAGTTCACTCAAGGGCTTGGTAACCCGAATCGATATGAGGCCCGCGACGGCAACCGTAATCCCCAAAGAGACCAAAAATATGGCCCCAATGACTAAGAATACCCGACGTTGGGTTTGGCTAACCTCAGTTATGTTTAGAACCGTCACTATTCGCCAGCGGGTTTGGGCCAGAGAATTGACGTTAACATAGGCGTCGATTGGGTCCAAAAAGTGCCGATACACCCCAAGAAATCGATTTCGAATAAAGGCGTAACTTTCCTCTACTATAGGACCGGTTCCGGAGGAATAGACCAAGGAGTTTGTGTCATCCAAAATCAATATATGTCCAAAATCGCCCAGGTTCGTTTTTTCCGATAACTCGATAATTACCTCGGTGTTGAGCTCGATTAGTAAAAGCCCATTGGTGAGTACCCCACGATTTCTATATTGGACCCACCGGGAAACGTAAATGACATCCTCTTGTCGCGGTAGGCGAGGGTTTATGCTCGGACCGACCGAAAAATGGAAAATTTCTTGTTCCTGCCGGGCGCGGACAAACCAGGGAGCTAGGGTTGTGGTGGTGGCCGAAATATTCACGGGACTACCAACAACTAATCGACCTTGGGGGTCGAACAACATTATAGAGACAACGTCCCGTTTGATTTCGGTGTTAAGCTCAAAAATATTTTGAATATCAGAAAGTTCTATAACCACGTCCCTATTGGTCACCAGAAGCTGTAAATAATTTGCTGTCTCGATGACACTGTCGACGTAGCGTTCGTAGTTGAAAATTATCTGTTTTGTTATTTCTCTGGACTGGCGATCGATAAGGTTCCCGGTAGTTTGGGAGAAGAAGAAAAAATAAAATCCGCTGGCTAGGGCCAGCACAAAGCCAACCACCGAAATGGTAGAAAGAAGTATTTTTTGCCCTAAAGAAGCAGTCTGTTTAGGCATGTTCTTCCCTATAAGCCTTCGGCGAAAGGCCGGTGTGTTTCTTAAAACAGTGGCTAAAGTAATACACGTCTCGATAGCCACAGGCCTCGGCCACCTCGACTATTCGTTTCCCTGACAAACGCAGTTTTTCTTGGGCGTATTCCATTCGAATGGCTGTTAGGAAGGTGACAAAGGTGGTGTTTTTGTACTTCTTAAACAACTGGCTTAGGTACGAAACACTCAGGCCTTTTTCGTCGCACACTTGCTGCATGGTGAGATTTTTGTTCGCAAAATTGGCCTGGAGGTACTGAATTACGATCTCCAGGAGCTGGGCTCCGTTGTTTCGCTTTTCGGCTTGGCTTTCTTCTCGAATTTGCCCCCCAGCCTGAAGGGCCCAACCCATAAATTCTTCGAGGCTGCCTATTCGTAAGACCGTTTCCAGAATATCGGTACTCAGGACTTCTTGGATTTCTACCCCTACCGCCTGGGCATAGTGGACCAGGAGGTTTGTAATTCCCATCATGAGCAGCCGAAAATCTGCTGTTTTGGCTCGTTTTTGTACGTCGTTTAGGAGCTCGGCGAGCTGCTCGGGGGTTCCGTATCGCAGGGCGTGTTGGAGGTCCTGGGTTTCTGCCTGGGTAAGGGTGATTGATTGCATTGGCTGCCGGGAAAGTTGGGAGGCGTACACCAGTTGACCAAGGTTCTGTAACCTGCCGGTTTCGTACGCCCGGGAGGCTTCCTCGTAGGCTCCACCCAAGTCGTTAAAACCTTTTCGCAGATTACTGACCCCAATAAAAACCCGAACCTTTAGGAAGTGTTCGACCGTTCTTATGGTCTGGTATAGAACACTGTCGACCTCTTGTAGAAATCGAGTTCCGTTCTCTTTGAGGATAAAGATGATGAACTCGTGGAAGAGAAAGGAATAAAAATCCAAGGCGCTGGTTCCCAGGCTCTTTTCGATGTTTCCTCGAACGCTTAGTTTGAGTTTTTCAAACTCCAATACATCCCAGTGAAGGCTGTTTCGTTCGATTCGGACCACCGACAGAACGTAGGGCCGGTCATCCAAAAACACTCCGTACCCCTTGAGCTGTTCGACCAGGGGGTTAACCCGGGCCTTGGCGGCGGTAAGGAGGGCTGCCAAACTATTCTCGATGAGAATTGGTACGCTATTCTTGTATTCTTTGAGGATTGATTCTCGGCTGTACCGGTTCTCGTACTCTTGATCGAGCTCAGTTTTAAGTTGGGTCAAGAATTCGATAATGTCTGCTTCGGTAAGGGGTTTTGTGAGGTAACTACGAACCTGGAGTTGAACCGCCTGCCGAGCGTAGTCGAACTCGTTGTACCCGGTAATAAATCCAACCCGAACAGTAGGATATTCCCGACGAATAATCGTTGCCAGCTCGATGCCGTCGATGTAGGGCATTTTTATATCGGTCAAGACCACATCCGGGGAGAGGGAGTCGATGAGCTCCAAAGCATCGTAGCCGTTCCCCGCGGTTCCTACGACCCGAAACCCACTGGCCTGGGATATACGAGAAGAAATTCGACCCCGAACCTCATCTTCGTCGTCGACCAGGATCATTGTGTACTCGTTATTCATGGATGGGCGCCTCTGGAATATAGGTTTCTGGCTTAAGGGCGTCAACTCATAGAATAGTAGTTTCCAGAGGTGCCCGACCCCTATTTTCGCACGAGGTCGGGGCCTGGGCAAGAAGGGGCTTGGGGTATCGTTTTCTTCGATGGTGTTCTTCCCTCACATCTCATTTTAATGCTACCAAAGGCCTGTGAAAATGCACTATTCTGGAGGTCTCATCCACGTTACTGGATTTTTTATCTTTTCTTTGTTGTCGTTGGTGGCTACAGGCTCCCGGGATACCGTTTTCAATGAATTGACCCTTACTCTCGGGCTTGGGCCGCCCAGGACATACAAAGGGTTTTCTGGGCCTGGGCGGTGGATGGGGCCCCGACGAACTGGGTAGCCCATGCCTTGAATGGGGAAAATATAGTGCCACCGGTTGGGACCACCGCGACCCAGGGAATGGTCCTCATTCTCGGCAACGATGGGAGCCTTGGAAAGACCCAACCCTCGGTAGGTCTTTAGGAAGTGGGTGTAACCAACTTTCTTACCGACCTTTGGATTGGACAACGATACGATCTGGGCAAGGTGTACATTAACGATCTTGGTGCTTGGCTCGAGGCGGTGGTCAACGGTCAAACGGATTTCGGTATTTTCCCCGAGCCTCTTGCCTCCATTGGTCAAGATAGAGGCCTAGAGGTTCCGGAAAGTTCCCAAAACGAAGGTTTCTCGCCACTTTTGACCGCGGCACAATCAAGCTTACTAGGTATCCTAGACTAAAAAATGGGGCACCCCCTAAACTTGGAGGTGCCCAAAAGTGCAAAAGCCCAAATGTGACTTTTAAAAACATCGCTAATAAGGGGACCTCCTATGTTTTACGTCAAGCTCCCAGTCCAATTAATTCAAATTTATAGTACTTCAGCTTCGCAAGTCTTTCTTTTA
>JAACWS010000089.1 GCA_009991955.1 Spirochaetales bacterium
GTCAAAGGTGTACTCCCACCCTCGACTCCCCGTATCTCCGCCGTTTTCGTGGGCCGCTGCTACCCTATCTAGATAGGGTTGTTCGATTTCTTTCGCCCGACGAGGTTCATCGACGTAGTACACATCGTGGATATCCCGTGCGCTGTGGAACTGGGGCATAAATAAAGCGTCGCTGTTCCAGAACTCGGTCTCGACCAGGGGGCCATCGAACTCTTCGAACCCGAGATTCGTGAGTTTGTTTTTTACCCAGTCTAGGTACTCGCAGTAGGGGTTTCTTCGGCCCATCGCAATTCGGGCGGGCCGAAGGTTTACACTATAGGGGCGTATACTCGCGGTTTTCCAGCTACCCTTTTTAAGAATTTCTGAGGTCAGGGTTCCAATTTCTTCACCGGTTATTCCTGCTGCCTGCAGGGCCGCCGCGGTCTGAATACCTAGATCGGTTAAACGATACTCGACAATTTCTCGCTCTACTGTTCGAAAGGGTGCGGAGGCTGCACCCCGCTTCTTGGCAAGATTGTCCATGACTGCAGTTTGGGCGGGGGTTAGTTGGGTCGAAGAGAGGGTCTTGTCCGGGGCACTCGAGGCGAGGTCCAGGAGCTGGCGGGTCTCGATCACCCCTTCGGCCTTTGAAGGGTCAATAAGGCTTGCCCTTTTCTCGTTGTCCATGGCTGCAGCGCCTTGCTTCGATAGGCTACCAAAGGCGGATCCAATGTCCTTATTTTCAAGACCAAGGGCAGCTGCGAGTTCGGGCATAGTTTTCGGCCCTTCGTTTTGTAGAAGTGCAATAAGTCGCTCGGTAGGGGTTCCCTTTTCTTTATATTCCTCACCCAGTTCAGTCATCTCAAAGGAAAGGGTCGTATATCGTTTTACTTCTTCGAGACATCCCCTACCAGCGAGCCAACTAATTGCCTGGTTAGCTTGGCCAATCTTCCAACTTTGTTGTTCGGCAAGTAGTTGGGCATGAAAGGACGTATCACGAGCGATAGTGTTGAGGGTCTTCACCTCGAGGGGATGAAGACTTCGTATGAGGGATTCGGTAATCATGGGTTCTCCTCAAGAAAAAACCCTAGACCTTAGGCCTAAGGCGAGGTAAGGATTTTGTCCTCATTGATACCGGAATCCCTGGGAATTGTAAAGCGACGGTCTGAGAAGTCTACGTTGACCGAGATCGAATTTTTTCCATTTTTTCGTAAATATTTCGGAGACGAGCCCGGATCTCTTCTCCTTCGTTATCCGGTAACAACTTGGCTATATCGGACATAAATACGAAAGCTTTTCCCACACTTTCGGAGTTTTGAACCACCTTTGCTGGGGGAGAAGGAATGTTCTTTTCGGATTGTAATTTTGGCTTGGGAGCCTTTTTCGGTTCATTCTTTTCTTTCGCTATTTTTGCCAGGGTATTTCGAACTTTTTCCATCTGCTCCTGGGCACCACTGGAACGGAAGTCTTTTCCCACCCCCGCCGGTAAAGCATCGGCAAGGGTCATGAGGTAATCCAAGAGCCCAACACCTTTCTCTGGTTCGACGGGTAAGTCGTAGGCGGCCGGTTGGGCCTCTGGCTCCTCGGGTTCATCTTTTTCGGGCACGGCTTCCAGCTCTCGATCATTGTTAGTTGTATTTTCGATACCTAAGGGCTCTTCTCTAGGTGATTTTTCTGGTTTGGGTTTGGGTTCGGGTTCGGATTCGGGTTCCGGCTCTGGCGGAAGCTCTGGTACTGGTTCAGGTTCTGATTCAAGCTCTGGTACTGGTTCAGGTTCTGATTCAAGCTCTGGTTCAGGTTCTGGTTCAAGCTCTGGTTCAGGTTCTGGTTCAAGCTCTGGTTCAGGTTCTGGTTCAGGTTCTGGTTCAGGTTCTGG
>JAACWS010000036.1 GCA_009991955.1 Spirochaetales bacterium
AAAAGAAAGACTTGCGAAGCTGAAGTACTATAAATTTGAATTAATTGGACTGGGAGCTTGACGTAAAACATAGGAGGTCCCCAGATTGTATCCTAAGGAATAATTCGCTATTCTAAGGCCTATGAAAACTCTCGTATCGTGGAACGTAAACGGCATTCGTGCGGCCTGGGACAAAAATCTTGCCCAGTATCTGACCCAGGGTTCTCCGGATATTCTTTGCCTTCAAGAGACCAAAGCCCATAAGGATCAGCTCTCGCCGGACTTCATCGAACCTCCGGGATACCATACCTATTGGGCAAGTGCAGTCAAAAAAGGCTACAGCGGAGTTGCGGTCTATTCGAAAGAAAAACCTCTCTCGGTTGAAACCTTACAAGTCTCCCGTTTCGACGACGAAGGTCGGGTGCTGGTTCTGGAATACCCCGAATTGATTATCTACAACTGCTACTTTCCAAACAGCCAAGCCGAAGGTGCTCGTTTGGATTATAAATTGGATTTTTGTACAACCCTAAAAAGTCAAACCGACGGTCTCATTGCCCAAGGAAAAAATGTTCTCATTTGTGGGGATTACAATATCGCCCACAAACCAATCGATTTAGAAAATCCAAAATCGAACGAAAAGAATCCCGGCTACCTTCCAGAAGAACGGGCGTGGATGGACGGGTTTCTGGGCTCTGGGTACCTGGATACATTTCGGATGTTTCATCCCGAGCCGAAAAACTATTCGTGGTGGAGTTACCGTTTCAGCGCCCGAGCAAAAAATATCGGATGGCGGATCGACTATAACTGTGTAAATAAAAGCTTTAGTACCCGGGTAATAGAAGCTGCTATCCATCCGGAGATCATCGGATCCGATCACTGCCCGGTGAGTGTAGAACTAGACCTATGAGAATTTCCTACAACGCACCGGTCACCCTCACCTTTAGTCTCTTGGCTGGGCTTATATTACTACTGGACTCAACGGTGCTTCCTGGTATTACCCTGGGACTCTTTGCCGTAGGTCCTTCGATGAATCCGGCAAACCCCTTGGACTGGGTTCGACTCTTTTCCCATGTTCTTGGTCATTCGGGATGGGACCACCTCATGTCAAACATTTCGTTTATCTTGCTCTTGGGCCCAATTCTGGAAGAAAAATATGGTAGCGGGAATCTGCTTATTATGTTCCTGGTGACAGCCCTTATTACGGGCTTGCTAAATGTGCTCCTCTTGTCGAGTGGTCTGTTAGGAGGAAGTGGCATCGTCTTTATGATGATTATGCTCACCAGTCTGGTGAATTTTCGGGCGGGAGAAATTCCTCTCACCTTTATCGCAATTATAGTACTGTACATCAGTAGAGAACTCATCCAGGCCTTCAGTTCCGACGAAGTGAGCCAATTTGCCCACCTCATTGGAGGCGCTACCGGTAGTCTTTTTGGGTTCTTACGACCAAAACGAGGAAAATAAAAGATGTTAGAAAAACTCGAGCAAATCGAGGGTCGTTACAAAGCTCTCGAGCAAAAAATTATGGATCCAGACCTACCAAAAGATCCTAAACGTTACAAAGAAGTTATGCAGGAGCATAGCCACTTGTCCGAGCTGGTCCAGGTAGGTACCCGTTATAAGCAACTCTTGGCTCAGCTCGATGAAAATCAAAGTATGCTCGAGGATTCGGACCCCGACATGCGGGAAATGGCCAAGGAAGAACGAAGTAACTTAGAAAAAGTAATCGAAACAATCGAAGGAGAAATTAAAATCCTCCTTGTTCCGAAAGATCCTCGGGATAGTAAAAATATTATTATGGAAATTCGAGCCGGAACAGGGGGCGACGAAGCAAGCCTCTTCGCTGGGGACTTATACCGAATGTACACCCGGTATGGCGAACGACGGAACTGGAAGTTTGAACTCCTTTCGGCCCACGACTCCGAGGTAGGCGGCTTCAAAGAAATTATTGTTTCAATTACTGGCAAGGATGTCTTTGGAACCCTCAAGTTTGAGTCCGGAGGCCATAGGGTCCAAAGGATTCCAACTACCGAAAGTGGAGGGCGAATACATACCTCGGCGTGTACCGTGGCGGTAATGCCCGAGGCCGAAGAAACGGACATTCAGATCGAAGAAAAAGACCTCCGCATCGACGTATTCCGTTCCAGTGGGCCTGGCGGGCAAAGTGTCAACACGACCGACTCAGCAGTAAGGGTTACCCACATACCAAGCGGCTTGGTCGTAAGCTGCCAGGACGAAAAAAGTCAAATAAAGAACAAAGCCAAGGCCCTCAGGGTCCTGAAGGCTCGCCTCTTTGAGTTAGAAGAATCGAAAAGGCATGCCGAACTGTCGGCCCTTCGAAAAAACCAGATCGGCTCGGGGGATCGATCGGAACGGATCCGAACCTATAATTTCCCCCAGAACCGCCTTACCGATCATCGAATCAATCTAACCCTCTATCGACTAGACCAAATTATGGAGGGAGATCTAGACGAAATTCTCCAAGGACTACGAATTAGCGACCGGGAGGAAGCGCTAAAACTGGGTATTCAATGACAATCCGAGAGGCCCTTTTGTCCGCTACCCAACGTTATAGCCAACCCCTTCCATTCCAAGACTACACTCCTAGGCTAGACGCTCGGGTGCTCTTGGCCGGGGTTCTCAACCTCCATTCCGGGGCTGTTATTGCTCGTTATAACGACGACCTAAACGAAGCCCAGGCCTCATCATTTTTTGAGCTATGGGAAAAACGGCTCGCTGGTTACCCAATTGCTTACCTTACGGGGTCGAAAGAATTTTTTGGAAGGGATTTTCTGGTAGATCCCCGGGTATTAATTCCCCGACCGGATACAGAAATTATAATTGAGAAAGTTCTTCAAGATTTTCCACCCCCATCGATTGAAATTCTCGACTGTTGTACCGGTAGTGGTTGCATAGCCCTTACTCTAGCTGCCGAACGCCCAGAATGGCGCATTACAGCTACCGATATTTCTTTCGATGCCCTGGAGGTCGCCAAAGAAAACGAACGCCGAATCTTAGGTTCCCAGCAAGTTGAATGGATACAGACCGACCTAATGGAGGGAGTTACTCAAAAATTCAACGCAATTGTTGCAAACCCTCCCTATCTGACCGAAACTGAGTGTAAAATTCGAGCCCAACGAGGCTGGGTTGAGCCGGAAATCGCCCTCATTTCAGGGGCTGACGGACTCGATCATATCCGAGCCCTCGTGAATCAAGCCAGATCCTTGCTTTTGCCCGGTGGCGGTTTATATATTGAATCGGGCCCTGACCAAATAGAAAAAATACAAGCCCTCCTTAAAGGCGCACATTTCGCCGATATACACAGTACGGCTGACTTAACAGGAAGGTTTCGAATAACCCAAGGAACGAAATGATAAGCGCAAAGGTAAAAACATTTACCGACAAACTCAGCTTTTTTACCCCTGAAGACCGGGAAAAGGTTATCTCCGCCCTCCAAAGAAGTGAAGAATTGCACACCGGTCAAACCCGCGCAAGTGGCGAGCCTTACGTCGTTCATCCTATAGAGGTAGCCGAAATCCTTTTGGATATGCAAATGGACGCGGTAACCATAATCGCCGCTCTTCTCCACGATACTCTTGAAGACACTCAAATAGAACGAAATGAACTGCGGGCCGAATTTGGTAAACAAGTAGAAGCCCTGGTCTTTGGCGTCACCAAGATCGATGACGTTCGTGCCAAGAGTAAAAATCACCAAGAAACCGAAACGATTCGCAAGATGATGTTTGCCATGGTTAAAGATATTCGGGTGATTCTTATTAAACTGGCAGACAAACTTCATAACATGCGCACCCTTCAGTTTAAAGATCCCCCACGCCGCAAAGTTATAGCCCAGGAATGTATCGATATATACGCACCAATTGCCGGTCGCCTGGGTATGAGCAGCATAAAAGACGAACTCGAAGACCTCAGCCTCAAGTACCTCCAGAGCGAGGTCTATGAGCAGATAAAACGAGCGGTGAGTCAGAAAAAAACCGAAAGGGCCAATTACCTTGAAAGGGCAAAAAAAGCCCTGGAAGATGCTGCAAACGCCGAGGGAATTGTTGCCGAAGTCGAAACCCGGGCCAAACACTTTTATTCTATTTACCGGAAAATGAAGATCAAGGGCAAAGGAATCGACGAAATTTACGACATGCTCGGGCTGCGGATATTGTGCGAAAACTCCCACGAATGTTACATGGCCTTAGGAATTGTACACCGCCTATGGATGCCTATTGAAGGTCGTTTTAAAGACTACATCGCTATGCCCAAGTCGAATAAGTACCAAAGTCTGCACACTACGGTCATGGGCTACGATGGGCGGTTGTTAGAAATTCAAATTCGTACCCGCGAGATGCACATGACCGCAGAATACGGGGTTGCAGCCCATTGGCTTTACAAACAGGGGCTCAATAACCCAGACAAAATCAAACTCGAGGACCTTTCGTTCATCAGCAGACTGCGTGACCTCAATCAGGCGCGAATAGCGTCCAGTGAATTCCTCGAAGAAATGAAGAGTGAGGTCCTTCGGGATTCGATCTACGTCTTTACGCCCCGGGGTGACGTGTTTCAGCTTCCCCAGGGAGCTACGGCCCTAGACTTTGCATACCACGTCCACACCGAAGTCGGTCACCATACCTCTGGGGCGAAAGCTGATGGGTCGATTATTAGCCTTCGAGAACCCCTCAGTAACACCCAGGTAGTCGAGATCCTTACGAATCCTCAAGCCCATCCCCACCTCGAGTGGTTACGAATTGTAAAAACCAGTCGATCCCGGAGTAAAATTCGTGCATGGCTCAACCACCACGACGAAAGCCTCATTATTGAGCAGAACATTGTCGCGAGAAAACGCAAGAAAGAAAGTGAATCCGAAGAGACCGACGAGGGAAAAAAACCCCGCAGACCAAATCAGTTCCAGGACCTAAAGCGTCCCCCGAACCGGGTAAAGGACACCGAGAAGGTAGGAGTACGGGTTGGGGACGAAAGAAACGTGCTCATTCGATTTGCAAATTGCTGTAATCCCGAGGTAGGCGATCCAATCCTGGGATATGTGAGTCGAGGACGAGGTATAATTATCCACAAGGTCGACTGTACTAACTTGGCTTCAATTGCTGACTTTGAGGAGCGTCGGGTTGAGGTAGAGTGGGAAACCGTGTCTCCCCGCACCACCCACACGTTTGTGGTTTCGAGTCGTCAAACCCAAGACCTCTTTAGTCAAATTGAAGGTGCCATTAAAAAGTATCGAGGACATTTGCTCGAAGGAAAGGTTGACCCAAACAACTTAGGAAACCTAGAAGGCCACTTCACCATCGAAATTGAACGGAACGAAGACTATCAGAAGGTACTTAAGAATATTCGCTCGATTCCTTCAGTTTTGACTATTAGGGATGTTACCAGAAATCTTGAATAACTGGTCTTTCTTTGAAATCCTGTATAGTGCCTCAAACCCTGTGGCGACAAATATGTCGTCTATCTTTGTTAATCTCGAATGTACTTCGGGGTATACCGGCCAATTGG
>JAACWS010000013.1:0-91835 GCA_009991955.1 Spirochaetales bacterium
CCCCTCAACCTACTACCGGCTCCCCAATCCCGTCAGATTGAGGATAACCCCTTCCGCCCAACCACGTAAATCATACCATCTCTAAAATCTATTATTCTGGCCAAGTTGGTCATTGCACCGCAATGACTTAAGAGCGAGGGATATCCTAGAAACATGGTTTTTAGAGGTCCCCATAAGCTAAGTATAGAGAAAAACCTTCTCGAGACAAGGGGCGGGAGGTATGGTATCTTTAGGCTTCGGGCACCTCTAACCTCTAGGGTTCTGGCTCCGTTGGTTATTGCAACCCAATAGCTTAAGATCGCGGGGATAGTAAGAACAAAAGTTTTTGGCCGTGTCCGTTTCTCTAGTTACCGAAAGGAGTGTCCACCGTGAGAGCCCTCGATTTGATTACAAAAAAAAGAAGTGGCGAATTCCACACCCGCGCAGAACTTGGTTTTCTTATTAATGGCTACGTAGCGGGTGAAATCCCCGAATACCAAATTTCTGCGTGGCTTATGGCGGTTTTTTTTCAGGGGATGACACCGGGAGAAACAAAGGATCTTACGGAAATAATGATTGAATCCGGGGAAGTAATCGAACTTACCGGTGTAAAGGGCCCTTTTGTAGATAAACATAGCACCGGGGGAGTAGGAGACAAGGTTTCGTTGATTCTTGCCCCAATGGTGGCCGCCTGTGGGGTGCCAATTCCGATGATGAGCGGAAGGAGTCTTGGTCACACCGGTGGGACTCTGGATAAACTCGAGAGTATCCCCGGTTATTCAACTGCCTTGAGCCCCGAACGATTTCGAGAAATCATCGGTCGGGTCGGTTTTGCGATGACCGGCCAGTCGAAGGCAATTGTCCCCGCCGACCGACTTCTTTACGCCCTGCGGGATACTACTGCAACCGTCGAGTCGGTTCCCCTCATTACCGGTAGCATTCTGAGTAAAAAGTTTGCCGAAGGTTCCGACGCCCTCATTTTTGATGTTAAAACTGGTCCCGGGGCCTTTATGAAGACCCCTGAAGAAGCGCGGGCCCTGGCTACCAGTCTAACTGCCACGGGAAAAGAACTGGGCAAAAAAATTGTTGCGGTCCTCACCCGCATGGAAGAACCCCTTGGGACTGCGGTGGGCAATTTTCTTGAAGTTGAAGAAACCCTCTCCTGCCTCAAACCCAATTCTGACGCGTGGAAAAAGGTCTCGAAACCCGATGGATCCCTAGGGTTCAAGGGTCCATCGGCTCAACTCATGGAGGTAACTCTGCGACTGGGCGGATGGATGCTCGTTGCTGGAGAGAAAAGCACCACAATCGATGAGGGAATAGAACGGTGTGTCCAAGCGCTCGAGTCTGGCGACGCCTTGAAGCGATTTGAAGAAAATGTGGTTCTTCAGGGAGGGGATCTCGAAGAGCTCTATAGGCGGGTGGGGAAGTGGCGTGCACCGGTTATGGTCGAAGTGATAGCTCCCTCGGACGGATGGATTGGGTCTATAGATGCGTATTCGGTCGGTATGGCCGGGGTGTATTTGGGGGCCGGTAGGAGTAAGAATACCGATCCGGTCCATCCCCACGTAGGTATTGAAGTACTTCACCGGGTTGGCAATCGAGTAAGAAAAGGGAATGTTCTTTTTCGCCTCTGGGCTACCCGGGAGCAGGAGGCCAAACAAGCCCAATCCCTCTTGGCCACCTGCTTTACCATTGCAACCCAGGAAGTACCCGAGGTTGCGTCGATGATTCTTGAGGAAATAGCCGCCCTATGATTTGGGACTTACCCGAAATATCGAAAGATGAACTGGACACCCTTGTAGGCCGCTTTTCCTGTGACCCCCTTGCTGCGGCGGTGCTTTTGCGCCGGGGAATTAATCGTCCCGAGAACTTGCGGTACTTTTTTGACGATGATCTGAAAAGTCTCCACAACCCTTTTCTCTTTACCGATATGGTCGATACGGTCGACAGAATTCTCTTGGCTAAAGATGAGGGCGAGCGGGTACTTGTTTTTGGGGATAGGGATGTCGACGGAATAACTGCTACAACCCTGATGGTTTCCCGCTTGGAAGAAATGGGTCTCGAAGTCTACTGGCAAATTCCCCTTGGAGACGAACACTACGGACTCACCGAGGAAGCGGTGCGGCAGTTTGCAGAAAAAGATGGAACCCTCATTATTACCGTTGACTGTGGTATTACCTCGGTGAAAGAGGTAGATACAGCCCAGGCATTGGGAATAGATACCATAATTATTGACCATCACGAGCCTCAAGATATTCTTCCCGAAGCAGTAGCAATTATTGATCCAAAACTCGACGACTCGGGCTACCCCTTTACCGGCCTCTGTGGGGCTTCCTTGGTCGGTAAGGTACTGTGGGCCCTTCGGTTTGCCCAAACCGATTTATATCGCCAGCGTTTCACCTTGCTCAATGTTCGCCCAGGCAACGAATCGATAATCTTTGAAGCCCTAAAAATTGAAAACCTGGTCGAGATCGAAAGGTTAGTCGAAACCTTGGTTCCCGGCCTCGTTCGGCCAGAGGATACCCGTCTGGTGAGCTTCCTCAAAGAAGAGGTCATTTTTCTTTACGATGAGAAGCCCCAGGTACGCCTTTTGCGGCAGGTCTTTGGAAACGACACACAAATTGGTGTCACCGACATGGCTCCTGAGATTGCCAAGGTCTATCCCAGTTTGTCTGGCATGAGTCTTTTACGTATGCTTCAAGGTAGCAAGTTAGCAAAGTTCGCCCAACGCCCCCCCCTGGAGGTCGAAGCCTTTCATCAATTAATTACAACCTTTGTCCTCTCAAAATACCCTCAACTCTTGAAGCAGATGACCGAAGACTTGGATCTGATGAGCCTGGGAATCGTTTCGGATATGATGCCGATGGTCGACGAGAACCGAATCCTCGTGAAACACGGTCTACAAGTCCTGGAATCGACGCCGCGGCCGGGCCTTCGGGAGCTACTCTCTGCCAACAAGCTCCTGGGAAAGCCAATTTCGGCTATGGATGTAGGGTGGAAGGTGGGGCCAGTTATTAATTCTACCGGAAGAATGGGAAAGCCCGATTTGGCGGTAAAATTATTATTGGCAAAGGATAGCGACGGTGGCGAAATAGGTATCTTGCTGAAAGAGGTACTTTCCTTGAACGAGACCCGGAAGAACCTGGGGTCTCAAGCCTGGGATAGGGTCTATCCCAAAGCTCACGAGAGTAAGAAGCATTTCCAAGGTAGATTTCTCTTGGTCCGCGATGACTCGGTACATAGGGGAATTACCGGTATTTTGGCCGGTCGGCTTTCCCGGGAGTTCAACGCTCCTGCGGCGGTTGTTGCATTTCTAGGCGATAGAGCGGTAGGGTCTATCCGTTCGGCGAGGGGATTCTCTGCCACCGGGTTTCTTTCTCATTTTGAAGATCTTTTCGAAAATTGGGGAGGTCACAAGGCTGCCGGGGGATTCAGTCTTCCGAGTCATCGATACGACGAATTTTCATCTCGTATCTCCCGAGTTCTTGATTTGGTACCCCTCGATGAAGATGAAGAAGAGAAAATTCTCATCGACCTCAAGGTTCCGGCCCAGCGGATGGATCCAAGTCTTGAGGAACTTGAATTGAGTCTTCAACCCCAAGGGCAAGAGTTTGGTAGAGTGGTATACATGGCTACCGGAGCGCTCATTGAAGATATTCAGTTTATGGGGAAGGGTCAGGAACACGTGAAATTGACTCTCGGTTTAGGAAACCATAAGTGGCCCGCAATAATGTGGAATTCGGCGGATCGAGTGAAACGAGACATTCACCTGAGGTCAAAAGTAGATATCGTATTCAATCTAGAGAGGAACTTCTGGGGTACGAATAAGACCCTACAACTCCATGTGCTCGATATTCGAGGCACCTAAAGCATGGGGTGGTTTGATTGGCGATGAAACAACAAAAGCAAAGACTGACTCTCGTTCTTTTTTTTCTCGTCCTCTCTCTTGGATCAGCCCAAAACCTTCCGGTAGTTTTTGAATCGGTAGAGGGGCGAAGCGAAATTCGTCCTGGGGAGGTAGTAGTTCTTCAGGTTTTCGGAACCAAGTACGAGAAAATTGAAGTAGCCCTCTACGATTCATCAAATAGAGTGCTCACCAGGGTTCCAGGATATGTCCGAGAGACCGAGGGTCTTGGGTACGCATTTCTGCCGATACCGAACACAATCAATGCTGGGTACTACAGAATCGATGTGATATTAAATGTACTGGGAGGTCAGAAGTCCACAATCCATCGAATTATTCGGGTATCCCCCCGGACCTTTCCTGAGGAAAGAATTACCCTCACCCGGGAGTTAACAAACGTAAGAACCGCTAACCCTAGCCTCCGGGCAAGAGAATCCGAGATCCTGGGGCAGGTTCTTTTTACTCCGAATCCGAAAAACTGGTTTTGGACCGATAGGTTTATTAGTCCTCTGGAGAACATTCGAAGAACAGCCGACTATGGTGCCCGAAGACTCTTTCTCTACGATGACGGAACCTCGGCGACCAGTATTCATGGGGGGAGAGATTACGGGGGACCTATTGGTACACCAGTAATGGCTCCCGGGGCAGGAAGGGTCGTTTTTAGTGGATACCGACAGGTAACGGGCTGGACTATTGTTCTGGAACACTTACCGGGAATTTTTACCCTTTATTATCACTTGGATTCGCTGGTAACCACCATTGGACAGGTTGTTGCCCAGGGTGAGAAAATTGGTGAATTAGGAAGCACCGGTTTAGCCACCGGACCCCATCTGCATTGGGAGGCCCGGGTGCTCATTGATACGGTCGATCCAGAATTTTTTATCCAAGTCCCCTTGCTTGACAACACCTATCGCATTTTCTACAATGGTGAGATTCAGTAAAGAAAGGTGGTGATTCCAATAGCTCAAATACGACTCGATGAAGGCGAAAACCTGGAAAAGGCAATAAAGCGCTTCAAACGGATGGTAGAGAAAGAAGGCATTATTCGTGAATGGAAAAAACGCGAGTACTTTGAAAAGCCTTCCACCATCAAAAATCGAAAGAAAAAAGCACTCGTCCGAAAACTTCAGAAGAAAGTTCGGAAAATGCAACAGATGAAAGCATACTAGGGTTTTTTCTTGGTTCGGCGATGTCCGATCAGAATTTGGCGCTCCTCCCTCGAGGAGCTTTTTTTTGCTTTTTCCTTCTAAGGGTGCCTCTGGCTACTACTCCAACGAACACAAGAATGAGGATTCCAGGGGCCCTCTAGGTCACTGGGGAAAAATAACCGGGAAGAAGAAGTCGAAAGGAGAATTCTTGGTGCCCAAAGCTCAACTACAATCGATTTTTTTCCTCGTTCTTTTTCTTGGGAGCTGTACGGGAAGTCCGCCGGAAATAATCGAGTTGTCCGGCGGAATTTTTTGGGATGGCAGAAGCGAGTCCCTCATACCGACCCACCTCGCAATCGAAGTGTTGGCAATAGAAAGGAATGGAATCGGTGACATTGAATCGGTGGAAGTTTCCCATCGGGGGCGAGAGTTGTCATGGCTGATCCCCATTGGAGACCTCTCGATAGAGGAAGGGCCAAGGGGTCTCACCCTCCTGCTTCCTCTCCTGGGATATGAGACTTTGGGGACCGAAGAACCAACTCCCTTACCCTTAGGTAATTACGAGGTCAAAGTCACAGATCTCGGGGGGGCTCAAGCTCTCGGAACTTTTTTCCTCTCCCCTGAGCTACCACCCGAGAGAAGGGTTCGTTTTGAAGGGAACTTCCCATGGGACTTCAGTTTGTACACAACTTCCCGGCAGTCGGAATGGATTTACGGCGCACCGACCCTATCGACGGGAGAATAGGCTGGCGATCTTACGCCAGAGTCCCCCAGCAAACTTCCTCTTGAAGTCTGCCGCAGCCGCAGCGGGCGAGATTTCTTGTCCGTATTGTTCTTTCAGAAAGTGCCAGTGCTTAACCAGCCACATGTAGAGGTCCGACTCTGTTCGCTCGGGAAAATACCCGAGCAAATTTGAGCTCACAACATGATCAATAATCGGAAGGTATACTTCCTGGTACCAAAGGATGACGGCTTCTTCGAAGGAAATCTCCTCTCTTAGGTCGAGGTTTGTATAATATTTATGCTCGTATATATGCTTAAGGAGTTCTTCGTAGCGCCCGGGAGCGGTAAAGCTAATATCAAAACCTGGGAGAATTTCTTCGATCTTTGTAAACTCAAAGAACCGTCTCCGTTCGTAACAGACTATTTCTTTTAAAATCCGACTCTTTGTCATTTCGGGGGAAATTACGATGTCCGAGTCGAGGGAGGTTACCTCGGCGTCGATCATTTTTGCCCCTTGCATCTTGGCTACCGAAACTCGGTGGTTTCCATCCCTGACAAAGTATACTCCACCTACTTCGTATAACTGAATCGGCGGAAGGATGACGTCGGTGAGGTGGGCTTTATCGATGCTTACCCAGCGATTTCGCAAGTGTTCTTTTTTCGGGAGGAATTCTTTACTAAAATCCTGGTATCGGCCCTCGCTACCAACAATTTTATCCAGGTCTATAGTCTGAATTCCCCTGTAGCTTTCGCCTCGAGTAGGAATGATTTTACGCATTTCATCCAGGCTAAGGAGTTTTTCCCTCTCGGGTTTGATCAAGTTGAGCACATGGGAGACAAATGCTCGGGCCTTCGCCCGATTGAAGTCTTCCCGTGCCGCGCCATCGATATAATTTCCCATAGGCTAGGCCTCCAATTCTAGGACGTAGTGATCATATACATTTACTATGTGGGTTTGATGAAAGTGTATATGGCGTTCCTCGTTAGGATTATATAAATGAACATGACCGTGGAGCATATACCGAGGTCTAAAGGTCTTGAGGAACCAGCGGAAAGAGATAAATCCCCTATGGCAGTCATCTTCCCGGTCTCCAAGCTGCCTTGGGGGGGAGTGGGCAAGGAAAATGTCCAGATATCTCCCATGGACAATCTTATTCCACACCAAACGGGGAATGAGACGAAAAATTTTCCAGTACATTTCCCGGTCAGTAAACTGGTTTTCTCCGCCATTGTAAAGAATACTGCCTCCCAGACCTACAATAAGGAGTTTGCCTTTGGCCTTTACGCACTTGCCGCCAATGTAGGTTGAACCATAGAAATTCTTCAGGTATCCCGCCCCTTCGGCGCCCTCGGTCAAATTATTTCCAGGATTCTTAAAGAGTTGAAGTTTCCGTAGGTTGTGATTCCCAAAAACAAAGTAGATTGGCTTATTCAAGGTCGCAGAAATAAATCCCAGGTAGTCCATTGGCAAATCGCCTGCTCCTAGGACAAAATCGACATCTCGAAACCGTTGCTTTGCGTTTGGTGAATACACCAAGGGGTCTATATGGTCTGCGACACACAGTATTTTCATGGTTTGAATTACTCTGTACTTGGCTTTTTGAGAATTTTCTGCAGCATATCCTTATCGTGGAGTTCTATAGGGCGGTTTTCCGCAAACAGTTGGGCCATTTTGGTAAATGTCGATGAGGCAACAACAATTCCTCGCGATACATTGTTAGTCCTTAGTAGTTCGTTAAAGTCTCGAAGGGTAGCTTCGTCTACTGGATCGGTCACTCGCAAGAAATGAATGAGCTTGGGGACCGATCTTTGATTTCGCCACTTGGTTTGTCGTTCCTCTGCGATTACCTGGCAACCATCGGGTATCGATTTTAAATCTTGTATTGTCAAATTGAGGTTTGCAGCTGCGGTTTTGCAAAGCTCTACAAACTCATCGTTTCCTGCGGTTAAAAAATCCTTGAGTACATCATCGGTACGGAGGTCTTGAAAGTTGGTTAGCTTCTGGGCAACGTCTCGGTAATCGGTCTTAACTGCGTATATCTGTTCCCATTGTTCTATTGCTTCTTCTATCTTGCGGTCTTGCTCGTAAATCATTCCCAGAAGATACCGGGCAAAGAGTACTTCGGCGGCTCCAGGGCTGGTCGAGAGCTTTATCGCCCGATGAAGCTCGCTTTCGGCCCTCGTCATGTCTCCCGAGTACATGTAGCAGTGACCCCGCTCTGCCAAGGCTTTTACTTTGAAATTGCTATCCTTGGCTGCTTTCTCAAAAGACCCAAGGGCCGAGATATATTCTTTTTCTTCTTTTTGAATTTTTCCCAAGAAAAAGTGGGCCTGGGAATTTTCCGGCTGTATTTTGACCGACTTTTCGAGGGACTGCTTTGCCTCGGCTGGTCTACGAGCCCTAAACATGAGCGATCCAAGGCGGCTATGGGCGTTCGCATGCCGATCGTCTAACGATATAGCTTTTTTGAAGTAGGGTAGGGCCTTATCCGGTCGTTCTCGTTGTTCAAAAAGAAGCCCTGTTTGGTAGTAGAACTCGGCATTGTTCGGATCGGATCGTAGGAGCAACAAATACTCCTTGAGGGCTTCCTCGGGCTGATTAAATTTGGCATAGAGTTCGGCAATTTTCGTACGAAACGGTACTTCTCTCACCAGTCCGTCGAATTTTCCAATCTGATTAACTGCTCGTAGTTCCATGAGAGCGAGTTCGGGTTTACCGTCCTCTAAATAACTCAGTCCCAATAAATAGTGGGCATCGGCATTTCGGGGATCTTTTAACAAAATCTGCTTGGCCAACTTAATTGCAGTAGAAAATTTTCGTTGTTTATACATCTTCTCTATACCACTAACCTTCTTAGGTGCGAGGATAGAACTGACGATAAGAATAATACCAATGATAAGAGCAATCCCAACTGCTATAATAGGAATAATGACCATGTTATTTTCAAGGATACATGATAGGGTATCGAGGTGTCAAATTAGATTAAGTCCATCTCTACCCTTACCCAAGTCATTTGGAGTCTTTTTCATCCTGTTTCTATTTCCCGTACTAATAACAGCAGCCCAACCGACCTCGGCCTACGAGCTGGGTGTCGAGGCATACGTACATAACCGACCAGCTGAGGCCGCGGGATATTTTGAGTCTGCATTAGATTCCGGGAATACAAAGGCTGAAACCTACCTCTATCTTGGGATAGTATACGAGCAGATGGGACTTTACGGCCGGGCGATAGAAATTCTTGACCAAGCAAAGAATAGGTTTCCCAATTTTGCCGCCCAAGTGTATTTTAACCAAGGAAATATCTATTTGGCCCAGGGGATGAAAGAAGAAAGTATAGCTTCCTATTCCCAAGCTATTTCCCAGCAACGAAGTTATTCCGCACCTTACCTGAATCGAGCGAATATCTTCGTTTCAATAGGGCAATTAGAGCCTGCGCTGTCGGACTACCGCCTATTTCTGCAGTTTGATTCTTCTAGTCCCCTTGCTCCCCAAGTACGGCAGATGATTGCGGCTATCGAAAGCGAATTTGCCGCCCGAGAGGCTGCCGAACTAGCTCAGCAGGCCGAGGAGAGAATTAGGGAAATAGAACGTCAGGCCGAGACAGAAAGGCAGCAAAGGGAGGCCGAGGCCCAGGCTCGGGAGGCTCAAAGCCAGGCCCAAGCGGCAGAAGATCGTCGACGAGATCTGTTGAACTCGGTGTTTAATAGCCTTGGAGCCGCATCCTCGACGGCTACCGGACTTGGTGCAGGGGCCGACTCGGTAATAAATGTAGACGAAGAAATCACTATCGATAGTGATTGACCCGGGGACCTCCATAAGCTTGTTTTCTGGCTAAGTTGCTCGAAAATAGAGGTTTATGGAGGTCTCCAATACCATCATTAGGAAAGTAGGATAATGAGTCAAAGCAAAAAAAGAGTAATTATCGGCCTTAGTATTGCCCTCGGGTTCCTCGCCGCGGGAATAGGAGGATATTTCATCCTCACCTCGGGAACTGGAAGTGAAGAAGTAGCCGATGCCCAATCTCTACGAAAAGCGAACGCACTTCAACTGGCTCGAGATTATTCGGAGCAAGGTGAATACGACCGGGCCCTGGGACTCCTAGAGCAAATCCTTCTGGACAATCCCCAAGACGCAGAGGTACGGGCTCTCTTAGATGGTATTATTGCCCTTCGTCGAGAGGCCCTAGCTCGGGCCCAGGCTGAAGCCCAAGCCAGAGATCAAAAAAATGCGCCTACCCCTACCCCAGAGCGACAAAATGCCGAACTTGACGCAGCCGAAGCCCAACGGGCAGCCGCCTTGGCGAGGGCCGCAGAGGCTGAGGCCCGAGAAAGAGAGGCCCTGGCAGCCCAACGAGAGTCCGAAGCCCAAATAGCCCGACAGCTCGCGGAACAACAGCAACGAGAAATCACCGCTCGCCAAGCTCAAGAATTGGCAGAGCGACAGGCGGAGGAAGAACGAATCGCTCGGCTCTCGGCTGAAGAGGCCGCAAAAGCCAGGCAACAACAAGATCTGCTTACCCAAGCTCGAGCATCCTTGTCCACCAAAGACTACGCCCGGGCAAAAACCCTTCTCAATCAAGCAATTCAAGTAAATCCCGCAAATGCCTTACCCTACGCCCGCATGGCCGAGGTATTCATTGAAGAAGACTCGAGTAATCGAATTAATCAGGATCAAGCCCGTACTTTTTCTGAACAGGCAAAGGACCGGGATCCAAACCTTTGGGAGTCTTATTATACCCTTGGTCGAGTGTACGCTGCCCAACGTCGGTATCCCGAGGCAATTGCCGAGTACGATCGAGCCCGAGTCCTTAATCCGGGAACTGGAAATGCTCGGGTACTCTTTGAACTGGGGAACGCCCAATTCTTATCTGGCCGATTTGCCGATGCACGGGTGAGCTATGAGGCAAGCATCCAGTTGGATAGTACAAACGAGAGGGCTTTTTTTAATCTTGGCTCTACCTATGAACGGTTAGAAAACCAAGATGCTGCCATTGATGCCTACCGAAGGGCCGTTGCAGTTAGGACAAATTACGCTACCGCTTACAATAGAATAGGCGAAATTCAGCTATCTCAAGGGAACGCCGCCGGGGCCCTCGAAAATTTAAAACGAGCGGTAGATCTCGATCCATCTATGCGCCATGTAAGAAGCTACGCCCAGGTACTTTTCGAGGTAGGGCGGTATGAAGAATCCTACACCTCCTACGAGAACGTCTTAAAAGCCGAGCCAGATAATCCAATAAATAACTACAATTTGGCAACCGTTCTTTTGGCCCTCGACCGCCCCGAGGAAGCCCTAGACTACGCCGCCAAGGCGGTACAACTCGATTCTGGTCGAGCAGAGTATTCCTATACTCTGGGATTGGCGGCGAAGATGTTGGGGGGGTATCCCCAGGCCGAGGAGTTTTTTGTTCGTGCTATTCAGCAGAATCCCCAGTACCTCTTACCTCGAATTGAACTCGGCGCCCTGTATATTGAACAGGAGTCGGCCGATCTTGCTCTTCTGGTACTTCAGGACGCAGAAAAAATTAACCAAAATAGTTTTGAGGTTCAATCGAACTTGGGTGCGGCTTATCGACTTTCAGGGGAGTATGACAAAAGTGTCGACTACCTAAGGAAGGCGATTCAAACGAGTCCCCAAGATCCAAACCTTCGGTATAGTTTGGCCCTTACTAGACTTCGGATGGAAGATCTTTCCGGTGCCGAAGAGTCTTTTGAATTGGCGATTGCCCTGGACGGCACCTTTTGGGCTGCCTACCATCGACTCGGAGAGGTGCTTATTGCCCTAGAAAACCCCGAGAGAGCCAAGGACGTCTTTTCCCAGCTGTTAGAACTTAATCCTCAGTATTGGGATCGTGAGGTAGTCTCGGCCCTGTTAGAGGGCTTATAGACCGACGTTTAGGTTCTTCCTACAAACTGGAATAATTCTTCTTGGCTCAACTCAAACCAAATCGGCCGACCGTGAGGACATCGAGGATTTTCCATACCCAAAACTCGATCGATAATTTCAAATGCTCTCGATTCTTCCAAGGGGTCGCCGTCCATAATCGCCGCCCGACACGACATGCGGGCGTAGAGCTGTCGTTCCAAGTCCTCGAGGTTGCCCCTAAATGAACGAAAAAACCCTTGAATCAGTTCTTCCTGCCCTTCTAGAAGGCTGGGGATTTTGGTGAACTCCACCTTCGATCCTCGCACTTCTCCGTCGAACCCAAGTCTCTTGAGTTCACCTACGAGTTGGTCTACCGTTTCATTGTTGGTATCTAACTCGATGACTAAGGGTACCAAAAGGTTTTGGGATATCGGATGGGCCCGGTGGTTGTCAAAGAGGATCTTTTCATGGGCTGCGTGTTGATCGATGAGTAAGAGTTTGTCCTGGTATTCAACCACCAAAAAGAGACGGAAGATTTGGCCGAGATAACGAAAGGTTACGGGACCTTGAACACGTGCAGAGGGCTGCAAAATTCCCGGGAGGATGGAGGTTTGAGGAGGGAGCGATTGCGACCAAGGATTCGTGGGCTCAGATGCAGAAAAGTCCTGGTTCGAAGGTGGGGTGTACCGGACAGTTAGGTCAAAGGGGACCCTGGACTTGGGTTGCCACAGGTCTGATTGGGAGGCTCGTTGCTGAGAATACAGGGTCTTGTGGGCCGAGCGCATGAGATGATCCTGGAGAGTTCGGCTTACCGCGTGGTGAATTTCTTGGAGATTCTGAAAGCGGGCCTCCCGTTTTGCCGGGTGGATATTAAAATCGACCGTATCAGGATCAACTTGCAAAAAGAGAAATGCCGCGGGAAATGAGCCTCCAGGAAGAAATCCGTGGTACCCGTATTCAAGGGCTTGCATAAGAGAGTACTCGCTAATTCGTCGATTATTGACGTAAACCTGAAGAAGTTTACGGTCCTTTCTGATTACTCCCGGGCTACCGACGACAATTTTGAACTGGAAACTAGTACCCCTTCCCCCAAGTTGACTAAAAAGGACAGCTGATCCAAGGTCGGGGAAAGCCTCGAGTACCCGGTGGACCAGGTCTTGGTCGCCGATTTGAGGCAAAAAATGGAGTTTTTGCTGGTCGTTTGAGAGAAACACAAATTCCTTTTCTGGGAAAGGCAGGCATTTTTCGATGAATGTAGTTTTTGCCAAGGTGGCTTCGGTAGCGGCCCGTTTAAGGAATTTTTTTCTTCCCGGGAGATTAAAAAAAATGTCTTCTACCCGAACTCGAGTACCTTGAGGCCAAGGGGTTCTTCTTACTGGACTCGGAGTGCCGGCCTCGATGTGAACTTCGTATCCCTCATTGAGCTCTTTCGCATTACTGGCTATAGAGATTCGACTAATAGCGGAAATACTTGAGAGAGCTTCTCCCCGAAACCCCAGGGAACGAACCCGAAGTAAATCGTCTTCGTGGGAAATTTTACTCGTGGCATGGGAAAGAAAACAAAGGGAAAGGTCGTTGGGGGGCATACCAATTCCATTATCGGTGACCGTTATTGAGGCTACCCCACCATCTTCCAGGGCAACCTCTATTTTGCTGGCTCCACTGTCCAGGGAGTTATCCATTAGCTCCCGAACAACAGAGTAGGGCCGGTCTATAACCTCCCCTGCGGCAATTTTACGAGCAACCTCATCCCGAAGAACTTGAATTGTTCTCCGGGATGGGTCTGAAGTTGTTTCCATAGAACTCGAGGGTACTAGAGTCCTATCTTGGTTTCAAGAGTCACGGTTGGACCATATTTTGGTCTTCCGTTAGCATTGTACTGAACAACCCCGGTTTCTGGGTCCCGTTGGATCGAGGTCCCAATGGTCAGGACCAGGTCCATAATCGGCGAGATTTCTACGCCAATGTTTCCCTTAACTACCGCATTCTCGTCAAAAAGGGCAAAGTCGTCGTCGTAGAAGACCTCGCGGAACTTAACCCGGTCGTACTGCACTCCACCCGAGAGCCCCAAAGGAAGAAGTCCCTTGTCTATTTGAACTCCAATGTGGAAGTAGTCATCGGCCGAGAGGTTCGCACTCCCCGCTCCAATGACCCATGGCCAACGGTACCCGATGTTCACATCCAGGAGGGGCAGAATATTCACCGTACCACTCCCGTAAATTCCAGCTCGGGGTACTACATTCGCACCACCGGGATCGGCAAGGTTCTGAAGCACCAGCTCTGTTCGTTCTGCCCGGAGTCGATCATAGGGTTGATTGTAGAAGCTGGGGAAGAACGAACCGTGGTAGTACTGGAACTCTAATCGATAGTCGACAATGAAGAGTTTACCCATGACCCCGGTTTGAATACCATAGTTTCGTAGCTCCAGGTTTTCAATCAGTGAGTCGAATCTGAATCCCGAGGCTACATTGTTGGTACCGATTGTTACCGAGTTCTGTATGTAGGGAACCATTACACCAAAATCTGCGAAGAGCAGAAGGTCGACTAACTCCATATTAAGAATGGGAATGCCCACATCGGCGGCGAAGTTGAAGAACATAGGATCTGCCGTTACAGCGGCTTCTTTGAGAGCGCTGTTGTCTTGACCAACAAATACGTTAGCGTCCTGTGCTTTGGCAGCTTTCAATTCTCGCGCAGGGTTAATATCTGCAGCCGCACTAAGCCCTACTCCCAGAGGGAATCGCGTACCTAAGGGTCTCCACACCAGCCTCGCACCAAAAATTTCTGGTTCGGCAAGGTCATTGGTGAGGAGTTCTATCCCAAGACCATCGGTGTTTACTCCCAGGTTGAGCCCGAGTCGACGGATTGCGGGGAAGTCCGCATCGTTGGCGTAACCATTAATGAGAATTCCGTGTCCAAGGGTCATCGACTCGATATTTCCCAATTTTATGAAGAACCGATCGCCGTAGTCTCCAATTTCGAGGTACTTGATTTTTAAAACCAGGTCTCGCAAGACGTCGAGGACGATGTTGGGAACGTTGTCCCCCTGGTCGGTACCAAAACTCCACTCGTCGTTGCCCTGCCCACGATACCAGGTGCTTCGATCGAAGAGATCGTCGGTGTAGATAATTGGAAGATAGAGTTGGGTTCTAAAGGATCCTGTTTCGAACTTAGGTTGGAAAATAGCTTTTCCGTAGGTATCGCCGTTGATAGTTACCGAGCCAACTTCAAGTCCCAAAAATTCTAAGATCCGATCGGTTAAGGCGTTTCCAGAAGGGCTCGAATCTGAAGATTCAGTTTCCTGAGCGGTTTCGGCTGGCTGGTCCGTCGAAGAAGATTCGTCTGCTTGTTCGTTATCTTTTTGGTCCTCTTCTCCTTCGTCCCCTTCGGGATTTTTGCCCGGTACTTCTTGGGGGTTGAGAGCGACAAATTGAAGAGATTCGAGGAAAGGAGCCAACAATGCAGGATCGGGTATGAAAGCTTCAAAGACTGGTGCGAAGGTATTTGCTGCCTGTCCGGCACCTAAGAGAAGGCTTTGATTCGTAAGGGAGTTCGTAAATTCGACAGATCCCTCCAGGACAAAGAGTTGGTCTGCTTGGCCCGGAACAACATTCATTCCAAAGTCGGTCCCTCGAACTCCACCTACAGCTGTAGCTGTTCGGAATCGATAGTCGGCCCCAGCACTGCGGGCAGCCACTGTCCGGACTCGACCCTGGGCAACGGTAAACTCCGTCGACGTAGAGTCCCCCCGTCCTTGGATACTATCGATAGTAAAAGACGTACCCGAAGCGAGGCGCATAATTGTGCCATTAGGATTCAATCGAAGTTCGGCACTTCCCGCTCCAGTTTCGATCCGGAACCCCGGGCCTAGTTCTTCGCCAAAATTAAAGTCTAGTTTCTCAAACCCCGTCTCATCCCAGATTCGAATACCAAAATCGAAGTATTCGAGGACTGCCGCAGGGGTTTGTGCCCCCAGAAAGCCGACCAGAAGTATGAGAAAGGTTGTTAGGATGACGCTTTTCTTTCTCGTCATAGGTGTACCCTCCTTGGGTTAAAAGGAAATAGTCGTTTCGATCCGGGAAGTCGATTCCCAGTTCTGACCAGTTCCTGAATTCGGGTTGTACCGAATGTCATAGATGAGATTGATTTGGGCAGGTCCTGTTTTGTAACCAATACCGGCACCAATTACCGAGTCTTCGGCACTTATGAAGTCTGACCAGCTATCAATGGCCCTCTTCTCGTAGCTTCCCATTATACTAAATCCTGCCAGCAGGTCTGGAGATACAAAGAGCTTTCCTCGGAGAACAGGGTCGAGTTGGGGATTGTTATCCGGATTCGAGAACGAACCTTCTATACTGGCATCGAAGGTGAATAGTCCATCGGCCAGAAACATTCCAAGGGTAGCGAACCACCCTGCGTAGGAGGGAGTACTGGCAAATCCATTGTACACTTCCCATTTTTTCGAGCGGTACAGGTCGTAGCTCTGGTCAAAGTACACGGGAATGAAGTTTTCTCCCAGGACCCGAATTTGGGCACCAAAGTTCATTACCTTTAACAATCGCCCCCCAGCCCCGATCATCCACCCCGGATTACTCCGTTGAAGAACGAGGTCGGTGAAGGTGGCTAAAGAGATGATATCGGTGTTCAAGATAGGTACTCGAATATCGATACCACCGATAACAACCGACTCCGTGCCATTGTTATTCGAGGCATCTGAGTCGTTAGTCGTATCTCCCCAAAAACTTGAGTAAGCGTTTGTAGCCGTAGGCTCGCTGACCCGTAATTCTTTAAAATCTTGTTCTTCGTAATAGAAGGGATTTAGGTCAGCAGCCACGGTAACACCAAACTGGGCGGTCTCGATTATTGGTACACCGGTCCAAGCAAGCGGTCTGGTATAAAGGCGAGCACCAATAAGATTAAATGCAGCAAGGTTCGACACAAAGGTTTCTATGCCTAGATAAGGGAAGTCGAAAAGCATTGCATCAAAATCGAGGCTAAGACCAACAATTCTTCGCTGGGGCATAAACAAACTATTCGAATAGTTACCAATGATAAAACCATTACCCACGGTTGCATCATCTATTGAGCCAAGCTTAACAAATAAGGGTTCGCCTTTCGTTCCATACCGAATATAACGAAATATGGGTAGGTAAAGATCGAGAAACGAGGTGCCCAAGGTCGTGCTTGGAACCCAGTCTTCTTCGCGAATCGAGAAACCCGAATTTCCGCTTGCATCGGAGAAACGATAATTAATGGTTAAGTCCAGTCCGATTCCAAATTTTCCTAGTGATAGGTCTGGCTGGAGCCGCAAATTCTGCCAGGTAGTAAGTTCACCCGTTGTAGGGTCAGTAAAAGAACTAACCCCTAATCCTAGGTCCATATTAAACCCAAGACCCGAATCCTGGGCGTAAAGGAAACCGCCAAGAAATAGGGCGATCACGATTATCCATATATTTTTTTTCATTGTTCCAGTCCTCCTTTCGGGACAACAGCTAAAGTATACTAAATTAGTGGGGATATTTCATATAGGGGCTTTAGAGTTCCAGAAGAATTTCTACTCCAATTCGACCACCAATATGATGGGACCACTTTTCCTGGCCGGTTGTTAGGGTTCCTCGCCATCCAAGTTCGACAAATCCCCTAAAGTATCCAGTATAAGGAAGGGTAAGTATTGTTTCGTGAATGAGGTACATCGACGAAAGGGGCCTTGATGGACTCCAGGGTACGAAGTCCGCTGAACCCAAGTAACCTTGGTCGGAATTTTTTGCCCCTTCCTCGAACCAGCCAAGGCTTTCTGGGTCGCTGCCGAGACTTCGCGAGCCCCAGGTTCCTTGGACCTGGAAGGTGATTCCTTCGTTATGAACTAGTTGCCATTCTTCGTTTTGGGTCAGAGGAAGAATGGTCTCGGGGGTAGGAGGTAGAGGCGATGACCAGGGGAAACCAGCTTTTAGGTTGGCCGCTAAACCGTAGGAGTCGGCAATAGTTAGGTCGAAGGACTGGCTCAGGCTGAGGGTGTAGGGTAGATACTCGGAACCCAAACCCGGAACCTGGACTTGGTTTTGAATTAGATCTGCTCGGCCCAAGCCGTAGAACCTGGCTCCTAGAGCAAGGGTAGTCCCGTGAATTGGCCGTAAGCTGTCACCAAAGGAGAGGGTCCGCCAGCCCAGGTCCAGGGTGTACTCGTCGGAGCTGAAGGTTGTTGATTTGGGCAAGAGCCCTTGGGTGCCAAACATGTTAATCGGGGTAAACCCGACTCGGGCAGCCCATGATCGCTGGTCTGGGGGGGCTTCGACCCCAGTATCGGTCTTCCGAGCGGTCTCCAGGGCAACGAATGACGGCAGGTACAGGTCTGCGACCGTTCCCCCGATCCGGCGTCGAAGGGTTACCGACAACCGGGGCTCAGAAAAATAGGACAGAAACTCCTGGGGCAGACCGGCGATAAACGCATCCTCTTCCCAGGGACTCACCAGATCCCAAAGGGGAAGCGAAATAAGGGCCTGGGGCAGCAGCGCGGCCCGAGTGGCCAAGAGCGAAAAATCAGCCCGAAGATTTAAGAAATCGTTTCCCCCGGACCTCGCACTCCCCCGACGACTATAGGCAAAACTCCAGCTTAGGTCCGAATCACTCCCTACAGAAAGTTCGATGTCCTGAGTTGCTCCTAGAACCCAAGGTGACTCGTTTCCCAGGGCCTGAGAACCTTCGGCTTTCCAGCCCAATTCGAGGGTGATTCCTGATTCCGGCCGAAAGGTGTGAGTGGTCCCCAAGCCATATCTTCGACCGTCGGTCAGAGAGCGTGGGACAAAATCCAAAAGCCCATACCCTTCTAACCAATCCTTGGGATACTCGTTTACAAAGGGGAAGTCCCGGGGAAGGGCAGTCTGACCGTGGGAGAGGGTTGTAGAAGTCGCATATTGATTTTCTGCTCCCAGGGTAAAACCAAGTTCGAAATCGATAGTTCGCTGAAGCCCACCACTTCCTCGAACAACATCTGCCGTTGTTTCAATATTCCAGGGATCGCCGGGTCCAATACGGGCCGCCATAGAGCTTTCTGCCTGGCCACTGGTGCCGGTTCCCAGGTTCTGGGGAACCCAGGCGAATCGGTCATCGTAGGAAAACCATGGAACGATACCTGCCAATCCTAGTCCGTGGCCCGCTCGGGTTAATTGGGGTCCTGTATCGAGTTGAAATTCGCCTAAGATTTCGGTTCGTACACCCAAAAGTGTTAGGCCTGCCGAGCCTCCGAGGGTTCCAAGGCTGGGAGACTCAGATACCTGGCCGGTTATACGTCCTTCTATCCATGGGGCCCCCAGGACCATAAGACCTCCTGGGGTCGAAAATCCCTCTTGGGTTTCTACCCGGCCCTCGGCGACGAATTGGGCACTGGCCTGGGTTCGGGGGAAAAAGGCGGTTACCTGGTGGAGCTGGAAGGTTCCTGCTGGGGTTAGGGCTGTTGTTGTGTGGGTTGCTTTTAGGGTGATTCCTTGAGTTGTTTTTGGCAGGGAGTGGCTTCCCTCGGCCAGGGTAAGGGCCTTGGGGTTGGTTCCTTGGGTTTGATAGAACGTCCATCGGCCTGTATTTAAGTTTGTTTCGAGTAAGTACCAACCGGTGTCGGTCGTCAAGGTCGAAAGCCCCAGGTTCAAGTTCCCCGGGACATTGTAGGGACGTAGTTCCAGATCATAATCCCCCGAGTCAATGTAAAAGAGCATACCAAAGCCCTCGTAATCGGGCAGATCGGGAGTACTCACCCCCAGGGTCCACAGGGACTGGCCAATTGTCGACGGGGTTACGTTTTCCCATTTCACCGTATAGCCGCCGGAGATACCGGTACTTCCCCCAGGCACCTCGGAATAGTAGGGGGGAGGATCAGAAGATACCCCGGCGCTTGTTGTAAGACTCGCGCCACTTTCGCCGGTCAGGGCCCCTGCTCGAGGGTAGATGAGCCGAAGATCTCCAAAGGCCGCCGACAAGGCGAGGGTGTCCCCGTCGGTGGTTGGGGGAGATTGGGCTACCGCAATAATACGAATTTCTGCGGCACTGTAGTTCCAGTTTACGTTTCCCGCCGATCCGGCTACTTCGGCGATGTAGCGGGCTACTTCGGGGCCTAGGGGTTTCCGGAAGTCCTTTTTCTCGGCACTTATGGTTCCTAGGTAGAAGGTCTGGATCGGAGCCGAGTCTCGGGTTTCTAAAAATCTGTCTCTGTTGAGGTCCTCGGTAGGTGAATCGGGGGCAAAACCGAGGTCGTACTCTTCTTGCCAGTTATTTCCCGAGACTTGGACCAGACCTCGCCCGGTCGATGCAGTCGGGCGGGAGGAAAGGGAGCCATCGGTGTTCGAATTATTGTTGGAATCTTCATCAAGCCGTCCTATTTGAAGGTAGAAGTGCACCGGGCTTAGGGGAACGGGCATCGAGTCGGCACCGGCGGCTGCTCCCCAACGAAGGGCGATTTCTTGAGGTATACCAGATTGAAGCAGGGGGATGGGCATCTGGAAGGCAGCCCAGGTTTCATCGCTATCGGTGGCCCCCGTACCTTCAAACACGATGTCTGCCCGATACCCAATTCCGGAAAATTGGGGACCCGTTCCCGAGGTTGCCAATACCGGGTAGGGCCCGGCCTCGATGATGCCCGAACTGGGGTTGTCCAGTTCGCTGGCTTTGGCCGAAGGCAGGGTTGGGTTTGTGCTTGTGAGCGGGAGGGGATCGGCTACCGAACCAGGGTAGGATTGGGCCCAGAGAATCGGGGCTCGGTTGTCAGAGCTTATGGTAGGAAAGACGAATCCAGTACCATCAGACCCGTCAAGCATCGTCGAAGACGGCACGCCGCCTAATCCAACCCGATTGGCATCGATGAATAACGATTGAAAGCTCGAGCCAACCCCCAAATAGTGCCGAGCATCGTAGCTATTGGGCCGCTGAACCCGACCCTGGGCCTGGGCCTTGAACCAGCCCGCTGGACCATCGATAGCGAACTGAACAATACCCTCGGTGTACATTGGGGAAGCAGGAGATGAAGCGGTGGTAGGGTCCTGCCAGGTCTCCTGAACCGAAAAAGGAATCGAACCGGAAATTCCAAGATCTAAGGTACTCGTGTAATCCTCGGTATCGAGGAGGGTAAATTGATGTTGGGTGCCCGCGGTAAAGGCTGTATCCAGGCCTAAAGGATTATTTCCCGAATAAGTCACCCGGATGAGCTCATTTGTTCCGGGCGGAGGAGTAAGAATGAGCTGGCCGGTTTCTTCATCGAACCGAAATCGAGCCTCCGATTGTTGGTTTCCGAGGGTTCTGGTTACTGAAAGGGATCCGGGATTGAATTCTTTGCCCAAGGAAATGACTGAAGTGGAAGTGGTACTTTCGGAACTCAAGAATTGGGGAATTAGAACACTTCCCCGGGTTTCGGAGGGAGTAAAATACTCGAAGCTCCCTCCGGCTACTACTGCTTCGAGAGGCCAACGCTGGGCCCAGGCGGTTGACCCTTGAAGGGGGAAGATTCGAAGATTCTCATCTCTCACCTGGGTCAGAAGGTCCAGGCTGCTGTAGCCTGCCTCGGACCCCAGGGCACCTGAAGCCGCCGGTCCAGGCTGATAGAGCCCCGGTACCAGTGGGGATTCGGTTTCGGTATTCGCACTGGTTCCAGTTCCCGTTGGCGCAGGGTAGTACCCCAAGACTTCGAAGGGAGAAAACCGTCCGGGATCGTAGAGGAGTATCCCATTTCGGCTCCCACCGTCGAAGAATTGGATTCTCTCTATTCCAAGGGGGACTCCAAGTTTGTTACCTGGATTTTCCTGGCCGTCGAGTCTATCTAAAATTAGATTTTCGAAATCCGAACCCGCGGTATTATTCCACTCAACTTCCGCGGCCGTCCTATCCAACTGCCCCACCAACCCTGGTTTCAAAGCCAAAAAGGGCAGATGTTCGGCCCCGGGGCTTCCGGGAACCAAACTATCGGGCAGTTCGATGATCACCATTCCCCGGGAAGGGGAGGAAAGAGCCAAAAATCCCGAAGGACCGGATAACAAATAGTCAGACCCGGGATTCAGGGGCCGAAAGTAAGCCGACCGAGCCAGGGGCAGCGTTCCAGATTCCCAGCTTACCGCCCCGGGGGCATCGGCCTCGGACTCAACCCAGACCCGTACTTGGGAAGTCGCGGCCACGGGAATCCGATAGGGAAGCAAGAAGTAGCGGCCCCGCACGGTCGCTCCGGCATTCAGGGAATTTTCGACGATCTCCCGGTTACCCAAGAAGGTCCGAACCTGGGGGTCCCGGGTTTCTATGCGCATAAACAGGTCGTGGGTACCGAGGTTCGAGCGGAAGGAGCTGACAATTCCCGGCGAACCGTCTCGAACCGCCAGGGAAGGAAGTAAGGGGCCCGATGCCACCCCAATGCCGTGGGTGCCAGCCCACAGTTTCTGGAGCCAATATTCAGGATCGAGGGCCGAAAATCCTATCATAAACCGATTATCTTCAAATTCGTCCCGGAAATTTATTTCCACAAAAAACTGGGCGTCGATCCACAAACTCAGAAGCAGGTCTACGGTGTTCGTGAAAGGTATGGTTTCCAGACCCGCCATGGGGCCGGTAGTCACTAGGGTTCCCCGTTCGGTTGGTGTCCAGCGAATTCCAAATCCCTGGGCCAACTGGCTTTTCCAGGTACCAAAGAGAAGGAGATCGACCCGCGTATCTTCGAGCGACAGGTCTATCAGGGCTGGGGAGGCCTCGGGTTCTAAATATTCGGCGATGCCTGGGGGTAGGGGACGGTCGGGAGGAAAAAGCTCTTCAAGTCCAAGTCGGGGGTTGGAAAGGGGAACACTTTCTAAAGACGCCCCATCGCCGGGTACTCTCTCGTCATTGGTTTCTGGACTGCCGACTGTCTGGGCAGATCCGATTCCAATCACCAAAGAGAGAAAAATTAGAGATAGTGAGAGGTGGCGGAATCGATTAATCAGCATTTTGGGGCATTATACGACCATGGCTTGTTATTGCAAACGAATATGGTATTATTTCCAAAGGGGGACTCATGAGCACACGACCACATTCGCGTTCGCATATCTGGGAAGGCCTACTCTTTTCCGTGCTTATCCTTTCCCTACTCCAAACCTTCGTAGAGGACTTGGGGACCGTGGCTTTATGGCCATGGTATCTGCGTCGTTGGCTTGTTTTCTCGGCCCTCGTTTTTGATAGCATCTTTACCCTTGAGTTTACTGCCCGGGCATTCGTTTCACAGTATCAGGGTCGATTTTCTCCCTATATTCGAAAAGAATTTGGTTGGGTCGATTTTCTGGCTTCTGTTCCACTGCTTATTTTAGATTCGGGCCCACGTTTCCTTTCGGTTATTTCCGGGGCACCGTTCTTTTCGATCCTCGTTGGAGGATTGGCAACCCTGCGACTCGTTCGGCTCATTCGTATGATAAGACTTTTGCGGCTACTGCGTTTGGTTCGGGCAACCGCTGGTATACCGAGTCGAAGGGTTGAGGGGGCTCAAGGGCCGCTTACGACCATGACCGCTCTCATTTTGGGTGGACTTGTTTTTGGGAGTATAGGGTTTGCCGTCCTGGAAACCAGTGCGGGTTTTCGTGGTGTCATGCCTCTGAATGAGGCCTATCTGAAGACAATTACCCAAGAGGTTATCCGAGTACAGTCCGAGTCACCGAGTTCAGACGAGGCTCTCCAGGGACTGGCCAGTCGACATCCAGTCCTTCTTGGTGTCAACGAGGGAGGACGCACTGTCTACCTCCGGCATTCGCCCGAGGATAACGCTCGTCTTTTTGGTGTTTTCGACTATGTTCGAATATCTGAGGGGGATACAGAAATCTATCTGAGCCTCATGGAGATTAACACCGGGGGAGCCAGAGATAGTTTGCTCCTTTTTTTCCTGGGGATTGTTCTTCTCCAACTCATTATTTTTGGTTTTGTTCCTATCCGGGGACGTCAATAAACCTCTATTGAGTAGGAGCATTGAGAGGTTCGTGAATGGTAGTTTCCATGATTCAGTTTGTTATAGAACTCGAGGGTGTTACCTCGCTCAAAGAGAAACGAGGAATTCTTAAGTCCCTCAAAGAACGGATAATCCATAAATTCCGGGTCTCCGCCGCCGAGGTTGATCTCCAGGAAAGCCTCACCTATGGTCAACTGGGCATTGCATTAGTTTCGAACTCCCGGAGTTTTGGAGAGGGAGTGATGAACAAAATTCTTACTTTTGCAGAAAACGAGGTTTCCGGCCGGATACAAGACGTAGAAATCTACAGTCAAGACTACACCTAGGGTACTCTCCCAGACCTTTTCTGACTTATTGCATCGGGTCATCGATACCCGCGGGTATCAGAAAGAGATCCTGAAGGTGGAGGTCTCCCTTCGGTTTTAGAGCTGTCGATGTCCCGAGAGGTCCGGAACGAAGGGTTAGGTTGAAAAAGTGCACAAAAGGTTCGTACTCTTCAGATTTTATTTGGAGCTCTACCTCAAAACTTCGTTCCACTTCGCTCTTGTCCGATGGTATCGGTTTTGGCCAGAAAAGGTAGGTTCCCGGGGTGTTGTCCACTACCGAATAGGGATTCGGCCAACGGGAATCGAGCATCTGTACGAGTTTTCCATCGATGCGAAATTCGATATCCACATTGATTACCGGCGAGAAGGTTATGCCATTGAGGACTCGTCCCTTGATGAGGGGAAAATCAAAATATACTCCCCCGGGAGAAAGTTTCATCTCTGGCTCGTCTATGTCGGTGTAAAAGCTCCGGCGAATGGACGTAACCCTCCGTAGGCCCTCGTGGCAAAGGGTGACAACATCGACCTGCAGCTGGGGGTTATCGTTATAGTCCGATTCGAGGTAGGCAAAACCTCGGCCCGAGGTAACGTACCGCTGGGGAATTCGGTTCAAGACGTAGCAGGCCACATCGAGTCGACACTGCTCGCTAGTACAATAGCTATTTTTGCCGGACTTTTCATCGGCTTCACAAATTTCGTGAAGGGTCTGGAGAACCTTGTCCTCCATGAGATTACGGATTTCCATACTCGTTTTCCCCCTGTAACTGACCAGCAAAATCAAAGAGTTCTGCAATCATGGTAATACAAGACCGAAGATCACGAACTGTTTCTTTGAAAGCGTAGTAATTGAGCCCGGCAAAGTAAAGCTTGGAGAAAACAGAGAGGACGATTTCCTCATCATCCATTCCAAGGGTGAAATAACAGCCGTACTCGTAGGTAATACCCATGACTTCCTCGATACTTCGGCGGATCCTTTCTTGTAAACTCCGAGAAAAGCCAAAGGTGTACCCAATTTCCAGATATTTACTTTGGCTATCCACGGTGAGACCAAAAAGATAGTCGTCTTGGGAAAATATCGATGCCCCGTAGCCATCTTCGGCAATTTCTTCCGGTTCTACGTCGTAGCCCAGTTCTTTTACGAGTATTTCGACTCGGCGGATTCGCTCTCGCATGAGCTTGGAACTATTCATAAGTTGGGGACCTCTAAAATCAGTTATTCCGGCCAAGTTGGTCATTGCACCGCAATGACTTAAGAATGGGGGATACCCTAGAAAAAAGGTTTTTAGAGGTCCCCAGTACTAAAAGCCTATCCCAGATTGACCGGGAACGCAAGTTCTTCAATTTCACTGCCTAAGTCGATAGGTCCCCGGATCTTGGAATACATGTCAACGATTCGTTGGGGCATCGCAAGCCGAATAATCCGCAGGGTTTGGGTAAAGTCTTCAACTACCCGAGGGGTAAAGACTGTTTTGGTCCCCGGATAAGTAATTTCATCCCCTTTTTTATTCAGTATCGGCATTTGAATTTCGAAAGACACCGCTTCGGGAATATCGAGTACCAGGTCGTGTTCTTCAAGGGGAATTTGGAGCAAAGTTTGGATTTTTTTTCGTAATTGGCTCTCTGCCCAACTTCTTTCGGCCATTTTGGTTAGTCTCTGGTGGTGGGGATTCTTGGGGTCGAAGGCCGTTTCACCCGCCAAGCCAAAGAGTATACCTTTCTGGACATCTTCGATGAGGCGGAAGGCGGGGACTCCTTTTTTGCTGGTTAGAGAACTGTAAAAGGTTTCGTCATCCAGGTGATACAGTTCTGAAGGCTCGATAGACCCCTGGCCAAGACCAAGGTGGAGGGCTTTCTTAATCATTCCAGTAGCGAGACGTACGGTCCTATGCCAATATACCGATCGGTACATGAGATATTTGCTAAAGAGTAGATGTTCTAACCCAGAAATACCCTGCTCTTCGAGGGCAATGCCCCCCGAGGGAGCAGGCTGAATGCGCGAAAGGATATAGTCTATATCCTGGGTACCGTAGGGCACGCCACAGAAATAGGCGTCCCGGGTTAGGTAATCTAACTTGTCGGGGTCAAGAGGCCCAGAAAGTATATGTCGAAAAAAGTGCACCTCCCAGTCGGTCGATTCGATATCCGAGTCCACAATTGCCGCAACCTTTCGGGGTTCGGTTCCTACTTCCTCCTTTATAACCCGGGCAAGGGGTTCAGAAAGCACCATTTCGGCGGTAAGAACCTCGTGTTCCTTTAGCGGGAGCTCCTTGAGGCTATGGGTAAAGGGAAAATGACCTAGGTCGTGAACCAGGGCTGCAGTCAAGAAAGCCTTGCCACCCTCGAGAGTAAAGTGTGGGCACCGGGGACTGGTAAGGAGTTTTTGGAGGATTCGCCGGGCGAGGTAGAATACCCCCATGCTATGGTTAAATCGGGTGTGGGTAGCACCGGGGTATACCAAATAACTCGGTCCCAGTTGTTTAATTCGGGAAAGTTGTTGAAACTGGGGAGTTCTGGTAACCAACAGGAGTCCAGGTGTAAAATAGATATGGTGCCAAACTGGATCTCGCAAGGGTATAGTAAAGTTGTTTTCGAGGTAATCACGTAAATTCTGTGTCATATTCCCAGACTACCCGGTTGGTGGTTTTCTGTCTATTCTCTGGTGAGGGACCTCTAAAAACTTTGATTCTAGTCTATCCCGCGGTCATAAGTCATTGCGGTGCAATGACCAGCTCGGCCAGCAAAATAGATTTGAGAGGTCCACTGGCGAATCATTTTTTGCTATAGTATAGTTCATCGGGCGATTGGTAGAAAAACCTAGATATCCCAAAAGGAAAACACGTGTTATGAACCTATGGGCACCCCTAATAACCCGAATAGTAAGTCGCCCTGGACTGAGCCGATCTGGGACATATTTTGGGGTCATAATCCTTGGACTTGGGCTAGTAGTAAGTTTTTTCTACGGACAAAATGGATTAACCCAGGCATTTGAGGACGAAAAGCTTTTTGCCCTTCTCGATTTGCCCTTTGTCCCCCCCTTGCACCGAGGTGAACAGCCCATCGTGAACATAAAGAATCTCTCCAACGACCTCCAAGATTCCTATTCTCGGGTTCGCAGGGCCTTGAATGGAGAGCCTTTTTCTGTGAATAACGGTCGAGATGGGCTTTTTGGAGGAGTATTTTACGACCTGGTTCGGAGGGATTTTGAATCACTTCTTCCGATTTTGAGGAAGTTACAAGAAGTTCGAGTGCTAAAAGCCTATGAAAATGACTCAAAAGAGCGTAGTTGGTTTCAAATTGTCCTCTTTTCTGAGCCCGAAACCCTTCACCTCGTTGTATATTTAGAAAAGGAAGAAAATCTATGGCAAATAACCGGGGTCGATACTGCCTCCTCGAATTGGGAAGAATAGCCGATGGCCCATGAAATAAAACGAATAGAAAAAGAGTTCGTTTTTAAAACCGTATCCGATGAAGGAGCCGCTGTTTCTGTTCACGTGCGAACCCATCGATACAGGGGTGTTTTTGATCCCGTCCATGGGACAAAAATCATTCTCACTATGGAAGAACAACTCACCAAAGAAGTCTTACCCAAGAGGGTGACGTTATTTTTTTTCTTTCGTAGTACTCCAATGACCTGCAAGTGTATTGTTCAGTCGATCGAAGGACAAAAAATTCATTTGGAAATGCCCGATCGGGTGTATCGTGATCTTGGCCGGAGTTATGAGCGGGTCCAACCCGAGGGAAATATTGGGGTAAGTGTTTTACTCGATGGGCAAAGTTTTAAACTCGATTTTCCCAGTTCCGAGTCCTATTACGAAGTTACCGCACCTCCTTCTTTGGATATAGACTTTAATCCGGCAAAAATTGCCCAGCTTATTCAAGGGTTTCGCGACAAGGTTGCAACTATGGGCTCTGAGAATAAAATCATCATGTTCCGAGAACGCAAACAGGAGACGGTTGCAGAAAAACTCATTACGGTCAGCGGCAAGACCCTGTTGCTTCCTTTCGATTCTCTTCGGCAATTTACTGACCTCCACCCTAAACAGCGAAACCTGCTCATTACCCAAGACGATCTTATTCGTCTCTTTCGCGAAATAGACATGGACCCGATGACCGGGGTGAATACCCTTCGGGCCTACATGGAAAAACGAAAATCTCAGAAGGTATGGCAAGAAATCTACAGTCCTATTCTTTACCGGGAATACGTCGTAGGATACATTCTCTTGGTAAGGGGAGACGTTCATACTGGTGGCGTGAGTCCCGAGACCCTCGAGTTCCTCATACAGTTTTCTCGTCTATTGGCCTATGCGCTCAAGCAAAACGGATATTTCAAAGAAATTCCGGTCCAAGCGGAGTTCAATAATTCCGATCTCATCGATATTTCTGGTTCGGGTATGCTGTTTTCCTACCCCCTCGACGGGCCAGAACTTAGTCTTTTCATGGATATCGACATTAAGGTGACAACAGACCCGCGGAACGTACCTATTCGTGGACGAATAATGAGAATCTACAGGGACAGTCATAATGTGTACGTTGGCCTACAATTTTTAGAACTGAACCAAGAAGATCACGAGTTTCTCCTCTCGTATCTTTACGGAGCCGATTACGATGGAAAAATTGAAGTAAACGCCCCCGGTTTTGGAGAGGAAGAGGCCTAGAGTGATTTATCTCTTCCTAGAACTACCCTTCGTTACTCAGCTTGAACAACTTCCAGAGACGTCGCTTCAGGAGTGGCAAGGGGAGTTAGAAGGCGCTGTAGCCGGTAGATGTGAATTATTCCGGAGAACTTCAACTTCGACCTGGGTTCTTAGTTTTCCCCATGTAAAGGCGAGCCATACCCAGGTTGCGGTAGAGGGGCTACGAGCGGCGATGGCAGTTATGGAGGATTGGAAACCAAGAATTCTAGTCTATCATGGTATTATCGTGGCCTCGGAAAAACTTGACCAAGCTTCAAAGAGCTTTGAAGACTTTCGTTTACTCTTGCCTCGCCAGAACCACTTTTGGGCCGATAGTACATCGGTGGAATTGCTAGGAGCGGAATTTTCTTTCGTTTCCCGGGATAGGGGTCTGTTTCAATTAGATCTCGCCAAAGGAAGGCCCCGACCCCAGGAAGTATTGCCCGAAGTTACGAGAATTTCGCCAGCGATCGACGATTGGTTTTGGAATAACCCCGATTCGGTAGCTCTTTTCTTGGCAGGACAAAGGGAATATGCTCGAGATTACGCACGGCAATTGACCCAGCATTCCCCAACAAAAATTGATGGTGGTACCTTTTACCTTTGGGGCGAGCAAACTAAAGAACCAACCCTCGACCCCCTAATACGCGCCCTCCGAGCGTGGATCGACTCAGGAAAGTTGGTAGGTGGTAGCCCATCGAAAATTGCACCTTTTTTCTCGCCTTTGTCAAAAGAGCAAGATTCTATTTCGGTGGAACCGGAAGATTTTTTGTCGAGAGTTCTCGAAACTTATTTTTCAGACCTTGTCGTCGAGTTTTCTCGGGCCCCAGTCCTCATCTTTGTCGACGGTTGGGCCTTTTTCTCCGAGCGTCTGCGAGAAATAATGGTTCGCTGGCTCTCGCTTGTAACCGAAAGAACTTCCACCAAGATTGTTGTTTGTTTAGGCAGTGAGCCTCAAGAAGAATTTGAGCGCGAAATGCGACTCTTAAGGGTCCACAGCCAGGTAAAATTACTTTCACTTCACGAGGTTGCAGAGCCCTTTGTAGAAAGATACTCTCGACTGGACGAAAGTTCTCGGGTTCTTTTAGAAATTCTAAGCATTTGTGATGGAATGTTTAACCTTGACCATCTGGCTCACTTTGCCGAAATTTTTGGCATAAATAAACTTTTGGTTCCACAAATGATGAAAGACCTATCCCACCATGGATTGGTCTATACCAGCGATATAGTTGCCGCGACAGGAAAGCCCATCGTCCGGAAATCGGTACAAAATACCGTCGCTGATTTTACTCTTTCCCAGTGGGAAGCTGGGTCAATGGTCCTGCTAGGAGCTCATATCCGCCTTGCTTTTACCGAAGCTGAGGACTGGAAAGCCCTTTTGCGTCTGGGGTACCTGGTGTCTCTTATTGGAAATGCTGAACTGCTCGAATTCATAATTCGACTTCTCGAGGCTCGAGGGTACCGTGACCGGGAGACGGGGGATGTATACGAAGTCCTGGCCCGGTTGTTGAAAGGGGAGTTGCAGCTTCTGTCGAATCAAATCGATGAGGCTGATCGTAGTTCACTCGCCCTCGATCAAACCCCCTTTCATGAAGACTGGGAATCAATTGATGGGTATCGGTGCCTTTTAAATAGTCGAATAAGCTATTCTCTTCATCGCTGGGACACAGGAGTTCAAGAGGTAAAGAATTCCTTAGTGATTTTTCAAAAGCTCGAAGATCAGTTAGGAAGATTTTTGGGGCTTATGGTCTACGGAGAAATAATCTTTGCCAAGAATAAACTTCAGGATGCCAAGGAGTATTTTCAGATTGCGACTCGGCAGGCCGAAGACCTGGGATTGGGATGGTTAGTTACCCTCTCCAGAGTGTACGAGCTCTTAGCAAATTGTGCCCATGGATTTCATAGTCGAAGTCTCAATTTTTTTGCGGGAGAAGAACCCCTGGATCAGAGACTCTACAGGATTGGCTTGACCCGTTGGGCCTACACGGCTCGCTTTTATTGGGGACGAATTCTCCAACTTCTTGGCGACTATCCCCAGGCCCAAGAAGTATTTAGCCTCGATGGTCTTCCAACCGGTTCAATTGAACTTACAAAATGGGAAGGTACAGAACCGTGGAAACACCTCATGAGCGTCTGGGCTGCCCGAAATCGATCGTTCATCGATCCGGTAAAAGGACTCCAGGAATTAGAATTTTGTTCCCAGGAGTATCCGGAGTACGCATTTTTCTTCGCAGAATCTGCATTTCTCAATCAACAAACCGAAAAAGCCCTACAAATTCTCACTACTCCTCGGGCTGAACTACCTCTCGACCATGTGATGGTAATATGGCGGCCCCAACCTTTTGGGGGCTATACCCTCTTAGAAGATCACTTTATTGGAAATGCCGTAGGATTTCGGGTCGTCGATAATTTGACAAGTGGCTTTACAGGGTTTCTACGTGCCCAGGTTGGCCAGGTGCAAGAGGGTTCCCAGGAGCTATTTCAGTTGTGTCGTCAGCGTACCCTTGCCCAAGGAGACCCCTTCTATCATTGGTACTTGAGCTGGTACGAGTCTGTATTACAAATGTTAAACAACACGGTATACGAAGCATCGGTTGAGGATCACAGTACAGTACTAGGTAGGGCCATAAAAGCGATGCAAGAACGATCGGCTAAAATTGAAGACCCGGCCCATAGGCGGATTTTTTTATCTCTTGAAATGGTCAATAAACAACTCATCGCCAAGGGGCGTAAGCACAACCTTATTTGACCCTGCGGGGACCTCCTAAAATCGTTGACATAAAATGGGTACCTGGGTATAGTCTCCCTCGTCTTATCGTATGGCGGCGTAGCTCAGTAGGTAGAGCAAACGGCTCATATCCGTTCGGTCAGGGGTTCAAATCCCTTCGCCGCTATTTTTTTAAGCACAGCCATTTTGTTGAACAGGGCTCTGGTGATTAGAAATAACCCTGGAGCCCTTGTTTTTTTTTGTCGCATTTTTCAACCCCGATGCCTCCTGCCTAAATTCAGCGAACGAAGAAAACTTCTTGCCCTCATTGGTAACTATACTGCAGAAGATCTGTGGCCGATGGAGTTCAGTGAAAACTTGAGAGAACTCCTGTAGTATTTCTTCACACACCAGACGCGAGTTTTTTGGTCTTGTTACGACGACAAAATCATCGTTTCCGAGGTGTCCCACAAAACCCAAGCTTGTAGGCTCAATTCTCTTTACTACTCGGCCAATGACTTCTCCCAGAAGCGAAATGACTTTATCGCCTTTGACCCTCCCATATTCTTCGTTATATCCTTTGAAGTTAACTATATCGATTGAGCATATTTCAATGGGAATCGATTGCGAAATCATAGAGTCTACCCTACGCTTCACATATTCCGTGCCCGGAAAGCCCGTTAGAGGATTTGCCCCCCAGGCAAGTTTGAGACTATTGTCTGTGACGGTTCGTAAAATTTCGCTAACGCTTACTGTACCAATATATTTGCCACTTCGGGTAACACAAAGGTCATCATACCGGAACAAAGGAGATCGAATTTGGATTTGTTTTGCTACCTTTTCGACGGGCATATAATGGGGAACTATAAGGACATCGGTTTCGATGATCGCTTGAACCGTTCGGTAGTAATTAAGGCTCATACCATACCCAAAACGGCCGACCATATGGTTTTCCATGAACCGATGTCGATTCAGTAAACCGACTATTTTTTGACCATCGAGCACTGGAAAACACAGGGTAGTGGAGGACCCTTGAAAGGTCTCAAGGGCTTTCAATGTTCGGTCGTGGACTTGAAGAGGCATCACCCACTGGGTTATTTGTGCTACGGTCGTTACCTCGTTGTTTGCCGGGGAACGGGCCAATGGAGGCGAATGAGTGAAGGTCTCAGGAGCGATAACTTCGAGGGGATTTTTTTCCGGCCGGGCGAAGAAGAAACCTTGGACAAGTTCAATTCCAAAATCCCTACAGATTTCGAGATCCGAAAGACTTTCAATTCCCTCGGCGATGACTTCTATTCCATTTCTGTGACAAATTGTGGCGATTGAATCTATTAGGTTCTTGTAAAAGGTCCGTTTGTTATCTTGAGAGAAAAAGTGTTTATCAATTTTGACAAAGTCCGGTTCAAGAATCGACAACATTTTGAGTCCACCGTATCCGGCACCGAAGTCATCGATCGCAACCCTCATCCCGGCCTCTCGTAGGGGAAATAGGCTCTCGGTAAAGCTCTGCATATCCGTCACCAACTCGTGCTCGGTAATTTCGAGGACAACATTGTGCAGATCTATATTGTCCAAGAAGCTGGTTCCCTTTTCTAAGATGGTCGAAGGGTTAATGTTTAAAAATAGAGATTTCGACCCGGTGGGACTACACGAAGAACGAAAGTTTGAAATTGAATGTAAGACCAGATGGGTATCAACTTGAGCAGCCTGTCCGATATGGCGGACGTAGAAGAAGAATTCTTCGATAGAGTCGAAGGGTTGGTTTCCGGTAACCCTGCACAAGGACTCATACCCATAGATATCTTTCGATCGTAAACTCACGATGGGTTGATAAAATGAACTCAGCCGCCCCGAGGATAGTAAGGATTCGAGCAATTCGGGTGAATAAAGTAGTCCTTGTCGTGTCCTCACAGGTTCCTCCAAATTCGAGGCTACTAGAGAATTATGAGTTTTTTGTGAGGAAGGAGTATCAAGTGTATGGGCACCTCCTGAAATTCCTTCTTCTGTGAGGTCGGCCCGTATAAGTCATTGGGGTACAATGGTCGAACCACACAAAAATGCTTCAGAGGTCTCCCTATCGAATCTTTTGTATTTCTTCAATGAATCCCTCGAGGTTCTCGAACTTTCTGTACACCGAGGCAAAACGAATATAGGCAACATCGTCGAGTTGTTGCAGTTCAGACAACACGAGGTCGCCTAGACTTCGACTGGGAAGCTCGTTATTGGACTTTGTTATAAGGGCTGATTTGTCTTCGATAGTATTTAGGAGGGACTCAATTTGGTCCTGACTTATATTTCGTTTTTCTACTGCTCGTTGAATTCCTCGTTCAAGCTTTTCTCTGCTAAAGGGCTCTCTACGTCCGTTTGTTTTTACTACCATTAATATTCGTTCTTCGATTCGTTCATAACTAGTAAACCGATAACCGCAGGATAGGCACTCCCGACGGCGGCGTACACTTGTACCTTCTGCGAGGCTACGAGACTCTATAACCTTGTCTTCGAGTTCTCCACAATGGGGACATTTCATGGCTCCAGTCTAAACCGATAGGTCCGACGGGCGCAATCAAAAAAAAGGGGCTTTGCCCTAGCAAAACCCCCTTAAAAATCGAATACTTGGTCTGGGGACCTTCTAGGTTTTAGCCGTGAAGCGATATATCTACGCTCGGACGTAACTCGGCCAAGACCCCGATTGGCCCGTGAACAGGGTGACCCTCAAGTTTTTGAATCAAATTATAGTCGACTGCTTTACCTTCATCAACCGCAGGGTACGCTAACTGCCACAACAAATAGTCGAACCGGGGTGCCCACTTGCGCGATCCGAGCCGGGCCGTGGTCGAGCAGTTGTCGACCATATATGCGACTCCCCTGTAGTGCATGTAGGGGTTGAGGGAATCAACCGCTTCAATAACCGACTCGTTTACTATTTCCGAATAGCTATGGCCGTGTTCTTTGAGCACATCGATTTGCGCCATCATGGTGGCGATGTAAACTCCGGCGGTAAAAGGATGCAAAGGAATTTCTGCCTCTTTTCGCTCGGATCGAACCTTTTCACCGACTTTCCACATTTCGGTGTTATCGATTGTTTCAAAGGGGTAACGCTCAAGTCGGGTACCGGCGAGGTACACGCTGTGAATTTCGTTACCACTCGCGACCTCTTGATAGATTTCTAAAAGAATTTCAAAGGCTGGGTGGTAACTTGCAGAATAGGCTTGTTCGAAAACTTCCTTGTCTTTTCCGCTAAACTTCTTGTAGACTGCCAAGATTCCATCTTTGGAGATTATTTTCGATAGAGGCCCGGTAATCGATTCGACCGTTTCGCGGAAAGCTTGCTCTTTTGAAATCCCTGCCTCGGTATAGCGCCGGTAAAGGCTTTCTACAATCCCGTGGACCGCTCCCAAAAGTATTCCTCGCTCCCCAAAAATGTCCGACCGATACTCCATTTCTAAAGTAGTCATGAAGCTGAACGGTGCTCCCAAGGCAACGGCCCATCCAATAGCATAGTCGGTAGCTTTTCCGTTTACATCTTGGTGGACTGCGAAACTGGCGTTAATACCTGCCCCGTTTACCTCTTTTCCTTGCTCGTAGAGGCGGCGGACCGAAGGGCCCATTCCTTTCGGACAAACGGCTATGACGTTCATATCCTTCGGGAATTCCTCACCCGCAGCCTGGAGATGGCCAAGAAGAAAACCGTGGCTCAGTCCGAGGGTTGCACCCTTTTTCATGGCCTTAAAAATGTCTTTATACAATCCAATTTGGGCGGCGTCGCTTATGAGCAAAATTACTAGGTCCGATGTGCTTACGATGGACATCATCTCGCCCAAGGTACCTTTTGCTTCGGAAAAACCGGCTTTTTCGGCGGATTTCCACGAAGCCGATCCTGCCCGAAGTCCGACGGAAACGGAAATTCCGGTACCCTCCAAACTGTCTTTAAGATTTTGCGCCTGGGCAGGACCCTGGCTTCCCCATCCAATTACCCCAATTTTTTGTAAACCATCAAAGGCCTTGGGGAGGAGGGGGAATAAGTGTCGTCCTCCTCGTACAATGTATTCTTGGGTATCGGCTAGGGTGATTTTTTCTTTTTCGAAAACTGCGGTTTGAAAATCTAACATACGAACTCCTTCTTCAACTGAACTTATCGAAGTACCATACTCCACTTATTAAGTTGCGTAAAATGAAATATATGGGATACTATATTGCTGAAATGGAAACAAGAGATTTGGAATGTTTTGTCACCTTGGCTGAACTCCTCCATTTTGGAAAGACTGCCCACCAAATGAATACCAGTCCCTCGGCCCTGAGTAGAATTATCCAGCGACTGGAAGAAGAAATAGGGGTCGAGCTCTTTGTGAGGGATAATCGATCAACTATCCTAACCGAAGCGGGCCAGGCCTTTTTACCCCGGGCCCGGAGTATTTTAAGCCAGTGGACTCTGGCCCGAAGCGAGTTTTCTCGGCTTGAAGCTAACGCCCGGGGAGAACTTCGTATTTTTGCAACCGTCACCGCCTGCTACTCCCTCCTTCCGCCCTTTTTGCAGCCCTTTCGAAACTCTTTTCCTCGGATCGATGTCCGGGTCCTAACCGGGGACTCGGCCGGGGGGATTGAAATGGTCCTGGCTGAACAGACCGACCTAGCAATTGTACCAATTCCCCCAGTACCTGTGCCTAGGGTGAAATTCTATTTCCTTGGCACGACGCCCCTGGTGTTTGTTGGTCCCACGGGAGAGCCCGAGGTGTCCGACTGGACAAAGACTCCGGTAATTCTGCCCGAGGCCGGGGTAATCCGAACCATGATCGACGATTGGTTTCGTAAAAAGTTCATTCGGCCCCGGATTTACGCTCAGGTGCGGGGCAATGAAGCAGTTTTAGCCCTGGTGCACCTTGGATTTGGCCTCGGGTTTGTCCCCGAACTGGTGGTTCAGAACTCGCCCCTCGCCCAGGGACTATCGTTCTTGCCACCCTTGGAAGGTATGGAGGCTCTTCCTCTGGGAATTGCCTACCTGGCTACCAAAGAAAGCTCGCCACTCCTTCGAGCATTCCTACAAAATCCAGTACCCTAGACTAAACAAAAAGAAAATCACCAGGAATCCAATACCGTAAACGAATGGAGTAGGTTGGAGGCTTTCTTCAACGGCTAAGTTCGAAGGGATCTTTAGTCGTTCGGCCCCCCTAAGTGTAAGAGCTTGAGAGACCTCGGTACTCCACACCGCAGATTCCCGAAGCATTCCCAGGCTCGTTACTCTGGCAACCAGAAGTGGTCGACGACCCGGGCGAATCCCCCGAAGTCGCAAGGCCCGGGAAAGTTCTTTACCAGAGCTAAGAAGGTGCGGGAGGGCAGAAAAGAGAATCATGCTAGCAAGAGAAAAAAATTGGGCTCGGTGAGGGGAAAACAGTCCCAAAACAAGAGATAGGCTTTGGCGAATTTCGCGGTGAGAAACATTGAAGGTAAAGATGTAGACAAGTGCGAGGCTTACCACGAGACGGGTGGTAATAAGGCCAGACTCGCTCAAGATCCGGGGCCACACGGTGGAAATCTCCCCGGGGGGGAAAAAAAGTATTTCCGAAAACTTCGTAATAAATACCAGAATGAAAAGCCAACGAATCCGCCCCAATGAGATAAAAAGATCCCCTAGACCTCCGGCCCAGAGCGGAAGGAGAACTGAAATCACTACAACTTGTATTGAGAGGCTTCTCCAATCCCCTAGGAAAATAAGTACACTTGCGACCAAGTACCCACCGAGGAGAAGCAGGGACGGTACCCGAGAAAGGGGTGTCCCCGAAGGATAAGAACCTAGGCCAGCCATGACATTTCCTCAATTTTACCCGGCGGACGGCGTACCCCATGGTCTTCGACATGGGGCAAAACCCGGGACGGTAGACCATCAGCGACTACCCGCCCCTGGCCGATTACTAACAGTCGATCTGCCAAGGCAAGAATTTGATCCAAATGGTGGGTAACGGCGAGAATCCCCTTACCTTGCGACTTGAGATCGATGAGGATCCGTAAAAGATCTTGTACCCCCGGATAGTCCAGGCCATTAAAGGGCTCATCAAGCAGTATAAACTCCGGTTTCATGGCCAACACACTGGCTAAACTTAATCGGCGAAGTTCTCCCCCCGAGAGGGTGGCAGGATCTTGTTTGTGGTGATCAACAAGTCCCGCCCACCGTAAGAGTTTCTCGCATTCAAATTTCTGAGTTGCCCTATCGAGGCCGAGAATTTCTAGACTTAACAGAATATCTTCTTCGACTGTTTGACCCAAGATTTGGGTTCGAGGATTCTGGGTAACAATACCAACCCCCTGCCCAAGGGACTTGTAGGCCCGGGGAAAGGGGACCCCCCCGAGCAGGACCCTTCCTTCCTGGGGCCGATGGAGTCCAGTAAGCACCTGGAGTAACAGAGATTTACCTGAACCGTTGGCCCCCACCATAACCGATAGCTCACCGGTCATGAGGTCGAGGTGTATTTCTTGGAGAAGCTTTTTTTGGGATAGCCTATCGAGCCAAAGACTTACCCCTTCTACCCGGAGACTTAATCCCACGTTCGAAAGAGTGCCAATCCCCGGGGAGCGACAAACCCCAAGACGAGGATCTTCAGAAGGTCACCGACCAAAAACGGTACAATACCAAAGGCGACCGCACTTTCCCACGACAGGTTGTTTACCGCCCTGAGCCAGGGAGCTCCGACTGCATATACGGCCAGGGTTCCTGCAAGACCTGCAACTAGGGCCCCGAGGCGTAGAAGGTTAGGGGTAGCTTCGAATCGCCGAAAGAGCAAAAATACCCCACCGCTTACCCCAGCCGATAGGATAAAACCAAGGAGGTACCCACCGGTCGGGCCTAAAAGCCTACCGAGGCCACTTGCTCCCTGGGCAAAAACTGGAAGTCCCACCAAACCCAAAAGTACATAGAAGGCCGTAGCAGCCATGCCTTTCTTGGGGCCCAAGAACATTCCTGCAAGCATAACAAAGAGGGTCTGGAGACTCACGGGCACCGGCGATAGGGGAAGGGGAACCGATAAATAGGACCCAAGGGTGATGAGTGCGGCAAAGAGACCAACCCGAACAGGGGTTTGGAAAAAGGATGGCCCTTGGTTTTCAGGAGAAGATTGTTCAATCATGGTTCGAAGTACACCGGGAAAGAACTGGTATGTCAAGGCAAAACCACGTATAGTCGTCGCCATGAATTTTAAGATGCTCATGCTAACGTGGGTTCTTGGGTTAGGGGTTATTAATGGTTCCCTTACGGCTCAATCCTCGATCTATACCGGGTACCCCCAGGTAAACGGCGAGTTCCCAATAAATGAATTCAAGTGGGCTCCAGAATTTTTCCCGAGAGTTCCTGGGCTTCCCGAAATCCAGGGTCCTATTGGTATCCTCTACGACCACGAAAGTGGCATCGTTCTTTACGAAAAGAATATCGATGAACCGATACCCCCGGCGTCTCTCACGAAACTTATGACCCTTCATCTTTTGCGATCGAGTGCGGAAGAACAGGGTCTCGGGCTAGATGACGAGGTACAGTACTCCGAAGCAGCCTATGCGGTGAATGCACCGCCCCGTTCGAGCCTGATGTTTCTGGAGGCTGGGCACCGTACAACTCTGCGGGACCTACTCTTGGGTCTGGCGGTGAGCTCGGGGAACGACGCTGCAATTGCCGCAGCCGAGGTTGCCAGTGGATCGGTTGCCCGCTTTGTAGATCAAATGAATCAAGAAGCTGGGCGGTTAGGCCTACAAAACACCTATTTCGAAGAACCCTCGGGTTACAGCCAGTATAACCTGACCACTGCCCGAGATTTTGCCCGGTTCTTGGGATACTACCTGCACCGATGGCCCGAGTCCCTGGGGCTTTATCATTCGGCGTTGAACTTCACCTATCCCCGACGAGAAAACCTGACCCTCGGTGCTACGAGCCGCTTCTTAGGGGTGACCCAACCTAATCGAAACGGCCTGGTAGGAAGCTACGAGGGAGCAGACGGACTCAAGACCGGATACATCGAAGAGTCGGGGTACAACCTTGCCTTTACTGCGGAACGAGATGGATTTCGGTTGGTCGGCCTCGTTTTAGGAGTCCAGGCACCTACACCGATCGAGGGAAGCCTCATTCGGCAAGTGGACGCCCAAAAGCTCTTGGATTTTGGTTTTCAGAATTTTGTACCCCGAACCCTTACCCTACCGGGAAGCCAGGAGATACGCCTGTGGAAAGGAGAACAAAAATCCCTCTTTCTTGAAGAGCAACAGGTCAGGCTTCCCCTACCAATAAATTTGAGCCAAATCGAGATTCGAAGGACGCTACCCTCGGAACTTCAAGCCCCCCTGACCCAAGGTGGCATCCTGGGGTATCAAGAAATAGCCAATTCCCAAGGGGTCGTCCTCGGGACAATTCCCTTGAGGATTCCCCGGAGTATCGGCGAGAGTAGGGGGATAGGTTTAGAATGGGATCGTTTGGTCCTCTTTGTCCGAGAATTCTTCGGCATTCCTCAACCCCTGGGGCTTGAATAGGTACCGGATTAGTCTCGCATTGCAATAGCTTCGATTTCGATTGGCGAACCCTTGGGCAAAGCTGCGACCTGAATTGTCGAGCGTGCCGGGTAGGGAGCCGAAAAGTAGCCTTCGTAAGCCTGGTTCATTTCTGCAAAATCCCCCAGATCCGTGAGAAATACGGTGGTTTTCACGACATGCTCTAGTCCCAGGCCCTCGAGAGCCAAGAGACCCTTTATTGCTTCGAGAACCAGTTTGCACTTTTCTCCCAGCGGGACTTTTGCAATGTCTCCGGTCGACGGGTCCATGGGCAGTTGGCCAGATACAAAAACCATTGAAGAATGGGCCACCGCCGAAGAGTAGGGCCCCAGGGCCTTACCACCAATTGAAAGAGCTCTTTTCGTTGTTGCCATTGTTGTTCCTTTGGGTAATTTTCCCAAATGCCCTAGTTCCCAGAGGCTCCCGAGTCCTAATGTATAGATGTGAGAGCTTTAATGTATTGAAGACGATCGTATTGCTGGGGATTGTCACTTTTTTCCCGGCAAAGTAGCCCAATTAATTCGTCGGTCGACCGGTAACTATGGGCTTCCATCCAGTCGGTGAGGGTCTGAACCATCTTTCCAATGATTGGGTATCCGTGTTTGTACACTGTCGAGCAGACCTGTACCACATTTGCCCCGGATAGCAACATCTTCACCAAGGTTTCTCCATCGTGGACCCCCGTCGAGGCGGCCAGTTCGATGCCTGCGGTACCGTAGAGAAAACTAATCCACCGCAAAGAGTTATTGTATTCTTGGGGATTTGAAAACTGCACCCCCGCGGTAAGGCTCATATTTTCTATATCGACATCCAGTTGGTAAAATCGATTGAACAAGACAAGGGCTTTCGCCCCAGCTTTGCGAATTTCCCCGGCCAGGTGGGGTATGGCACTAAAATTTGGCCCAATCTTCACCGAAAACGGAATTGACAGGTTTTGGGCTACCTTTTCCACGATTGCCAAGGTATGACGCTCGACCGAAAGACCCGTATCTGCGAGGGTACGAGGCAAATATGAAACATTGACTTCCAGGCCGTCGGCCCCCGATTTCGAAAGTTGGGTCGCATATTCACCCCACCATCGGGTACTTACGCAGTTGATACTGGCAATTACCGGTATTTGGGCTTCTTTTTTTGCTTGACTTATAAGGTCCAAATAGGCATTTGGACCCAGTTGCATACCGAGCCCTGAAAGGTATTCGCTGGCCTCGGGGTGGCTTAGGGTGTCGGCGTCGGCAGTTTGAACGCTGAGATCTGCATCAATTTGTTCTTCAAAAAGACTTTTGAGTACTACGGCTCCGGCTCCGGCGCTCGCCGCTTTTTTTACCCCTTCTAGAGTACCTGTGAGGGATGAACTTGAAACAATTACCGGATTCCGCAGGGGGATTCCCATGTAAGTTACGCTTGTGTTGGTCATGGTTGCTTCCTTCCATCCATTAGTATAGCCTAGGCCCTAGAGGGGATCAAGGAGAATGATGGCATCGAAAATGGGTGGTACAACGGTGATAGTTGGAGCGGGAATTGCGGGGTTAAGCACGGCTAAGACCTTGCGACAGCTTGGCTCGACCGAAAGAATCGTATGGTTGGGTGGGGAGCCCGGTTTACCCTATAAGCGAACTCAACTTTCGAAAAATCTTTACCGACCTTTAGACCGGGGAGAATTTGCCATGATTGGTAGCGATGAACTGATCTCCCTGGATATCGAGTATCTTTCTCCGGTTCGGGTTGAGAAAATCGACTCGGTCAAGAAAAAAATTTTCTATCGACAATCGCCTGCCGACCCCAAAAGTTCGAGCGAAATGCTGGCCTATTCGTCGTTAGTTCTTGCTCTTGGTTCGATTCCTCTCGTCGATCCGGGCTACTATTTTGAAGAAGACTTTCTCAACCTCCAACGGACCCTGGACGGCACTTCCCGGCAGGTTCGAGTTTTTGGTTCCGGAGTTCTTGGGGTGGAATTAGCCGAACAAATTACCCGGAGGGGTCACAAGGTTACGATCACCTGCCGGGGGAGGTATCCAATGGCCAGGGAACTTCCGAATCCCCTCGGTAACCGACTCCTTGGACTTTTGGCCGACCACGGTGTCGATATTTCTTTCGGAGTCACTTCTCCTAATCTCGATCCGGATTCTCTGGTCCTATCGGCGCTCGGGGTCCAGCCCCAAACTCTTCTTGCCCAGAGCTCGGGTCTCCACGTTGGTGCGGGCATAAAGGTAAATTCCTTTCTCGAAACTTCGGTAGAGCATGTTTACGCCGTTGGGGATTGTGCCGAGCACGAAGATGGAAGTATTTCTCACTTGTGGCATCAGGCGGAAGAACAAGGAGAGTATGCCGCGAAGAGAATCTGGGGAGAGTCTACTCCCTTTACGCCCCAAATTTTTCGTACTAAGGCAGAGTTTTTCGGCCAGAGAGTCTTTTCCTCGGGCATTATTCACCAGAGTCCCGAGGTCGACAAGGGGGATGTTTTCGAAATGTGGTCCAACGCTGGCCTCGATTTTTGGGCAAGATTTCGGAATGAGAGACTCATTGGACTTTCGTTTATTGGCGACTGGCCGAAGGATTTCGGCAAATGGGCATTACAAGGGGTGCGGGAGGGATGGACCAGGGAAGGGGTAAAAAAATCCCTCTGATTCCTGGACGATTGGTCTAAACATGAGTACTTTAGTCGTAAAGGAGAAACATATGGCTTTTACGACACCCGACTTACCTTACGGCTACGATGCCCTCGAGCCCCACATCGACACCACAACCATGCAGGTTCATCATGATAAGCACCACACAGGGTACACCACAAAGTTAAACGCAGCGGTTGAAGGTACAGAGTATGCAAACTGGACCATCGAAGACATCATTAAGAAATTAGGAACCCTTCCCGCAAACATAAAGGGAGCTGTTCAGAACAACGGCGGTGGTCATTTGAACCATTCCATGTTCTGGCAGTTGCTTGCTCCAAAAGGTAAGGGCGGTGGCGGCGAGCCAACCGGTGCCTTGGCCGACGATATTAAGGCCACCTTCGGTTCATTCCAAGAGTTTGTTACCCAATTTTCTAACGCTGCAGCCAATCGTTTTGGATCCGGCTGGGCCTGGTTAGTCGTTAACGGTGGTAAACTTGAAGTAGTATCTACCGCCAACCAAGACAATCCCCTCACCGAAGGCAAAACACCTATCTTGGGCCTTGATGTATGGGAACACGCCTACTACCTCAAATATCAAAATCGGCGCCCCGAGTACGTCGAAAATTTCTTCCACGTGGTACATTGGGAGAAGGTGGCAGATCTTTATAAGGCTGCTAAGTAAAGTATTTTCTTGTAAGGAAATAATAAAACCCCAGTGTAGGCTGGGGTTTTATTGCCCACCCATCGCGATCCTTGGTATACTCTAGCCCATGAGTATGAACCGGACTGCAATTTTGGAAGATTTTCCAATCTTATCGTCGACCATGAGGGGAAAACCCTTTACCTACCTCGATAGCGCTGCAACAAGCCTAACCCCCGAACAAGTCGTTCAGGCTATGAGCCGTTACTACCTAGAATACGGTGTTAACGTCCACCGAGGTGTTTACGAGTTTAGCGAAAGAGCGACCCGAGAATACGAAGAAGTAAGGAAAAAGACCGAAAAGTTTCTTGGTCTCCTTCCCCATAGTCCCGGAAAATCCCCCCTGGGACATGTTATTTTTACCAAGAGTACTACCGAAGCTTCCAATTTACTCGCCTACAGCTACGGACGAGCCAAGCTCAGATCTGGGGAGGAAATTCTAACCACCGAGACCGAACACCACTCCACCCTGGTTCCCTGGCACCCGGTGTGCGAAAAGACCGGGGCAATCTTGAAAACAGTTCCTATTAGTCCCCAAGGGACTTTCACCCTGGACGACTTTGCCTCTCGTCTGACCCCGCGGACCAAGATAGCGGTCTTTTCTGCTATGTCAAACGTTACAGGCTTCATGCCCCCAATCAAAGAAATGATTCAACGGGCCAAAGAAGTCGGGGCTCTTACGATCGTCGACGGTGCCCAGTATGTTAGTCACCATGGGGTTAACGTTGAAGAACTTGGATGCGATTTTCTGTATTTTAGCGCCCATAAAATGTTGGGACCCACGGGTCTCGGGGTTTTGTATGGGCGGACCGAAATTCTCGAGACCATGGAGCCCTTCCTCTACGGCGGAAACATGATTCTTAAGGTCAGCGATTTTGCCTCAACCTACCACCCCCTGCCCGAAAAATTTGAAGCAGGAACTCCACCCATAGCCGAAGTACTTGGTTTTGGTGCGGCCCTCGATTATCTGTCGAATATTCGTATGGATACTATTCGAGACCAAGAGAAACGGCTCTTGACCTACGGTTTAGAAATGGCCTCCAAGCGGCCATGGATGAAGGTTCTGGGGCCAAAGAATCCCGAAATCCAGGGTGCAATTATGAGTTTTAATGTCGAGGGGGTTCACAGCCACGATCTGGGTACCCTACTAGACAGCCAGGGGATTGCCGTTCGAACCGGTGTTCATTGTGCCCAACCTTTAATGGAACATCTCAGGGTTGGCGGGGGGGCTGTACGAGCGAGCATGTATTTCTATAACACCGAAAAAGATATTGACACCCTCTTTGAAGGTATTGAACGGGCGAAGGAAATCTTCGGGTAGGAACCTATGAGCTCACTCATGGAAATGTATCGAAATCCTCGCTATCGCGGAGTGCTTGAGGACTACAACCGTTCATCGACCGAAATCAATCGCTCCTGTGGGGACTCGGTTACCCTCTACCTGCGGGTAAATTCCCAGGGGATAGTAGAGGAACTGCAATTTGCAGGGGAGGGGTGTAGCCTCTCCCAGTCCAGTGCCGAGTTAGCCTGTCGGCTCGCCCGCGGACTTACGTGTGCCCAAGTAGTATCCCTATCCCAATCGTTTATCCGTTTTCTACTGGCCGAACCGGACCAGCCTGTAGAATCGAACTTACCCCAGGAGTTTTCCTACTACAATGACCTGCGTCGATATCCAATGAGACAGAAGTGTGCCCTCATGGCCTGGGAGATTTTGGAAAACCTCTGTGTAGCCCAAGGGTAAGGATTTTGATATAGTGTATCCGAAAGGAGAGATCATGTATAAACTGGTAGTAATTCGACATGGCGAAAGCGACTGGAACCGGGAAAATCGTTTTACAGGATGGACAGATGTAGACCTCTCGGAAAAAGGAGTAGAAGAAGCTCGTTCAGGGGGTAAACTACTCAAAAGCGAAGGTTTTACCTTTGATATTGCCTATAATTCCCTCTTAAAAAGAGCGATCAAGACCCTAAACATTGTATTAGAAGAAATGGACCTGTTGTGGATACCGGTTGTCAAAGACTGGCGTCTGAATGAGCGGCACTACGGTGCACTCCAGGGATTGAACAAAGCAGAAACCGCAGAAAAACACGGAGAAGAACAGGTAACTATCTGGCGTCGAAGCTACGATGTACCACCACCGGCCCTCACAGTCGATGATCCCCGCTATCCGGGAAACGATCCTCGATACTCCAATGTAGATAAGAAAGACCTACCCTTGACCGAGTGTCTCAAGGATACGGTCGACCGCTTTTTGCCCCTCTGGCACGACGAGATCGCACCGGTTATTCGCTCGGGTAAAAAGGTCGTAATCGCCGCCCACGGAAATAGTCTTCGAGCCCTGGTTAAGTATTTAGATAACATGAGTGAAGACGAAATTCTCAAACTAAATATTCCGACCGGTACCCCCTTGGTGTACGAGCTCGACAAAAACCTAAAACCCTTAAAGCACTATTACCTTGGAGATCAAGAAGCTATTGCTGCGGCAATGAATGCCGTGGCGAATCAAGGAAAGAAATCGTAATATCCAATGGAACCGGCCTTTTTCTGGGCCGGCTACCTATTTCTCCCATAACCTTCGCCTAGGAGTGGTCATGCAAACCAAGTCTCCGGACACCGCTATACTGCTTTTGTCGTGCCTCGATACCCAAGGCATTGTCAGTGATGTAAGCCACTTTATATTCACCTACGGGGGAAATATCCTTGATTCTAACCAACACTCGGACGTGCAGACTCATACATTTTTTATGCGGGTAGAGTGGGAACTCTCAAAATTCAAAATCCCCCAGGAGAAAATTGCCCAGGCTTTTGAACCAATAGCCCTCAAGTTTGGAATGAACTTTAAAATTCAGTTTTCGAATACCCTGACCCGATTGGCAATTTTTGTAAGTCAATACGATCATTGCCTCTATGACCTCATCCTTCGAAACCGAGAGGGCGAGACCCACGCCGAAATCTGTCTCATCATTGGTAATCATCCTCAAATGAAAGAAATTGCCGACTCATTCGGTTTACCCTTTCATTACACCCCTATGACAAAAGAGACAAAAGACGAAGTAGAGAACCAACAAATTGCTTTGTTGAAGGAACACCAAATTGATTTGGTAGTCCTCGCCCGGTACATGCAAATTCTGTCTCCTCGGTTTATCGAAGAGTTTCCGAACACTATTATCAATATCCACCACAGCTTTCTTCCCGCATTTATTGGGGCTAAGCCCTACCATCAGGCCTACGCTCGAGGGGTCAAAATCATCGGTGCAACCAGTCACTATGTAACCCAGGAACTCGACCAAGGGCCAATCATTGAGCAAGACGTAACCCGTATAAGCCATAGAGATTCGGTTCGCACCCTGGTGATAAAGGGTCGTAACCTGGAAAAAATAGTTCTCAGTAAGGCGGTCAAGCTCCACCTGGAACACCGGGTACTACCCCATGGCAATAAAACAGTGGTTTTCGAATGAACTGGGAAATAGAAATTAAGGCCCATGTAGATGATCCCGTTGAAATCGAGAAACGAATCCTCTCTTTGGGTGCTCGACCAATAAGAGCCTATCAAAAAGTTGATCAGTACTACGAAATTCCCGAAAAGTCAGGAGAGGTCGGCGATGGAGTAAAGGATTTTCGTCTAAGAATCGATGGCGATAAAGCCCTGGTAACCTTCAAGGACAAAAAACGCAAAGAAGGCCTGGAAATGAACAGAGAAGGGGAGTTTACCGTCAGTGACCCGGAAATGTTCAAGGTTTTTGTAAGCCGAATTGGGGCTCGACCTAGAATCGAAAAACGAAAACGGGGGAAGGCCTATCGGCTAAGGGATTTACTGCTCGAGCTCAGCGAAGTCACCGGACTAGGATTTTTTGTCGAAATAGAAGCAATATTCCAATCGGATCATGAACTGAAGGACCCAAGTTTTATCGATGCTACCGAGCTACGGTTATTCCAGGTCCTCGATACCCTGGGTATTCCTCGAGACCGGGTCGAAGCTCGGCCCTATACCCTCATGTTGAGTGAACTCAAGACCTAACATCGTGCTCCTTGGCTACTCGATCGTACATATCGATAACCTTTCGCACCCACTTTCGTTTTTCGGGATAAGGATGGAAGTAAAAACTTCTTTTGAACCCATATACAATAATATTTCTTAATTCTTTAGGGCCTATAGCAAAGGTATCCAAGGCGAGTTTGAGTTCATCTGTAACCGTCGTATGACTGACTAGTCGGTTATCGGTACAGAGGGTGATAGAGAGATTGTTCTCTAACATCCGTCCCAAGGAATGGTTTTGAATGGAGCCTCGAATAGCCGGAACGGTTTGTAGATTGCTAGTTAAACACACCTCAAGGGTCGTGCGACGATCGGCGATATAATCTACAAGGCCCCGAATATACGTTTCCTTATTCGTTACCTGGGGACTTTTCACCGAACTTTCATCGAAGAGGTGGAGTCCGTGGCCAATTCTGTCCGCATGAAGGTCGGTTACGGCCTGAAAAATACTTTCTGCCCCGTAGGCTTCTCCGGCGTGAACTGTTTTCTTAAGAAATGATTTATGAATGAGGTCGTAGCTGTCTTCGTGAGCACTCGCTGGGTAGCCGTATTCACTGCCGGCCAGGTCGAATGCAACCAGCTGAATATTAGAGGTTTTACTCAAGGTTACTGCGGCCTTCGCCAATTCTAAGGAAGCGTAACGAATTACTTCCTTCTCAGTGGAAAACCGGTGGGCCCTTGTAAAATCTCGGTAATACTCGGAAAAATGTTGGTTGAAGTAGCGCATAGCACACACAATTATTCCAAACTCAAACTCTGGGTCCTGGGGATCTAGATTCTGGTTGATTTCGCTTTTTCCCCGACGAAGTCCCTTATCAACCGCTTCCATAACTTGACCAAAATCGAGGGTACTCGACATATGGAGCTGAGGAGCAAATCGCACTTCTAAATATTTGACCCCTTCAGCAGCATTATCTAAGGCCAATTCGTAGGCTACTCGCTCGAGGCTTTCAAAGTCTTGCATGACTGCCGTCGTATAAGCGAACCCTTGGAGGTATTCTTCGAGGTTTTTGTAGTGGGGTTTAAAAACCAGTTCATTGAGTCCTTCGAGGGTATACGAAGGGAGGCTGACCCGTTTTTGATGGGCGAGATCGATGAGGGTCTGGAGGCGTAAACTCCCATCCAAGTGAACATGAAGGTCAGTTTTGGGTAGAGCTTTCAAAAAATCATCCGTATACCACGCCATAGATCCTCCTTGTGAATGTCTAGTGCTCTAAACCGTGGGGAAGGCACTATTTAAAGCCCTTGCAGTCTATTTTGAACCAGTGCCCTGAACTTGTTCCCCCGATCAAACTCGTTGAGAAACTTACCAAAACTTGCACATCCAGGACTGAAAACCAGAGTACGTTCATTTTCTGGAGATTGGGACGCTGCATTCATTCCACGATCCAAACACTCTTCGAGGGTTTCGAACGGTCCCTCAAGTCTATCTGGGCCAAAACCAGCTTCCCGGAAGGTTTGCATGATTTTGCCCGAGGCTGTTCCCCCCAGAACCGAAATCGAGGAACACCGATTCGTGAGGCTACCGAGGGCCCGAAAATCCAGATCCTTGTCGGTGCCCCCACAAATAAGGTGAATAGGCCCGGAAAAACTTGTTGTTGCGGCGACAACGGCCTCAGGAATAGTAGCCGCAGAATCATTATACACCCTCACCCCGTCTAAAGTACCCACAAATTCTAATCGATGGGGGATGCCCCCAAAGGAGCAAAGGCCCTGGCGAATACTCTCCCCATCAATTCCCTGCTGGAGCATACCTATGGCAGCCACACCTAAATTAATCTTCTGATGATCGCCGGGAACTTGGACCTCGGAGGGGACGAGTTCGATCGGTGCTCCTTCGGAATAGGGAGCCCGATACAACCCCCGACCTTCATCCAACCAGAGTCGACCGAGGGATCCAGGATAATTCTGTACCGCTTCCCATTTTGATCCAACCACCATTCCCTGAACGCCCCGAGGAAGCCTGCTCAAAAAGCGGTTCGTCCATTCCCCTTGGTCGGCAAAAAAACACGCCCACGTTTCTGGCCGTTGTTGGAGAAATATGCGTTCTTTGTCCTGGACGTAAGCCTCCATCTCACCGTAGTAGTCTTGGTGATCTCGATGGATATTCGTTATTGCGGAAAACTGCAGGGAAAGATTCGTTGCACTCATCAAAAGATCGCCGAGCTGAAAACTCGAAAGCTCAAGAACCACCGGGGTGTTCGGCGTTTTCTCTATCTCGGTCAAAAAACCAAGAGGACTTACGGTTATGTTTCCCCCCAGCCGGGTCGAGGGGATAACTGTCCTTAGCCCGTGGGCCAGGGCCGAAGAGGTGGAAGATTTACCCTTGGTTCCGGTTATACCCAAAACAGGACCCTTATACAACGATAGAAAGACCGAAATGTCGGTGTGTACGGCCTTTGCAGCCTGCAAAAATGGGTTGTTTCGTTTTACGGCGGGATTTTTTATCACCAAGTCTGCCGTGGCAAAGTCGTCAATTCGATGTTCACCGAGGACAAAATCGATAGCAAAATCCCCCAGCGCATCGATTGAGGGTTTCAATATTTCGGACTTACGAAGATCGGTCACGAGTACCCGCGCACCGGCTTTCGCAAAAAAACGAGCGGACTCAATACCTCCTCCATGGAGCCCCAGACCCATAATGGTGACCTTCATTCCCGAAAGGTCACGCAGGTTCATAGGAAATCTCGTATTCTCTCATATCGTTGTCATTCAAATATAGTCGAACCTGGATCTCCTCGAAAGGTTGCCGCCATTGGGCTGGTACTTTATCGTAGAGTTCCCGATATAGGGGAAGGTCTTCGGAAAATTCGGAGCTTTTTAACTCGGCTTCTATTTTTCGGCTGTGGGCCATGAGAAATTCTCGCCCCCGATGAACAACCGATAAGAACTTTTTTCGTCCCTCACTGTCCAGGAAGGCAACCGAATGGCAAACCGCCCGGTATTTGCAGGTAAAGGGGTAGTAGGGATAGAGTCGTTTTCCCTTTGGGATAAATAGCTTTGAGAAAAACTTTGTCAATTCTCGGTCCAGCCAAATTCCTTGAACAAAATACCCCCTTCCAGTTTCGCCAATCCAAGTTTCCGATACCGTTTGACTCACGGAAAGGATTCGGGTTTTGTCTTCTTTCACCTCAATCGACTCTAAGGGGATGAAATCAGACTCCACAATGAGGCGGTCGGTCTGGTAGGTCGGGCTGAGGTCATTGGTACCTGCCTCAAGGACTTGGTGGCGGGAGGGGTGATAGGTAAGGTCGATCCTCAACAGATAGACGTAGTGTTGTTCACCCGCCCGGTATAACTTGTAGAATGCCGGTCGTAGGTGGTCTCGGGGGTCAAAGTAGTAGGTAAGTCCCTCGGTAATGGGCCCAGCTAGATGGTGAAACTCCTCAATAACTCTCCTAATCCCCTGGCGATAAGCTTCTGTCGGTTCTTTTCGATGAAAAGGATGGTGTATAGGTAGGCTAGAAACGGTGAGGGGTTCAGAAAACTGAATGAAAAACTCCTCATTTTGGTTGAAGTGTAGGGTGTACTTTTTTTCTCTATTAGACGGTTTTTGGATGATATCTTGGATGTCGCCCAAGGGAGGACTAATCGTAAGTTTCGCGTCGCCGTATTCCATCGTCGAAAATATACCGAAGGGAAACGAAGTGTGCAATCCGAATCGTTCTTTGACCGCCGTTTGATTGAATCCACCTTCGATTTGGGTTAGTATGTAGAGAAGATGAGGAGAACCTATGACCCTACGAAATCGGTTCGCAGTAACCAGCATTTTTTTGATTCTCCTAACGACCTCCCTCTACGGCCAAACCAGTGATGGTACTTTTGGAGTAATTTTGTACGCTGAGGGGTGTGGTTTCACTATTTTTCGTGAGGGGGACATCCTTACCTTTAGCCCCGATACGTCTGATGTCTTAGGAACTCCCCTTTTTGAAGGGGACATGATTCAGACCGAAGGGGGAACCTTTCTGGAACTACAACTACTACCGGGGCGAAATATTCTAAAAATTGCCGAGAACACCAGCTTTCAAATCCGAAGTCTGGGAGGAGTACAAGGTTCGTCAATGGAACTCATCTATGGACGAGTCAGGGCTCAAGTGGACCGGGTTGCACAAGCTCCCTTTGAGATTCGAGGACGTTCGGCGGTAGCAGGAGTTCGTGGTACCGATTTTGGTTTCGACTATACTATTCCCCGAGGTAACTCCGGCGAACCAGTGACCCAAGTATATGCTTTTGCAGGATCGGTCGAAGTTACCGCCCTTACAAGACGGGTAGGTGAGAGTCTCTCCCAGCCTCTCGATAGTTCCGGGACGCAGGCTCCTCCGGCGGAACAAACGGTCGAGATTGTAGAAAGTACACCCGTACTCCTTGGCCCAAATCAGATGGTTCAGGTGAGAGACCAGGTTGTCCGGTCCGATGAAGAAATCCTCGCTCCCGAGCAAGTCCCGGTTTCCCCCGATGTTCAGACTTTTTGGAACGATAACCCGATTACTATTGTACCCCTTTCGACCGATGAGCTCGATACTCGGTATCCGGCGCTCAAGATTAAAATACTTGAATCCCGCAGCGAGGCTCTTATCGAAAAGGCTCAACAGAGTTTGAGAACCGGCGAGGTAACCGCGGAGGAAGTCCAAGCCCAGATCGACGCACTCAGATTGCCCGAACCGAGCCTTGCCGACTCGATACCGGTCCTGAGTCCCGTTGGGGCGACGAGGATTCTCCCCCAGCGCGGTGCTCAAGTGTATGTAAGAAATTCTGCCCGTACCCTGGGCACAATTTTCACCGGCCTCGGCGCTTTTTCGGCGGTAAGTTCTGGTGTTGTACTGCTCTGGGGTGAGACCTTTCTGGGTATTCCGTCGGATTCGGTGAACGGGACAAGTTTGGGACTTTTTTTAGGGGGAATAGGAGGCTTAGTTATCGGCCTCCCCCTTTATTTATTGAATCTTTAGTCCGGAAGGATTGACGAAATTAACCAGGCATCCCGAGATCGTCGAAGGGTGAGGACTTCACGTACCCGGCTAATTTCTACCCCAGGACCGGGGGGTGTGGCTTCCATACCCTCTCCTGGACCATCTTCGGGAAAATCTGGAACGTAAAAATCGTATTGGACCCGGACCTCCAGTTCTTCACCCTGGGGATTTATTTCCAGGATCTGAAGATTCTCAATGCCGAAGACTATAATCGAGTCTTCGAGACCCGATCGACCTTGAGCCTCCCACTCCTCGGGGGTTAGTACAGGGTCGCGCATTTCGTAGGCCTGACGTACCCGGGCGGTTGCAAAGAGCTGGACTACCATTTGTCGAAATTCTTTCGCCGCTCCGTCCAGGACTAAACGATCGAGAAGTTCGGCGTCGAGGTTCGTGGCAGCGGCGTAGAACTCTTCTACTACTGTTTCGGGTTCCCACCCCACCGACGGTGGGGGGCTCAGAACCCGGGTTAAAATCGTATTTCCAAGGCTTATTACAAAGATGGCTCCTACAAGACCCGCTAATAGTGCACTCCGATTTTTCCGAACTTTTTCCCGCCATCGAAACCAACCACTGGCAAGCTTCCATCGGGACTCGAGTTTTTTTCGCGATCGTTCGTTTTCGGGAGACCGATCGGAAGATGCCGGAGAATACGGACGAGACAAGTCAGCCTCGAGGGTACCTAGAAGGGCAATATGGTCTTTTGTCCCCTTCTTGAGGAGTGCTTCAATGAGTTTTTCCAGATTGGAGGGCAAACCCGCCAGGTATAAGCCCATGGGTTTAAAAAGCTGGGCTTTTTTTTGTTGGGATATCTCCATAAGATCATCCACCGTGGTAGAAGAGAGGTGAAAGGGAAATTCTGTGGTCAGAGTTTCGTACACTAGAGAACCAAGAAGGTAACCGTAGCGGACTGCAAAATTGGGTTTCGTGCTTTTCCCGATGGCCGGTGGCTCGGTGAGGTAGCGAAATACTTGTTGCTCAACATCACTTAAGTTATGAAGAATTGTTCGGCTCCAGAGTTCCGGAAGCACTAATACCCCCTCATTCTCCAGGAAGAATAACGAGAAACCCCCTAAAGGACCTTCGTAATGAGGACCTACAGTGTCTTCGAGTTGGGAATAACAACGAGCAAGGGTCATGAGACGACGAATTTTTTCACTCCTCTCCAACGACGTCCAAGGGAGTAGCTGACGAGCCTCGATCCAAGGGCCAAGGATGAGAAAGGTATGGTTAAGTTCAATTACCCGTTCGGCCCTCCAGGTCTCTATCCGACCTGGAAAAATTATGAGAGCCTCTTTGGTAGTTGTAAACGAAAGATTTTTTAGCCCATGACCCTGGGATGGTATCGGCGTATGAATACCGAGGTAGGTACCGTCATTGTCTTCAATCTTGAAGAGCATCGACGAAAGAGGGGTAGCGACCAACGAAGCCTCCTTTTGGCGGCTTCAGTCTACACGAAAACAGGAATATTGAACTACCCGGTCTTCTTCTAACAATGGAGAAGTCTGGCAGCCAAGGACTTTTAGCTCGTTTCGACCCAGGGATCGTAGAAAATCCAAAACCACAAGCCAGTTCCAAAAACTCGAGGGGACTAGGTCATATTCCTCGGAATCTAAGTCGGGAAATCCCCCCGAATAGTGTAAAAGAAAGTGTTGAATTTTTGTCCCCAGGACCTCGGTTTCTTGAGGCTTTCCTAATCGAGTAGTATTGGAAACCCCAACGATGAGCGAAGTCCCACCAATTTCCTGCTGGGCAATAGCGAGGGCAGAGGTTAGGGTTTTAGCTATCCTTATCGTGCTATCGTGTTGCACGAGGAGCGGTACTAGGGGGATATCTTGGTAGAGAAAATGAAGAAAAGGCAGTAGATACTCGATCGTATATTCTTGGAGGTGAGGGGTCTCGTCGAGGAATATGCTCATCGAAGAGGTTGTGAGGGAATCGCAGAACTCTCGATCGACCCGCGATTTTCCGAGAGGGCTTACAAAGACGCTTGAAACAGGAAGTTTTATTCCCGGGGCCCCGGGGGAGAGCTCGGGTGACAGAATAACGACCCTCTCGGGGGAAGGAAAGCCCGAAAGCTGGGCGAAAGCCCCACCAAGGAGTTCACCACAGTACTCATATCCGCCATGGGGTACCAACAATCCCCGGGGAGGTGTGGACCAAAGAGTTTCATACCCAGTAGTCCACTCAGACATCCGGCCGGCGATTAGGGCCGCAAGTTCGTTTTTGTTCGAGGGGTAGAAGATGTCCTCAAAATGGGGATGCCGTACGAGGTTGGCCATAGGTACAAGTATTGGTCAGGTACGAAGAATCTGCAAGTCTAGGAATTACTCCTACCGCTGGAAAAAAGCCGGTCAATTCGCCCCTTATCGAGTTTAATAGAGAGGTTTTTTTCCTGGGTAGGGAGCACCAAACCTAGTTTGCCGTCCTTCGGGCGACGTAAATATTTGACCTGGGTATAGTAAAGATCGGCCGAGCCATTGTTTCGGGCTTTGGAATAGAAGAGTGCCAAAGTACCAGCATCTAAAAGCACCTCGAGGGGAATCGATTTCCCCTTTTGGGTTCGAATAAAGACGTATCCGCCTGGATAGTCCCGAGTATGGAACCACAGATCGTTCCCCCGGGTAACCCGTCGTAAGAGATAGTCGTTTTCTTTCGCCGTTCTTCCAACGAGGAAGGTAAAGCCACCGCTGGAAAAAACAAGTCCTGGGGTTTCTGTATCGGTCTTATTTTCTTTTCCGGTGGGAATACTCAGCCTCTGGGAAACCCGGGCATACATTTCGGAAAGCCTAGGGAGGTCACAATTTTCTTCTACTTCGAGGAGGTTGTATTGGACTTCTTCAAGCTGACGTCGGAGATTTTCCCGTTCTTCGTTCATGCGTTCCCGCCCATTTCGGGCCCGCTTAGCCAGGTGAAAGTATCGTTCTGCGTTTTCTTGTACCGTTCGGCGGGGATCAAGGGGTATATGTACCGTGGTTCCTGGATTCCACCAGTCCTCGACCTCTACCTCCTCTCCTCGAAGGGGTAGATTTTTCGCCTGGTTTTTGAGGAGTTCGCCCCATAGCTGGTGTTTTTCTTCTTCATCGTATTCTGCTTCTCTAGAGAGAAGGCCACGAAGGCGACCTTCCAGAGCATTCTCCCTGGCTCCGAGCAAACGAAAGACCCGCTCTTTGAGGTCCGAATACTCTTGTTCCTGCTCTTTGTTTCTGTACCAGCTATCGAGACAGGAGTTGAAACTCCTATTTCTTTCTTTTATGGGCACAGTCGTTTCGAGTAGTTCTTGCCTAAGAGGAAATTTCTCATAAACTGCCGTTGGATTTTGGTCCGAGGGAAGAGAGAAAGTTCCACCAGAGACCTCGAGTTTTCCCGGTCTGCGGTATTGGGTGTCTAAGATCTGGTACGATTCGTCGGTCACCAGAAAATTCGATGCTCCTCCCCAAAGGCGGACGATGCATCGGGTTACTTCTTCTCCTCGATGAACTGTAAGTTCCACAATACGGTCTCCGAGCACTTGTTTAACCGAAACTATTTTTCCGCCTTTTAGTCGAGAACGAAGGAACTCTGCAAACCTCTGGGTTTTTTTTGGTTTTTTTGGCCCCTGCCAAGTCTGGTGAATCCTGGACAGCCCAGGGGAGAGGCAAATTCTCAACCAGAAAGTTTCTCCTGGTCGGTGTAACTGGAAGAAGAGGTTTGGATAGTCCGGTTGCACAACTTGTTGAATGAGAGAACCGGTCAAGGGCAATTCCTCAAGGATCTTGGTGAGTTCGACCGCTCGAATACTCATTTCAATAGCCACCGTGATGCTTCACCGAGAAGGTAAAAGGAACCGGAAATGACGAGAGGGCAGTCCTTTTCTTTACGACTTTGCAGGCCCTTTTCAATCGCTTGAATCGTGTCAAGCTCCAAGTATACTGCAGGTGAACCTACAAAGAGCTCTTGGGCCCGAGCGGCGAGGGATGGGGGATTGCTGACCTTAAAAGTACCTGGGGTAGTAATCCAGATTTCCCGGGCCCTTGAACCTAGGGTCCGTAGAATACCCTCGGAATTCTTTCCTTCTACGATTCCCAGCACCAAGACGAATCCCCCCGGGGTCAGGGATCTAAGATTTTCTACTAATAATCTGGCTGACTCTTCGGTATGGGCTCCGTCGAGGATGATAGGTGCCCGAGTATCGGGCAAAAAACGGACTTCCATTCGCCCGGGAATTCTGCATTCTGCGAGGGCTCGAAACCATCGGTATTTTTCCGAAGGACCAAAGAGAAAATCGAGGATCCGGGCGGAAAAGATTGTATTGAACAGGTGGATTTTTCCCGGCACTACCGATTCCCATGTTTCTCCTTCAAAGTTCGTGGTACTACCTTCCCAGGTGAGAGAGACTTCCTGCGAAAGGTGATTCACCCCGAATTGTTCTGCATTTTTTCCCAGGGGAAAGGTCAGCCGGCAACCTTTCTCGGCACTTACCGTTTCGAGAACTATCAAAGCTTCGGGATTCTGAGGAAACGAGAACACCGGAACCCCGGATTTAATAATACCGGCTTTTTCTTTGGCTATATGGGTCATTGTCGGGCCAAGGATATCGGTATGCTCTAATTCGAGGGTTGTTACTATGCTCGCTTCGGGGATTACTAAATTTGTCGCATCCAGACGGCCGCCCAACCCTACTTCTATTACCGCCAGGTCACAATTTTCATCCCGAAATAGGAGAAAAGCCAAGAGAGTCAAGAGTTCAAAGGTAGTCGGCTCTCCTTCGAAGGCCTTGGGTGTCCTTGCCAAGGTATTTCGAAGATATTGAATTTTCTCGATATAGATAGCCTCGGGAAAAAAGTCACCCCCAAGGGTAATTCGTTCCCGATAGTCAACGATGTGGGGAGAACGATACAGGCCAACCTTCTTTCCAAGAGCACCAATTCCCCGGGCCAAGAGGGTTGCGACCGATCCCTTGCCTTTGGATCCAGCGATGTGAATCATTGGAAGAGCCCGGTGGGGATTTTCGAACAGCCCGAGAAGTTTTTCCATTCGATCCAGTCGATACTCTCTCGAGTCTACTGGCCGACGTTCAAAATTAGTAAAACCTTCGATCCATCGAAATTCTTCTTCAACACCCATGGTGTGCCGACCCGGCCTATCGGTCTTTCAAGGCCGCAGCGTGGCGAGGAAACCCTTCGTATTCGGAGAGGGCAATGACGTGATCCTTGAGTCCCTTGTAACCCTCGGGGGTTACCTGTACTACGCTGGAGTAGGTTAGAAAGTCCCGCACCGAGACACCGGACCAGGTTTTTGCGTACCCACCGGTAGGTAAGACCGCATTTGCCCCGGTTAAATAGTTGGCTGCCGAGAAGGGGAGAGATGAACCCAAAAGAATTTCCCCCGCGTGGGCGACAAGCCCCAAGGAGTCCCAAGGTGAGGCGGTTTGGATAGAAAGGTGTTCGGGGGCATAGGTATTTATTACTTCCCCACAGGCCCGAGGCGAGTCGGTAAGAATTATTCCGCCATACCCCTGGGCTGAGAACACCTGGGTCAAGAACTCCTTTCGGGGCTCGGGGGTCTGGCGGATCATATCGGGCAGCAGTTCCTGAACCCTTTTTCCCAATTCCGCGCAGTCGGTGACCAAGAGGGCAGAGGAGTCGGCGCCATGCTCGGCTTCGATGAGCAGGTCTAAACAGATCTGCCGGGGATTTGCGGTACAGTCGGCCCAAAGAATAGACTCACTAGGACCTGCAGGAAGGCCGGGATCGAGACGGCCAGCCAGAAGTCGTTTTGCAGCGGTTACATACTGGCTCCCGGGTCCTACGACCTTCAAAACCCGGGGAATCGACTCGGTTCCGTAGGCGAGGGCGGCGATACCCTGGGCTCCACCAACTCGAAATACATCGCGTACGCCAATTTTATCTGCAGCGTAGAGGCATGCAGGGTCGAGTGATCCACCCGGGCCCGGGGGAGTAAGGACCACAATCGTCTTTACCCCGGCCAATTTGGCAGGTATTGCCAGCATGTAGAGCATAGAAGGAAAAGACCCCCTTCCTCGGGGCACGTACAGACCAACAGAATCTATAGCCCTTGCCCGCTCACCGGCCAAAATGCCCGGACGAATTTCGTGAAAATCCATAGATCGGGGAACCTGGGACTCATGGAATCGGGTGACATTTTCTATAGCATAATCGAGGGCGGCCATGACCTTCGGATCCAAAATCCGCCGGGCTTCGTCGAATTCTTCATCCTTGGCCCTTAGGGGGATGTTGTCGAGATCGACCGAATCAAAACGGCCAGTGAATTCTCGAAGTGCCCGGTCACCGGACTCTTTTACCTCTCGAATAATGGTAGCCACCGACTCCTGAACCAACGATATGTCGGTTTCTGATCGGCTAAGAATACGGTCTTTATCTGCCCGGGCTATTAAGGACCAGTGGTAGGATGGTATAGTCATAGAACAACAGTATCATGAATGGGGATTTTCGGTCCACGTTTGGGCCTGTTCAGCACTCAGATCAGAATTCTTGAATCCCATTCAGAAATACGATATAGTTGGGTAGGGAACCTCTACAATCTAGTTTTCGGGCCTTGATGGTCATTGCACCGCAATGACTTAAGAGCGCGGGCCTATTTGGAACAAAGGTTTTTAGAGGCCCCCGGAGAAAAAACGAACGAGGAGGGAATCGTGGTAATAAAACCAATGATCCGCAGTAACATTTGTATGAACGCTCACCCAGTCGGGTGCGAAAAAGAAGTCCAAGACCAAATAGTCTACCTTAAGAAACAACCAAAACTCATCAATGGACCCAAGAAGGTTCTTATCATCGGTTCTTCAACGGGGTATGGATTGGCAAGCCGGATTAGCGTTGCCTATGGTTCGGGGGCCCAAACCCTAGGGGTGGCCTTCGAGCGCGAAGCCTCGGAAAAACGTACTGCTTCCATGGGATGGTATAACACTATCGCTTTTGAAGCCCAAGCAAAAGTCGATGGTTTGTACGCCGAAAGCATCAATGGTGACGCCTTTGGAAACGAAATCAAGGCCGAGACAGTAGCAAAACTAAAGGCCGATTTAGGTCAGGTAGACCTGGTTGTCTACAGCTTGGCCAGTCCTGTTCGGACCGATCCGGCAACCGGAATTCAATATAAATCGGTTCTCAAGCCAATTGGTGAATCCTTCGAAGCAAAATCGATGAATCCCGAGACCGGAGAAATCAAAGAATTTAGCATTGAACCGGCTAGTGAAGATGAGGTAGTACACACGATAAAGGTTATGGGGGGCGAAGATTGGAAACTTTGGATCCAGGCTCTGCTCAAAGCGGGTGTACTAGCGCCGGGAGCTAAAACCGTCGCCTACTCATATATAGGACCCGAGGTAACCCGAGCGGTCTACCGGGACGGAACTATTGGAAAGGCCAAAGAAGATCTGGAACATACCGCTGCCAGCCTTACCGCCCTCCTAAAACGGGTCGAGGGCCAGGCATTTGTCTCGGTTAATAAAGCCCTGGTTACCCGGGCGAGCGCTGTTATTCCAGTCGTACCTTTGTATCTCGCGCTTCTTTTTCAGGTGATGAAGAAAGAAGGCATTCACGAAGGGTGTATCGAGCAAATGTACCGCCTCTTTTCTCAGAGACTTTATGCCGGAAAAACAGTTCCAACCGATGACCAAGGGAGAATTCGCCTCGACGATTGGGAGCTTCGTGAGGATGTTCAGGCAAAAGTGAACAAACTGTGGACCCAGGTCAACAGTGCAAATATTGGTGAACTTGGTGATGTAGAAGGATACCACGACGACTTCTTACGGATTCACGGATTTGGCCGCCCGGATATTGACTACGATGCTGAGGTAGATCCGATTCGATGACCATGGAAGCGTTTATTCTGGGGTGTGGAGGTTCCATGCCCCTTCCTCATCGCCATCTGACGAGTCTCTTGCTCCGTCGGGATGGTAATTCTTTTCTTTTTGATTGTGGCGAGGGTACCCAGGTGTCCTTGCGGCGGCTCAATCTAAAGTGGAAAGGCATCCACGCAATTTTCATTAGCCATACCCACGCAGATCATATTACCGGACTACCGGGAATACTCATGCTTTCTAGCCAAGTTGAACGGACCGAGCCCCTGTACCTTATTGGTCCCCCAAGACTTAAGGAGTACGTTGAGGCCTCGCGGAAAACCCTAGAGATGCATATCAACTACCCGGTAATCGTTCAAGAAATTGAAGACCCAAGCCGGGTCCAGGTGGTGTTCGAGGGTGAGGGCTACAGGGTCCGATCCTTTCCCCTTGTTCATACCCGGGTGTGTGTAGGGTATACCTTCGAAGAAATTCCTCGCCCAGGACTTTTTTATCCCGAGTTGGCCGAAGAGGCTCAGGTACCACGGGGTCCACTCTGGGGACTTCTTCAGAAGGGAGAAAGTGTTCAATTATCCGATGGTCGGGTCGTCCAACCATCCCAGGTAATGGGTGAACCCCGAAAGGGACGCAAGGTAAGTTATGTAACCGATACCCTGCCTTTGGAGTATATTTCTACCGAGGTTGCAAACTCAGACTACCTCTTCTGTGAAGGGATGTTTGACGACACCCAAGAACAGACTGCAAAAGAAAAACGACATATGACCGCCCGGCAGGCAGGAATTCTCGCCCGTAAAGCTGGGGGTGTTAAAAACCTGGGACTCTTCCACTACTCACCGAGGTATACCGATAGAGAACTCCTGGTTCTTCAAGAGGAAGCCCAACAAGAATTTCCCCAGGCCTTCCTTACAAAGGATCGTTTTTCATGCCCTATACCCTACGAGGAGTAGTTCATGGTTACTTTTTCCCAGGTCACAAAAAACTACGGTTCGTCCCGAGGAATTCAAGATGTGAGTTTTTCCCTACCAACTGGTGAACTCCTCGGACTTTTAGGTCCAAACGGTGCGGGAAAGACAACAATAATGAAACTTATAACCGGCTTCCATTATCCAGAGAAGGGAAGTATCAAAGTAGGCGAACTTGACCTTAGACTCAATAGTCGGGGTGTCAAGGCGCTCATCGGCTATTTGCCCGAGAACGTGCCACTTTATCAAGAAATGCGGGTACGAGAGTATCTCGAGTACCTCGGTGGTGTCCGGTTGCCGGGAAAGGACCTAAAGTCTGCGGTCATGCGAGCAGCAGAATTGACGGGACTAACCTCCGTTTTGTCTCGGCAAATTGGCCATCTTTCGAAGGGCTACAAACAGCGGGTGGGTCTTGCCCAGGCAATCATTCATAAACCAAAATTACTCATCCTCGATGAACCCACCTCGGGGTTGGATCCGAATCAAATTTTAGAAATTAGAAAACTCATAAAAGAAATGGCTGGCGAGACGACTATTCTTTTTTCCACCCACATCCTTCAAGAGGTCGAGGCCTTGTGTTCCCAGGTAATGATTATTTCCGAAGGCTCCATGGTAGCCCAAGGAACTCCTGAGGCAATCGCTTCTCAACTTCAAGGGAAGGCGGTGATACGGCTTTCTTTGTTGCCCGACACCAAAATTGAACCAAAGAAGATAAAAGCCGATCTGGAACATTACCTACACCAAACGAGGGGTTCTTGGACGGTCGAGCAACAAAGTCCCCGCACTCCGACATACCTTCTGACTGCTCCAGCAGATTTCGAGGAACAAGAGGCTATCGCCCTCCTGTCGCCGTGGATTTGGAAAGGAAAGAAAACTGTGCTTGAGCTTTCAAGTAAAGGAACGGGGATCGAAGATCTTTTCTCGGCCCTTACAAAATCTGGAGGAGAAAAGGCCCAATGATATCCCTCTCGTTATTGAAGAAAGAACTACTTATTCATTTCACTTCCTCAAAAACCTACTTTGGGGGGGCGTTTTTTCTGGGCTTTACGGGGACCTGGTTTTTTGTAGTTCATCAGTTCTTTGCCCAAAATAGTGCAAGTTTTAGGGCTTACTTCGATGTTTTCCCCCTCGTATTCCTCGTTCTCATTCCTGTTCTTACCATGGGAATTTGGGCGGAAGAAAAAAAACAAGGAACCTATGAACTTCTCCTTACCCTTCCCGTGGGTGAGTGGCAGTTAGTTGGGGCCAAGTTTCTTGCCCTAGTAATGGTATTTGGGGTGATGTTGTTGGGTACGGTGCCTACGGTCATTTTGGTCCTTCCCTTTGGTGACTTTGATCGGGGAGTCATTATAACCCAGTATCTAGGGAGCTTTTTTCTTGGACTCGCGGAGCTGTCATTGGGGCAATATATGTCCAGTCGGTCACAAAACCAGATGACCGCCTTTCTATCGACCCTTGGCGTTCTTGTACTTTTTACCCTTCTCGATCGAATAGTTCTATCTCTTGGTTTTAATGGCCCGGGAGCGCAGTTTTTTCTCCAGGGTTCATTCACCTATCGCTACGGAAGCTTTGTTCGCGGAGTTATAGATACTCGGGATCTGGTATTTTTTGTGATTCTTACCTGGTCATTTCTCTTCTTGAATGGGCGTCAGCTTGTCCATGAGCGATGGAGGTAAGTTCATGAATACTTACCTCGCCAAGAGCCTTCGATTCTTACTCACCTTACTCCCTCTCATTATTGGGGTTTTGATCTTGGGGATTTCTGGACGGGCCTATGGCCGATTCGACCTCACTCGGGACAAAATCTACAGCCTATCACCGGTAACCCTCGAAATTATCGAGCAGCTCTCGGACCCGATTGAGGTGCGCTACTACCTTTCTGCCCGTTTAGAACAAGAGGTTCCCGAGGTTCAACTCATTCGAGACCTTCTCCAGGAAATGGCAAGGGCGAATCCTCAATTCTTAACCTTTAGGGTTATTAATCCCGAAAACGATAGAACTCAAACTCCCGAAGATCTAGGTATTGCTCCCCAACAGTATCAGGTAGTAGAGGAGAACGAACAGAGAATCACGACCGTATACACCGGACTGGTTATTACCTATCGAGACGATTTTATGGCCTTGCCTCTGGTAATCGATCCCCAGTCCCTTGAGTACGAGGTGCTAAGGGCAATTAAGGGCCTTACAGCTACCGATACTGCCCTTCGGCGGATAGGGGTTCTCTTTGGTGATAGCTCCTTGGCCCAAAGTTCTCAAGTTCTTTTGTCGTCCCTCGATTCCTTGGCTGAGGTGTCGGTACTGTCCCCCGGCGAAGACTTTCCCCCGGGGCTCACTGGTCTCTTGATTTTTGGACAACGAGAGTTGACCGGATCGGATTTTGAACGAATCTCAAATCATATGAGCCAAGGGAGGTCTGCACTTTTTGCTTTTGACTATCATCGAGTAATTCTTGCCCAAGGTCTTGAGGCAATCGAAGGTGTATCGACCCCGGGTATCGAATTCCTTTCGAGTCTGGGAGTCGAACTCCTTCCCGAATGGGTCCTGGACACTCAAAATCGCCCGATACCAATCCAACAGGCCCAGGGTAGGGTGCTCGTTTCGTCTCTCGAACCCTACGACCTTTGGCCCCGGGCGTCTGGATTATCCGGGGAGTTTGGACACCCCACGATGAATCGTATTGGTGGAATCGACCTCTTTTGGGCTAGTCCTTTGGTCGTGTCTTCCAACGGACTCCTGGACCCTGAGGGTTTTAGTCCTTTATTTTCTGCCAGTCAAAACGCGCGGATTATGGTGCCTCCTCTGACCCTGGACCCCCGAGCATTGCCCATCGGGGATCCGGTAATCGATGAACCCCCGGTCTTGGGTATATCCTACGAAGGAACTCTTGGTAATAGTGGAGAAGTTCGAGCAGTCTTTATTGGAGACCAAGATGTTTTCTCGGATTTACTACAAATTAATCAAAGTGACGATAATCTAATCTTTCTACAAAATGTAGTCGAATGGTTGCTTCGGGATGACGATCTGCTTTTGATACGATCAAAACAGCCAAGAAATACCTCGTTAGAGATCGGGGACTCGACCGAACTTCGTGCCTTTTGGGCTTCGGTTGTAAGAATATTGGGTATTGTTCTTGGGCCGGCTTTGTTTATTTTCCTAGGCCTTTTTGTTTGGCTAGGCAGAAGGAGTGGGGCGTGAATAATGTAGTTCTGGTAAATAACGATCAAAAGAAACTCATTGTCTATTTGTCGATAATTCTTCTACTTAGCCTTTTTTTGTGGCTTCTCGGCACCAGGGCCTCCTCCCAACCGAACGATAATCAAGAAAAATTACTCCCGACGAATTTTGGCCCTTTCCAAGAGTTTGCCTTGTCTTATCCGAACTCAACCCCCCTTGTTTTTCGCCGTTTGGAGGAAGCATGGTGGGTAAGTCTTGGGCAAAATAGCCCATTCCGGGCCCGGGAATCGCGAGTGGAGGATTTTCTTCAAGGGATTTTCGATCTCACGAGTTTACGACGGGTTAGCTCAGGCTCTAGCCCCTCCGTACTCAGCGATCTAGGGCTCCAGGAAGACACGGCCCGGTACGTTGAACTTCAAAGTATCGACGGTAAACGAGTCAAACTCGCCTTTGGACTTCCGACCAGTTTGGGAAACGAGTTGTACTTACGGGTTGAAGGGGCGCCTACACTTTATGCGGTACCTGGTGACCTGGGATTCTTCTTGAATCAAGCTCCTCCCTATTGGCAAGAGTTAAGACTCTGGCCCGATTCTATTTCCTACGAAGATGTTCTTTCGGTGAGTCTCACTATCGATAGCCTTGGAACTCTCACTCTGGTTTCGGATACCGACCAGCGAGGAGAAAGGATATGGCAAAGCGGGGGCACCGAAAACGAAGTCGACACCCGAGGGTCGCAAAAGGTGCGGGACCTCCTGGGTCTAGAGTTCTCCGAAGTAACTACCGAGCTTCCAAGCGGAAGCCCTCAGGGCTCCATAACCGTTCAAGGAGTGGGAAATCAAACCCTCGAGGGATCGTTGTACAGCCATTCAAATAATACCTTTGTCTTCACTACTCAAACCCAGGGGGTTCAACGGATAGGTACGATTCCCGGTTGGAAGCTGGAAAGTTTCTTTAACCCTGTTTCTTTAGAATGAATTTCCTGTACTGCTCAGAATTGGTTCGAAAACCCACTACCACGGCCTCGGGTCCTGTTTTCTTAAGGGCCTGTCTTGCTTCCTTGATAAGCCGGGCTGGCCCGAGTATTCTTCCGTTTCGGGAACTAATACCACAAGTAAAGACCGGAGGTTTTCGGGGGTTTTTGCCATCCCCACCGGTGGCATATCTTCGGCGAATCATCGACATAAATCGTTCTATTTCGGCAATACCCAAGTCTAAATCAATCTGAGGAAGAATTACCCAACAGCTCTTGGCATTTTCTCTAAAAAGTACATCTTTGTAGATAAAATGTTCCCGTAATAGGCCTTGAAATTCATGCTCGTTGGAAAGGTCACTGGAAATAAGTCCAAGGGACGCATCCATTTGATTGCTTCCGGCCCGATGCAGTTCTCCAGCCAACCGATCTTCGAGGGCGTCGTAGGGGTATACGAGGGTGGTATTAAACTGTTCGTCTTCGGTGACCGGGCCTGGACTAGCATCCTTAGGCTCTTGTACGACCAAGGTAGGCTTGGGTTCGGAAACTGCGGAGGAGACTTGAGTCTGTACCGGGATATCAACAACTTCCTGAGGTTTTTTATCGACCCTAGATCTATAGTGGAAAATCCAATACCCAAACAGACTGAATACAAAAAACCCAAGAATTCCTAGGAGGCCAGCCCTGCTTACAAGAAAAAACTCACCTTTTCCTAGCATTCGAAAGACCGCCGAGGTCGAGTTACCGAGCTCGATTTGACGAACAAATAACTCCTGGGTTACCTCGGGAGCGACGAGGACAACCTGATCTTCTCTTTCTACCAAAAGACTATCGTTTCCCCAGAATATTTGGGGAACTCCTTCTTGGACGGCCAAAAAACCCAGAAGAGTAGGGTATCCAGTCTCTAAAAGGGTAAAAAACTCCTGGCCATTATTTTCAAAGGGTATGGTTTCGTAGATTCTGGTAATTTCTGAAAATTGGGTCTGGGCATGGATTTCATTTTGATTTCGTAAAAGGAGGAGGTATGATACGAGAAAAATCAGGAGTAAGACAAAAAATATCCCGGTGATAAACGAAAAAGTCTTTGTTTTCATAATCCCCTTCTTTTTAGCCAGTCTTTCAACCAAGATACCATGAAGCTCCGGTTGATCTCAAAGGATTCTTCGAGAGATTGTTCGTTCTCTCGAATCTTATATCGGTATAAGGCTCCGGGAATGAGACTACTATTGACCGGATCCCGGTGTAAGTACTCAAAAAATGTTCGGGAGCTTTCCCATCCTGACAAAAGAATCTGCCCTGCTCTTTTAGACATACCTTTCCAGTCTACAACTAATTGTTCTTCTAACTCCAGGGGATACTTCTGTGAACTATCGAAGAAATGGGATTTTCCATAGTCCAGGTGTTCGTACCTTCCTCGATGATAGGCTAACTTAATCCGGTCTCCCCGGGCCATAATTTCGAAATCGAAGGTGTCACGGGTCTTGGTTCGGTGGATTTCTTTCCCGATCCATTGGTCTAAATAAGTACCCCCGGCGTAAGCCCGATACTGCGGATACCCGCCATCTATTCCGTAGACTTCTGGATCGCTGGATTGGTTTCTCTGATCTTGAAGACTAAGAAAGGTACCCAGGGAAAGAGCACCTTCTCCCGCCGATCGAAAGCCCGGAAATCGCAAAGTACGTGGGAGTCCAGCCATTTCGAGCACATCGTTAACTGGATGCCCACCAAAAAGGGGAAACGACCGGGGTAGATTTCTCATAAAACCAGCATCGATAGCCCCATCAAGAATCCAATTCGATTCGGAAAGGGCTTTGGATAGACCGATACCATGCAAATTTGAGTACCATTGAGCGTCAATCGACACAAAAATTTTTGTAATATTTCGAAACTGTGGTGAGCACAGGAGGGGGAATACCGTATCGGCGGCAACGACAAAATACGTATCCGGGTTGGATGCCAAAAGTGCCAGACCCTCGGCAAGGCTTGGCCCGGCGCCGAGCACCATACTTCTTTTGTTCCCTCGGGCGGGGCCTAGAAGAGAGCGTGAAGGCAGGGTGGGGGACCACCACTCCAGGTTACGCAAAGTATTTTCCAGCCAGCGATTTCCGAAGCGGCTCTGTACCCCCAGGTCGGGCCCTATCGCAAGGTTATGGTTCTGGAGGGCCTTTTGTACCTGGGCCGATAAGTCGGGAAAGGCACTGAGATATCCAGGAAGGGGTACGTATTGGAGGGGGAAAAAAAGAAAACTATAGGTATAGGTTCGAAAGATCGCAGCAAGCTCCTCATCTACTTTTTTCGAATCTAGAACATGAACCTCTACCCCTTTGGGTAAGTCGGGGAGTGGAATTTTAAGTTCTTTGGGCTCTAGAACGAGAACCAAGGATGAGACCCGAGCAAGTTCTAGGGGAAGAAATCCAAGACCCCAACCGAAAACGATTCGAATACCACCAGGCCCCAAGTCCGCTGCTATTCGCCGAGCCTCTTCTTGAGGGTTGTGGCGAGATACGAGCCACTGAATTGCCTTTCCACTTTCTGCCCTCGGTACTCCCGGAATTTTTAACCCAGACCGGTTGGTAAACCACTGAGTCATTCAGCGGACTCCTGAGAAAAATAGGTAGAAAAGTCTAGGAGGGCTTGGCTTGGTGTCCATGATCCACCCTTCTCAGGGTCAAGAAGATAATTTTTGAGCTCAAAAAAATTATTTTGAATCAAGAATTCATCAACCCGGGGGGAACCTGTAGCCTTTGAAGTGAGTATCCAATTCAGGGGATCTTCTTCAAAACTTCTTGCCTCTGCTTGATAGTCGCTAAAAGAACACCTTTTTCCCATTTCAATTCTGCTTGGGAGTGGTGTTGGCTCTCCTAGAGGTATTTGCGAAAGGGCAGGTAAGACTGGAGTTTTTGGCCACCCGAGTGCACTGCCAGAATCTAGGGAAAAGACCCTTCCGTCCCACGATTTCCGGTGGAGACGAAACCAATTTTTGTAGTGCTCCAGGGATTCTTGACTCCTCACTCCCCGTTCGTAGAGCCTGGTCTCAAAGGGTATGAAGCGATTGGTCCCTTGGAGAAAGAAAGGATCGAAGGGATGAGGATGAACGTGAGAACTCTGCTGAGTAGCGTCCAAATCAAATCCTATAAACAGACAGAAGCCTTCGGTAAAGGAGAGAACGAGCTCCATTGCGGTTGCCGCAACGGTTCCTCGTTCAGGTACCTGATCCATCTCGTCAAGTCCTTTCAAACTCAGGGCAACCTCTTCAATTGCCGTATTCTGAGAAAAGAGCACAGTCCTGTTTCCAGCTATCCTTTTTCCCGTGCCCAAGCAGCTAGTAGGGCATGCAAAAATGGGACAGTTCCAGGAAGTCGGTAGAAAATCGAGACTCAAGCCTGCCCAATAGCCAGGATCTGTCGTTACGATACAGTCCGGTTCAAGGTTAATAGCTTCGAGAAAGGATACGCTGGAAGGCAGGCTTATTAAAAATAATTTGGGTCGTTCTCGCTTGAGCATTTCTTTGTACTTTTCTAAGCTCGGGCCACTTGCAACGATACACGGTACTTTTTCCGGAGGAAAAAAACGAGATATCGAAGATGTGGAATTTGTTGTCCGAAGTATGAAGTTTTTAAGGAAGTTCCTCTTATAGGCATTGGAAAAAAAGCCGCTAGTAAAAAGCTCGCGCTTTTTTGCTACTAGTAATTTCGAGAACGATGCTCGAAATAGGTGTGCTTCCTCGACGTCAATTGATAAATACGAGGGATGAAAAAAGAACCTTGGTGACAACAGAAGTATCAACGGGAGTCGGGGGTCGATCCAATTGAGTAGCGAATCGGTATCAGAAAACTCTCGATCCCAACGACCAATACGTACTCGATAGGGGTAACCCCACCCCTTTATATAGAGAGAGACACTTCTCAAACCCTGGTCTGCCGCAACTTCTGCCAGGTGATTTTCGCCGGGATTGAAAAGAAAGAGAAGACTTCCACCGGGATTTGTAGATAAGAAAAGACCGAGTTGCCTTTCGGCCTCTTTTTTGGGATTGTATCGACTGTGAAAACTTCGACCCTTAACCAGAAACATTATAGAGGACCTCTGGAATCTCATTTTTTGTGTTATTCGGCCATTGCACCGAAATGACCTACATCCAACCATTTGCAAAAACGCTCGCAAGTACCCTGGACGTAAAACTCACGAAAGAAGGTGTTTCCAAAGGGTCCCTATATTCTATCCTCCTAGGAGGAAAAAAGTTGTTCGAGGGTTCCGACTACCCCAAGAGAAGTAGGTATTTCCAGAAGGAACGATCGAGCCAGGTATTCGTCTAATTGCCGAATGACGATTTCATAGACCACTGGCCCAATTTCTGGAACAAAAAAGCCACCCCGCTGCTCATCTATCCAGGTAAAAAGGGTCGAAGGGGGCAGAAACCCTTCCACCCAGCCTCTTAGAAGGGGTCCAAAATTGGCTACCACAGTATCCGGGTAGGATTCTTGGAATACCTTATAAAATAAACTAAGTTCGAGGATGCCGATTGACTGAGGATCTGTAACGGCCTTAGAAAACTGTTCCTTCGGAATACTCCCAGTACTTCCAGGATGTTTCGGCAAAAAGCGGGGAATATGGGTGTCCATAATTTGTGCCACTGGGCCAAAGACAGGGGTGCCCTGTCGCTGGAAGCGAGTAAATGGACCAGAGCCCAAGAGTGCACCCCAGGGAGTTGATAATCCAAGATAGATGAGGTAGTAAGGGTGTTCCGCCAATTCCCGATCTCGACTCGACAGCTTCTGTAATACACTTTCGTCTGCGGCGGTGTAACGTCTCTTTTGTTGATTTTGTAACCCAAGGTTCAATTTCGTAAGTGAACTTGGATCGAAACCGTAGTTAATAAGGGGCTCAAAAACCAATTCCCGAGAGTTTGTCAAGCCCATGAGGACAAGTTTGTCAAAGGCCAAGAGGTCGCGAAGCAGATGAAAACTCTGATATAGTCCTGAAAACCCTTCTTCTAGGGTTGGTATCGCCTGAAGAACCTGAACCAGAACTTCTTCAGGGTCTCCGTCATTATAGCTCTGAGCTTCAGGTGGTTGGGCTGTCTCCTGTCGAGGTGCTAAGGTTTCTATCGGTCCACGGGTCTTGAAGTCCAAGACCCGATGCATGAGCCCCATCTTACAGTCCTAACTCCTCAAAGAGTCGTTTGTAGACTTCAAAGTGTTCAGATCTGGCGAACTCTTCGATTTTTTCTTCAGGGAGAGCTTCAAGCAGTTTATCCATATACGCCAAGACCGATTTGATCTCATCCTTGAGGGAGGTCGACAGCTCAGTCCCAGAGCCGGGAGCAACTTTGGGAGACTCGACTACCGCTATTTCATCGTCTTCTTCCTGAACTTCTTCCTGAATATCCTCATCGACGACTTCTTCTTCAAAATCTATCTCTTCTGTTTCGGTAGTCGGTAGTTCGTTTGATGGACTTAGATCTTCAAAAGAGTCCGGAATTTCGATTGACATTTTTTCGAGCTCAGATTCATCAACCTCAACCTGAAGACTTTCGTCGTCCAGATCATCGATTCCTTCGAGTTCTTTGTCGATGTCCAACTCAGCCATAGCCTTGACTTCGTCTTCACTTCCCGCAAAAGGATCGACTTCTTCTAGGGTAATATCGGTAATAATAGGAGTTTCTTCTTCTTCGCCCGTTTCCTCAGCCAGTGGTTCTTCGACAAGAAACTCCTCGGATTCTTCTTCGAATTCCGAAGGCTCGCCAGCTTCTTCAATAAACTCTGCGGTATTAAGAATATTATCTAATTCGTCTCCGGTGAGAGCGATCGTTTCATCTTCATCGTCTTCGAAGAATCCGCCGGGTACCTCACTAGTCTCTTCGATCGTTAATGCTTCGGCCTGTTCGGCCTGTTCGGCTTCTTCGACGAGAATGTTATTCTCTAGCTCCTCATTATCTGGATCTATAGCTTCTTCTTCGAGAGAGTAGTCTTCTTCAAAGGTGATTTCTTCTTCGACTCGGTTTTCTGTGCTTTCCGCGAGGTCTTGAATTTCGCTGCTTTCGGGGGAGCTTAAGGTTTCCTCATGGCTTTCTGGCTCTAGTAGGGTGTCGGTGGTTCCATCGTTAATCCCTACAGACGCTTCGGCTAGAGTATCGTCATCCTGCGCATTTCTCACTTCAGACAACGATTCGCGAATAGACTGTTCTTCGGTTCGCAATTTGTGAAGTTCTTGTCGCAGACTGGTGAGTTCAAATTTAATGGCCGATAACTCGCTTTCAATTGAAGAAAGGATAGAGCTGCCGGGATCTATTTGAACCGATCCTGCGGACTGTGGGTTTGATGCGCGTACCGACGGAGCTTCAGATTCCTGAGACCCGAGAACAGAAATTGTTGGACCCTCATCCTCATCCTCAACAACAGTTGGTAGCCCATCGGAGTCTGTAAGGTCTTCGGTCAAAGCTTCTACATCGTCAAAATCATCAAGTTCGGGTAAATCTTCGTTTTCGTCTTGTCCTTGAATATCTTCAATATCTAAGGTGTCTTCATCAGAGCCGGGGAGGGTTTCTGCCGATAATTCCTCGGCCTCTTGGTCTTTCTCAAACGCGTCTAGATCGAGATCAATATCTTCTTCAAGGTTCAAAAAGTCATCGTCAAGATCGGGCAATTCCCCAATATCGGGGAGTTGTTCAGCGGCAACCGCTACTTCTTCCTCGGATTCTTCTTCGGGAAGCTCGATGTCTAATTCGGGGTCTTCATCGAAATTTGGTATTTCTAGGTCAATATCTTCAACGAGGGGATCCTCAGATTCTATCGGTTCCTCGTCGAGAGAGGGAATCTCAAGGCTGTCTTCGCTGGATAAGGAAGGAATTTCCAAAGAAGACTCTAAGTCATCTTCGAGAGAATCAAAGTCGAGAGAGTCTTCAGGGTTATCGAGGTCAAGATTAAGTTCTTCTTCGTCAAGAAAGTCCTCTCCCAGCTCTTCTTCGAGATCCAAAGAAATTGCATCATCGTCAAGATCGTCTAAGTTTAGTTCCCCAAGGCCATCTTCATCTTCGAGATTGAGTTCGTTGTCATCATCTATTTCCGGTATCTCGATCGAGAACTCCTCTTCGTCTATTCCGTCTTGATGGTTATTTTCATTCATGAACTGTTCCTCTGCATCTGGGTTTTTATAATCGCTGTCATCGAGACTTTCGGCTTCTTCGAGTTCTCCCAGGAGACCTTCTTCTTCATCACTTAGGTATGAAGACTCTAATTCGATCTCTTCTTCATCAAAGGTTATGGCCTCGGAGAGTTCCTGACCGTTGGGGTTCGATTTTACCCAAACCCCATATTCATCCAGGTCCTCGGTATCCATAACCTCATCGTCGAGCAACTCTTGAATTTCCGAGGATATCTCTTTTTCGGCCATACTTCTACTCCTGGTCAACGTAATACGAAGTTACCTACTTTTCAAGTATCGGCAGGAGTTATTCTTCCATGACCGAATTTTGGTTAAGTTTCTAATGGAAATGTCCGTTGTTTCTACTAGACATGAAGACCACTCATTTCATTATCGCATGTACCTTTGGTATTTTCACCTATTTATTCCTTCTCGGTTGGTATGGTCCTACAGGCTGGCTTGCCTTAGAACATAAGAGGGAGTACCTCAAGGGACTAGAAATGCATCTAGTAAATCTCGAGTACATCCAGGGTAACCTGGCTGGCCGGGTTATTGCGATGGAGCAAGATGAGCAGAAGATTATTCAAGAAATTCAACGACTTGGATATCTTGAAAAAACCCAAGTTATAGTACGCACAGAGGTAGGCAGTCCAAGTCTTTTCGGCGCGAGTCCTGGGTCTTTTCTTGCATATACACCGTACCTACCCCCTCCAACCGGGTACATCATTGCAGCTAGCATTGGAGTATTCTTGGTATTTGCCAGCTTAGGAATCCTCTTTTCCAGAAAACCCGAAAATTCTGGCCGAGACGAACGTTCTACCGACTTTGCTTCCTATTCAACCCTTTCCCATTCAGCTTCGCGGAAGTAGGTATTATCAACCCTGGTGACGGTTCCCTGCTCGACGGTCACAAAAGAGGTAAACTTGTTGCCTACAAGTCTCTTTCCGTCGGCAGTTAATCGAAATTCCCAGGTCATAGGTCGTGCCAAACCGACAATTTGGGTAGCAATATTGTAAGGGAATACTGAAAGATACATTTTGGGGGCGTTAGGCTCATTTTGTCGAACCCGGACAACACCGTTTAGCACCTCTACTTCGAGACTCATAGTCTCATTATCATCGAGTTCTGCGGTAGCTGAACCATCTCGAAGAATTTCCACCGGTCCCAAACCGGCATCACCGATCCATGTACCTACGAGTAAGTTCAGTTGAGCATCAGCAAATAGAGGACTCCCCTGTTGTACCGCGATGCCTTGGCTTAAACTAGGGACAGGGGCATTTTGAATTCCAAAAAGTCCATAAGCCGTACCCTGGAGTTGGGAAACCAAGCGGTCGAAAGAAGGGAAAATATCTTGTCGAGTCAAAAGTAGTCGTCCATTGGTGCGATTATGAATAAAGAGATCGAGGTAAAACTGTGTCCCAAGACGGTTGATTTCTCCACTTATGACACCTCGAGCAAGGGGTTGCCAATCGGAGGATAAGCCTCGGACCGCAAGATCTTGGCCTGCACTGGGAGCCAAGTCCGAAAGAATTGACAGGCGATCTTCAGGAAAAAGAAACGAATAGGGCTCGGTAGAACTAATCTGTACTAAGAACGAAGACAATCGGTTGTCGAGTACCCGCAGTTCAGTGGGGCTCAGTATAGATTCAGTATCCCTTACCCCTAAATAGACAAAAATATAGTCGTCTCTTTGACCAAAAACGGTAACCGATGAAAAGAGGAGAAAGAGTGAAATGAGAAGGGTCAACCCTTTGGACCTCATAAGAAAAAGATACATCCCCGAAGGGTAAAAATCAATCCTCACCATTGGCATCTACCGACCTCTCATTTGGGTACTATTCTTCGAGCTTCCATGTAGTAGCGTTTCTCCTGGGCGTCACCCATGGAGAACGCTTTGCGAGGAAGAGGCCCATTTTTTGCTACGTAGTCGAATAGACGTTCTCGGGCAATTACAGGAAAAAAGAAACCAATATCCTTCGAGTCTTTGAGAGCTCGTTTTGTATGGTCCCACCCATGGATAAAGTCGATAGTTCCTCGACCCAACTTTTCGCGGATGTTTATAAAGGCTTTATCCACTAAACCGTTTGGTAGGGTTTTAAGAGAACGGGGAAATTCGACTAGGTACCAGTTCCCCTCGCTTATTACTCCCACAGCGAACTGACCTTCGGAAGTCTTTTCGAGCAAATGCCGAATTTCGGCTTCGGGTCTGTTTTTTACTTTTGCCTGAAAGTCGGTTCTAAAAACTTCTAGGAACTCCGAAAGATCCCCGGAAAAAACTACCCGATGAATCGGTTCGAACCGCAGGCCAGGGCTGTGGAGGTTTACGATTTCGGCCAGGGCAAAACGGGCTGGGTGATCGGTAAGCGAATCCAAGGAACCACTTTTCTCCAGGGTCTGGGCTTTGAGTTCTTCCCAGACCGTTTTTGCAGTAGCCAGACTATGATTTCCGTCCCCCATAGCGAATAGAAATGATCCTTGGGCCGACAATTGCTCCAATCCCCTAAGAATGCCCTCGATAAGTAATGCATCGGTGCAATTGTATCCTTTTAGGTGACCACCCCCAAGCATCAAATCTAGGTCGTACAGGGGCTCGAGATGGGAAACCTGAGACTCGAGGGGTTCGATTACTGTTCGATCTTGGTCATCGATTAAAATCATAATATGCGGCAGTTCTAGGGGGGCACCTTTACGAATTTCGACCCGAGGAGGAATCCGCTCTAAAATTGTACCCTCGGTCGCTCGAATTAAAGACTTCGATTCAGGGGAGAAATCATACTTCTCGAGATCCATTGCCAAGAGTATACCCTGCCGGAGCCCGGACTCCTCGGTTTCCCGCTGGATGTACACCAGACCCTCTTCCAGAGTCCGGAACAGCCCCAAACGATCGTATTGGATCATGGCCCTTTGGATTGCCGATATTCGTTCCTGGCTCTCCGAATCCTCAAGGTAGACCTCGGGAAATACGAGTCCCAAAGTCGATGGTTGGTCATTTACCAGGGCCGCGACTTGGTTCCAGTATTCTCGATCCGAGGTGTGCTGGTCGCAGGCGATAACCGCCCACGATTTCGGGTCGACCTTTGAACTTGGTAAAAGTACCTCGGGAAAACGGACCCCGAGGTTTTCGAGACGGGCGCTATAGGCTTTATTTGTCTTATTCATGATGTTTCGGATGGTATAATAATTTGACAGAATCTCCAACGGCCTGCATACTTTTTTCATGGATTCTGGTATTTCGTGGCCTCTCCATTATCGATTTTGGGACTTTCCCTTGCGAGCTGAGCTACTTCTCAGTAAAGCTGTGCCCTTGCTCACCCAAGAGGAGCCGGGCAGGTCGGCTCGGAAGATTTTGGATTTCGGACCTACGTTTCCTTGGAGAAGTGAACCTCGACTCTCCCGAGACCCCCGATACCCGGAAGAATTTTTGGTAGTCCTGGCCAACGAGTTACGGGAAGGCGAAGGATTTTCTTGGTACCTTCCTTTGAGTCCCCTTCCTTGGCGGGGGGACCTCCACTTCTACGATCTTTTGGTAGAGGAAGGGAACCCTTTACCCTTTATTCGTTTTCTCCAGGAGCAAGTTGATGACCTTAGAGAACTGGGATTTCGCAAGATAGCCCTTTGCCTCGATCCTCTGAATTTAGGAAAGAACAAAGCCACCCATCTTTTTTTTCAGAGTCTCAAGAAATCGCACCTCCCTTATTGGATAATGCCCCGCCGTCGGCATACCGAGAGCTTTGCAAACCTCCTGGTGCCTTCGCTTATACACGATATTGACGCCCTGTCGAATCGGACCAAAAAAATCATGGCCCTGGGATGTGGAATTTTGGATACCCTCGGGTTTCTGTTTTTGGGCTCGGTAGGTGGGTACGACGAGAAAGAATCCCTCGAACGAACTATGGGGGAGTTTCATCGGCAAAAAGAGCTCCTGCAAGGGGATTGGGAGAAATGGGTCCTAGGGGCCGATGCTTACCTTCTACCTGAAAGTAGTCGCCAAATATGCGAAGGAAAACTCTACGGCCTCAACGCTCTGGAGGAGCTTCTGGAAACCCGCAACAAGGAATATCTACGATACCGTCGGTTATTCCCGCACTTTTCCCCCGAGTAGTTCTTTTCGCAAAAGAAATCCCGTTTCAAGAGGTTGGCTACAAACAAGATACCCCCCTCTTTCGGATCCAATCCGGGGTGTCGGATCTCCGCTACTGTTTAATAAGGAGAAATCACCTGGAAAAAGAGAAGTAGCTGGTAAGGACGGTCCCAAAACCTCGATAGTGTCTTGGTCAGAAAAGGAATTCTTCACGCCCACGAGGTAGGCTCCCGTTTCTTTTTGGCCTTCAATGCTTCCCAAAAAGAGGTGACTTCTTTGGTAGGCCGTATCCATTGTACCAATATTTACGCTTGAGCGGTCAAAGTAGAATCCGGTGTTGTATTCCCTGTGGCTCACCTCATAGAGGTCTATTCTGTAGGGATTTTCTACTGGGTCGGCATCGATGTGGTCCATTCCCCAGCGATAAGCTCGGGTAACCAGGGCTGTATAGTAGAGGCTTTTCATTCGGCCCTCAATTTTAATACTATCCACCCCAGCTTTGGCAAAATCTTGCAGGTAGTCAATCATATTGAGGTCTTTGCTCGAAAGCAGGGCCGTGTAAGAACCCGAAGGGGTCTGGCCGGTTTCGACGGTCATGAATTCTCCCGGACGGGTTTCTTCTTCCAGGGATAGTCGGTAGTCCCACCGACAGTTATGGGCACAGTCGCCCCTATTTGCCGACCTTCCCGGGGACTCGGCAGAAAGAAAACATCGGCCCGAGTAGGACATACACATAGCCCCGTGGGCAAAAGCCTCTATTTCCAGGTCCGGCACTTTCTGTTTCATCTGGCGAATCTCGTCCAAACTCACTTCCCGTCCGGGAACAATCCGAGAGAATCCCATTGAGTAATACATCTTTGCCGCCGCCCAGTTTGTACAGTTCGCCTGGGTACTCAGGTGAAATTCTCTATCTGGAAGATAGGGTCGTAGAATTTCAAGGGCCCCGATATCCGAGACTATGAAAGCATCGAAAGGATACTCGGCAATTCTTTTGGCTTGAGCCTTTAACAACCCAAGGTCTGGATTATGAAAATAGATATTTAAAGCGGCGTAAAGCTTCTTAGATCCTTTTATCTGGGCCACCCTTTGGGGTGTATCGGACAGAGCATCGTCCAAGTTTTCTGCCCGGGCCCGAAGGCTAAAGAGGGGAAGTCCGATATAGGCGGCGTCGGCACCGTATCGGTAGGCATAGGCCAGCTTTGTAAGGCTTCCCGCAGGCGATAAGAGTTCCATGGTTATCCCCTTTAGTTCTGCCAAACTTGGTAAAGATCATCTTTCACTAGGTTCCAAAAGAGCAAAAATCGAAACTGTGACCCTTCAAAGAGTTCTTGCTCTATTTTGGTCGACTCTTTGCCAATCCAACGAAAATGCCAGGGCTCAAAGGCGTATCCCGTAAGACTTTCTTGGCCTTCTGGATACGAGAGGCTAAATCCAAAATCCCAGGCTCGGGCGGCCAACCAACGGCCCGCCGGGTGGGTTGCAAACTCGAGGGTAATAGAGCCAAAATCGATAGTAGTACCCAGCTGGTGTTGGCTCGTACCCGCCCGGGCACTAACTCTTTGGGCTTCTTCTAAGCCCAAACTTTCGACCCAGGTCTGAAAGAGCCCCCGTTGGTACTCGTAGGACCGATAGGCACTCGAAAGATCCAGCACAATACCCTCTCCCTGGGCGGCTTCGGCCATGGCTAACAGATCTGGGAGAATGATCTGGCGCAGCTCCAAACCTTGGCGATTGAGAACTAGACCAGGACTTTGCAGGTCTGGAGCTTGGTAGTCCTCCAATCTCACTAGGTCCGAGGGCACGTACCCCTCGGGCAACAGGTGTTCTTTGTCTGCCAAGAGAAAAGTTTCATCAGGGTAGGTAAAAAGGGTATTCACCTGATCGAGAAAGGTCCGGGGCCGGGCAAGAATTTTTGCCCTTACCCCGTCGGTGAGGGCTCGCGGTTCCTGCTCGTGGAGTCTATCGAGGATCGACTCCAGTTCTTGCTGGGTCAAACGAAAATCTGGGTGCACGAAGGTCGGCTGGGGTAGGGTCGTAGGCGTCTGCCCGGGCTCGCCGTCGGACCCATTGGTAGAGTCACTCTCGAGACTCCCCGAAGGGCCACACCCGAGAAGCCCCGAGAAAAAAATTCCCAGGGCTAGCATGCCAAGTTTCCTAAGAGCTCTCGGACGTAGGGTACCCATTAACCCGCCTGGCTCGATTGGGCCCACAAGTTAATTCCCGCATCCAGAGCATGAACGTCGATCCGCTTGAGTTCTTCTTTGGTGAAGGAAAGATTATTCAGGGCTGCGACGTTTTCTTTAATTTGAGCTGGACTGCTGGCGCCGATGAGGGCGGTGGTAATTCGTGGGTCTCGAAGGACCCAAGCCAAGGCCATTTGGGCAAGAGACTGGCCACGCTCCTGAGCGATTGTGTTGAGGTCCTGGATGTGGGCTAAATTCTCGGGAGTTAAGAAATCCTGCTTGAAAGCAGTTCCCGGAGTAGCTGCCCGGGATCCCGAAGGAACACCCTGCAGATACTTATCCGAAAGCATGCCCTGGGCCAGAGGGGAGAAAGGAATACACCCGATGCCTTCTTGTTCGAGGACGGATAGTAGGTCTTTCTCAATCCAACGATTGAGCATCGAGTACGAAGGTTGATGAATGAGAATTGGGGTTCCAAGGGACTTCATTACGGCCGAGGCCTCGATGGTCTTCTTTCCCGAGTAGGACGAAATACCGGCGTATAAGGCCTTACCCTGGCGAACCGCCGTATCCAAGGCACCCATGGTCTCCTCCAAGGGAGTGTTTGGATCTAACCGGTGAGAGTAAAAAATGTCGACGTAGTCGAGCTTCAAACGCTTGAGGCTTTGATCGAGGCTGGAAAGTAGGTATTTTCTCGATCCCCATTCCCCGTAGGGTCCCGGCCACATGTGGTAACCGGCTTTTGAAGAAATAATGAGCTCATCCCGGTGAGTTCTAAGATCCCGATGGAGAATAGTTCCGAAATTCTCTTCCGCCGAACCCGGAGGCGGACCATAATTATTCGCCAGGTCAAAATGGGTGATTCCCAGGTCAAATGCAGTATGGATCATTTCCCTTTGGGAATCGAGACTGGTCGTATTCCCAAAATTGTGCCACAGGCCCAAAGAAATTGCCGGGAGTTTGAGGCCCCTAGAGCCGGTGTGGTTGTACTTCATTGAATCGTAGCGTTGGGTTGATGGTGTGTAATTCATGGCCCAATTGTAGCATATTTTTCCTGAATGATGGTCCAACAACGGCAGGAGGAAACCAAAAAACGTGAGTTTCCTTGGACGATAGTTCGTTCCCAAGTCTCCCAGTAGACCTTCCCCAGGCGGCGGTAACAGACCAGGAAAATAAAAAGGTGAGGATTCAGAATTCCGATCCCCGGGGCCCGGAAACCGATCCCCGGGGCCCGGACCACCGGTTGGTTGTTTCCTCGGGCATAAAACCAAACCCACTGACCCCAGCGGCAACCCACGGGACCTTGTCATTGGTGGTCAAGACGAACCCGTCACGACGATTCATGTCCACCCGGGATACCGGTTGCTCCCGGATGGGTAGTTCGAAGATCGGTCGACGGTTCTTCGCCCCTATCTAGGACGCCCCGAAAGTAAGATACAACCTTTTCTACGGATTCAAGGGACTTCATCTTGTATGCCCCCCACCTTCCCTCGTCAGGTCATGGATGGCTATATGGTTTGAACCGTGCAATTCTAAGTCCTGGTGGCTTTCGTGAAAGTATCGGGCGTCTCCCCAGTATAGGCCATGGGGCGAGCGTAGGGAGCAGTAGAAAATCTGTCAATTCGGTCGAAAGAAGATATACTAGGAGACAGATCAAAGGAGATCGAAAATTATGCGAATAACCGCGCTTGTTGTTGTGGTGTTCATCTTGAGCGGGTGCTTTTCTCTGCCCTTTGGAGAATTTAATCCCCTTGCACCCTTACAAAACTCTGCTGAGGATCGGATGGAAGCCGAGGTGGCTTCAGGAACAGGGTTAACCGGCGTGGAGGCTCAAATGGCCTTTCAGTTGGTGTTTGCCCAGGTTTATTATGTTGGTGGTTTTGCCTACCTAGGAGATTGGTCCGACCTTCAAGACGGTGAGGGTGCCCTGTGGACCTATCGTTCTATCGACGAGTCGGGCGACCAAGAAGAATTCAGGACCGAAAGAGCTCGCTTATTGACCCTGCCCGATGATTCTGTGTGGTGGTATCTTGGTTGGACGAGGGAGGATGAGGTATGGGAGTTCGAAGTATTGCTGGACATTGCGGGAAATCCCCGGGTAATTCGATACTATAACCCCGAAACTGAGCGCAATGAGCAGACAGTCTTCGAACCGGGCGAAGGCGAAGGGGCGTATCCACCCTCGGTTTACGGTCCCAATTGGCAAGATTCAATCCTGGGCACCGAGAGTGTCCGGGTTGGTGCTGGGACCTTTGAGGCCGATAGGGTAGGTTGGGTCTACGAGGACCCCGAAACCGACGAAAAGCTTTCCTATCAGTGGTGGGTGAGCGAGGATGCCCCCGGTGGGGTCGTAAAATTTGTGTGGGACGATGGAGAGGGGCGGCTCGAAGGAGAACTCACCGGACTTTCATCGAACTATCGAACCCGGTTCGACTCTTTTTAGAGCTTTTCTTCGGACGGGATATTGAACTGGCGGGAATCGAATCGATCGCTCCCAAGCCACAGGTCGATTTTGGTTCCCTTATCTCTTCGGGTCACGTCGGCGTGTTTAATTTGCCAGCCTATTAGAGAAAGGCGAGCGTGACCCACCAGGTCTGTCCCTCCCATCGAGCCGTAATATTCGGCCATTTCTGGACGGGAGGCCGAGTTAAGAGCCGTTCTCATACTTTCTAGTTCGTCTTCTGGTCTTTCGTTATTGTCGATAACCGCTAAATGCAGCCCATCGGACTCTTGATGAAGAGAGATGACCATTCGAGAGGGCATGGCCTCCAAGACATAATTCGAAACCTCGGCCAAGAGGTGCATGATGTATTCTTTTTGTTTCATAGGTGTAATCTCTCCTGCGGATTATGATTTATTTGCTTTGACCCACTGTATTACTGCAACAAACAAGGTGGCGGTTAAACCACCGGCGAAACCGTTGTTATAAAGATCAACTCCACCGTGCCAGGCGGCACTTTGTTCTACCATAACGAGGTGAACAAATCCCGCAGCAAAACCGATGAGGGGCCCAAATTCTCCGGCCAGGGGCGCAAGGGTAGTAGCGAATAAGAACGCCAAAATTGGCCCCGGGGCCACGAGGGACTTTCCAAACAAGAGGGTGGCTACCACAACTCCTGCAAAAATGGGAAGGGTATTGCGCAGGTGTTTTCCAAAGGCACCAAATCCGAAGAGGGTCAATAGACCACCCAGGGTTGGGCCATTAAAATCTGCACCGACCAATGCCATGTACCCCGATGCTACCAGGCCCAAAAGTCCCATGTTAACGAGAGCTCCAGCAACCGTTGCTGAGTCGACGAAGTCCGAGGGTAGACGACCGCTGCTTTTTAAGATCTTTTTCTGGTTAATAAGGATTTTATTTGGGGAACGAATAATCCCCCCGAGGAGAAATAGTACCGAAAAAAGAGGTACTAAAAGCTGGTGGGCGAGGGTAGGTTCTCGATTCCAAAGGACCTCGATATCTACGTTCATATTGGAAGCCCGAAATACTCCGGCGACAAAGAGTCCTAAAAAGCCGGCCGTTAAGCCAATATTGTACAGGTTGTACCCCTCGTGCATTCGGAGCATAACTATACCGACGGCGGGTAGGAAGAACCCTACAACCGTACCAACTCCATAACCTGCGACAAAACCAGAAAATCCCCCTAAGCCAATTTCAGCAATAAAAAAACTTACAACTGGTCCCAGGGCAGTTCCAAAGAGAGCAAAAAGTATATAGTTCTTGAAGGGCTTGCCCGCAAGTTTTGCAGCCAGAACTACACCAAAGACAATAGGTAAGGCATTTGTCGGGGTTTTACCGAAGAGGGCGAAACCCATAATGGTAAAGGTTGCGGCTAAGGTTGGGCCCGAGATTCGAATGCCGCTGGATCGAACCAAGAAGAGGGAAAGTATGGTCATGACGGCAGCATTGAAGAAGGCACCACCGGTTCCGCCGACCAGGGTGAAGTCATTGATGAGCCTTCCAGGGTGGGATTGAATCCGAATGAATCCTTGAACCGACGACTGGAATCCATCTTGAGCGATTCCAAGAAAGAGTAGCACAAGTATCGATAGCCCCATGAGCCAATAGAGAGGTTTTTCAAATTCCAACATGAAAGCAGCTCCTTCGAAAGAGAATTGGTGGCGGGGCGATTCCTTGTAGATTATAAGGGCAAAATGTAGTTTTTAAAGGCGAAAGTTTCCGGGAGGACAAAAAAGGTATGAAAAAAAGGGAGCATTCCCCCGATCAGCCTAGGCTATTGTTGGTTGGGGCTGGGCACGCCCATTTACAGGCTCTGGTGTATCTGTGCCAAGCCTTTGAACAAACCCCCGTGCAAGGGGAGCGAGGGAATTTCGAGGTAGTCCTCCTAGAACAAGCCAACCCTATTTGGTATTCGGGAATGTTCTCGGCTGTTCTTCACGGATGTGAGATTCCCGAACAGAGCACGATAGACCTCGTTGGCTTTGCTCGTAGAGTATCCCAGGCCTTTGCACCCTGGGGTATAAAGTTTACATGGATTCAAGATCGATACCGCAACACCTACGAGAATCGGAAAATAGAAACTGAAAAGGGGAAGATTATCGATTTTTCGGTCCTTTCCTTCAACCTTGGTGCACCGTTGGCCCCGGTTGATCGACTCGAGGGCATACAGGCCAAACCCTTGGCGAAACTCTATGCCGTACTTTTGAGTATTAAAACCGAGGGGCTACAGAACGTGCCTATAGAAATTCTCGGGGCCGGGGCCTCGGGTATAGAGTTGGCATTGGGGATTCGAGAGTTTTTGAAGGAACTGTCCCCCCAGATCGTAGTTGTGGGATCAAGGGGGATTTTGCCTACTCGGCCCCGGGCAGTCCAGGACTTTATCGTCCATCTCCTCCAAGTCCGGGGAATAAAGTTGGCTGCAAATTCAGAGGATAGCCCCTACCTGCGAGTGTTTTCTACTGGCTTTGTAAAAGAACCATTCTTTGAAGTAGACCACGACCTTGGAGTTCTTGGTCGCCCTTCTACCTACGCCGTGGGGGACGGAATTCAGTTCGAAGGTCGAGAGATGGTGTGGGGTGGGGTTTTTCCAATTCGCCAGGCCCCCTACATTCTCCGCCAATGGATAGGGGCCCAAGACTTACCGTGGCCCCGGTCGATTTTAAACGGACGACCTTTGGGAAAAATCCTGCCTCCTGTCAATCGGAAAGCGGTGTCGACAATAAAAAATAAAAAGCCCCTTCAAATCCTCACCTTGGGAGGGAAGGAGGGCGCGCTGGGACTCCGGGGTAGGTTCTGGATTCGGGGCTCTTGGGTATTAAGGCTCAAACAGAACATTGACACTCGATTTGTTGAGCAATTTAGTATAAAAAAGAGTCCCAAGAGGTAACAATGAATCAACTCCTTGGTCTTGGAGTTTCCTTTGGTTTTGTCTTTGGGCTGGTTGGTTTTGCTGCCTTTCTCCTCATGGGCCGAGTGATTTCGTCCTCGGTTGCTCGGAAGATTATCCATATTGGTGTAGGTCATTGGTGGTTTTTAGCCGAGTACTACTTCGTTGATATTTCCTATGCTCTTATTGGACCCGGGGTTTTTATTCTCCTCAACTGGGCTGTAGGGGCATTTCATCTTGTTCCAGCGATGGAGAACAAAGAGTCAAACTGGGGAACGGTTTACTACCCAATAAGTCTCCTTTTATTGGTGATCGGTGTCTGGGGGCTGGGAATGCCTTCGTGGATCGGTGCCATGGCGGTTATGATTTTGGCCTGGGGCGATGGCCTGGCAGCGGTGGTAGGTAAGCTTATTTATCCCACCTCGACGACAAAGACCGGAGCTGGGTTTGTTTCTATGGCGGCAATTTCTCTGGGTTTTCTGGTTGTCTTTACTGTGGGGGCAGGCCTCTTCGATTGGTCCCTACCGTTCTTAACCGGGCTCGTGGGTTTGGCTCTCGGGGCCGCTTTAGTAGAATATTTTACGCCCTGGGGGCTGGATAATTTGACTATTCCCCTGTTCGTGTCCCTCGGCACCTGGTATTTTTTGGTATGAATGGAATCTTAGCTATAATCGCCAACGGTCTCTTGGCCGGTTACGCCCTAAAAAAAGGGAGCGTGAGTCCTTCCGGGGGACTTGTAGGGTTTGGAATAGGATTTCTAATTTTTTGGGGTGGTGGGGCGAGGGCTTGGATTGTCCTGGGGGTATTTTTCTTGACATCGAGCTTTTTGAGTAAACTAACAAGTAGATCGAAGCGATTTGCCGAACAGTTAAATAAGAAGGGTAGTCGACGAGACGGTATACAAGCCTTTGCTAACGGTGGGCCCGGGGCTATTGCCTTGGCATTTTTTGGACTCACCGGCCACTATGGGTGGATAGGGTTCTTTCTTGGCTCCATGGCCTGTGCCACCGCAGACACCTGGTCCAGCGAAGTGGGGGTCCATAGCTCCCGCCCGCCTCGATCGATCCTGACCGGTCGAATTGTCGATCCTGGCACCAGCGGTGGTATTTCACCCCTAGGAACCCTGGCCGCTGTAGCCGGTTCGGTAGTCATTGGTCTATCAGCAATCCCCCTGCTTTGGGTTCAAGGACTACCCCTTGGCCTATTCTTCTTCGTTTCTCTACTAGGGGGAATATTGGGGAGTTTTCTGGATTCATTTTTAGGCGCTACAATCCAAAAACGATACTTGGGAAACGATGGAAGACTCACCGAAAAATCTGAAAAGGATGGGGTCAAACTTCCTCGGGCTCCGGGTCTGGGACTTTTGAACAATGACGGGGTCAATATTGTGTCGAATACCCTAACGGGGCTTGGGGCTTATGGAGTCTCCTACCTGTTTCTGGGGTAAGAGCAGTTCCCGTAGAACTTTTTCTTCGGTTTTTAATTCCGCCAGAAGGGTTCGCCAGGAGTCTGCGGTTCCACTTGATTCCTCCAGTTCCCGGGCGAGGTTTGCCATACGGTGAATTGCCATATTTAGACACGATCCCTTGATCGCATGACCGAGGCTTTTGATTTCTTTCACATCACCTTGGTCGATCGCGTGATTGACCATATCGAGTTGGAGGGGTAGTCGATCAAAAAAGAGCTCGATGAGTTGGTCAAAAAGTTCCGTATCCCCACTTATTCGATCCATGAGAAGGTTTTTGTCAAAATGGAGCTGGGGTATAACCTCGTGGATGATTGTCGGGCGAGAGGTCGGGGGTGATTCCAAGAAAGGTTTGAGAAAAGCCTGGAGGCTTTCGAGGACCAGGGGTTTGGTTAAAAATGTATCCATTCCGGCGTTCTCGCACCGTTCGCGTTCTTCCTTTAATGCCCCCGCCGTAAGTGCCGCAATTGGAACCCGGGTACCACTTCCGTATTCGGCGTGGCGAATACGACGAGTTGCCTCCAGCCCATCCATAACGGGCATTTGTACGTCCATAAGAATGAGGTCTGGTTGGAGCTTTTCCCAGTTCTCTAGGGCTACCTTCCCATTTTCTGCGGCAAAAACGGTTATTTCCTTCGATATTGTTCGCAGGTAAGTCTTTACCAAGAGCATATTCATATCGCTATCTTCGGCCACAAGAATTTTTAGTCCCTTCCCTTTTTGAGTTTCCCGAAGAGAGGTTTCGGGGGTATAGGTTTCGACGGAGCTCGGAGAAATGATAGACCGAACCTCTTCGTATCCGAGGGGTTTGCGAAGACTCCGGTACTTCTGATTTTTTTGCTGGTGGGTATGCTTTTCTAACAAAATAATTTCGAGGGTCGGGGCCCCAGACTTTTCCTTCAAACGTTGTATCAGGCCATCAAGATCTAAGGTAAAGGACTGACTAAGAAAGATTGTTGTCCACCGAGGGTTTTCGGTTACCAGGAAAAGAGCCTTTGCCTCGCTGTCTGCCTCGTCCCAGGGAATGTTCCAGTAATTGAAAAATCGCCCCAAGAGGTTACGAACTTTTTCTAAAGGATCGAGGACAAGAATTCCCAGGATTGAAGGATCTACCTCGACTAACTCGGGGTACTCTTTCTCGTAGTCGGTTTCGAGAGCAAAGGAGAACTGGGAACCGTGGCCAAGTGCACTGGTTATGTCGATTTCTCCCCCCATCTTCGTTACCAGGTGGGACGATATTACCAAGCCTAAGCCGCTGCCTCCGTACTTCCTGTTTGTCGATGAATCGCCCTGGCTAAAGGGCTGAAAGAGTCGTTCTTGTTGCGCTGGTGCAAGTCCTATTCCCGTGTCCGTAATGGCGAAGGAAAAAATGCCCCGTTTTTTGCCCATGGGAGTAAAGGAAATCGCCAATTCAACCCAACCTTCCTGGGTAAACTTGATAGCATTTCCTACCAGGTTCAACAGGACCTGGGACAGTTTGGCCGAGTCGAAAATACCGAAACGGGGAAGGTCTGGGGGAATCGAGAGAATAAAGTCGAGGTTTTTTTCCGCTGCCTGAAAACTCAAGGTTGAAGCTATCTGTTTTACAACCTCCAAGAGATCGGTTTTTACCAATTCGAGTTCGAGTTTTCCCGACTCAATTTTAGAGAAATCAAGGATGTCGTTAATTACCGACAAGAGAGACTTTCCTGCAGTGTTTGCGTTTGTGACAAACTGGTACTGGGTTTCGTCGAGGTTCGTTTTTTTTAGGAGGTCAGTAAAACCTATGACGCTATTGAGGGGGGTGCGAATTTCGTGGCTCATATTGGCTAAAAATTCTGATTTTGTCTGACTGGCCTTTTCCGCCCTCTCTTTTTCCCGGATTAAGTTCCCTTCCAGGGTATAGCGCTGGTGAATATTTCCAATCATGCGGGCAAAAAGAGTAAGGAGAATCTCATCTTGCTCATCGAAATGGAGATGTCCATGACTAGAATCGAACCCTACAAATCCAATGAGGGTTTGTCCCTCGAAGACGGGAACCGTAAGGGTACTAATAATGTCCAGGTTCTCGAGAAAGTGGCGGAATCGGGATTCGGGCTCGGCGTAGATATCGGGTATAAAAACCTTATGTCCCTTGGCGTGGGACTCGTACCACGGGGAAAGGGTATCTAGGGGAACTTCTTGGAGAGCCTCTCGTTGAGGATGGGTATTTGCTCCACACCATTCGTGGGTTACCCTGACGACTTTTTTTGCAAGGTCGTAGGTGTATAAAGCCGCTCGGTCGGCCTTTGCAAAGGAACCAAGATCCGCTAAGGACGAAAGAAGAGTAGCGTCGTATTCGTTATAGGGTAGATAAATGTAGGTCGTAGCAATCTTCACTAACATTGACTGCATACGAGCCTGTAAGGCGATAGACTCCTCGTTTTGCTTTCGACGGGTAACATCCGAAAGAGTTCCCGCCATCCGATACGCTATTCCCTCGTTAGTTCGGAACGTTTTACCTCGGGCGAGAACCCATAGATAGGAACCATTCTCGTGACGATACCGAAACTCCCGTTCGAAAACTGAAAGTTCTCCTTTTAAACACGAATCGATGGTCGCTTGTACGGTATCGCGGTCCTCGGGATGAAAGCGGTTTTTGAAACTCGATAGGTTCCTTGGTAAACTTTCTGGGCTGTGCCCCCCAATTCGTTGCCAAGCAGGGGAAAGGTAGATACACATGTCTTCGACTTTTAGGTCCCAAATTCCGTCGCTACCACCCTCAATAGCGAGGAAATACCGTTCTCGGGTAAGGCTGAGCTCCAAGTCTTTGGTTTTCTGCTCGGTTACGTCGGCCATAAAGCCCCGCCACACGATGTTGCCATCGGAGCCTTTACTCGGTTGAGAACGGGCTCGGATCCAGCGTTCGCCCTTTTCGGGCAACAGTACACGAAAATCCACCTCCCAAGGTTCGAAGTTTTGGTAGGATTCCATGAGGGAGTGCATGTATTCCGAATAGTCTTCGGGATGAATGCGTTCGGACAGAAGTTCGGCATTTTTTAAAAGACTTTCTGGGGCAATTTCAAAAAGATCCCAGGACCTTTCGGAGGCAAAGGTAAAGCGATGATACTGGTGAACTGGTATTTCCAGGCTAAACAGAAAACCCGGAACTTGAGCGGACATTTGGCGAAAGACTTCATCGTTTTTTTTAAGAGTTGCTTGAATACTCTCTTTATACAGACGCCCGGCAACCTGTGCTCCAAATCTTTGCTGTAAGGCCCGAGTTTTCTCTTCTATAGGATCCTTTGGCAAAAAGAGAAAAGCCCCCAAAAGAAGGTCAGAATAGACCAGGGGTAGTACCTCGACTCCGGGGATGGACTTGATCAGGGGCCAGGAAAGGACGGTTTCAGAAATCCATGGCTTTAAACCATCCCTGGTAGATGCCCGAATTTCTAAGACTTTCCGAGTAGAGTCGTAGGTACCTAGGGCCGCTTGGGTAGTTCGACCTAATACACAGAATCGATGTACCAGTTCGTCATATCCCTGAAAGATTTCCTCGGCTAGGTCTGACAAATATTTTTCTTCGGTAATGTCAATTCCTATTGCCGCAATAAATGTGGGTTCCGGGGAAAATAGCGAAAACTTAAACCATCGCCGGTTCCGGGTCGAGAAGTACTCTACTTCTCGGGAGATAGCCGTTTTGTGGACCTCCCGAATGAGGGCAATAAACTTCTGAGCTTTGACGTAAGGCTTAGGGAAAAGGGACTCGAAGGGCGTACCCTTTTGCAAGGAACCAATCTTGAGCATTTCTTCAAAGGGTGTATTTGCGTACTCTATGGAAATGGCAACGGTATCTCCGCCATCGGCTGGATCAACCCGAAGGAGCACAAACCCGAAGGGGGCTTTGTCATAAATTTTTACATCGAACGAGTTCTTCATCTGTTTTGTATTCTACGAGATTTGCCCACCTTAGGCAAAATTATTGTATCCTTCCAGCCCCATTTATCGTATTTTTTCACTACCACGATCTGTGATGAGAGGATATTGTCTATGAAAACATTACTTTTGGGTATTTTGGTTGGGTTGATTCCCTTTTCCCTCGCCGCCCAAACTCCCCTGGAAAACCCTGGTCCTGTTCAGGTATACCTGGACGCCGAACTTGGGGCAGTTAAAATCTTGAGCCATAAAATTCAAATTGGAACCGGCGGCACTAATTTCGACTACGTCCGCCAAGGAGGGCAGGAGATTCTCTTTCCCTTCACCCGACTCTCGGCGGGTCTGGAGATCGTCGATCGCCACCGAATTCAGTTTGTCTACCAGCCCCTGAGCCTGGTGACCAACGTGCGGTTTAGGAGTGATGTAGTTATTGATAGTGTAACGTTCCCGGCCAATTCCGCTATGGAGGTAACCTATAATTTCCCCTTCTATCGGCTGAGTTATTGGTACGATTTTGTTCCTACCGGCCCCTGGGATGTGGCTGCGGGACTTTCTGTTCAGCTGCGAAATGCAAGTATTCGGTTTGAGCGGCTTGATGGGGACGTTCCTGCCGGTGTTAGTGATTCTAATCTCACCGTCAGCCAAAACCTCGGCATCGTGCCCGCGTTAAATTTCTATACCAAATACCAGTTCGAGTCGGGCTTTAACATCGCCTTGGACGTCGTAGGCATCTACGCCAGTTCGCAGTTTATTAACGGGGCAGACTTTGAGTTTACCGGTTCGCTACTGGATGCCTCCTTGAACTTTGGCCTTCCTCTTCGGAAGGAGGTTGAAACCTACCTGTCTCTTCGGTACTTCGGTGGAGGTGGTTCGGGTACTAGTGAGTTTGACAACCGGGATGTTATCTGGTCGAACAGTGATAGTGGATACACCGACAATTTTTTGAGCACCTTCATAGTTTCTCTAGGAGCGCGGGTTCGGTAGGTCTTTTTGAATCCTTCGGGTCCTGTTTGGGCCCGAGGTTCCCGCCAACATTACCCCCAAGAGGGCCAGCCCACCGCCGGCCCCTTGGACCAGGGTAAGGGTTTCTCCTAACACTAACCATCCAACTACCACCGTAACCACCGGTATTCCATTTAAAAACATCGATGCCTGGGGTGCGGGAATCCGTGACAAGGCATAATTGAATCCCAAAAAAGCCCCAAAGGTAGCCACCAGCACCAGGAATCCAAAGGCCACTACTACCGAGAAAGGGGGAATAGCCCCGAAGATTTCAGATCCCTGGACCAACAATCCGGGGAAAAAGAACAGCCCCGCGTAGAACATTTGATACCCCGTTAACTGTAGTGAACTCACCCGCTTACTCAAATGTCGGGTCAAGAGAGTGTAGACCACCGCTGCCAGAACGGCGCCCAGGGCAAAGAGGTTGCCAACTAAACTCTGGCTCTGGGTCGGAGAGTCGGGAACCAAAAAGGTCATAATTCCAATACCCAGAATCGACAAGAAGGCCCCAAACCATCCCCGGGCCGAAAGGTGTTCCTTCAAAAAAAAGCCCGAAGCCAGGGCGACTACCCCCGGGATGGCGGCGATAATAATGGATGCGCTTCCAGCAGAGGTCCTTTCCAGGGCCAGGGTCTCGAACACAAAGTAGAGCACCGGCTGAAAGAGGGCCAACACTCCCAGGGGAAGGATGAGTTTTTGGTCAATTTTGAGTTGCTTCTTTGCCCCCAGAAAACCCAGGAAAACCAGAGCACCAGCGGCGAATCGCATACCCATAAATCCCCAAGGGGGCCAGACCGCTAAAATCACCTTGGTAGCCACAAAAGCCGTCCCCCACCCGAAAGTCGTAACTCCCAGGGCGGCATAGGCTGTCCAATTCGGACGGGCGACCGATTGTCTTTCGCTCATTGGGATGCCTTTCGACGATGTAACCAATAATCGACCCCCAGCACCACCAACCAAACCACCAGGAGCAGGATCAAAATCCACTTGAGTTGAGTAAGGCTCGATGCCAAGAGCACCTTCGATTCGGTGACCGTTCCCAACAAAATGCTACGAACCAAAAAATTCTCACTAAGGTCGACTACAAAGAGGAGGGTGGGTAACAAGGGGGCGAGGTTCTTTGATCGTGAACTCGTCCACAGAGTGAGAAGCCCACGGTAAGCGAGCAAACAATAAAAAAGGGGGAAAAAGAAATCTAAAGGAAAAATCATGCCAAAATAGATGGTTCTTGATTCATCCGATAGACTCTGGACAATTTCCTGAGCTGTTTCGTAGGAGTATCCCGTAAACGAAAGATCGAACAGTGTATTCAATCCCAAGTCCGGCTGGATAAGCGAAAGGGCGAAAAACAGCCCACCATAGACTGCCAAAGTAGCCATGCCGAGGATAAGATTTATTCGGGGTTTCATAGGCTTTAGTTTCTACGCTGGGCTCGAGAAAAAGACAAGACGATTTCTCCCCTAACTTGACACATTCACTCCTGTTGAGTATATTGCCCTCACACGACGCAGGGTAGAGCAGTTGGCAGCTCGTCGGGCTCATAACCCGGAGGTCGCAGGTTCGAGTCCTGTCCCTGCTATATAAAAAACAAGGCCATGTCCATTAGGGCATGGCCTTGTTTTTTATATACTGTGCGAAGCAGGACTCGAAAAGAGGCCCGCTGGGTACCGGAGCGGCAAGAGCCGATGCGAGGAACCCAGCGATTCCGCTGACCG
>JAACWS010000013.1:91954-130477 GCA_009991955.1 Spirochaetales bacterium
AAGAGGCCCGCTGGGTACCGGAGCGGCAAGAGCCGATGCGAGGAACCCAGCGATTCCGCTGACCGAAAGGGAGGAAAAGCGGACAGGAAGTCCGCGACAGGTTTTCCGGCGTGCCCGACTGGTCCGTCCAGGAGGACGAGCCATGAAAGGCGAGTCCTGTCCCTAGATAAAGATTACAGAACTAAGTTATGTTCCGGAGTATCCACAGGATTCGCGTTGAACGATGTAACCCTCAATCATACGAGTCTCGACTGGGGCATCGGGATTCTCCAGTCTCCATAACATTAAATTTAGCGCCGCGTTGCCGATAGCTTTGGCGGGTTGGTGATAGGTTGTAAGTGGAACTCGTAAAAGCTGGGCATAACGAACATCGTCAAAACCAATGACTCGAATTTGGTCAGGTACCGATATTCTTCGTTTCTCTAGTTGACTTAGAAGGGTAGCGGCAGTTTCGTCGTTTCCGCATACGATACATGAGACTCCGGTATTAAGAAAATCATCAATCAAAGAACTATTTTCTGGGGCATCTATGTGTATCCAGTCTTTATGGGATTCTCCAACTAGGTCAGCGAGGGCGGATCGGTATCCTTTTAGTCGTGCATCTACAGTATGGGCTGAGTGGGGGCGGCCGAGAAAGTCGATTCGGTGGTTACCTCGGTCCGCAAAGTACTTCGTGACTTGGTATCCCGCACGAAAATTATCGATACCGACAAGATCGTGTTTGCTTCGGAATGGGTAATCTAGGTAGTCAGAATCTATGAGAATTACCGGTATGCCTGCATTGTCGAGAACGTCGATGACCTTTTGATTAACGCTGTCGAACGTAGGATCAAGTTCGAGGGGTTCGAAAAATACCCCGTCAACCTGCTCGGATATGTACTGCTTCGCAACGGCGGTGATCGATTGTCCAGGATTTGCAGACTGTAGATCGGATGCACTCCATAAAAGCGAAAAATTCTTCTCTTCAGCTCGCGCGGCAATTTGTGCACAGATTGGTTCAAATATTTCACCTTTTCCGAGGCGGGGTACAATCAAACCAAAACGACGGGCCTTTACATTTTTTTCTGAGCTCTGGTTCACAAAGGTCCCGGCACCAGCTTTTCGGGTAATGAGATTCTGATTACGCAAAGCGTTTAGAGCCCTGGTTACCGTCGGTCGAGAGACCTTATATTGCTCCGAGAGCTCCACTTCTGTAGGAAGTTTATCATCCGGGCCATAGTTGCCGGATTCCACCATCTGCTTCAACTCTCGATATATCTTCTCATATTTGAACTGGGACGTATGCATAATTAGGTTTCCTTAGGATCCCAAGTCCGGAAAAGTATCTCTTTCCTTACGTTACTTATGATAGGCATAGACGATTATACCAGAGAATAACCTGACATTACAACGATTAAAGCTGGCATTCGACTTTACAAATGAAATTACATTTACCGTTTCGTTTCTTTGTTATAACTAAAAAAATCAAAAATATATAATAAATACGCATCAATATTGCGAAAATGAACAAATGTAATTACAAAGTAAGAAAAAACGAACAACAATGTAAAAATAATATTTGACAAAAAAAAGAATGTGAAATTACAATCATACTTACAAAGCTAGAGGAGGCAGGTGTGGAAACCAACGATTCAGCAGGGAAAGAAACATTGGATCCAGATTTGATTCTGAGTTGCGAAAATGTCAGAAAGAACTATGGGGGTACGGCTGCCCTTCGGGGGGTTAGGCTCCGAATAAGACGAGGCGATATCCATGCGTTAGTCGGAGAGAATGGTGCAGGAAAATCTACCCTCATGAATATTCTTGTTGGGCTAGTCCAACCCGATGGGGGCGAAATTTTCTTTGATGGAAAGCCCTATGCCGTCGCAAATCCCTTCCAAGCAATTAATTCGGGAATTGCCATGATCCATCAAGAATTAAATACCGAGCCCTATTTATCAGTGGCAGAAAGCATCTTCCTCAACCGGGAGGATACGTTTCCAGGGACCCCTTTTCTTAATAAAAAAGAAACAAACGAACGCGCCAAGAGGATCTTGACAAAATTCGGTATCGATCTGAATCCAAAAATTCATATGGAGCAACTGACTCTCGCACAGATGCAGATGGTAGAGATCATTAAGGCGGTTTCGACTGACGCAAAACTGGTGATCATGGATGAGCCTACATCTTCATTGGATAGCGAGGAAACAAAGCGCTTGTTCGAAACAATAGCCGACCTCAGAAGCCACGGGGTTTCGGTAATTTATATTTCTCACCGAATTGAAGAAATTTTCAGCATATGCGACTCCTATTCGATTTTCCGGGACGGTGAATCCGTGGCTACCGGAGCGATAAAAGAAACCACAAAAGACGAACTGATTTCCAAAATGGTTGGTCGTAAAGTCGATAAGATTTTCCCGAAAGCTGATATCGAAATAGGAGAGACTCTCTTTGTCGCGGAGAACCTATCGGGACGTGGTTTCCAGGACATTAGTTTCGATGTAAGGGCTGGCGAAATTCTCGGGGTCGCCGGTTTAGTCGGTTCGGGCAGAAGCGAAACTATGCAGGCCATTTTTGGGATGGACCCCCTCGAGAAGGGTAAAATGTATCTCGAGGGAAAAGAAATCCGCCCGAAGGACGTTAAGGCTGCCCAACGGGCGGGAATTGCTATGGTTAATGAAAACCGGAAAGAGTACGGACTTTGTTTGTTCAGATCGATTCGGGAAAATATTTCTTTGGCAAGCTTGAGTGAGAGGTATCGGGGTCCCTTTATTAATCAGACCCGGGAAAAAGATGAGTGCCGACAAATAGCAAAAAGACTCAATATCAAAATGTCGAATCTCGAAACCGAAGCCTTTGCTCTCAGTGGAGGTAATCAGCAGAAAGTCGTAGTTGCCAAGTGGCTCATGGATCGACCGAAGCTCTTGATCCTCGATGAGCCAACTCGGGGCGTGGATGTTGGGGCCAAGGCAGAAATTCACAGCCTTATGGGTACCTTCGCGGCTAGTGGAATGGCAATCATCATGATCTCCTCTGAACTCCCCGAAGTCATGGGAATGAGTGATCGGATTCTTGTGTATCACGAGGGTAGGGTCCATCACACAGTCACCAGAGAGCAAATTCTTTCCGGTGAAGAAAACGAAGAAACTATTCTAGCAAAACAATTTGGTAGGTAAAGGTGGAAATATGGAAAAGACAGGTAAGTTAGCCCATTTGCTGAAGATGGATCAGCAAGAATTCAATCTGTTTATGAAGCGGTATGGAATCGGACTGGTGATGTTTGGAATGTTCATTATTCTGTCTATTGCCTCACCTCGATTTCTCACGGTGAACAATCTTACGAATGTGCTGACAACGGTTTCTCTAAATGGGATTCTTGCTATGGGTATGGTGTTCGTCATTACTGCTGAAGGAATTGATCTTTCGATTGGATCGATGCTTGCCCTCGGAAGTGTGACTATTGGCCTCGTTCTCAATGCCACGGGGAGTATTTTTCTAGCGGCCGTTGCCTCGATCGTCGTGTGTGCGATTTTCGGATTCATAAACGGATATATGGTTGGAAAGTTTAACATGTTCCCCTTTGTCGTCACCCTGGCGAGTATGCTTGTTATCCGCGGTGTTGCTTACGTCCTTTCGGGGGGCTACTCCTTCGCCTTGGCCAATCCTGACTTCGCCCAGATTGGTCTGGGCCAACTATTCGGAGTAATCCCATTTCCCGTCATTTTACTGTTGTTGGTAACCCTCATCGCCTACGTATTGCTTCACAACACAAAATACGGCCGCTACGTCTACGCGGTTGGAGGAAACATCCGAGCAGCCCGGGCATCTGGGGTAAATGTGATGTGGACTAGGGTTGGAACCTTCGTAATCAGCGGTATCACCGCCGGTACGGCTGCGATTATTATGACAGCCCGAATTTACGCAGCTCAACCGAACATCGGAACCGGTTACGAAATCGATGCAATAGCGGCGTGTGTAATCGGCGGGACTTCGTTCTCTGGTGGAATCTCGACAATCCCCGGAACTTTTATTGGCGTAATAATAATCGGCCTCATCTTCAACGGGATGAATCTTCTCGGAATAAGTTCCTACTGGCAAATAATTATGAAGGGTCTGCTGATCGTAGGGGCAGTTCTTCTGGACAAGATGATTAACCAAAATAGGGGCTGAGCGAAATAAAAACAGACCAAAAAAGTAGGGGGTAGGTATGGGTAAATGATCCAAGTAAATATAGAGAGAGGTTGTATGTTGGCTGGTACGCAATCGTACCTGAATTATTCGACGTTTTAGAAAGGAAGCACAATGAATAAGAGATTAATAGTATTCGTACTCATAGCTATGGTTGGATTAGTCCTCGGAGGAGGCAGTGTATTTGCTCGGGGTCAAGCTGAGCCTGAGAGTGGCCTCAACGTAGCGTATATCGCAAAAAACACCGTTGACGCATTCCATGCGACCCTTAATCGGGCCGCGAAGGAATCACTGGATTCTCTGGTTGCTAATGGTACAATCAACCGTTGGCAGCTTTACGATGGTCTTACCGATCCAATTACTCAAGTGAACCTCTTCGAGAATGCGGTAAATGCAGGGGCCAATTTTGTCATCCTTCTACCCGCTGAGGCAGACGGAAGTGCCCCTATTGTGAGTCGAGGAGCTGAACTTGGTATTCCGGTCATAGTCGTTAACTCCACTACCAATAATACCGAAAGCCTCGCCACCGCATTTGTCGGATCTGATGACATCGAAGCCGGGGAGATTATGGCGGATTTCGTCAAGTCTGTGGTTCCGACAGGTGGACTTTACGCCCACATGATGGGTGTTGTTGGTAACTCAGCCCAGATTGCCCGAGGTAAAGGTATACAGAATATTCTAGGTGATGATCCTAACTGGGAGTCAGTAGGCGACTATGCCGCAGACTGGCAGGCTGATAGAGCTGTTGGCTTCACGACTGACGTAATCACCGAATACGGCGATGCGATCAAAGCTATTATTTGCGACAACGACGATATGTCGTCTGCGGTTCAGAACTATTTGAACTCTATCGGTCGGGATGATGTCGTGGCTATAGGTGTAGATGGAAATGCAGGTCCTCTAAGTATGGTTAAGGCCGGTACTCTTCGGGCGACAGTACTCCAGGATGGCGCTGCTCAGGTACAAACCGCAATTGCCATGATCCCAGACTATCTTGCAGGTAAGGAACTTCCAAAAACGACAATGGTTCCTTTCACGCTGGTGATATCTGAAAATGTCGACGAGTTTATGTAATACCAGTTATTGACGAGAATTCATACCCGAACCGATTCTACGGAACGGTTCGGGTTAAATTTTACGAAAGGCGGATGCATGTTTTTAGGAATAGATATCGGTACCGGTTCTGTAAAAGTTCTTCTTCTCGATTCCGAGGGACAACAGCACCTACGGACGAAAACTTATCGAGTTTCTGCCCCGAAACTTGGTTGGGCTGAGATCGATCCTGAAATATGGCTCAACGCCGTACGTAGCGCGATTAGTGACCTTCCGACCAACGATGCGATAACGGCTATTGGATTTTCCGGACAAATGCACGGAATTGTACCTGTCCGGGTCCAGGGTAAAAGGATCGAGTCCATCGGAAATGCAATAACCTGGGCCGACCGTCGAGGCGCTTCATACGTGCGGGAGCTAGAATCTCTGAGTCCTGCGATTCTCGAATCCATGGGAAACCGACCTTCAGCGGGAATGGCCGCAATTAGTCTTCTTTGGCTTCGAGATCATGAGCCTAGGGCTTTCGGTAGGGCCGATATGTTTCTCCTGGCGAAAGACTATATCCGCGCCCAGTTTACTGGCCAATGCCAAACCGACTATTCGGACGCGAGTGGTACTCTATTATATAATTTTACTTCTCACACGTGGAACGATGCTCTCTTGAATGAACTCGGTCTATCGGAAAAGACTTTGCCCGAGATCGTTTATGGTAACTCGGTGACCGGAACAGTGACCGAATCGGCAGCAGCTTTTTTTGGAGTACCCCAAGGGATTCCAGTTATAGCGGGAGCTGGAGATACGCCTGCTTCTGTTGCAGGAACCTGGATGGAACCCGACGGTTCTGCTCAGATCTCCATCGGTACAGCAGCTCAGATAACGATGATCGCACCTCCTGATTTTCGGATCCAGGATCGTTCTCTCAGTCTTTTCGAGGGAGCTTTCGAAGGTCAGCGTCTTGTTGTCGCGGCGATGCTCAACGGTGGGTTGGCTCTGGAGTGGGTGCGTCAGATCCTTAAGTTTTCCTGGGACGAACTCTACAACCGTTTAGAGGAAAGAGGGTTGCGGGAACCGATGGATCTTCTGTTTATTCCCCATTTGTCGGGAGAACGAACGCCTTATATGGACTCGACAGCTCGAGGAAGTTGGGTAGGGCTTTCGCTTCATCATCAGAGCGAGGATCTAGCCCTTGCGGCCTTGCTAGGAGTAGCTCTTTCGGTACGATTAGGGGTAGATACTCTGACAAAAACAGAAATGGGTAATCCAAGGGTGTTAAGATTGGTTGGAGGAAGCGCTCATTATCCTTTTTGGAGGCAACTTCTGACCGGTGTTCTTGGTCGTGCAATTCATGTTTCTACGGTAGCTAATAGTTCAGCTCTTGGAGCGGTTCGACTCGCGGCCGAGGGCGTTCATGCAGGCACATTGCTTCCGCGGCCCGAATTTACCGTTGAACCAGTACAGAATATCCCATGGATTGATGCCTATTATCGGCGATATTTAGAAACAACTGATTGGCTACGAAACCATTCTGGAACATCTAGCTTGGATCCATAACAAACCGTCCAAAGGGTCTAGATAAAAATCTTGCCCGGTAGATTCTATTTCTTCGAATTCAAATTCATCATTCGAGGTAATCCCCTAAAAATATCCTTGACAACGGCTCAAAGAATGGTACGATGGAGGCAGGTGTTACGCAACACCTAATATTATTTGACGGACTAAAGTCATCCCTTTGGCCGTTAAGGAGGATTTACTATGAAAAGAGCGATAATTTCGTTCGTTCTGGTCGTCGGTCTTGTAATGACCGTCTTCGCCGGGGGTAGCCAGCAATCGTCTAGTAGCACAACTGCCGGTGGCGATAAGGTAGTTACCATGTACCAACTAAAGGTAGAAATCAAAGATGCCCTCGATGCTTACGCAGCCGAGTATTCTGCCGCCACCCCAGGAGTAACTGTGTCTGTTGAAACCCTCGGTGGTGGTGGAGACTATGGTGGTGGACTCCGCGCCAAGTCCCAATCGGGACAAATGCCTGACATTTTCCAAATCGAAGGTATGGGTGGGTATGAAATCTGGAAAGACTACATCGCAGACCTAAGCAACGAAACTTGGGTAGCCGATACGGACCTTGGCTTCATGGTTGATGGAAAGGTAATGGGATTCCCTGTTGCTATTGAAGGTTACGGGCTTGCTTACAATGCAGACATTCTTGCAGCGGCAGGAATCGACCCTGCAACCCTTACTACTCGTTCTGCTTACGAGCAAGCATTCCAGACCCTGGAAGCCCGGAAAGCTGAATTGGGAATTGATGCACCGGTTGCAATGGCCGCATCGGTTTCTGGTGGTATGTGGTGGGTAGCTGGCCAGCATAACCTGGCGGCCTACTGGGGTGGTGGACTCGATTTTGATGATACCAGCGTAATTGAAGCAGCCTTGGCTGGACAAATGGACGATGCTCGTTTCCGAGAATATGCCCAATACGTTCAACTTCTGTTCAAGTATGCAGACCAAAATGTGCTACTCAACGGTGGATACGATCAACAAGTTGGAGCATTTGCCCAGGGTCGAACTGCCTTCCTTCACCAAGGAAACTGGGTAGATCCTAACCTTGCACAACTCGGAGTAGATTTCAAAGTCGGTTACGCTCCTCACGCGTTCACGAATACTCCCCAGACTGGATTGTATCTTTTTGCTCCCAGCTGGTACGTAGTAAATGCCCAAAGCCCCAATGCCCAAGCTGCTAAGGACTTCCTGACCGCTATGGCCACAACTTCGGCGGGCCAACGGTTCATGGTAGAGGGTGCGGGTATGATTCCTGCATTCAAGTCTGTAACCCTGCAGCCCAGTGGTCAGCTTAGCCAGGCTCTTATGGCTGCGAATGCTCGAGGTGGCAACTACGGTGTATTCTTCGGAATGCTTCCCGATGGTGCTGGCCAAAACGTATTTGGTCCTATCTATGACCTCTTTGCCCAAGATCCCGATAATCTTGACCAGTTCATTGCCGACATGAAAGCAGCAATCGCCGGTCTTCCCCGAATGTAAGTAATCAGGCAGCACCGATCGGGTGCTGCCTTTTTTTCTGGTAGAATTACTTTTCTCTGGTAGAATAATTTCCAGGAGCGTAACTATGAAACAAAACAACTGGGTGAACGTCTTTTTTCTCATTCCTGTCCTGTTCGCCTTTACGATGATTATTGTAATTCCCTTTCTTTTTGGTCTGTATTACTCGATGACCGATTGGAATGGCGTCCGAATGGTGGTAAATTTTGTTGGGTTGCGCAACTTCGCAAATCTCTTTTCGGCTCCGGATTTTCTGTATTCATTCTTAATCACCATCGCTTTTACTCTTATTAACGTAATTCTAGTGAACATAGTAAGTTTTGCTCTTTCGCTCATAGTTACCAGTAATGTGAAGTTTCGTAACTTTTATCGAGCCGGATTTTTTGTACCTTACCTCATAGGTGGTATTGTTCTTGGATATATCTGGCAGTTCATTTTAAACAATATTTTCTTGTCTGTTGGAGATACCTTAGCTATCGAGTTTCTACAGACCTCGTTCTTAAGTAGGTCCGAGTCCGTTATATGGGCAATGTCTGCGGTAAATACCTGGCAATATGCAGGGTATGTAATGCTTATCTACGTTGCCGCAATTCAGAGTATCCCAGCGTCTCTTATGGAAGCCGCCAATGTCGATGGAGCTCCCTATTTGACCCGAATTTTTCACATCCTTATACCAATGATGGCAAATGCCTTTACAATTTCCCTTTTTCTTACTTTGACAAACTCTTTCAAACAATTTGACATGAACTTTACCCTGACGAATGGAGGTCCGGCGACCCGGTTTATGGACGTGCCGGTCAAAGCCAGTCAGCTATTGGCAATGAATATCTTTAATACCGCCACCGCTAATCGGATGGCAGAGGCCCAGGCGAAAGCAGTAGTGCTCTTCGTTGCCCTGGTGGTCGTTGCTCTTGTACAGGTATCGATCAACAAGAAAAAAGAAGTGGAGATGTAATGAGCCAGATAGCCCCAACTAAGCCCCCAAAAATGAATAGTAGCCTGAAACCCGGACTCATAGTCCTTGAGGTTTTCACCATATTTTTGTTTCTCATTTTTATGTTTCCGTTCGGAATGGTCGTTTTGAACTCTGCAAAGACCTCCCAGGAAATTATTTTCAACGCTATAGCATTACCCACAAATTGGGGTCAGTTGTTTACGAATATTTCCCTAATTTTTCATAATCCAACAGTAGACTACCTTGGCGCTTTTGTAGACAGTGTCGTTATTACCGTGCTTTCCCTTCTTATAATTGTCGTTTTTTCTTCCATGGCAGCGTGGGTCCTGGTTCGGAACAACAAGACCTGGTCTACGGTAATATTTATGATTTTTGTTGCAGCCATGGTAATCCCTTTTCAGGTACTCATGTATCCTCTTGTTCGTTGGATGCGGGTTTTGGGGGATTTTTTGAATATTCGCCTCATTGGTTCGGTCACGGGTATGGTATTTGCGTATCTCGGATTTGGCTCCTCGTTATCAATCTTCATCTTCCATGGGTTTATTAAGAATATTCCTTACGAGCTCGAAGAAGCTGCGACTATCGATGGATGCTCGAGACATCGAACATTTTTCGAAATCGTATTTCCCCTTTTGCAACCAATTATCGTAACAGTTCTTATTCTCAACGGAATTTGGATTTGGAATGACTACTTGCTTCCCTTACTTGTTCTGGGTTCGAATGGGGCAGTACAGACCATTCCAATTGCCGTTACTGCCTTTGCCGGTGCGTATCTAAAGCAATGGGACCTAATTCTTACTTCCACCTTCTTGGCAATTATCCCAGTAATAATTTTGTATCTCTTCGCCCAACGATACATCATAAAAGGTATGGTAGACGGTTCGATAAAGTAAACCTATGTCGACTATAAAACAGGTAGCAATCAAAGCGGGAGTTAGTCCAACAACGGTTTCAAATGTACTGAATGGGAATGTTTCAAAGGTTTCACCGGATACTAGAAAAAAGGTTGAAGCTATTTTGCGGCAAGAAAACTACGCTCCGAATATGGGAGCACACATTCTTGCAACCAAGAATTCCCGAATCATTGGGGTTATCATGTTCATGGAGCCCCGTCGCGATGAAACCGTTCTTGAAGATCCCTTCTCTTCGACTATCCTCGGTGCAATCGAGGTAGAAATTCGCAATCACGGTTATTTCATGATGTTACATACAACCAGTGACGAGGAAGAGGTTCTTCGCCTTTCTCGGACCTGGAAGCTAGCCGGGTTGGTACTACTTTTTGTCCCCAGTAAAATTAGTAACCTTATAAACAAGACAATAGGTATACCCGTTGTGTTTGTTGACAGTTATTTCCTTGACGACGGTCTTACCTACCACAGTGTTCGCTTGGACGATCAGCGAGGGGGCTACGAGATTGCCAAGCATCTTTTGTCTATGGGTCATCGGAATATCGTGTTTTTGGCCAACGATACGTTTATTCCCGGTACCGACCATAGTCGGTTTCTTGGTTGCCAACAAGCTTTCAAAGAACAGGGTCTTAGGTTTGAGAGCGATCGGTTTTTTGCCCTTTCTCGGGACAGAGAGGAGAGAAAAGTACTTTATGCTCGATTAGTTGCTCAAGAACCTAAGTACACTGCTATTGTCTTTTCTGCCGATTATTACGCAGCTGAGGCGGTCACCCAACTTCAAGAAATCGGTATTTCTATTCCCGATCAGGTATCGATTACCGGTTTTGATGACAATATTTTTTCTCGACTCGTGCGTCCGAGTCTTACAACGGTCCACCAAGATGTTTTCATGAAGGGCCAGTTGGCGGTTACCCTCCTGACCAAGTTCATTCGTGGAGAACCGGTCGAAGAAACGGAGGTTTGGTTACCGGTGAGGGTAGAGGTCCGGGACTCGGTTCGGCGTTTAGATTAGGAAAGACGTTTTAGTATTCGGTAGGTAATCCAACCAATTATGCCCAGTCCCAAGACAAGACTCGGGTAAGATATCCACAGGGGCAAACTACCGGTCATTGAGGTAAACTCGGACATACCACCAATTCCAGCAATGAGGTTGAGGGGCATCAAAACGACGCTTATTATTGTAAGACGTTTTATGAGTTGGTTCATCGTGTTATTTACAATCGAACCCCGGGCTTCCATGAGGTTGTTTAAGATATTCGAGTAGATTTCGGCCAATCGATTGGCTTGACGAATATCGATCAATAAGTCGTCTAGGAAATCCAGATGATCTTCATCAAATTTTAGCCGGCGGGCATTCCCCTTCAATTTTTCCAAAAGTGTGGTATTTGCCCCAAGGGCGGCAAGATAGTACACCAGGCTTTTCTCTAGGGCGAACATTCCCATCAAGTATTCGTTTGCCACCGATCCGGTGCCCTTTTTTTCCAAACTCTCAGAAATTTGCGCTATAACCTTTAGGTGATCGGAAAAATGACGAATCGCCCCACTAAAGATTCTTAACATCACATCGAGAGGATCGTCTATTTTGTGATGTCGGGACCCTTCATCTATTTTGAGATCCTCCGACGGGTGAACGATGATTAATTTTTCGGAGACGAGGAACATCCCCATCGTGTGCACGCCAAATAGGAGCTTCTCATTCTGGGAATAGTTTTTTGGTAGGTTTAACACTATTGCAATATGATCGTCCTCGAACTCAATTCGTGCCCCGCTCGAAGGATCGAGGGCAGACTCCAAGGTGTGATAAGAAATACCCCAGGTTTGGGTTAGCCATTCTTTCTTTTCAGGACCTGGCTGGTCGAAAACGATAATTGACGCCGACTCTAGAGGACAGGCCTGGAGCGTATTTGATTGGATAGTATATCCTTTTCCCATAGTTCTTCTCCGTAGAGTAATTGTAGATGAATTTTATCGAAGAGTAACCTGTCTTGTAAGAGTTCTTTTCTATATTCTGCTTCTATAAGTTCCTGTTCCAAATCGAGAATTTCTAAACGGGTCCGAACACCTCCGTTTCCGAGAGATTTAAGAAGTTCAAGATGGTACTGTATATCGAGAGTTTCTTGGATTGCACCTTCTATTTGTATCTCAATGACATTCATGCTTCTACTTCGGGCACTGCGGTCTACAATTTCTTCTAGTCGTTGCCTTTCCTGGTTAGCTTCTAGTCGTGCTTTTTCCAGCTCAAAGTCTTCACTTAAGCTTTTATTGGAAAAAAATTGGACGGTCGGCGACCAGTAGATCCGTATACCTTTTGTTTGTCCGATAAACCCATCGATAGTTACGCGACTCCCCTGGTCTACTTTCTTGGTCTCAAAATACTGGACCAGGTTCCTATTCTCGAAATCTCGAATTAACGGCTGTGGGTTGATTAGTCTGCCCAAGTTACCATTGGTAATTGGAGAAGGGGAGAGCCTGTTCGGAATTTGCAGCAACAACAATTCTTTTTGGAGGACAAGAACTTCCCGGGTTCGTTTTTCAGTCGATAATTTTTGCCTGAGGGAGAAAATTTCGAGTTCCGATACTCGATTTTTTTCGATTTCTTTCGCTAATTCCGTTAAAGCGGGTGATATAAGCAAAATTATTTTTTCGACCCGTTTAAGCTCGGTGTCTAGGTCTACTAATCCCTTGAAAATAGTCAAAGCCTCTAAAGCCGTGTTCTGCAAAAAGAGGGCTTGTTCTATTTCTAATTGCATGAGGGAGAGATTTATGGTCCGACGAGGTAAGACTCGTAAGGGAAAATTGATGCTTCCTTGCAACTTCGGGACGATAATCGGCTCTCGTTTTGGTTCGTGCAAAGGGAGCAGACCTTCCGCCGTCCCAGACAGAAGGAGTTCGACCCCAAATGGCAACTTTTGACGAAGTTCTATCGCTGCTTCTACCTGAAAGAACCGTAGGTCTGTACTATCGTGGTAGAAACCACTACTCACTGGAAATGACAGGGCAGGAATAAAACGCTCTTTTTCTCGGCGCATTTCTCTATTCGATTCCGATTGGAAGATTTCTAATTGGTGTTGCACTGCTGTCTGGGCCATCCAATCGGAGAGAAAACTATCCCATTGGTATTGGTCGCTAAAGGTAGGAAAAACTAAAAAAGTCGAGAAGAAGAAAAAAGGTAACCAAATTGTAGAAGGTCCAAGACGTACTCGCCGAGGGTAGTCGTTGCGTAGGTGACCAATCCCTCGCCTAACAGTTCTGCCGGTAAATTTGCCACCGCCATTTCGGTCTGGAAATTGCCTGTCCATTGAAGTAGCACTCCTTCCGCCAAATACACAGCCTCGTCTTTTTGCCTTTCTTGTGCCTTGGCAGAAACAGCGGTTATTTTACCAAGGCCGAATCCCCAGTTCCGGGGTTGGAGGGAATAAAATTGAACCCGCAAGGGCATACCGGGTTTGACCCGGGATAATTCCTTTGAAGGAATAGAAATAACTAGCTTCGTCTGGGGTTCGGAAATGGCTAGGATTTCCAGCACAGCCTCACCTTGGGCAAGAAAGTCTTTCATTTGGAGTTCCCTTAAAAAAGTTACTTGTCCATCAACCGCCGCCCGGACCTGGTGAGAGTCTAACTCTTGGCTGAGTATTTGATACTGGAGCTCAAGTTCCAAGATATTTTCGATTACCCGACTTCGTTCTTGCTCCCAAGACGACAAGGTATCTATGATCCACCCGGCGAGTTCTTTTTGCAGGCTCACAATCTCCCTTGGTTTTAATTCAAGATCACTTCGGTTTTGCAACGGAGCGGGGAGAGCTTGCACTAGATGAAGCTCGTTTTCTGCGATTACTATTCTATGCCTTAGAAAGTCCTCCTGGGCTCGAAGGGAGTAGTAAAGGGGCTCAAATTCTCTGGCGTTCTCTCCTGGAAACCTAGGTGGTATCTTGTCTAACAGATACTGGATCAAACCATCAATGGATAGCACCCGTAAGCGACCAGCCTGAAGTTCTCGCTCTACACCCATTAGTTCCGCCTCTACTAAGGGGGATTCCAGGGCAAAGAGGAGATCGCCCTTTTTTACCTCTTCGAAGTTAACTACCGCAACCTTCGATACCGAGGCACTGTATGGACTACGAGTTTTGCTACTATTCTCCTTCCTGCGGAGTTCGACCTTCACCCTCACGGTCCGCTCAATGGGAAGGGAAGGAACGAGAACAATTGCGATACAAGAAAGGATCAAGATCCCAAGTCCTAAACCAAGACCGGGTACTCGAGGAAAGTAGTAAATTGAGCCAGAGGCGCGAAGAAAATTTCGGAAGGGATTTTGGTTCAAGAGATACCCCCTTTAGACCACAGGGCATAGTACTGCCCTCTTGAAGCCAATAGGGACTGATGAGTTCCTCGTTCGTGGACCCGACCAGAATCAAAGACCCAAATTTCGTCACAGGTTTTGGCAAGCTCGAGCCGGTGACAAACTAACAAAAGGGTAACCCCCTGGTCGCTGAGGTCTTTTAGAGAATCGAGTACCCCTTGCTGAGTTTCGTTGTCCAAGGCGCTGGTAGCTTCATCAAAAATGAGAATTTGTGGGTTGCGTAACAAGGCACGGGCGATGCCGATTCTTTGGCGCTCTCCACCCGATAGGTTTTTCCCTCCCTCCTCGATTAGGTATTGAAAGCGATCGGGAAGGTGTTCGATAGTTTCCAAAATTCTGGCTTTTTCACAGGCTTCTACAACCTCCTCCCATGAGTATCGTACCCCCGCACAAAGGTTTTCCAAGATAGTACCGTGGAAAAGCCAAACCTCCTGGGGAACATATCCAATCCGAGAGCGTAGATCTTTCTTTCCGATGTCTCGAAGATCGACACCACCAATTTTGATGGTACCCGACCCGATTTCGTAGTAGCCCAGCAAAAGCTTTACCAGGGTAGACTTTCCACTGCCGCTGGAACCCACTATTCCAATGCGGCTTCCCCCCGGGACGTACAAATCTACATTATGGAGGACCGGACTTTTCAGGAGATAGGAAAATTGCACCCCGCTCATTTCTATATCCCTACCTCCTGCGCCCTTAGGTCTTGGTTTAGCCGGAACTGGGGAATCAAGTACCTCTCGAGGAAGCCCCAGAATCTCTCTTAGCCGTCGGGCGGCCGCTCTCGCTCCTTGGACAGCCGGTTGCAAGGTCAGAAGATTTCCTAAGGGTCCTACAAGATACCCGATAACCGCTTGAAAGCTTATGAGCTGCCCCAGGGTCAGTCGCCCCTCGAGGATTTCATAGGCACCAAACCCAAGAATTGCAATCCGCACGGTACCCTCAAACCCACCAATAAGAGTTCCTTGCAAGGTAGCAAGATTATCGAGTTTAAGATTTTGATAGACGGTTCGGAAAAACCTATCCTCGCCAATTGAGGCAGCACGTTCCTCAAATTGCAAACTCTTGGTAGTAGGAATTCCGTCTAAGGTTTCGATTACATAGGCGTGACTCTGTCCGTGGAGTAACAAGGAGGTTCGATATTCCTTAAAAAACCGAGGCGCAAAAAAGAGGACCGTTGCGACCGAGGGCGGTACCGACAATAAGGCTATCAAGGTCAGGCGGGGCAGGGTAAGTAGAAGGAAGGATCCGAGTCCAAGAATCAGGGTCGTATCAAGAAAAAGTGAAAGCCCGGTCCCGGATACTACTTTTCGAATATACTTAGCATCTTCGATTCGAGACAGAAGTTCTCCCTTTCTGCGTCTATCGTAGAATTCTAATGGGAGTGAGAGAAGATGTCGAAAATATGTCGACATTACCGCAAAATCTATCGTATTTCCTACCGATGCCAAAAGGACTTCTCTAAGGCCAAAGAAACTCACTTGGAGCAACACCATCAAGATGGCCCCAAGGCTTGCGGATAGTAGGTTCGTGTACAAGCCTCCTGGAATCACCTCATCGAGTAGGTACCGAAAGTATACAAACTGTCCCATTACCCCTAGGGTGCCTGCCAATGAACACATAATTGCTAGGGAAAATCGCGCCTTGAACTCTCCTAATAGGCCAAAGAAAGGAGATAGGGGGCCATGGAGGCCCCGCTCCCGCAGAAAATTGCTTTCTGGTTTAAAAACAATGACGCCCCCGGACCAGAAGGAGAGAAAGTCTTTTTTGCTCAACCTTCTCACCCCCCGAGCGGGATCGGCAATTCGATATGAACTTATGCCTATCCTCCACACCACCATGAAATGAAAGCCCGACTTATCGTTGGAAATGCCGTGCACTATACACGGACAAGGAAAAGTTCGGGGTAACTCTATACCCTCAGACTTCAAAGCCTGAACCGAAAATCCGAAAAATTCTGCCCCTTTCATCATTCCAAGAAACGTAGTCCCTTGATCGTCAGTCTGAGTGACATCTCGAAGCAGACCCGGGCTGGGATCTTTACCAAAGTACCTACAAACCATAGCCAGACAAGCTATGCCACAATCGGAGTTTGCTTGTTGGTGGACAAAAGGAAAACGACTCACCCTTTGACCTTCTTTGACCAGTAATACTTCTGGCCCAACGAAGGAGTAAGGCGTACCTTTCGTCCTCTTTTGCAAAGGTAGAAAGAAGATGATCGGGTCCGGATTGCTTTTAGAAATTTTGCTTTTCGACTCTGTTGGTATACGAGTTCTTGGGTTACTTTTCTCTCGGGTACTTTTAATCTGACCGAGTGTCCGTACGCGGGAGTTTGTAAAAGGAATTGAGCTACCAGAACCACCAAAACAGCAATGATATTTTTCATAGAAACCTCCTAGTTCAAAACACGAAGGCTTGCAACAGACCAGTCGCTTCTGCTGTTACCCCCATGGGGATCGATCATCGACGCGACATCCCAGTTAGAAAGGGATACAAAGTGAGTCAGTGAACCCTTTCGAAGTTCCATAATTACATTTCCATTTCCTTCTTGTCCGGGAAAAGCTTGCTCGCGAAAAGAATCAACTACGGTTTGAGCATTAGAAAAATTAAGCGCACCAGGGGTGTTACGGTTGTCAGCGTCCAGGGCGAATCGAAGAGTTGCTTCTCGATACTTTGTATCGCCGGTACTCAGAGGTTCTACATGAAGAACCCGAGCGGCCAGGGCCAAAAATTGATCAGGATCGTTGACGTAACCGTTACTCTGGACAACGGGGTTCCCGTTCCATGCTTCGTTCGTCGCGGCGGACTTCATAACTTTCACTAGCGAGGTAACGTCGAGTTCTGCCCCATTGTCCACATAGGTTTGAAGAAGAGCACCTACGAAGCAATACCCCCCCTCTTCCCCATTCAAGTAGAGAGCATCTAACACCTCCCCCAAGGGCTGGGTATCAAGAACCTCCTGGGTTAGATGAAATCCTCTGGGTTCTCCCAGAACTTTAGAATTTTCGACTTCTCCGGGTGCTTCAGGAACCTCTCGGTCTTTGGGGTTTTCGGGATTCATGACACTTTCGGGAATTGTCGTAGGGGCCAAAGATGCAAGAACCATTTCAGATTCTGGTTTATCCTGGGGGAGCGGAATGGGATTCGGAGTAGGAGGTATGAAGGTTGATTCTTTCGATGACTTAGGAGCTAAAGAAACTTGAACTTCTCGTCGTCCCTTGGATACCGGGGCAGCCGGAAGAACTGCCGAAGGAATTTCCGGTTTTGGGTTAGGTTTTGGGTTAGGTTTTGATCTGGATTTAGATGAGACAGAAGAAGTGTTTTTTATCTTTCTTGGCTTCTTTTTCGATGGAACCGATGAAATTGATGAAACCGTGATAGTCTTAGGTGGCTTCGGCTTTGGCTTGGTTGATGGAGCAGATGTTAGCCCCTTGGGGCTTTTATAAACCTTACTCGTAGTGGATTTGGATTTTGTTGCCCCACCTACCCATTCGATAAGTTCTTCGGCTTCTAAAGGCCGAAATCCGTCAAAGAGCTTTTTCATAGTCGCCTCCTCAATAAAAAAGTACTCGTACTTCTTTACTGGGCTGGAGGCTTATCTGATTGAATAAATTGAAAAAAAGTTGAGATTTTTTCTCCTGCTACAAGGATGCCCTTTGAGAATCATCCTGGAAGTTGAACATTCTTAAAAGTTGAACCGCAAAGAAAAGAAGCAAAAAGAACACCAGGTAGGAAAAGGGAAAAATGAGACCCACGAGGTAGTTGTACCCTCCGTGAAGCAGCACAGCGACTACTGGACACTTCCAACAGGCCTTTCCTAAACTCCGGGTAGAAATAAAACGACTCCCTAGGGCTCCGGTTATCCCGTGAAGGATAATTGAAGTGACCCCCCTTAGGAGAAGAGTATTTGGGCTATCGAGGGAAGACAGGATAGCTTCTCCGAGGCCGAACCCAATGCCCATAGCCAGCCCATACAAGCCCATGGTTCCAATTGCAAAGGTTCGTACCCGCGCAGAACTCACCTCACTCATTCCCCTTTCCATTCGAGGAGCAAGAACGAGGCCTAGCACCAGAATTTTCCCGAGCTCTTCGACGAGGGGACCGAATAAGGGGTTCCGCAGCAGCCAAAAGCCCCGAAAGGCCAAAAACAATCCACCCAGCAGCAACACGGCCAAGAGCCCGCTGCCACCGGCTACCAGCACGCCCAACCCCAGGTTGGACTCTCCAGCTACAGGCCACCACCCTCTCGTTCCCGAGAGAGCAGGCAGGGCCCTTCGAAATCGACTGAGGGAAACAAAAAAGAGGATACCCGAGGTGCCTAAACTCATAAGTATCCAGGCTCCTACCTGGGAAAAACTTCCCATGACTAGACCCGAGTTCCCAAGGACGCAACAAGTTCTCGAAAAAGCTTTTCCACCAGATCGTTATCTTCGTTTGTACCTATAGTTATTCGAATGTGCTCGGGTAGGCCAAAGCTCGCCAAATCTCGGATCGTGAGACCTCTTTCGGCCAAGAAAGTATAGGCCGTACTTCCAGCAATTCCTAGGGCCCCGGTATGGACACAGAGGAAGTTTCCTTGGGTTTGGAAATAGGGGAATTTGAGCTGGTCAAAAAGACCCATGAGTCGAGACTTGCCAGCCCGGTTTGTTTCAAGGCTACGGCGAACAAAGTCCTCGTCGTCGAGGGCTACAGTTGCTGCGGTCAAAGCGGGGGAATTAATGTTAAAGGGTGATTTTAGTCGTTTCACATTTTCGATTAACGACGGATTTCCAAACCCGTAGCCCACCCGCAAGGCGGCAATTCCATAGATTTTCGAAAAGGTCCGGGTAACCAGGAGGTTTGAGAATTTCTCGATAAGTTCCCTGGAACGAGGAAACTTTGGGTCTTCGGCATACTCCCCGTAGGCCTCATCGAGTACTACCAAGGTTGACTCGGGCAAAGTGCCAAGAAATTGGAGAACTTCATCGTGGGTATACCAGGTTCCGGTGGGATTATTTGGATTACAGAAGAACACCAAGGGGGCCTTGGTTTCCCGCACTCGCTGTCCAATCTGGACCAGGTCATATTTACCCTCGGGGGTGAGGACTATTTCATCAATCACGCCACCAAAGATCAGCGAGGCAAATCGATACTGGCTAAAGGTTTCTTTAGCGGTAACAACCCGAAACCCCGGTTCCAAGACCAATCCTGCAGCGAAGTTTAAAATTTCGTCGCTACCGTTACCAAGGATAAAGTTTGTCGGGTCTAATGAATGGACCCGGGCCAAGGCCCGAACCAGGTCGGTGCCGGCTCCATCGGGGTATCGGTGAAGCTCGTGGGCAACTTGACAGTAGGCCTCAAGGGCCTTTGGCGAAGGACCGAGAGGATTTTCGTTGGAAGATAGCTTGAGAGCACCGGGTATTTTTTTCCCCGGGTGATAACCCGGTAGGGCCATGATCGTATGTCGAATTTTCATTGTAGGTCCTCCTACTATGGTATAAGATTGGAAGTCCGGTCAAGGAGTTGGTATGGTCGAATTAATTGGATACGCTGCATCTTTATTTATTGCCGTATCCCTGCTCATGGTCAGTCTCATGAGACTACGGATTCTCAACCTCATAGGATGTGGATTTTTTGTGGTGTACGGGGTCATCATCGGAGCCTGGCCTATTGTAGTAACAAATAGCTTTATTTCGGTGGTGAATATCGTTTTTCTCTACAAAATGTTCCGTCAAAATATTTCCCATTTCTCCTACGTCGAAATGAATTCGGCCCAGGGGGATACGGTTCTCCAGCTTGTGCAAGACAAGATGGATGATATCCAAAAGTTCTATCCCTTGTTTCACTCGAAGATGATTGCATACGCCTTCCAAGGTCACGGAAAAGTCTTTGGCGCCTTCCGTGTTCAACGGCTCCAAGGGATTTCAATTCTCCTGGAGCTCGAAAGCCTTCTGCCAAGTCCTCCTCCCTTCTGGGGTGACCAGGTGGAATCAGATCCCCTAGAACCAATAATCCTTGAATTGTGCCGCAAGTACCCCGGTCCAAGTACTTACCTCATGCCCGCCGACTATTTAGTGCCTAAGTATCGCGACCTAGGAGTTGTTGGGAAGTTCCATCAACGACTTTTGGCCGATCTTCCCTTTTTAATCGAACGTATATGTTGTCCCGTTCAACGGAAAGATAAGGGTACCCGTCGCTACTTCCAGCGAAATGGGTACGAAAAAGTGCTTTCTCTCGGGGATGTTACGATTTTTGAACTGGATTTGAGGGATCTTCGGGCTGGACTTTCTTGACCTGGGGTGGATTTTGTTTCAAGTACTCGTGATCTTCGCTCATATCTCCTATCAAGTCCTTAAGGACCATTTTGAGTGAACTTGGAGTCGTTTTTGCAAAAATAAGATCTGCCGGAGGGGTATACAAACCCTTGACGGCTTTCATGATCGAAGAAATCTCTTCGTTCGAGAATCCATTCAAAATTACGACCTTATTTTTTAAATACCGATGATTTTCCTCTTCATGCTGTCCCATACCATCACTCCTTCAAAGTAATTTGCCTGAAGCACCTACTTGATACTATCTTACTCACATACCCAAAGAAAAGGAACCAAAAATGAATCCCGATAAACTCACCAGGGGAGCGGCGGCGGTTCTTCAAGACGCCTCGTCCCTGGCAATAAAAAGTAAACATTCCCAAATCGATCCGGAACACCTGTTGTTTCCCTTGGTTGAAAAACAGGACTCTCTTGTAGGAAGCCTCATTACCCATTTGGGTGGTTCTCCCGATCGAATTTTTCAGGAGCTCACCAGTAAAATCAAGGCGAAGCCTCGGGTATCTGGAGATTTGGGGCAGATGTCCCTTTCTCCGTCGGCTGCTGCAATCTTGGCCCACGCCGAAGATGAAGCCAAGCGGTTTAAGGACGAGTTTGTAGGATCTGAGCATCTGTTCTTAGCTATGCTTCTCCCCGATTCTCCCTTGGCTGGTTGGCTCAATTCCCAGGGGATTACCTCGGATAAGGCCCGGAAGTCTCTAATCGATGTTCGGGGTACCGAGCGAATTACCTCCCAAGATCCCGAGGGTACGTACAAGGCTCTCGAGAAGTATACGAAGGACCTCACCGCTTTGGCGGCCAAAGAAAAACTCGATCCCGTCATCGGTCGAGACGATGAAATACGCCGGGTGATGCAGGTTCTTAGTCGCCGGACAAAAAATAATCCTGTGCTCATCGGTGAACCGGGGGTTGGTAAGACGGCGATAGTCGAAGGCCTTGCCCGACGTATTGTATCCCGGGATGTACCCGATAGCCTCAAGAACAAGCGGGTGCTTACCTTGGATCTTGGAAGTCTCTTGGCGGGTACAAAATATCGGGGAGAGTTTGAGGAAAGGCTCAAGGGAGTTATTTCTGAGGTAGGCCGGCAGGAAGGGAAAATTATCCTTTTTATCGATGAACTCCATACAATCGTAGGTGCCGGAGCGGCTGAAGGGGCTATGGATGCCTCAAATCTCCTGAAGCCTGCCCTAGCCCGGGGAGAACTCCACACCATTGGTGCTACAACCTTAGACGAGTATCGAAAGCACATAGAGAAGGACCCGGCCTTTGAACGGCGTTTTCAAACTGTCTTTACCGGCGAACCTTCGGTAGAAAATACTGTTTCGATCTTAAGGGGGATTAAGGAACGATACGAAACCCATCATGGGGTCAGAATTCGAGACGAAGCCCTGGTCGCCGCAGCGGTCATGTCCGATCGGTACATTACCAATCGATTTTTACCCGATAAGGCTATCGACCTCATAGATGAAGCGGCCAGTCGTCTCAAAATGGAGATTCAAAGTCAGCCCGAGGAACTGGACGTCCTCGAACGAAAAATCCTCCAACTCCAACTCGAGCAACAGGCCCTCTCCAAAGAACACGACCTGGCAAGCAAACGACGACTTTCTGATCTTCAAAAGGATCTTCAAGATCTTGAGGGCCAAAGGGATTCACTCCGACTCACCTGGCAGGGCGAAAAGGACCTAATATCCCGAATGCAAACCCTGCAGGAGACGATCGAGCAGCTACAGGGGGACGAAAACCGTTATACCCGGGAAGGAAACTTGGCCAAGGCCGCAGAAATTCATCATGGGCTGTTGCCTAGGGCTCGGGAAGATCTCAAGGTCGTCCAGACCGAGTTAGAGACCAAGGGAGAAACAACCCTCCTACGAGAAGAGGTGCGAGAAGAAGATATCGCCGAGGTAGTCAGTGTATGGACCGGAATACCCGTGTCGAAGATGCTCCAAAGCGAGGTCGAAAAACTCTTGGAACTGGAATCTATTCTAGGAGAGAGGGTAGTTGGACAAACCCAAGCAATTCGATCGGTTTCCGACTCGATTAGAAGGAACAAGAGTGGACTTTCGGACCCAAACCGACCTACGGGAGTCTTCCTCTTTTTGGGACCTACGGGGGTCGGAAAGACCGAGCTCGCCAAGACTCTTGCCTCCTTCTTATTTGATGATGAGCGGTCTTTGACCCGAATCGATATGAGTGAATACATGGAAAAACACGCGGTTAGCCGTCTCGTAGGGGCCCCTCCGGGCTACGTCGGTTATGACCAGGGTGGTCAACTCACCGAGGCTGTACGGCGACGGCCCTACTCGGTCATTCTTTTCGACGAGGTCGAAAAAGCCCATCCCGACGTGTTTAATATCATGCTCCAACTCTTGGACGATGGTAGACTCACCGACGGTCAAGGTAGGGTAGTCGATTTTCGAAACACAATTATTATTCTTACGAGCAACTTAGGCAGCGACCTGATTCAGGAGACCGAAGATCTGAAAACCCTTCGAACCACTATTCGGCCCCTTCTTCGAGCTACCTTTAAGCCCGAGTTTCTGAATCGGCTCGATGAAATTATTATCTTTCATCGTCTCGGAAAAGAGCATATTTTGCAAATTCTCAACCTCGAGTTGGTCAAGCTTTCCACCCGACTGGCAGAACGAAATTTGAGCCTCGAATTAGATGAACAGGTGAAAAATTTCCTTGCCGCCGAGGGTTACGATCCTTCCTTCGGTGCCCGGCCCCTCAAGCGGACGGTCCAGTCCAGGATCCAAAATCCCCTAGCAAAAGAAATACTTGGGGGAAAATTTCCTCCGGACACTCGAATTCGAGGAGTCTTGGAGGGAAACGAGGTCGTTTTTCAAGCCGATTGACAGAAAAGAAACCTCCGGGCTACCCTGAGCTCCCCGAAAGGAGCAAGGTGTGGCGAAACTCTGGCAAAAAGGCTATTCGATTCACGAACTTTTAGAATCTTTCACCGTGGGACAAGACTATCTACTCGACCTCCAGTTAGTGAAGGCCGACTGTCTTGGGTCCATTGCCCATACCCGGGGACTGGCCAAGGTCGGTCTTTTGCCCGTGGAGGAGCAAAAAGCCCTCGAAACTGCCTTGCGAAGCCTCGCTCGCCGGGCCCAGGAGGGTACAGTAACAATTACCGTTAACCAAGAGGATTGCCATACCTGGATAGAGGAAGCCCTGGTTGAAGAACTTGGCGATCCAGGCAAGAAGGTGCATCTGGGTCGGAGTCGGAACGATCAGGTACTTACGGCCCTTCGCCTTTACGGAAAAGATATGTTGCTGCGGGTTCGTTCCTCTGCTTTGGATTTGGTCGAAAGGCTTAACGGGTTTGCTAAGAACTACGAACGGGTTCCTATGCCAGGCAGGACCCACATGCAAATCGCAATGCCCTCAACCCTGGGGATGTGGGCGAATGCCTTCGCTGAGCAGCTCTTGGACGACTATCGGCTTCTTATGGCTGCCTGGATATTGAACGATAAGTCCCCCCTGGGTGCCGCGGCCAGTTATGGGGTTCCTTTGCCTCTGGATCGGGAGTTTACCCAGAAGAGTATGGGTTTTTCTCGGCTCCATCGAAATCCCCTTGCAGCCAATAATAGTCGGGGTAAAACCGAGGCCGCTACCCTCGACGCCCTCGACCATACCTGTCTTACCCTGAGTAAACTGGCCCAAGACCTCATACTTTTTTCCCTTCCTGAGTTTGGCTACTTTTCTCTGCCCCTTGAGCTCACTTCCGGCTCCAGCATTATGCCCCAGAAAAAGAACCCCGATGGCCTTGAGCTCCTGCGAGCTCGATCAGCGAGTCTTTCAGGATGGGCGGTACAGATAAAAAATATCGTTCGTAGTCTTCCCAGTGGGTATAACAGGGACTTTCAAGATACCAAAGAACCCTTTCTAAGAGGTCTCAAGACTGCCTTGGAATGCGTACGAATTGCCGACCTAACGATCGAAAAACTCGAGGTCCATCCAGACCGGCTCAAGGCAGCCTTTACTCCCGAAATTTTTGCTACCGACGACGCTATTGCCCTGGTACAAGAGGGTTTAAGCTTTCGCGATGCCTACAGGAAGGTAGGTACTCATTTGGAGGAAGTTCAAGATCGTAACCCCGACGAACTTTTTATTCACCGAACGAGCCTGGGATACGCAGGAAATCTCGGGTTAGAACTTCTGAATCAAGAAATTGAGGGGTTTCGGGCACAACTCGGATTGGACGAAAAAAATCACCTGGGGGCAATAGAAGACTGCCTTGGGCCCGATCTTCGGCTGTCCTAGTCCTATTGGCCGGTTTCGCCAAATTCACCCTGTAACCAGAGTGTAGAGTCGTAAATTCCCCGGTACAGGGCCAGTGATCGTTCCAAAGATTCGGTAAAACTTTGGGGTGGGGGGAGGGCCTGAAGTTCGTAGGTAACATCCTCGATGAGAAACCCGATGATTCGTCTACTCGATATTCCGAGGATCTCTTGATCTACTACATCGAGTTTGGTGACCAGGGTGGCAGTTTTCCCCGAAGGCTTGTCTGGATTTGTGGTGCCTAAAAATTGTTCGATTAAACGAGTACCCCGAGCGGCAATCGCTTTCAAGATCGTTAGATCGTTCATAACCCGTTTCAAGCGAATACCAAAGGGCGAGTTCTGGGTTTCTTGGAACGAAACAGAACGAACGAAGGTGTCCCGTTTTTTTTCTCTTAGTAGGTCGTTTATTTGGGCTCGAATCTCATTGTTTTGATCGAATAAAAAATCTGTCTCAACCGGGGTAATCCCTTCAATTTTTCGAGAGCCAAATCCCAAATTATAAGTGGGTGGAGCACCTTGGTCTTTGAGTCGAGCCTCGAACCAAGCGGCGTAAATATTCATTCTTTGGTCCGATAAGAGGGGCTCACCGGCGTAGTTCTCCACATAAACCGGTTGTCCCGAGTACAGAAACTTTGTTCCTTGGGTTTCTTCAGTGGAATAGCGTGTGGAGGTCAAAAACTTTAGACCTTCGGAAAAACTTCCCGCCACGTGGGTTTCGAGTTCGGGAAATCCGAGATCCATGCCGACACAGACCACCTGGGCGACTCCTAAATTTCGCAAGAAATCCCACCCAGTGGTAGCCACCGAACCCCCGGCACCCAAGCGATTATAACGTCCTTCTTCGAGAAATTCTCCCAGGGGAAAAACACTGCCCGACAACAGAGGGGGGTAGGCCATCGGGTCAAGACTTCGGGGATGGACAGAAATTTCCGTGACGAAGAGGCTGGAGACTTTCGTTAATCGATCAAGGTGGCGAGTGTTCCAATACTGGGGATCGACGATAACAACAAAATCGGGTTCGATTCCTTGTTCAAGAACAGGACGTAGGGCTGTATCGACACAAACTATCAAAAAGGAGTTAACCAAGGAGGGGAGAAGAGGCAAATACTTTGTAAGGCTCGGACCACCGGCCAAGAGAAGGGCAGGCATATCGGTAAATCGACCAAACAAGGACTGAATCTCCCAGGCTTTAGAATACACGTAGGTATTTCGGAGGGTATTCCGAAGCCATAGTTTGCCAAATCGTTTGAGGGTTGCCAAATTAATCGATCGTCGATCTTCGAGTATTCTCAGTCGGCGAAAGAGGGTCTCGCAAGTTTCCGGAAATCCTTGTCGATAGGCAGGCAAAATGACGATGCTTGGGGGTGGATCGGTTTGTCCTGGTGCTAGGTGAGCAATAAGACCCTGGGCATCAGTGGCCAGGTTGCCTGGACCAAGAAAATGAATAGTTTTTTTACCCGCAGAAAATTCGAGGATTCTCTTTTCAACTACCTTCCATACTTCGGGGTGGGGTTCAACTAAGAGAAGAGTCTGATCAGGAAAATATTCAACAATTTTTTCTAAGTGATATCCCAAGCCAATACCCCACACCAACACTCCGGCAGATGAGGGCCCTAGGCGATCCAGGACTGGTTGAATTTCGTCTCCAGGTCTTCTGCGACTATGGATTCGCCAGGGTCCTAGGGTTCCCTTTTTGGGATCAAAAAGAGGGATGTTTTCGGTGGTCAATTTTGCTCATCCAAGGGAACTCGAAAATCTTGGGGATCGGTACTCAGCTGTAGGGTAATAGTAGTATCGGCGGTAAGGGGGGTGCCCGGTTCGGGGGTCTGACGAACTACCCATCCACCTTCACCAATAATCTCCACTCGTACATTTTCTGTTTCTCTCAGGGGCAAGACCGTTCGTAACGAGAGACCATAGAAGTCCGGCACCCTTGGGCCAATTTCAGGCAAACGAGGTTCGGTAATCCGAAGACGAGTGTCTTGGATGAAGACTTCATCGGTAGAGCGGGTAATTCCATAGTAGGGAATCAGAAATTCTGCGGCTTCGCGAACAATAGGAGCGGCTATTCGACCGCCGAAGATCTCAAATTTTGGGTAGTCGATTACGATATAGACGATAAGTTCAGGATTTTCGGTAGGAAAGAGCGCGAGACTAGAAGCAAGAAACCTTGTAGACGAGTATCCACGAGAAACTGGGTCTACCACCTCGGCGGTGCCCGTTTTAATCGAAATATTCAGTCCTTCGACCCGCGCTCGCTGGCCAGTTCCAAAATCCGCTGCGGTATTCATGTATTCGAGCATGCTCCGGCTTACCTCGGAATTCACCACCTGCCGGATCGGAGTCCTGGTTGATTCGTAGATCAAATCTCCCTGGGGGCTTACGATTCGTTGAACTATTTGAGGTTTCAGTAGTACCCCATTGTTCCCAAAAACCGTCGCCGCGGCAGCCATTTGTAAAGCCGTTACGGCAATTTCCTGCCCGATAGCGATTGTTGGTTTGGTTCGATTGGTCCACGATGAGGGATCACGGAGAATACCTACCTGTTCGCCATTCAAAGGAATGCCGGTTCTCGATCCGAATCCGAACTGCCGAAGGAGGTAGAACATATCTTGGTTCGTTACCGTATCCGACGCTAGGGCGGCCCCAACGTTAGAACTAAACTGGATAATTCCTTCGGCGGTAATCGTTCCGTAGTCATTAAGGTCTGTAATTGGCGGCGATATTCCTGGAGGTGCGTAACCGCCTGAGGTTCGAAAAAGGGTTTGGGAGTCTATTCCACCGGCTTGGAGGAATGAGGCGACAGTAAAAATCTTGAATACCGAACCGGGTTCAAAAATTACCTGGATAGGACGATTTTGCCTACTCTCGGGGGTGCTCAAACCCAAGTTATTCGGGTCAAAATTTGGAGCTCCCGACCAGGCAAGGATATCCCCGGTTTTTGCCGAAAGCACCAATATCATTACAGCCTCGGCTTCGTGGTCGGCGAAAGCCCGGCCGGCCAATTCGTCGGTTTTGCTCTGAATTGCCGCATCGATTGTTAGGTAGATTTGATTTCCGAACTCTTCATCTCCCGGACTCAGATACTCGTCGTGGGTAAGCTCAATGCCCTCTAGCCCTTGATTGTCGATGCCGGTAAATCCCAATACATGGGATGCAAGCACCCCCTCGGGGTACAAACGCCTAGTACCTTCCTCGATTGTAAAGCCCCTCAGTTCGCCTTGTTGAATGAGCAGTGTTGCTGCATCGGTTTCTGCGGGGTTGAGATTTCGTTTTATGACCAGATAGCCCTCCGATTCCTTTAGCCGCTGGAGTAGCTCAGTCCTATCGATCGCTAAGGTTACCGATAATCGATCCGCAGCCAATTCTGGCTCGGTTACACTGGGAATCCAAGCAGATAGGCGAGGTTGTTGGGTTTGAATCGCTAGTATTCGGCCATTTCGGTCATAGATAGGTCCACGCTCGAGGTTCTGGGTTCCAAGAGGGTTCTGCTGGGTCCGGGGCCCCGCTAGCATAATGTTTCCCAGCTCCACCAATATGTACACAGCGAAACCGAGGGTTAAGATGATAATAAACGTGTAGCGAAAGTTTCGATTTCCGGATACCATAGTTTTGCTATCCACAATATCACAATATTAATAACTAGGAACCCTATGCCGATACTTTACGTATGCAAACGCTTATTAAGGAACAACATGTGATACCCCGACAAAAAATTGGGGGTCTACGAGAAAGAGCGGCCGAGGTTCGGGAACATTTTTCCTCTGCTTCTGGTAATTCTAGTTCGAGAACCCAGCCCGAGTGGAGTTTTCTTAAACACGATCTAAATCCTCAACCGAACCTGGTTTTTCAAGCAAACTTTGAACGTCAGCTTCATCCCCTTGCCCGGGCCATAGAATACACCACATCTCAGGTCTTCTCGACGTCCCAGGTACCATTTCTTTTGGCAATACTGTACTCCCTCTTACTCCTATTTAGCCTATTTTTGAACTCCGGAACCCTTCTCCCATCCCTTACGAAGGGGTCACCCCTGGTGTCGATCGGTCTTAGTTTCGATTCCGATTCCCAGAGTCTTCGAAGTTACGCTACCTTTCAGGGCGATCAAGGAGTAAGTTTTGGTGAATTCCAAGATGTGGATGGCAATAAGTTCATCGCCATGACCACCCAGGAATACACAGTTGCTCCCGGGGATACCCTTTCGGATATTGCTGATCAGTTTGATCTCAATATGGACACCATAATCAGCTTTAATGCTATCCCCGATGTACGACGGATGCAAATTGGGCAAACACTTACAATTCCAAGCCGAGATGGTCTACGATATACGGTTCGAAGCGGAGACAGCCTCGCGTCAATTGCCGCCGCTAAGGGCACAACGGTGAATGCCCTCTTAGATGCGAATGGCTTAACGACCGATGTTGTCGCTGTGGGCTCTGCACTTTTTATTCCCGAAGCAAGAATGAGCAGTCTTGACCTGGCCTTCGCAATCGGTGAGGTTTTTGCCTACCCAACGGTCGGAAGATTCACCAGCGGCTTCGGGTTTCGATCCGATCCCTTTACTGGACAACGCCGATTTCACAATGGGCTAGACCTTGCGAATTCTATAGGTACCCCTATCCGGGCCTCGATGGCGGGAAGAGTAGTCCACATAGAAAGCCAAGTTGGAAATTATGGCAAGTTTATCATCGTTCAGCATGCCCGGGGGTATCAGACTCTCTATGCCCATTTAGATTCCTTCGCGGTATCTATTGGACAATACGTAGTCCAGGGGCAAGTAATCGGGCGTATGGGTCATACAGGAAGGTCTACGGGACCTCACCTTCACTTTTCTATCATCGAAAATGGTAACTTTGTCGATCCCCGACGCTTTCTGCGTTGAAGATCCGAAATCTCGGGAGTAATAATGCGAAGAATTGTCATTATAGTAACCGTGCTGTTTGCCCTTGTTACGCTTATTAATTCCTACAACCTCCAGGCCAACGAAGAGGCTCCGACTATTCGAGTAGGAGTTCTTATTCCCTAAGCTCCGTGACAGTGCTTGTACTTTTTTCCGCTCCCACAAGGGCAGGGGTCATTCCGTCCTACTTTAGGTTGTTGTCGGATAAGGGGTGCGGCCACCGTTTGCCCAGGCATTCTTCCGCCGATCATTCTGGGACTCGTAGCCCCTAGAGCCTGCGAACCCCCAGACGATCCCGATTGAGTACCTCCGGCCGATTGAGCCCCTACAGGAGAAGCAAATTGTCCCATTTGCCGGTGCACGGTATTGCCTTGAACTCGAGGTAGCGATCGATTCTGGTCGATAAGTTGCTCGGTCTTGACCAAAAAGAGCCGTTGAGCTACTTCCTGTCGAATTTTGTAAAGGAGTTCATCAAAGATCTGAAACCCTTCAATTTTATACTCGAGAAGTGGATTTTTCTGGGCATAACTTCGCAAATATACTGCTTCTCGCAGGGCCTCGAGATTTTCTAAATGATCCTGCCAACGACCATCGATCGTGCGAAGGTACTCAATACGAAGGCCCCCGTTGAGCCGTTGGGCTCCGAGAAAGTCTTCCTTATTGCGTATTTCGGTTTCAAATGCCTCGAGAATTCGAGGTCCCACCTGGTCGTAGGGAAGTTCCAGAAGTTCGTCAGCCGAAAGAGGGGTCCATAAGAGAGTATCCTTCAACTCGGTCAAAATTTCGTTCAAGAGCTGGGGATCTTTCCCCCGCTGCTTATTCCAGGGTTCAATCTTATCCTCGAGTAGCTCCTGGCAAAATCGTAAAATCCGCCCCTTTATCGATCCATCGACCAGAATTTCTTCTCGTTGTTGGTAAATGAATTTTCGCTGTTCGTTGAGCACGTCATCAAACTCGAGCAGGTGCTTTCTGATGTCGAAGTTTCGCTCCTCTACCTTGTTTTGTGCTCGCTCTATTGCTCGATTGAGAAGTGGGTGGTTGAGGGCCTCGCCGGGTTTCATGCCTACGCGGGCCATCATACCCTTTAGGTTCCGGGAGGTTCCCCCAAACAGGCGCATGAGTTCGTCGTCCATGCTCAAGAAAAACCGACTTAGGCCTGGGTCCCCTTGGCGGCCGGAGCGACCACGGAGCTGATTATCTATCCGCCGACTTTCGTGTCGCTCGGTACCCACGATGTACAAACCCCCGAGGGTCTTGACTTCCTCATTCTCTGCTCGCCAGGTAAGCATCTCTTTCTTGAGAGCTTTTTCAAATTCTTCCTGACTGGCTTCGGTTCCTGCCTTACGTCGAGCCCGATAGTCGGGGTTTCCCCCTAGTTTGATGTCTGTGCCCCGGCCAGCCATGTTTGTCGCAATAGTAATTGAGCCTTTTGCCCCAGCCTCGGCGACAATTAGGGCTTCTCGGGCGTGATTTTTCGCGTTGAGCACCTCGTGACGAACACCTCTTCGGGTGAGTAGGCCGGATAATGTTTCGGATTTCTCTATCGAAACCGTACCGACGAGAATTGGTTGTCCTTTCTTATTCACCTCTTGGATTTCATCGCAGATCGACTCGAACTTGTCTTTTTCGTCAAGAAAAATGAGGTCGTCTGCGTCGTCTCGGGTAACAGGGCGATTGGTGGGAATAACGACTACGTCCAGACCATAAATTTTTCCAAATTCTTTGGCCTCGGTAGCAGCGGTTCCGGTCATACCAGAAATTTTCTTGTACATCCGGAAGAAATTTTGAAAGGTAATTGTAGCCAGGGTTCGATTTCGGTGGGCAATTTGAATTCCTTCTTTTGCCTCGATCGCCTGATGAAGACCGTCAGAATAACGTCGACCGTGCAAAATCCGTCCGGTAAATTCATCAACAATTTGCACCCCCCCGGTGTCGACCACGTAGTGGGTATCCTTGTGAAACAAACGATGGGATCGAACAGCCTGGGTGACATAATGGATGTACTCAAAATTCTCGCCCTCAAAAAGTGAGCCATGAATTATCGATTTCTGCACTAGGACCGCTTCCATACGGTTGAGACCTTGGTCGGTGAAACTGACTTTGCGGGATTTTTCATCGATTTTATAATCACCCTCGGGTTCTTCGGGATAATCCTCGGTTTCTGGATCCTTTGCACATTCCCGTAAGCTACTAACGACCTTGTTCGCGTTCGAGTATTTACGCACATCGTCGTCGGCAGAACCAGATATAATTAGCGGTGTTCTGGCCTCGTCGATAAGGATCGAGTCGATTTCGTCAATGATGCAGTAGTGATGGTTCCGCTGCATTTTTCCTTCACCCGAGTAACGCATATTGTCTCTTAGATAATCGAAACCAAACTCGTTATTTGTCCCGTAGGTTATATCCGACTCGTAGGCGGGCTTTCGAGTATCCGGACTCTGACTTCCCAGAATGTACCCCACACTTATTCCGAGAAGATCGTAAATGGGTTTCATCCATAAGGCATCCCGTTCGGCCAAGTAGTCGTTCACCGTAATAACGTGAACTCCATGGCCTAAAAGACTGTTTAAGTAGGCTGCGGGTACACAAGATAGGGTCTTACCTTCCCCGGTCTTCATTTCCATAATTCGACCTTGGTGGAGTACAAGTCCTCCCATGAGCTGCACATCATATAACCGCTCACCCAAGGTTCGGCGCGCTGCCTCCCGCGCGAGGGCAAAAGACCTCGGAATAAAAGTCTCCAAAGATCCTCCTGCCTTCAATTTTAGTTTCCATTCTTCGGTGAGGCGGGGAAAATCTTCATTGGATAGTTGAATTGCCCAAGATTCTTCGTTGTTTATTTTTTCGACAAGAGGAAGGAGCTCTTTCAGGTCGCTTTCTTGTTTTGTACCAAAAATCATAGGGTGAAGTGTATACTCTCGGTATCGGGGGGTCAAGATTGACACGATTTCGAACCGGGAAGTACACTCACCCCTATGACACTTCGAAATCGGGGTCCCAGTACCGGGCTCTTCGCCGTTCTCACTTTTGTTTCTTTACTTAGTACCCTTTCGTGCTCCAATGATCAGGGGCAGATAATAGAGACCGAGTCTCTCTTTTCCCTCCGGCTCGGAATTATGGAATCGAATCTCAATGTTTTTACCTTCAATAACGTTACCCCTTCATATTATCCCGAAGTCGTAATGCGTAACGGTATTTTTGCAATTTCCGATCCTGCAAGTAATAAAGTTATGGAATTTTCTTCCTATGGAGACGTACTTTCTCTTTATTATAATCCCCTTACGAATCCGCCCCCCCTTACCCTAAGGGTCCGACCCGAGACTGAGGCACAGACGACGGTAGTTAATAAAATTGCTCATCCCTACGAGTTTGTTCAAATTGGAAAAGTCGCCTATAGTCGGGAGAATCTTCTTCTCGTTCAAGATCAGGTATCTGATCGACGAAGGGTATTTGATCAAGAGAGGGGAGTCTATTTGAGTCAGGTTATTCTTCGGTTCAATGCTCTTGGGGAGTACCAAGACTACCTTGGGCAGGAGGGTATCGGAGGAACAGCCTTTCCTCCCTTACGAAATCTTTGGGTTACCGAACTCAACCATATAGTAATCGCGGCGAAAGTGCCTGGAATTGACCTCATTTTTTGGTACGATGGGCGAGGGGATTTGCTCTATTCTCTCGAGATCGGTAGTGAGCATCTACCTCTTTTTGAAGATGAGGGATTTCACCCGGTTCTCGATACCCTTACTCCCTCAATGACCCATCCCGAAATATACGTAAAAGTAGACTTCCATCCCAATTCGCTGGATGAAAGGGGTATTCAAAGTCGAATCTATACCTTTGACTTGGAGTCTGGTTCCTATAGTAGATATTTTGATCTTCCAGTGAACTTTCAAGATCGACCTAACGTCCAACCGGGCGAAGTAACAAGAATTCAGTTTCCCTACGAATTTCTAGGAATAGATGATATGAATACCCTATTTTTCATGGGCAGGATAACCGAACTTCAACAACAATTACTTCTCATCAACACCGATGGTCGGGTACTTCATCGAGGATTTATCGATCTAAACGAAGGTGAACTCGTTCGCCGCAGTCTCAGGGTCAATGAACAGGGGATCCTGGTGGGGCTTGGGGTGTATAATGACCGGGCGGAGGTAAAATGGTGGCGTACCGATCGATTGCTTCCACGAACCCCTTAATCCCCCTGCTCGATTCCCAGGGGCTTCAGCGGGCCGATAAAGACTCTCAAAGGAAGGGCGTTCTCCCCGAGCAGCTCATGGAAGCAGCCGGGCTCGGAATTGCCCATTGGATTACTAACTTTTTTCTGGGGCTGCGAGGATTCTCCTATAGTTCGGGAGTTGTAGAAGACCTGCCGATACTCATTCTTGTAGGAACAGGAAATAATGGTGCAGACGGGTTCGTAGTAAGCCGATATTTGGTCAACGCCGGTTTCCACGTTCAGGTTCTTAAAGTCTTCCCTCGCTCCAAGGGTCTCAATGAATTTCAAAATAAGCTTGCGCTTGAACATAGGGTAGCAATCTTAGAAATCGGATCCGACGAAGCTTTTTCTGCTTTGCAGAATGCTTCGGTTGTTGTCGATTGTATTTTTGGTACTGGAGTAAGGCGTACCTCCCCTGATACTACCGCTCATAACACCGACAGTACGGGGGAGGTACTAAAACAGCTCTTCCTCTCCCTATCACCGAGGGCCCCAGAAGTACCAATAGCCATCCCGTTCAATGGTACCCTCCGTATTTCGGTGGACTATCCGACGGAAAGCATCATTTTTACCCCACATTTTACTCTCATGCTGGGGGCGGCGAATTATGACCTTTACGAGCCCGCGGTACGTCCATTCGCAGGGTTTCTCATGCCCCTAATAGTTCCTTTTTCACCAGCGGTTTTGGAAACCTGTCAGAAGGGATGGCTCGTTAATTGGGCTGGCTCTCGAGACCCCGGGGCTAAAGATCTTCGCCTTTTGAACGATGCCTTTCAATATAAAAAAAGCCGTGGATCCTTCGGCGTTATCGGTGGATCGTTAGAGTATCCTCGAGCACCGTGGCTCACCCTTCATTCGGGAATCAAAACTGGAGTAGGTCTTGTATATACCGACGACAACACCCTCGGTCAATTCGAGGGAGCGAGTAGTCTTATTCCTATTCCGACTACAGATAAAGAAAAATTCGAAGTTTTTCTAGGTTTAACCCCCCCAAAGGTGCTCGTCGTGGGGCCCGGTTGGTCTACTCAAGGGGATTTCGTCAACTCGTCCCTGTTGTATGCGTCAATTCTCCAGAAGATTTTTGAAATATTTCTTGATCCAAACAAAACCGATCATAAAGTACTCTTAGACGCTGGGGCCTTACGAACACTTGGTTCCCATTCAGAACTACAAGAATACCTTATGGCGAATCCTAAAAGAGCAGAGCGGGTCCTACTGACCCCCCACCTCGGCGAACTTAAAGATTTTGTGCCCCATTGTACCCTCGTTGGAGCTCGGGACTTGGTCGATCGCCTAGGGGTTGGAGTCTTGGTAAAATATTCTAGCATGGTGTTTCTATCGCCGAAGAATAGACTTTTCGTCTGGGATTTTCCAAATCCAATAATGGGATTCGGGGGCAGTGGTGATATCCTCGCCGGTCTCATTGGCGGTTTAGGTGCTAGATGGAGTAATGAATCTTGGGAAACCATTCTGCGGACCGCTGTTCCTCTCTATTTGTCTGTTGGAAAAGAACTGCATGAGGTGGAAGGTTTTGTAGATGGAGAAGGATTTATACCCTATTTAGGGAAGGCCCTTCTATGCCGATCATTGAAGATATGAAAACCCAAGGTCCTCCTCGCATTACAATACCCAAGGGAGCACTTATCGATGGACAGGATCCAGAAACTGGCTTTCGATACTACTATTCTGAAGAAGACCGGAAAGCTCGTTCGCTAACGTGTACCGAAGCACCGAAGACCCGGGGGTTCCGAGGGTGGATTTCGAAAAATCGAGGGCTTGCAATCACCCTTCTTGATGTTTTTTTACTCGTTATTTTGGTCATAATCTTTCAAACCGTGCTACGCCCTAACTTGTCCGCCCACAATTTCAAAGCCCTCCCCCTACGCATTGAGGTAAGCGCCACCCGTTCAGGAAGCCAAATTGCAGGTTCAATAGAAATCTTCAACAAAGATGAGCACTACATACCTCCGGCCGAAGGGGCGAGAATAGCCTTTTTCCTCTTGGAATCCAAAGGGGTGAGTCTCAATAGAGCAACAATTCGAAATGCAGTAGCAAATTTCGAATCCGAACAGATCATTGTACAGAATTCGGAGTCGATATTTGGAGTTCCTGCAGTATCATCAGAATTTTTCTTCGACCTCCTACCTCAAGGGGGCAAAAAGATGACCTATTCGACGCTCCTCGAGACCAGAGGTCGAGAAGTTGATTCCCTCTGGGCCCTGGTGTCGATACCCGGTGCTGGACATGGGGTCGTAATGGTTACCCTAGACGGGAATTGACCGGAGAAACGCTTTCGAGTATCCTTTCAGTCTAGGGGGATTCTATGTACTTATTGTACGCTCTTTCGGTTATTCTGAATATTTTTGCCGCCGTATCGGTTGCTTATTCACTTCTGGACGAAAAGATCGGTATTGGTCGTTTTTTTGCTCCCGAAGGTTTTACCGACCCAAGATTCCGCCTTGTTTTGGGTTTATTCGCCTTTGTAGTCGGGTTTCTCAAGTTAATTTTTGTCTTTGGATCGGTGGCAGTTCTTGGAGATTTTCTTCCCGCAATCTCGGGTATGGTTCTTGGCTTTATCTTGATTCTCTATTTCTACCTGGACAGGGCTTCGCTGAAAACCGAGGGTTTAGGTAAAATGGAAGAAATCTTTATCAATAACGCTGGAATCTTTGGGGCAGTTGGTTTGCTCCTGGCTTTTGTTCATTTGCTTTTCCCGGCTATTCTCTTTCTATAGGAAAGCCCTTGGCTTCAAGAAAAGGATTTTCTCCCGAAGAAACTCTGCGACTGTCGGTTGCGGGGTTTCTTTTTTTGGAAAATGAACGAGAAAACCGGCAAGACTATGGTACCCACTTTTTTCTTTTTGGTTTACGTAACGGAACTGGGAAAATGGCTGACCGATGGGAGCTACCGGGTGGAAAGGTTGAGGAGGGTGAGACCCTTGTTCAGGCTCTGGAACGGGAGTGTGAAGAAGAACTCCAATTGAGACCCACCGTGGTCAAGGTTCTAGACTTTGCGGATTTCATCCATAAAGGTAACAATTTTCGAGTTTATGGTTGCCTCGCAAAAATACCCCATGAACCAAGAGTAAACCCCGAACACCAAAGGTTTGGGTGGTTTACCCTCGCCCAGGCACTACACTTGGATCTTGTGGACTCCGATAGGGATCTTCTAAAAAAAATAAGCCAGGATCCGACTGCCCTGGGCGATGATTGAAAGGGAAACCCGATCTGGGGCCTATATTATCGTACCATTCGGTATAATCGCATTCTTTGGAATTATTATAATTCCTTCTCGGAAGTAGTAGTGACCGTGGTCGCCATCTTCTCGGGGCAGGTTATCGACGCCAATGCGACATCCTTCTCCAATACGAGCGTTTTTATCGATGATAGCGCCTTTTACTAGGGTTCCTCGACCAATACCAAAGTCCGGTATGCCTTCTTTTCGGTTGCGGTTTCGGTCTTCGGGGGTCTCGTACCAGTCAGCCCCCATACACACAACTCCATCGAGGCTCGATCCACTTTCAATGAAAGTCCGTATTCCGATGACCGAGTGTTGGATCGAGGCGTTGGTAATGACACACCCGTCTCCGGCCAGAGTTTGGCTAATGGAACAATAGTTGAACTTCGACGCAGGAAGGTCTCGTTTGTGGGTGTAAATAGGCATGTCCTCATCGTAGAAGTTGAATAAGGGATTTATACTCGCAAGATTTAGGTTGGTTTCGTAGAAATTCTTTATCGTACCAATATCTTCCCAGAAACCGGTGTAAATATAGGCCTGAGACTTCTTCGATTCGATGAGTTGGGGTATTATTTCCTTGCCAAAGTCGGTCTCTTTGTTGTCCAAGGCCCGTTCGAGAACTTCTGCCTTGAAGAAATAAATACCCATAGAACCTAGGTATTCTTTTCCCGCCCCTTGCATCTCCGGACTGGGGTGGATCTTGTCGGGAATTTTCATCGAGTCGATATTCTGACTCATCGGTGGTTTTTCAACGAAGGAAGTTATTTGACTTTTGTTGTCAGCCTGCATAATACCAAAACCAGTTGCTGCCTCCCGATCGACGGGAGTGGCTGCAATAGTTACATCCGCATCGGATTCTAGATGTTTTCTATAGAAATCCAACAAATTCATTCGGTACAGCTGATCTCCCGAAAGAATGAGGTAGTGGGCGGGTCGTTGGCTTTTAAAGTGGTGGAGGTTTTTCCGTACCGCATCGGCTGTACCTTCGTACCAGCCCGCATGGTCAAAGGTCTGCTCGGCTGCAAGAATTTCAACAAATCCTCTCGTAAAGGAGTCGAACATATACGAGTTCGCTAAATGCAGGT
>JAACWS010000034.1 GCA_009991955.1 Spirochaetales bacterium
ATGGGAAGAGGAAGAGAAGACCTGGGACATGGGATGGGAGAACCCGGGCCGGCCGATTGGGCAATATAGACCTAAGTACATTCGGGCGTGAAGGGCCGTGCCACAAGGTTCCGTGCACTAACTACAGGTTAAATTTGAAATGCATAATGTCGCCGTCTTTTACAACGTACTCCTTCCCTTCCTGCCGAAGTTTCCCGGCTTCCTTCACCTTCTGTTCACTACCAAGTGCCATCAAGTCGTCGAAACTATAGGTCTCTGCACGAATAAAACCCTTCTCAAAGTCCGTGTGAATAACTCCAGCTGCTTGAGGGGCCTTATCCCCTTGATGAAAAGTCCAGGCTCGAACTTCCTTCGGACCGGCAGTAAAAAAGGTCCGTAAACCCAAAAGACGGTACCCCTCGCGAATCAGCCCCGCGAGGCCACTCTCAACCAAACCAACCTCCTGGAGAAACATGGCTCGTTCCTCTTCGTCATCGAGGGCGGCAATTTCTTTTTCGATCTGTCCCGAAAGCACGGCAACACCGGAATTTTCATCTTGGGCAATCTGTGTCACTACATCAACGAAGGAATTCGGTTTTCCGATACCTTCCTCATCCACATTACAGAGGTATAACATCTTCTTTCGAGTAATGAGGTGAAGATCTCCAAGAACCTCAGCCTCCACTTCCGGTTCCAGTTCAATCGAACGGGCAGCTTTTCCATCCTGGAGCAGTTCCCGCAAGTTTTTTAGGACAGGAAGCGCGACTGCTGCCTTTTTTGCCGCATCTTTGTTGGTTCGAGCTTCCCGATCGAGTCGGGAGATTCTTTTGTCAACGGTCTCTAAATCCGCCAGGGCAAGCTCAATATTTATAGTTTCAATATCACTCGCGGGATCGATCTTATTCTCGACGTGAATAATATCGGGGTTTTCGAAACAACGAACAACATGGACAATCACCCCTACTTCCCGAATGTGGCTCAGGAACTTGTTGCCTAGTCCTTCACCCTTGCTTGCTCCCTTCACCAGGCCAGCAATGTCGACAAATTCTACGGTGGCAGGTATCACTTTTTCTGTGGGAATTTTTTCGACGATCTTCGAAAGTCGAGAGTCGGGTACATTAACGATACCTACATTCGGATCTATAGTACAAAAAGGATAGTTTGCACTCTCGGCTGGTGCCGCAGTAAGGGCAGAGAAGATCGTGGATTTTCCTACGTTGGGTAGACCTACAATTCCGCAATTCAGGGGCATAACGTCTCCTTTTTCGATTGTTCGGCACTATAGGATAAAGTTTGGCTCCGAGGCAACCTACCCTTCGTGATACCCTGGTATATTGACCGCGGTCATGACATAATAAGGGGCCTATGTTCAATAAGCCTACCGTGCTCTTTTCGGGGATCCAGTGGTTTTTCTGGTCTGGATTTGGTCTCATTTTTTCGTTTATTGCCGCATATTACCAAGAAATTGGCTTTACTCCTACCCAAATTGGGCTTTTTACCGGACTCACTTCCCTTACAAATATTTTGGGGCAGCTAACCCTCGGTTATCTATCGGACCGCCTGAATAACCCCGGTTCAATTCTTAAGGTAAGCCTCATGGCTGGGGTTGGGTTTGCAATGGCGTTATATTTTGTACCTCCACAGGTTGCTCCTGTTGTGGTCGTCAGTATCTTGTTGTCTTTTTTTACCCAGTCTTTGTCCCCAATATTGGACAGTTGGATTATGGGAACCCGACAAAAAGCTCCGGGTCTGGACTACGGGGTTACTCGGGCTTTGGGTTCAATCGGTTTTGCCCTCACTACTATGCTGTCGGGTCTACTTTTCGACCGGTTTGGATTAGGATTTCTCTTTCCCCTTGGAGCCGGGCTCATGGGGATTGCGGTTTCGATTGTATGGCTTGTACAGGGAATGTATGGGTCACCCGAGAAATCGGCACCAGAAGATACAATCAATAATGAAACGGCGACTCCAGCGAATTCGAAATTTTTTAATCCCGAGATGATCGCAATTCTACCTTTGCTTTTTTTTACTTTCGTGGCTTTTCGCCCTACCCACTTGTTTATGCCGATTCTTATTACAAGTCTTGGGGGAACGAACGAACAAATTGGCTATGGTCTGGCGATGATGGCGATAAGTGAAGTTCCTTTTATGGTGGCCTCATCTAAACTCATGAGGCGATTCAAGGATACCAGCGTACTCATGGTTGCCTTGGCTATGTTTGTAGTCAGAATTCTGACCCCCGCCTTCGCAAACGGACCTACTGGGGTTATCGTCCTTCAACTTCTCCAAGGACCGAGCTTTGGCCTTTTCTGGCCTGCGGCGGTCCATATTTTGTTCCGTTTGGCCCCTGAGGGGAACAAAACCCTCGCTCAAACCGCAGGTTCTTTGGCTACTTTTGGATTAGGAAGTGTCGTTGGTTCAACCTTGGGTGGGTACCTGGTAGAATGGTATGGTTTGCGGGGCATGTATCTTGTGTCGACTATCATTATGCTTCTGGTAACCTTCGGGTACGGTTGGATCTTTATGCGATCAGATAGTCCATTCAATCGAGTGCCCCTGGTAAAACTTCCGGGTAAGGAATCCGTGGGACCGTCCCAGCCCGTACCCTAGGACAGGACTCACAATTTATGAGCGAGGTAGTAGAATGAGTACGGGCAATAGAACATTGTTCCTTCTTTTTGGGGTGATTTTTTTCTTGGCCATTGGTTCTTTTCTGGGAGCCCAGAAAGAGACGTCGAGTTCGAGGAGCACAACTCCCAGGTTGATATCGGGAGTTCCAATTGGACAGGTTCTCGAGGTCGTTCCGGGAGGGGAGTCATACAAAGAATACTCTGTATCAATTCCCGAAAACGCCTACGGTGTTCGTTTTGTCCTGAGCGACTCACCTGCAGATCTTGATCTACTTCTCTATCGCAGGGGAGATGACCTTTTCGATTTTTCCGAGGACGATGAGTTCAACGAAGTGCTTATGCTTACCCGCATGACTGACCCTCCTCTCGAGCCGGGTACCTACCTCCTAGAAGTGGCATACCAATGGGCTCGATTACCCAGTTGGGGAGGTGAAATTCGCAATCAAATACCTTTTAGCCTCGAAATGGAAATTATCGAAACCCGCCCGGAATCTGTCCTTAGGCCCGGGACCGAAGGAACAGATAGTGAGCTGAGTTTAGAAAAGGGGATGATGAAGGCCTTTGAGGTTGAGGTCCCCCGGGGTATCGAGCAACTACGAATTGACCTCGTGGGTTCCCAAGGGGATGTAGACCTTTTTGCCTTCGTTGGTGGTATAGGGCCAGACCCATGGAACGCCCATTCTTATTCTCATTTGGCTGGTTCGACCGAGTGGATCATTCTGAACCCCCAAGAGGATCGAACGGCGAGGTACGGGATTATGGTTCTTGCCCTTCCCGATGACTCACCAGTCCCATTTACCCTCTACGCTACGGCTGGAACCCAACCGCCCAGAAGTCTGCTCCCGTTTCCCGATCTCCCTCGACCGGTCGGAGCCCTTCCTCGGGCTTTAGGCGCAACGGTGGAAATTCTTGATGAATTTGGTGGAGGTTCAGGGGTTGTAGTCGGTTCGGATGGGTGGATTCTTACAAACCATCACGTGGTAAAGACCTCTGCCCAGTTAGGTCAGGAAGTCCGGGTCAATATTACCCTAGATCCCGCAGTGCCTGCCCAGGAACTATACCTGGCCAAAATATATGAGACCTATCCCGGGGCCGATCTTGCCCTTCTAAAGGTTGAGTCAGGGCTCTATGGTCAGCCCTTGCCCCGGAACTTTTCTATGACTGCAATTCCCCTCGGAAATTCCCAAGATCTAACCCTAGGTCAGCCTTTGTACTTTTCTGGCTATCCGGCAATAGGGGCTTTGGGTAGCCGATCAACCCTTACCCTGTCTCGGGGAGTTGTAAGCGGTTTCGAGCGCCGGAGCTTTGGGGTAGTTATAAAAACCGATGGTTTTATTAATAGCGGAAGCTCAGGAGGAGCAGCCTTTGACGAGAACGGACAACTGGTAGGCCTCCCGACGATTATTACCTATCAAAATGGTGGGCAACTTTCCTTCATCCATCCTCTTCAGGTTATACCTACCAGATGGTGGGATCTAATTGGAGTTGCCCCGGTTACTCGCCCCGGACCCTGAGCAGTGCTTCGTTGGTTTCGCGAAAGCGCTTGACTACCATAGGGAGGATTCCAACCGCAACTTCGGGATGGGCTTCCATAATCGATTGAAAGCTCCAGCTCGATAGTACCCAGCAGGTGGTCGGTTCAAGAGCTTCGACGGTAGCTGTTCGTGGTGCCCCGTCCAAAATGCTCATTTCTCCGATAACCTCGCCGGGGCCATGCTCGGCGATGATGAACGATGTGCCGTCATCGCGGGTTTTGGTTACTTTCACCTTGCCCATTTCAATTATGAACAACCCAACACCCTGGGCCCCTTGTTCTATAAGCTTTTCGCCCGGTTGAAACCCTCTAGTGACACAGGCCTTTTCAATCGCCTTTAGGTGTTTTAATGACAAGCTTTTAAACAGGCTTACACCTTTCAGAATCTCTTTTTCAGCCATCATTATCTCCTTGGGTTCCAGATTTCTTGTCCTGTAAGAACCGAACAATCTCGGGTACTATTCCCTGATCTTCTAACCACCTTCTACCGGCTTGTGTGTCCACCTCTTTTATAAGAGATTCAACTAGGGAACTAAGAGTTCCTGGTTGTTGGACCGTACGCAGATCGCCGGATGCAAAAAACGAAGTTGTAAGGGTACTCAAGAGTTTTTCATCTTCGTTGGTTTTTTTTCCTTTGGTCTCGTAGACCTCTTTAAGGTAAAGATATACTACAAGATCAAGAGGTTCTAAGGCCATACCCATACGATAAATATGACCCGCCTCTGCTAAGGCATAAAGAACCTCGGTACTAGCAAGCTCTCGGTGTGCGGCTTCGGCCATTACGCGGAGTAAGGTGAAGGCCGATCGAAAAGCCGAGTGTCCGAGAGCCGTGGGAAGTACTTTTCGTACCCGTCGGGAAGCTTCGTTGTATCGCTGGAGAGAGGCAAGTATCGAAACAATGCCACACTCGGCTTGAAGAAGATCAAAGTCGTTCTGACACCTTAGGGCATAGAAATAGGCCTGATTCAATAAATCATCGGGGGTTGTTCCCTCCAACTTGTACTCGACCGAGGCTACTCGAGCACAGTAGACCGCTCGAGTAGGCGGATCGAGGTGGGGTTTTTGAAGAAACTCTCGACCGAACCGAGAAAGGGTTGAATAGTCATACCTCCCCCAAGCAGACTCCAAAAAGTAGAAGAGTCCCATCGTATCTCCAACCAAGTCTTTAGACTCCAAGAGCTCTTTTGCTTCCCGATAACGGTGTTGAAAGAGGAAAAATTCGACCTTGGCGAGGGTCACCTCTTTTTCTTTTCCTTTTATTTCTCCCCATTTCTCGACTTGGGTCATGAGTTTCTCGGCTCGTTCTTGGTGATTTTGCATTGACTCCGCAAGGATCAAGATCTGCAGGAGATTAATAATTGGCTTTTCAGGGTTTTTCGATTGGCTATAAAAATCCAACGCCTTAATCCCGCAGTAATAGGCCTTTTGAAATCGAAAGGTCTTGGTATTGTGTCCGGTCAACACATGGTAAGCCCGGGCGGCGAACTCCGGGTGCTGGTGTCGAATTCCCCACTCAAGTATGTCCCGGATGATTGTCCCCGCTTCCCGGGTGTGGCCATTGTTAAAAAGCACCGCGCACCGGGAAAACTGAAGAATTAATCTGGTTTCCGGATCTTTTGTTCCGAGGGCTTCGAGCATCTTCTCGAGGTAAGGAAGATACTCCATGTTTACTCCTCTGTCGGTTGCATTCTTATAGACCTCTAAGGCCGCAGCCGGTGAATCGCTTCGAATCAGGTGATGGATTAGCCGAGAAGTATGAGGGCGTTCTTGCATTTGCATTCGCTGGGCAACTAAGCGATGAAGTATTCGTTTGTTATAGTTGAGAATGCTAGCGTATAACACCTTCTTTTGTAAGTCGTGGCGAAAGAAATAGGTATCGTGGTCGTAGGTGAGTATTTCTTCCTGGACAAAAAAGTCGAGGGCTCGAGGGACAATACCCGGGTCACCGTTCGTTTTTTCCTGAAGCCAACGGGCATCATCGGGACTAAAGCTATGGAGGAATACCGACAGCTTTTTTACGAGGTCTCGAATATCTTCGTTATAGGTCGAAACCTGGGACAAATAGACGTTCTGAATCGACGGGGGAACTTCCTCTTCTTTTCGTTCCGGTTGCCCGAGATATCGCAAATAGGAATGGACAAAAAGCGGTACTCCTGTCGAAAGTTTAATAATTTTTTCTTTATCCTCAGGAGTTAGGGGGGTAGAAAACTGGATTTCGAGTCTTGTCACCAGGGATTCAATACTCTTTCTATCGAGGGCTTCAACTTCTCGCTGTTCTACAGAAAATACAGAAAGGATATTCTTGTCGGGATCCCTATCGGTAACCAAGAGAAAGGGAAATCGTCGAGTACGTTCAAAATAGTAAGCAAAAAAATCGAGGGTCCCGGGGTCCACAAAACTGCCATTATCGATGAAAATAATTGGTTGGTAGAGCTTTCCTTTTCGAGATTCTAACATTCCATCAAAGAGTCTACTTAAAGTCTCCAAATATTCCCCGGGCATAGACTGTTCTCGGGAAGTTTCCAGGATTTTTCCAAAACGAGCTGCAAGCTCCAAAGGTACCGAAAGGCTTTTCGCCAGTTGTTCCACAATTACCTGAACTTCTCCTTCAAGGGGGAGGTGTATTAGGTTTAAAAAACAGTCTATAAGGACCGCAAAGGGACGAGTTTGAAATTTACGGGCCCGCGCATGAAGAATGGGTCCATCAAAATCTGGATATCCCTTGAGTCGGGCAAGGAAGACTTTTGCAACGGCAGTTTTTCCAATTCCCGCTTCCCCCGATAAAATGACTCCGCCGGGCTGACTCCCATCGAATCGTAGGTAGTTAGTAAGCAGATCTTGAAGTAAATCCTCCTGTCCTGTAAAGGCTTTTTCTTCTCGAAGGTTATGGGTACTTCTACCAAGGACTACCCGTACAGAAACATCTGCGTCAATTCCCTTAGGTTGTAGTTTCTGTACCGGCCCGACAGAAAACTCGCTCCCACACTCGGCGAGCGTTTCTACCGACGCCAGGAGAGTTCCGGGGCTTGCGGCTTCTTGTAGTCTTGCTGCTACATTCATCGTATGACCGGTTACAACCGAATGGTCCCCTCTTTTGCCCGTTGTAATGAGTCCGGTGTGGATACCGGTCCGAAATTGAAGGGGGCCCGGAGTCAATTCTTTATTGAGTCGGGCTATGTGGGTATAAAAATCCAGGGCAGCATTCACTGCCCTTGCTGGGTCGTCCTCGTGGATGCGAGGCGATCCGAATACTGCAACCATGGCATCGCCAATATACTTTTCTACACTTCCATCGTGTCTCTGGATTATCCGTTCAAAATCGGCAAAAACCGAACCCATGAGGGTATCTACCTCCTCAGGGTCCAAAGTCTGGGCCAACGGGGTAAACCCTTCCAGGTCGGTAAACAACACGGTTACCGTCCGGCGGTCACCGTGTTTAAGCGGATCGGTCATAGAGAGCTAAACATCTGCTCCAGCTGTTCTTTAAGGGCGTTGATTCCATCGTTATATTGGGAATCTAGACGTTCTACGTTTTTTTTCACAAATCCTTGGAACTCTGGGTCCTGTTCAGGGGTCAATCGAACCCGTTGACCCGTTTGTGCCCCTAGTTGCTGCTCTTTTTGGCGCAGAATTGGTGCGTACTGCTCCATTATTGCCTGATGAAGTTGATCACGATCCTCAAGATAACGGGTGTAGAATTCCTCGAGTTGGGACTTAATTCCTTTGATTTCTTTCTTTTTTGGCATGAGAGCCGAAAGGGCTCGTTCGATCGGTAAAAGATCGGCTGTTGCCAGTTCCGACGAAGGCAACTGAATTCTATTCATTACCACCGTGAAGAGTCCTTCTCGAACCGAGGTTAGCTGCTCCTCGGAAAATTCCTGCAATCGTTTCTCAATATCGAGATCGGCATTTTCGGAGAGCTGATGAAAAAGTTTCATTCCTTCTTCTTTGTAGGACCGAGCCAAGAGTGATGTCTTGTCGCCCTGAATATCTTTCGTTTTCTCCAGAGCTAATTCGAGTGCACTTTTAATGAGGGCCATAGTTTCTCCTTCTTCGGTTTCGGATACCCCTGGAACAACCTAGTTCTTGCGACTTGCTCTGAGATACCTTTATTTGTGATTATACCGGTTTTTCGCGAAGTCTTCAGCTATTTCTACCGCATCCTCATGGCTGAGGGCCACAAAGTCTGCCCCTAACTGATCTGCTAGTTCCGGATTCCCCAAAATCGCTTGTCCACCAACAATTATAGTTGGAGAATACTCAGCCGGTACGTGATGTCTAAGAAATCGAATGAGATCGCGGGCACTTTCGACATGACTCTCCAAAGTTATCGAGATCCCAATCATCTGTGGGAGAAACTTATGAATTGCCTTGAGGCTTTCTTGGCTCGGTAGGTAGGTCCCTAGAAAAAGTGTTTCCCAGCCTGAGAAATAGAGAAAATCGCAAATCATCTGAAGGCCCAGATCGTGAAGCTCTCCACCCGCCGATAGGGCCAGAAACCGAAGCCTTTTCGCCGGCGCCCTGGGAGCCCGAGTTCTAATGGTGGCCATGATATCCCGTACGGTGTTGGTAATTATATGTTCGGTGTAGATGTCCATTTTTTCGTTTTCCCAGAGATCCCCAACCCGGTACAACAAGGGAACAAAAACTTGCGAATACAAGGTGTGAACCTCGAGTCCACGGTCTACACTTTCTACGATCATCCTCCGGGCTTCAGAAATATTCCCTTCCTTGAGATTGTCAAAAAATCCCGATAAAAGCTCATCGGTTTTTGGTGCTGGTTGATTGTTCGAATCCGGTTGATTAAATAGGGTTCCTTCCCCTTTTCGCCCCATCAAATAATCTAAACTCACCTGAAAGTGGTCTGCGATTCGTAAGAGTTGTTTCTTATCAGGAAAACGAGCCCCTTGTTCGTAATTTGCTATGGTAGTCTGGCCAAGGCCCAGGGCGTCGCCCAATTTTTTCTGGGTGAGTTTTTGAGCGTGTCGAAGGTTCTTAAGTACGTTTCCGAAAGTTTGCATTTGTTAATAGCAAAATAACACAAAATGTGTTCAGCGTGGATATAAAAAAACCGGCCCTCGTGGCCGGTTTTAAACATCCTTCCCTAACGAAAACCTAGAATTACCAAAGGTTTCGGGGCTTCTGGATGAACACGTTCTTTTGTGGCCCCGGATCGCGCCCGGGTGCTTAAAAAATACTTATTACTGTAAACAACAGTGCCGGCTATCACCGGCCCGAACTTTTAGGTGGATTCATAGCCTCTCCCAAGAAATTTCGGCCGAAAACCGTGGGCTTACTCCGCCCCAGGCTCCTCTATTCAAAGTACTACGGACGCTATCAACAGACCCTCGCTGTCGAAAGAACGGATGGCCGTCTTAAACCATAACCTAATAAAAGCATAATCCTCCAGGAGGCACTCGTCAACCATTCTTTTGTGCAAATTCTACCATATAGTCCGCAAGGGCCTTCGCCCCTTCTATGGGCATAGCGTTATACAACGAGGCCCTAAAGCCGCCAACACTTCTGTGCCCCTTGAGACCGAGCATTCCTCTCTCCTCAGAGCCGTCGAGAAACGATTTGTCTAAATCCCCTTTCCTGAGAGTAAACACAATATTCATGTCCGATCGGAAACTCGGATCTACAGGGCAGTGATAGAAACCATCAGTAGACTCTATGGCCCTGTATACCAGGTCAGCTTTTGTTCGATTATTCGCGGTTACAGCGGGCAGACCACCCTGGGCCTTTACCCACGAAAGAACTTTACCTAAAGCGTAGATGCCAAAGACCGGAGGTGTGTTGTAGAGGCTATCGCTTTCGGCATGGGTGCTATACTTGAGGTAGGCTCCAACCTTACCTTGCTCCTTGGTAAGTAAGTCTTCTCGGACAATAACGAGGGTAACTCCCGAAGGACCAAGATTCTTCTGGGCCCCTGCGTAAATCAGCCCAAATCGTTCAATAGGAATAGGTCGGCTAAGAATATCCGAAGACATATCCGCAACCAAAGGAGCCTCGGTGGCAGGAAAATCCTTCCATTGAACCCCTCCTATCGTTTCATTGGAGGTTATGTGCACGTACTGGGCACCGGGAGTAGAAACTACCGAACGGGGTTCGGGTAAGGACATGTACCCCTTTTCCTTGCCGTCGAAGGTAACTTCAACCGAACCGTAGAGTCGGGCGTCCGCAATAGCCTTCTTTGCCCAGGCTCCACTATTCAAATAGTCCGCATGGGAGCCCTCTGCCAGGAAATTCATTGGAACCATCGAAAATTGCATCGTAGCCCCGCCCTGGAGAAAAAGAACTTTGTAGTTGTCGGGGAGAGATAACAATTCTTTTACGAGGTGCATGGCTCCGTGGTGGACCTCATCGTACTCCGGACTCCGGTGGCTTGTTTCCAATAGAGAAAGACCAAGATTGTGGTACTCGACCATTTCTCCTTGGAGTTCTTTGAGAACCGAGAGCGGTAAGGTCGATGGACCGGCATAAAAATTATGGGCGCGTTTCATACATATAGCTCCTTTAATCATGAAAAAAGCAAAATTCCTTAATCGCTAAAAGTTTACCGATTACCCGATGGTATCCGCTCTCACGAGGATTTTCAAGGGGCCTAAACCCCCAAAGATCTCGATAATCTAAGAGGGGACCTCTAGACCTTTGGCTATCGGGCCCCAAGTTTCTTAGCGTAGGCTTCAAGAGCCGGATGAATAGTTCCAGTACCTAAGACCTGATTTGTGAGTACCTTGCCCAATTGCACACCTTCTTGGTCAAAAGAGTTCACATTCCAAAGAAAACCTTGGAACATAATTTTATTCTCGAAATGGGCCAAAAGGGCTCCCAATACTCGGGGGGTTAGACGTTCAGAGTAGAGCAAGCTCGATGGACGACCGCCGGGAAAGTTCTTATTTGGATTGTCGCTCTTCTGGCCCAGGGCGAAGGCGGCGATTTGGGCAGCCAGGTTTGCATTCAATTTCGTTTGACTCGTACTGCCCTGGAACTCCGTATCAACTCCAGTTTGTCCCCGCAAGAAACCTATAAACTGGAGGGGAACGATATCGGTACCCTGATGAAGTAACTGATAAAAGCTATGTTGACCGTTCGTACCGGGCTCACCAAAAATTACCGGGCCGGTGGAGTACTCGAGTTTTTGCCCAACACGATTCACCTGTTTTCCGTTCGATTCCATATCTGCCTGTTGAAGATGGGCGGGAAACCGCGAAAGAGCTTGGCTATAGGGAAGAATCGCCGTGAAAGGATAGCCTTTAGAGTTTCGCTCCCAAACCCCAATGAGCGCATCCATAAGCGCGGCATTTTTTGTAACCTCGGGTTCAAGCGCCGCTTTGTCGACAGCGGATGCACCGGCCAGGAGGTCTTCAAAAATTTCCGGACCAAAGGCGAGACTTAATACCGCTCCACCGACCGCACTGGTACTAGAGTAGCGGCCCCCGATATTGTCATCAATAAAAAAACTATCCAAATAGTCCGAAGACTTTGCGAGGGGGCTCGTTTCGCTGGTCACACAAATCATCTGCTTGCGGGGCTCGGACACTCCCGCTTTCTTGAGGTTTTCTAGGACCAGTACTTCGTTGGTTAAGGTTTCCTGGGTAGTTCCACTTTTCGACACGAGGATAAACAAAGTTGTATGGGGGTCTAGGAGGTTGAGTATGGCGGCGGGATCGTCGGGGTCAACGTTCGAAATGAAATAGGCCTTCAATTTTGGGGTTCCAATAAAGTTCTCCAGGGCCAAATAGAGTGCCCGAGGTCCGAGGTCGCTACCCCCAATGCCAATTTGAACAACGGTGTCAAAGTCTTTCCCTGAGGGAGCAGTAATGCGGCCATCGTGGACTTTCTCGGCAAATTCGGCGATTCTCTCCTGTTGCAGGCGGTAGAAAGCACCGAGGTCTCGACCATTTTCGCTGACCGGTCCTGCCAATTGCCCTCGACTAAGGTGATGCAGTACTTTTCGGTTTTCACCGGTATTCATTATGGCCCCTTTCAAGAGGGCCTCGTATTTCTCGATCACCTGGGCTTCGATGGCGAGTTTTTGTAGGAGGTTCAGGGTCGAGTCGTACACTTCTTTTGCCCCGTAGTTGTACAACAGGGTCTCTCCTGCCGGAAGGGGAGTGATTATTTCATAGGAACGTACCCGATCGGCATTTAGGGTTTCGGAAAAAGAAAAAGGCTTTTTCCCCTCGGCAATCAGGGCGCCATAGGTAGGCAATTGATTCAGGTTTTGGTAGGTCAGGTCCATAGATATCTCCTTTAGAAAAGCTCGATGAGAATCCTACGCCATTTTTTTCCTTTTTGCTATTGGTCTCTGAGGCTTCTCCCTAGGGGATATTGAGAGCCAAACGATCGAGGTATACCTTCATAGCCTTTCGCAAACTGGGAAAAGCAATGGTCGATAGATCGATATCCCCAGCCTCGAGAAGCTCCCAACCGGCAATTTCCTCGGCCTGGAGATCCTCACTTGTAGGTTCTCGACACAGACGACCAGTGAAAACTAAGTCGCAGGTTGGGTAACCAACCCCACCGTACTCGTACTTATTAGGAAAGGAGACAAGGAACCGAACATCTTTGGGCACTTGGCCAATCTCTTCGCATATTTCGCGGACCAATGCTTCTTCTGCTGATTCACCGGGGTCGATAAATCCCCCGGGAAAGTCGAGAAGTCCTAGAGCCGGTTCTTTTCCCCGACGCAGCAACAAAATGCGAGAACCCAGGGTCAAGATCGCTCCACAAGCAGCGGCGGTATTCATGTAAAAGTGAAAATTACAAAACCGACAAGAATAATGATTGGGCGGACGAAACCCGAGGTTTCCATGACCACATCGTGGACAATGGGAAAACGCGGGGGTCGAAAAATCATGACTGGGCTCAGGACGGATGCTATCGTTCATCGTTTGGTCCTTGGATAAGCTCGGCCTGAGAAAGGATACCAAGGCTGAACGCAGACCGGATAATTGACGCCTGGTCGCCTAACCCCATTTTTTGAATAATATTATACCGATGAACCGAAGCGGTCTTGCTACTAATTTTCAAGGCGTAGGCTATTTCTTTATAATTGAGCCCTCGAGCCAGGAGAGCAAAAATTTCTTGCTCCCGAGCGGTAAGAGATAAATAACTCGTCAACTGAGGGTCCTTAGAAGAGGTTTCGGGAATATGGAGGGCCGGATGGGTTATAAATGCCTCCAAGTCTGGAAAAGACGAAAGGATTGTACTCAACAGCTCAATTGGAGAATCCTTTAGAATATAGCCCCGGGCTCCGGCCTCGTAAGCTTGGCGAACATAGGCTTTTTCTTCGTGCATGCTCAGAATTACCGACAATACGAGAGGAAATCGGTCGGAAATAGTCTTACACAGGGTGATTCCACTCTCGTTCTTCAAACTTATATCGATAAATGCCAGATCGATTGAAATATCTGATAGGATTTCGAGAGCCTGACGAATCGTTCCGGCCTCGTGAATTTCGATTTCCGGCCCTTTTTCCTGAATCGTTCGGGCCATTCCTAGGCGAAAAACCGGGTGATCATCAACTAAAAGGATTTGAACCATCTTGATTGTTGCTCCTTTCCTCTTTTTGGCCTACTGAGACAGGGGAATATCGAGTTCAACTTGAGTTCCCTTCCCTCGGGCGGCCTCTATGCGAAGTGTTCCGTCAAATAACGATACTCTGTCTCGGAGATTTCGTAGCCCTAGGGTTGCCCGCTTAGGGCTCTCCTGGGATTGGGGAAGATCAAAACCCCGCCCATCATCCCTGTAACGGACACTCAGATTTTTCGCTCCCCGATGGATAGTGAGAATGACGAGCGTTGCATTGCTATGCCGGTGAGCATTCTGGAGCAATTCTTGGACTATCCGAAAAAGATTGACTCCCAGACTCCGGCGATTGAGATCGGCTAACGATCCAGAAATTCGAAACTGGAGTTCAAAGTCGCCGGTTTGACGATAGGAATCGGCCAATTCCTGCAGTCGGAATCCTAGCTCTTCATCGGACAGAGATGGAACACTGAGATTCCGTGTCAGACTTCGAATTCCCCTAATAGCCAAGCCTAGGAGTCGCCGGCTCTCGTCGAGTCCACTGATGCGGGCAAGGGCGAGGGTCTGGGCGATATCATCGTGGAGCTCCGAGGATAAAAGCCGGCGGAGGTCTTCCTCCCGATTTAGCATGTCTTCTAATACTTCTTTATCCCACCTTCGCTTACGACGCTCGTAATCGGATCGGGAAACAGCATAGACCAAAATCACTAGGAACAGGAGCCCGACAATACCTATTTGTCCGAGAAACAAATCGAGTCCCCTTCGAGCAGATCGCCGTAAGGCTTCGAGGGACGAAAAGAAGAAACGAAAAAGTCCTTCATCGTGTTCAGGAGTTTCCGAGAGCCGATCCGGATTAGCCAGGAGTATCGACGCTTGGGAAAGATAGGGTTCGATTTCGGGCAGGTAAGTTCGCCCGCGACGCAAGAGTTCTTGGGAATTCAGCAAGAAATCGAGTTCTTGAAATACAATCAGACGATGGGACAAATCGGGCTCGGAAGAATTTAGACCTATTCCGAGGTCTCGAAATTGATTTTGTAAATCGTCAATTTGCTGAAGGTAATCGATGGTCAAGAATGCGCCGTAGAGGAGCGAAAAAAATAAGAGCGCGCCTGAAACGAGCAGAAAGTAAAAGGATCTAAAACCAACGTGGGTTTTATGTTCCATTGGCCCCCCCTCGGAATGAACTGACCCCAATTATATCCCATAAATCCGAACTCCGGAACTAGCTCTATGGGGGTCTCGACCTCTGGGCGAACTCGGACTTATACTCACGATCATGGAAGTCAAAGAACACCGCTTCATCCTTTTTTTTCTCTTCGTTGGAGCTATTCTTGGTACCCTGATACTCTACTTCTCGGCCTGGGCGCTGAGCTTGCCTCTGGTTCTAGATTCCCAGTTTACTATCCTCGTCGCCGTATTCCTTGGTCCCTCTATCGGTGCTGCTCTCGGTTTTGTGGTGGGAATTCTCATTGTAGTCCTCAGTGATTTTCCTCCCGAGTATTCGTGGCTTATCCTTAGTCAGATTGGTTTAGGCCTTGGACTTGGCTTCGCTTTTCGTCAAAGAGCAATACTCACCTTTCATAAAGGTATTCCGTTGGCTACCCTTTCCCTTGTACTATGGGTGGTCTATGAAACCACCGTGTCCTATTTCCTTCTCTTCGACAAAATCGGAGGATACGAAGATCCCCTAGGAATAACCCTAACTCTCGCTGGTCTTCCCTTGCCTATTGCCCTCCTCATCGGAAGTCTCAGTAGAAGATCCATAGAAACAGTAATCGCCTTGTTCGTTGCCCACATTCTTGGATCAACTCACTACGGTCAGGAACTTTTAGCCCTGGGATACACCGATTCGGTCCGGGGTAAGTCGTGACCGAACCCTTCACCCTCGATAATGCCGCAAAAGCCTGGCCGGCGGTGGTTTCTAAACGGCAAACCTCCCGATTTCGTCTCTCTGCAGTGTTTCATACCCCTCTGGTGTACGAACATTTAGACCGGGCTGTGCAACTCGTACGCCAACGATACCCTTGGTTTATGGTTCGCTTGGGAAAGGGCTTTTTCTGGTACCACCTGCGGGAAGACCCCAAGGGTTTTGCTCTTGTGCCTGACATTCGTCACCCCTGCACCCTGGCCCCCGAGGAATCACCTATTGGACAAGTTCTGGTGACCGTCCATGGGTTTCATCGAATTCTGTCGATTGAAGCCAGTCATATGATTACCGATGGAGCAGGTTTACGAGAAATATTTCAGACCCTAGTTTCGTGTTATTGCGCATTAAAGGTAGGAAGTGACCTGAGGAAATTGGAATGGGGAAAGGTTCGCTCCCCCTTAGACACCCCAAAACCGGACGAATGGGTCGACGAGTTTTTAAATCACGACTTAGAAGGCATCCCCGGACCGGAGGTTCCTTCCAAGGCTCTGCACCTCCCTGTTCGCCCCCTTCCTCCCAATCAGTATCGGGTTGTCCACGGGATCATTCCCCTAGATACCTTAAAAGAACGGGCCCGAACCAGGGGGGTTAAAGTAGGCGAGTATCTTGGGGCTGCAGTCTTGTTTGCGTTCCAAAGCTGCATACTGGAGGTACCAAAGGCGGCCCGTAGACGACTGGTTCGACGGCCCTTACGGCTCCTAATCCCCGTGGACCTTCGAAAACTCTATGGTTCGAATACCCTACGAAACTTTCTTTTGGGTCTCGGGGTCGATATCGATGTGCGACTAGGGGTCTATAGTTTTGAAGAGATTCTACGGAGAGTACACCACACCCAGCAGACCGAGCTGGACGAAAAATACCTCCGCCGCCAACTCTCCAGAAATGTCCGGGGCGAGCAGCGCCTGGCAATCCGCCTGGTCCCCCTCTTCCTCAAGGACCTCTTCCTGGGGATCGTCTTTCGCGACCTGGGCGAAGTCCGTCATACCGCAAGTTTCTCGAACCTTGGGCAAATCAACCTCGCCCCAGGAACCGAACATCTGGTAGACCACATGGCCCTCGTGCCACCTCCCGGTTCGTTAAGTCGAATCAACGTGACCGCGCTCAGCTTTGGCAATACCCTCTGTCTCACGGTTGGCAAAACCACCCGGTACCGTCGATTCGACTATCACCTCTTTCGTTTCTTGGCCGATCAAATTTTAGGAGTCAGAATGTGGACAAATTGACCCCCCCTATCGACGGAACCTCAAAATTTTGTTCCCATTGCGGTATCGAAGTACTCGATCCTCCCCTCCGCTGCCCCCTATGCAATGGGGTACTCGATAGCAGTCCCCAGATAGCGCCCCACCAACTGTATCCCCGTCAGAGCATTGCGCCTCCCATCTCTCCGGTCTTGTCGTCCCCTTCTGGCAGTCGGCGGTTTGCGGCCAGTTGGATTGTTATTCTCACCCTCCTTATTCCGGCCGTTGTAAGTCTTCTTACCGATTGGCTTGGAGACAGGAATATCACCTGGTCTAGAATTGTTGCCCTCTCCTTAGGTGCGGTTGGAGGCCTGGCTGTCGGAAGTATTTTACTTTGGCCTCGGGTCTGGCTCGTCAACCTAAGCCTATGGATTTGGATTTCCCTCTACCTCTTTTTCCTCAATAGTATTTTTGGAGGTTCATCCTGGGCTCTTGGGATAGGAATTCCTATTACCTTTCTCTCCGGTGGCCTGGGAACCCTGACGGTTTACACCCTGAAGGCCCTTAAACCTGGGCCCTTTCGAAGTATAGGAACTTCGTTGTTTTTTCTTTCCCTGGGCCTAGGGGGTATCGAGTTACTTATCTACCTAAACCTTGGTATCCGAAATGATATCCTGTGGTCGATTATTACTGCCGGAATCCTCATTCCGCTGGGAGTCATTTTTTTTGTGATTCATCATATTGTCCAACGAAGCCCTGGGGCCCACAAGTTCTTTCACTGGTAGAAGGAACCCTTACCAAATCTAATGGTTTTTCCTAGTTCCTCATAAGACAGTCCCTGGTATAGTAGAAAAATGGCCTGCCCCTTTTGCGGAAATCCTACCGAACCATTTCATCACTACTGCGATCAATGTGGTGCATCACTCAAATCTGAAGTAGTCGACATACAAGACGAAGATGAACAAGCTTTTTTCCCCAGTGCCATCGTGTACGAAGGACGTTTGGGCCTCACCGATTCGATCGTATTTCGCAGCTCTTTGGGAGAACCCCTTTGGATTGGGTGGATTGATTTACAACCTTCTCCTCTACGACTATCCTTCTATTTTCAAACCGATAAAGGCGGCCCTTTAGAGCAAGTGCCGACGAAATGGAAAATTTCTTATCATCCCACTTCCGAGTCGAGGCCGATGTTCCGTTGTTACGGAGGCGAAAGCGAACTCCTGGGGAGAATTTTCACAGACCCCACAACCAAGGGAAAGCGATTACTCACCGCCAAAAACCGAGAGGGTATTGAGTACAAGTTATGGTCGAAGGTAGGGGGGATTGAAAGACTAAGAAATAGTCTCATTCAAGCGGGTTTGTACATCGGTCGAATACCTTCCCTATGGCAGGGGTGGGAATCCGAGTTCGGTTTTACCGGGCATAGTAGAGACGAAGACAATACAATTCCCTGCGGAGTCTCAGGAGATGTAACGGTTCCAGAGTACTATGTTTATCGATTCCAAACCCTTTGTGAGCAGTTCGACTACAGACTGGTCCTTGGTCTGCTCGGTCTCCAGGCCTTCGGGTTGTGGGACCCGGAAAAAATTCCCGAGTATGTCATAAGCCAAAAAATTTCCCGGGTAAGTTCCGTCTATGACCTGCGTTAATTGTGGTAGATTTAACGGACCTACGTCCCAGTATTGTAGCTCCTGTGGGATCATCCTTACTCCCCAAACGCCCCGAACCGAGCATGGGTTTACAAACGTCTATGTCCTCGCTCTCGCAATTATTGTGGCGTTCTTTGGAACATGGTTAGTTTTTCGGATCGACACAAACTTATCCACCAAAATTGCCCGAGGTTCTTATGTTCCTGAAATTGGTCCCTTTATGATTTCTTCTGTTTTAGAAGAACACTTGGAGCAGGTTCAATGGACTGCAAATCAGGTTAGCGATTCCCATTATTCAACCGAACCGGTTCGTGTTTGGGTCCGGGGGCGAATTCCGGGTACCCAAGATGTCTTGACCTTTTCCTTCTACTCCCGACCAAAAGACCGAACCCTCGAAATTGTGGCTTTGGAATGGGGAAATCGCCCAGTTCCTCTTTGGGAAATTCGGTCAATCTTGAGCCAAATGGTGCGAAAAGAATGGAATTCCAGGGACTAGGGGGGCTATACTCGCCTTCATGATTGAACTCGAAGATTCCCATAGACCAATTCAGGCCTACACCGTTGGTATACAGGCGGACTCTACTTCCCTGTCCGAGGCAAACGAACATCTCAAGGAGCTATTACGCCTTCTCGATACTATGGGGGCTGCGGATGTCGGGCACCAGGTCGCCAAGGCGGCAAACCCTAACCCAAAACTCTACCTGGGAAGTGGAAAATCCGCCGAAATCCTCGAGGAGGCAAAGAACGTCGAGGCAGAAATTCTGGTCTTCGATACCGAACTTTCGCCAACCCACCAGCGGAACTGGGAGAAGTATGCGGGAATACCGGTACTGGATCGACAACAGGTTATTATAGAAATTTTTTCCCAGCGGGCCCAAACAAAAGAAGCTCGCCTTCAGGTGGAGTTAGCCCAACTGGAATACAATCTGCCCCGCCTTACCCGGGCATGGACCCACCTTAGCCGCCAACGGGGAGGGGCTCGGGGAAACCGGGGTAAGGGTGAGACCCAGCTCGAAATGGACCGTCGGATGACCGAACGAAGAATCACCCGTATCAAAGAAGAACTTCAAAAGGTAAAAAAACAGCGGGCTACCCTCAGGAAGGGACGGGAGTCGGTTCCTGTACCTACCGCGGCTTTGGTTGGGTATACAAACGCAGGAAAATCGAGCCTATTAAGGGCCCTTACCTTGGCCGAGGTTTTTATTGAGGACAAGCTCTTTGCAACCCTGGATCCTACGACTCGAAGATACGACCTCGGGGGTGGCAATAGCATTCTCTTGACCGATACGGTTGGATTCATTCGCAAACTTCCCCACGGCCTTATCGATGCCTTCCAGGCGACCTTAGAGGAGACCCTTCGGTCCGATATCCTCATTCATCTGGTTGATTCTTCCGATCCCGAGGTATTAGACCAGCTAAAAATCACCCAGGAAGTACTCCAAGAAATAGGAGCCCACGATATTCCACGAGTTATCGTCTTTAACAAGATCGACCTCGCCGAGGCCTCCACCCTCGAATGGCTGGAGGCCCGGTTTCCCGAAGCACTCTTCATGAGTACCTTAACCCGTGAAGGACTTGAAGACCTTGGGACCAAGCTCGTTTCCTTTCTCGATAGCCTCATGATCAAGGTGTCTCTCTTTTTGCCCCCAAGCCGAGAAGATCTGGCCGCCCTCTGCCACCGCCAGGGATCTATCCAGGAAAAGGTGTACGAAAACGACGGAATTCGAGTTCAAGCCCGAATTCCAGCCCGATTTCGAGCCGCTCTGGCAGAGTTTGAAGTCCATGTGGTGGAGCCGAGGGGTACTAGTGTTGTATAGTAGAAAAAGAGGGATAGGTACTATGAAACGAACAGGCCTTCGCAGCCCCGGAGTAATCCTCCTTGCGCTCATTCTCGTCGCCCAGCCCCTTTGGTCCCAGGAAGCAAGCCCCGAACCAGTAGAGGTGGTTGTCGAAGAGTCCGTTGAAACACTCATCGAATACGACGAGTTAGGCATACCCATTATGCCCAAAATCCAAATAAATCAACTAGCCCTGGGCCTGGTACTCTTTGGATCAGTTTTGACTCTGGGTGGCCTGGCAATTACCGGCACTTCTTTGTATCAAAAACAAGCGGGCCAAAGTACCTGGACCAGCTACGCAGGAATTGGAACCGGAATGTCCCTGGGAGGGTTTATAACTACGATCATCGGTGCCCTTAACTCCGCACCCTACTCTCGAATGCCCGTTACCTATCCGTGAGCTTCGTGTGGCAAAAAAGAAACCCACCCTCGAAGATCTGCGGCCGCAGATTCGCGAACGAGGTAAAATCCTCACCCTCTATACCCACATTTACCCGGCTCCTTTTGGCGATTTTTACCTCGCCGTAACCCGGGAAGGTGCGGTAGCCGCCGCGGGGTTTACTCCCCTCACTTTTCAACAGGACTCCCGTTACTACATCCTCGAACGAAATAAATACGCTTGTGGCGAGGTGTGTTACCAGCTGGACCAGTACTTTCAAGGTTCTCGGGAGTTTTTCGACCTTGAGTTAGCTCTCGACCGGGGTACGACCTTCGAGCACGATGTATGGCTCCGTTTAATGCGAATCGAGTACGGGCAAACTATGAGTTACAGCGAAATTGCCCAGAAGGTTGGCCGCAAAGGGGCTGCCCGGGCAGTAGGCAATGCGGTGGGAAAAAACCCTCTGCCAATATTTGTACCCTGTCATCGGGTTGTTCCTGCGACCGGCGGCCTTGGCCATTATAGTGTTCAAAGTCTGGAGAAAGAGACGGGATCAAAAATAAAAAAATATCTTCTCGATCTGGAAAGCCGTCGGACGACTACCCTCGGTTAATCTAGTTCGTCCGAGTCGATGTCCGCAGCTTTCGCTACCGCCGCCGCCTTTTCCGACATCTGTTCTTCTTCTTGCTCGGCAACTGCTACCACCTCTCCAGTTCCACCCTTGGCGTATACCTGCAACAGCTGGATAAAAAAGTACAATCGCTTGTAGTCTTCATTCAACCGTTCTTTGAGGGGAACCTCGGAGAGAGCAACGAGCTCTTTCCAGTTGATAATGAGTTCAAAGTCTTTCTTGTCGATATCTTCGGCCAGACTTTTCAAGGATTTACCGAAGGCGATGAGTATCGTTGCAGCTTCAGCAATGATCTTCTGGGCCTGGTTATTGATCTCTTGCACCATCGCCCGTACCGGTCGGGCAGAGGATTCATCCCGTTCTACAACCCGAGCCATCGATCGTTTGAGTCGGCTCCCTATATCGCCCTCATCCCCAAGGGAATCGTCAAAGGCCAATACCTTGTCGGAAACCGCCAGGGTTTGATAGTAATGGTCGGATAATTGTTGACTCAGTACGTTGGTAGTCCACTTTCCCCGGACCAATAAAAGGTCTTGCAACTCTCGAATTTCTTTCTTAAAAAAGTCGAGTAAAAAGGACTTGAGGTAATTTATCGGCAGGGTATGGGTATAGGTCATTCCAATCCGTCGACCAAAAGACAGACTCGCCCGATCGGTGTAGTTTTTAATTCGAGGAGGAACCGGGCCACCAAATACCAAGGTGACTATCTTGTCGACCTTGGCGTTTTTCTTTTCTTCGGCGATCTTTTGTACAACCGTCTCGGTCTGGGATTTAATTTTATTGAGGTAGCCTTCTACTATGTGCTCACCAGGAACGTGGGGGGTAGGCTTCCAGTAGGGATCTCCCGAAAGGTGGCGAATAATGAGGGTAAGGATTTCTGCGTGCACTACATTTTTTAAGATCTGCAATACTTTGCCCCAGGCCTGGGTGTTGACAATTTCAGTTCCTTTGTAAGTGGCCAAAATGGTAAACACCGCCTCCCAGTTCAGGTCTTTTTGAATAGGGAGGGCGACTTCGAGGAAGTCCTTTAAATCGTCGAGAATATACTCGCCGTTAATGGCCTCAAACTTTGGATTTCCAATTACATTCCCCTCGGCCATGGAGGAGTCATACTTTTTAAGGGTAAAGTAGTAGTCGTACCGGACAAAGTGCACAAAACGAAGAACCGAATTATACGAGGAGTTGATCTGTTTCACTAAGGTAGAATCAAAACTCGAAATAAAGGTAACCAAATCCTCTTTCAACTTGGAAACAAGGAACTTTGGATCCATCGTTTTTGCCTTCTCGCGGATTTCGGCCTCGGAAAAACTCTCCCTCAGAAGCTTCTGGTCATCGGTCATATGAAAATCGATGGTAATTTCTTTGAGAACGTCGCTTTGATCCGCTCCGACGGTGAGATCAGACGCACTGGCGGTTACCTTATAGACTTCAAAAAAGAACTTTGCTAACTGGGGTAAGGCCATCTCACCCTTGGGGCGATAGAATTTAAAGCGAAGTTTGCTGAGGTCTTTGCCAATTGACTTCAAAAGCCGGCGTTTTTCGCGCTCCATGTCTGCAGAGCCCATAAAAATTCCGACGAGCCAATGTAATAATCCGCTTTTTTCTTCCGGTGCCATAACTTAACCCTATGTCAACTACGGTTCCTTGTCAATTCTTACCAAAAAGGAGCATTTTCTTCACGAAAGCCTCGAAAGATGCTCCACAAGGTTTCGTGCCCCATAGTAAGCTATAGCCATGAACCCATTAGCCCAACAACTCAACACTACCCTAGCCCCTACTGTCGCCGGTCGCTTGCTTTCCCAGGTTGGCCAGCGAATGTATTTTCCAAAAGGAATCGTTGCCCAGAGCGCCGAAGCCAGTGCAAAGGCAACGCGCTTCAATGCCACCGTCGGCATGGCTGTGGCGGGGGGAAACCCAATAATGCTCCCGAGTTTGGCAGCCCTCCTGCCATCCCTAACCTCCAAGGAAGCGGTTGCCTACGCCCCGACCGGTGGTGTAATGGCCTTACGCACCCTGTGGCAGAAACAAATCCTCCAGAAAAATCCCGGACTCCGAGAAGCCGACTTTAGCCTACCAATGGTTATCCCCGGACTCACCGCCGGAATTTTCCAGGCCGAAGAGCTTTTCTTGGACCCCGGAGACGAAGTACTTATCGCCGATATGTTTTGGGGCAATTACCGCCTCATTATTGAGGGCCGCCGAAAAGGGGTTGTCAAAACCTTCCCATACTTTACTCCCGGAACCGAGGAACCGGGTTTCAATATTCAGGGATTCAAAGAGGCCCTCGTGGACGCCGCAACAAGGCTCAAAAAACTCATGGTCATTTTGAACTTTCCCAATAACCCCTCGGGGTACACACCCACGAAAGAGGAGGCCCGGGCCATGGCCGCTGCCCTGGTGGATGCCGCAGAAATGGGTCTGGATCTAGCCGTTGTGTGTGACGATGCGTACTTTGGACTCTTTTTTGACGAAAATTGCGAAACCCAAAGCCTCTTCTCCTATTTGGCCCAGGCCCACGAACGAATTTTAGCTCTGAAGGTAGACGGCTCGACAAAAGAAGACTTGGTTTGGGGATTTCGGGTCGGATTTCTTTCCTTTGGGTGCAAGGGATTTACCGCCGACCACTACCACGCCCTGTTACAAAAACTCATGGGCTCGATTCGCTCGAGTGTCAGCTCCAGTCCCGGAAACAGCCAGCACCTCCTGGTCAAAACCCTGGAAAGCCCCACCTACCAAGCAGAAAAAGCCTCCTTCCTCCAGGTCATGGTCGATCGCTACAAGAAGGTCAAAGAGGTGCTGGAAGGCAAAGGGGCCCGGGACGCCCGCTCGCTCCTTCGCCCCCTACCCTTCAACTCCGGATACTTCATGAGCTTTGTTTGTCAGGGAATAAGTGCCGAAGCCCTTCGCCTTGCCCTCCTGGACAAGGGCATTGGTACCATCGCGATCGGTACCGAGTACCTGCGCATTGCGTTCTCCAGCGTCGATGTTCAAGATATTCCAACCCTGTATTCGGAGATCTTTACTACTGCTCGGGGTCTCCAGGGGTGATCCTTCCTTTTCAACAATCAAAGCCCCCGGGTGTGGGCTTTTTACTCGTTGTACTCTCTGGGTCTCTCCTTTTGGGTTCGTGTACCCAGTCCGATACCCTGGGCCGAAGGTACCAGACGATCGTCGCCACCGATTCCCCTTGGGTTCCTGCAGCTATTCAAGCCTACAATAGAACCAACCCCGAAATTCCCGTCCAAGTGCATTTTTCCCAGAACCTCAAGCAAGATTTGGAAAACGATACCATTCGAATTGACGGGGTAATTAGTCAAAACCTTAACTATCCTCAGGCCCAAAGCCTCTTTGCCGACCTCACTGGAATTCTTTCGGATTTAGGGTCCCCGGCCCGCTACTTTCTGCAGGACTCCCTGTCCTACTCGAGTTCAGAGGGTTTTCCTCTAGCCCTTCCCCTGGCGTACGATCTTCCAGTAGCTGTATTCTTGCATACCCCTTCGACCTCTCCGGTACCTCTAGAAGGCCAGTCAATCTTCGAAACCTGGTCCTTTGAAATTGAGGACTTTCGCAGTCGTTCCCAGAGTTTTTCGGTCCGTACGGACGACCGGTATACCCGACTCGGATACTATCCCGGCTGGGACAGGGAGTTTCTCCTTTGCCTTTCTCGGCTATCGGGTGCCAACTTTATGGCCGATCCCACCATCGAAGCCCGGCTGTCCTGGGACAGCCCAGGTTTGAATCAGGTTTTGGAAAAGGTTCGAACCTGGCAGGGAGACGGAGGACCAAATCCTGACCAGATAGAAGAATTCAACCGACGGTTCGCCTACGCTCCCTGGTATCGACAGATTCTCGATAACCGTGTGGCCTACCGAGTCGTCCGATTGTCGGAATTCTTAGCTCTTCCCAGCGAGTACCGCAGTCGCTTGCAGTTTCGTTGGATAACCGCCGATGGGCGGGTTCCGGTGGCCGAGAACCCCGTGTATTTTTTCCTCTCCCACAACGCCGAAAGTACTTTGGGGGTCTCGAACTTTGTTCGCTGGCTCGTGAGCCCCGAGGGAGTTTCCCAAGTCCTCGAGACTTGGATAGACAACGGTCAAATCGGTATACAATTTTTGGGTGGGATTCCAATAGATCTTCGCGACCCTGTTCAACCAAGGGAAGAAACTAGTTGGGAAAAAGTGTATTATCAAGGAATAGAACTACCGCCAAATGCCCGACTTTCTTTTCCACCAACGGCACCAGCCCAGTGGGAATCGATCATTGAAGAAGTGATCCTTCCTTGGTTGAGAGAAGAAATGCGAAACTCCCAAGAAACTGGGTCGCCGGATAATCGGCTCACCAAGGCTCTGGAAGGCTGGCAGAAGCTCTACCGACAGGAGTAAGCCGAATGTCTTCCCCATTAGAATCGCTGGTCAAAAGGGTAAAATCGATTCACGCCACCGCCGACAGCCTATCGGATCTCCTTTTTCCTTGGGCTCAAGAAAATCTCCTGGTCGAACCGGTTCGTCGCAGCCTCGATGACAGTCTCAAGGTCTTAGAAATCGACCCCGAAGACTGGAACGAAGAAATTATTCATACCGTCGGATTACTCCGAGTTATGGAAGAGCCTAGGCTGGTGAGTCGATTTCTGGCCCAGGAGAAAGAATTTCCCCGACCCCTTTCTGGCGATGAGCTTCAGCTGCTGAACAACGTTCTCTACCACGAGCCTTGGTCCTTTCGACTCTTCTGGCTGAGTCAGAAGCGGCGCCCTGGCCTGTTCGAGGCCTTTGACGGCGCTACCGGACAGGAGGTACTGGTGTACCACCCCGATATCGACGCTGCCCTGTCGGCCAACAAGGAGTTACTGGCAGGAGTTGCAGTTCCCAGTGGCCAGGATGACAAGGGCCTTCCCGTCTTCGTCTACGCCGGCACCTTTACCGCATACAATACCCTTCTGCCCCAAGATCCAGTCTACCTTCTGGAGGGCCTAAGCCCCGGACCAATCCGCGAAGCCCAGGACCTTCTGCCCCTTTTCAACGAATATGCCCCCCAGTTCTTGATGCTTGGGGTATTTGGGAACCTCGAAGATCTTCAGGAGGAGGGCGAAGATCCCGGCCAGGTCTGTTGGAAAGACCTCAACCTCGACCCCAGCGCCCTCAACCCCGACGCCCTCTTGGCCTTGGAGGTCGATCTGGTTCGCCAAGATTTTGGAGGCTGGGTGATTTTCGAAGGCTCCTATGAGGATGATGAGTTCCCGGTCCAACACCTGCTGCATATTTTTATTCACCTGGACTCCAACAAGGTGATTCTGCGGGTTGTTGGCCCCGCCGCTGCCTCTGCCTTTCCGGTGGTGTATTCCCTTGCCGCCCGGGCCTTTGGTCTATCTCAGGACCGCGATTCCATTATATCGGCCGCCACCGGAGCAGCCGCCGCTTCCCCAAACCCCGGTCGTCCCGAAAGGTCCTTTGGCTGGGTCCCGAAAACCAGAGAAAAATCCGCCTCCAAAAAAGACAGCGAACCCGAGGTTACCATTGGCCTCATCGCCGCCCTGGCGGGTCGAGATCTCTTTCGGATTCCTATTCCCGGCCCCCCTCAAGCTATCCTCGACGCCCTCGATCTGGAGTGGTAATCTTAGCTCACCATTGAAAGGAACATTTTTATGAACCCAATTGTGCTGCCCATCTTGGGCACTTCGGACCACTATACCGTGGCCCCGACAAAAATCATCGCCGTAGGCCTCAATTATCGAGACCACGTCAAGGAGAGCCTCACCTTCGGCGATAGAGGTTTAGACGAGCCCCCCGAACCGGTCTTGTTCGCCAAGACCACCAACGTCCTCATCGGCCCCGGCGAACCAATCATTATCCCTGGCTACCTTACCGAGTACGCCCCCAACCCCCGGACCGATTACGAAGCCGAGCTGGCTATCGTCATTGGCAAAACGGCCAGCCGGGTTTCCGAGGCCCAGGCCCTGGACTATGTTCTGGGCTACACCGGTTTCAACGATGTGAGCCAACGGGATATTCAAAAAAACGACCCCTCGGGCTGGTTTCGGGGCAAGAGCTTGGACAGCTTCGGCCCCATTGGCCCGGCCATCGCTACCCCCAGCTATCTGAAATCCCAGGGCTTAGACCCCCAAAGCTTGGACGTATCCTGCCGCCTCAACGGCACCACCGTTCAAAACTCGAACACCCGGCACATGATCTTCTCCCTCACCCGCATAATCAGCTTCATAAGCCGCCACATTCGCCTGGAGCCCGGAGACATTATCGCCACCGGAACCCCATCGGGCATCGGAGCCATCGCCCCCGGCGACATTGTCGAGGTTGAGGTGCACGGGATTGGAGTCTTAAAAAATCCCGTAACCACCGAGGGCCCTCTATAAACCCTTATTCTTAATCGGCTTAGGTACTTAAGGCCCCCAGCAGAGTAATTGTCGTTGAATCTGAGCCTCGACCTAGGTACCTTCACTTTGAGGTACCAAAAAGTACGCCCCAAAAACTAAGGAGGTCTGCCTGTGTCAAAATTTACAACTTTTCGGACATTTTTTACAACGAATTTTACCCCCCATGTAAGCTTTATACTGTTCATTGTTATTCTCGCAAGCCTTGCACCGGGACTCTCAGCCCAAACCCTCGCCACCAGTACCCCGGCCCTGGGCCCTTTCGCCCAATCAACCCAACCGACCCTCATTAACCTCGCCGACGAAACCGCCGACACCACAAACCCAACCGATGCGGCCCCCTACCGCCCAACAGCCGCCGAGTGGATTCGAATGACCGGCATCCACCGGGTCGCCGGCTACGTTGCCTTGGCCTCAGCCCTCGGTGCAGGTATTACCGCCATCGCTGCCCCGAACATTCACCCACCCTTCGCCTACGCGGCCCTGGGCACCGCCCTCACCTCCAGCGCCCTGGGAGCCATTGGCTACTGGGAGTATCGAGACATCGCCTGGCCCCACTTCCTGCTCATGGGCCTGGCCGAAGCCGGCTTTGCCATGAACGCCTTCGGAGTCTTCGAGCCCGGCAGCACCGCCCACCGGGTCACCGGCATTAGCTCCCTGGCCGCCATGACCGCCGGCTACATTGCAATTCGAGTCATCTTTAACTAAGGGGATTCTCCCAGTGCCGGCCGTCGGCGTTGCCGCTGGCCCGGCCCGGCCCGGCCTTGCCGGGGCACCTTCGCCAGTCGTAGGGCCCTACGGCCACGCAACCCCCCTGCCACCCGGGCACGGGTCTACAAAGCCACAAGAGACAAAAAAAGGGCTGGTCTCCCCACGGAAACCGGCCCTCTCCTACACCTATTTGAAATTATCGCTCAGGCGACACGCAGCCGCAGCCGCAGCCGCAGCCGCAGCACGCAGCACGCGGCACGTGGCAAGCTACACGCGTCAGGCTGCTGGCGGTGCCCTCAAACATCTACCATCCAGCCATGTTTATCCTCAACGGCC
>JAACWS010000014.1 GCA_009991955.1 Spirochaetales bacterium
TTCTTTTTGGCCTCTTTGGCCTGCTTGTTTTTCTCACCCATCTTGGCGTTCCTCCCTGGTGATATTCTACACTAAAATATACTAAATTTCGCTCAGGATTTGGGCAATTTCTGCGGGTTCTAGGGGAAGTGGACTGTTTCGATTTTGTGCTTTTGTTACCATAGGCTCGATCATCTCGGGTTTCCATCCATAGTTTTGAGCCCGGGGAATTTCTAGACGGTCGGGCAGCCCAGAGGTCCAATTTATCCACTCATCGAGGGATTCTACCGAACGCCCCAAAAAGAGGCCCGCAATCCGCCTGGCTTCGGGTAGTTGGGGGTGGTCTGCGGCCTGTAAATCGCGAAAGAACCGAGAAAATACCGGACCATACAGCCGGGCACAGGCTACCCCGTGGGGAATGGGAATTGTCGCCCCCAGGGTTCCGGCAATCCCGTGAACCAGTCCCAGGCCAGCATTTGCCAGACCGATACCCGAGCAAAAGGCAGCCAGGGCCATGGATGTTCGCCCATCTTCGTCGGTAGGATCTTCCACCACCCGGGCCAAGCCCCGAGCCACGTGTTCGAGCCCCAGACCTGTCCATCGGCGGCTGAGGTCTGTAGCCTGGGTAGAAAAATGACTCTCCATGAGCTGACTTAGGGCATCCATTCCACTCGCGGCACTTACTGCCCTTGGAACTCCGGTCATGAATTCAGGTTCCAACACGGAGACATCGGGCACCAAACAGAAGTGCCGCAAGGACTTCTTGAAATGCCCCTTTCCCGGTACTTCTCCACTAATTACTGCATTATTGGTCGCCTCGCTACCGGTTCCGCCGGTGGTAGGAAATACCGTAAAGGATAGCCGGGTTGCCGGTGCTGGTCGGTCCCCTACTCCTTCCAGGTAGCCCCGAGAAGGACCAGTTACCGACAGAAGGCTGGCCATGGCTTTGGCGGCGTCAATTACGCTGCCTCCTCCTATAGCCAGTACCTGGGTTATCCCCTTGGGCCGGAGTTCGGCTAGCCACTGGTCAAGATCCCGGTCGGTCGGTTCGTAGGCCATCGCCCGGGTGTAGACGGGCCCGGCCGATTGCCCTTGCAGGTAGCCGGCAAAGGCCGGGTAGCGGTCCAGACCCCCGGCCCCATGAACCACAAGGACCGGGCCTGGGGGCGGGGCGCCCTGTTCATTTGCCCAGGTTTCGAAGGCGCCTTTTCCCCAGTAAAGGGCCGGGACGGGGAGTAACTTAGCCACGGAATTCCTCGGCTTCGAAGCGCAGGTAGGGGACTCCTTTGCGGGGTTGGGCCATGAGGGGGGCAACGGTGTCTCGCCAGCTCAGGTAGTGGGGGGTACGTTTATGGGCCGCGGATGCGTCGGAATCGGCGAAGACTTCGTAGAGGATGAAGTTGTCTGGGTTATTGGGATCTTGAAGGATGTCGAAGGCGATGTTTCCCGGTTCTTGATGGGTACCCTGTTGATTTGCCAGGGTTGCGGTCAAGAATTCTTGGGTAGTGCCGGGGACGAGGTGGATGTGGACAAGGGTGGTGTGGAGAGTTTTCATAGTCCTAGTGTAACAACCCGGAGGGGGTGGCGGAAGACCCCGCAGGCCCGGGATAGAAATTTTTTTGTGCCCCGGCCACAAGCGACCCTGCCGGGTCTTAACCCGGGCCGAGGAGGCTGGAGCCAGGGGGAGGGCCCTCCCCCACCAAAAAAAGAAAGTGAGTATACACACCGGGTCTTTAGTGGTATGAATTTCTTATTCATGAAAGATTTTAGTCGCCGTCTCATTGCCCTCTCGGCTCCGATCGCCGTGCAGCAGGCTGTGTTTACCGGAGTGAATTTGGTAGACAATTTGATGATCGGGCAGATTTCTCAGACCAGTTTGGCTGCGGCGGCGGTGGCGGGACAGGTCTATTTCTTGGTTATGCTGTTTTTATTCGGCATCACCAGCGGGTCGGCGATTTTAATGAGCCAGTTTTTTGGTGCCCATAATTTGCGGGGGATTCGTCATAGTATGGCCCTGGGGTTGGTTACCGCGGCGCCGGGGATTGGGTTCATCATGATCGTTTCTATGGCCTGGCCCGAGGTGCTCTTAGGGCTGTTCACGAATGATCCGGCGGTTATCGCTTTAGCAGTGCCCTACCAACGGATTATCGCTCTGAGTTATCCGGCGACCCTCATGACCAATAGCCTTTCGGCAACTTTGCGTTCGACCCGGGAAGTGAAGCTTCCTATGGTGGCCTCGAGTACGGCCCTCATTTTAAATACCTTGAGCAATATCGTCCTCATCAATGGGTTTTTGGGTTTTCCACGGCTCGGACTTTTTGGAGCGGGCATTGCGACTCTTATTGCCCGGTGGATAGAAACGGGGCTCATTGTAGTATTTACCCTGGGTCGACGAAGGTGGTTGTTTTGGAAGATTCGGGGCTGGTTCGATTTTACCCGGGATTTTGTCCGCAAATACTACCGAATTACGCTCCCGGTGGTCGGGAACGAGCTGTTCTGGAGTATCGGTTTCAGTTCCTATCTGGCGGTGTTTGGGCGAATTAGCACTGCGGCTTTGGCGGCCTATAACATTCAAGAAATGGCGATTCGGATTTTTATTATCATCTTTGTGGCTATCGGAAACGGTGGCGCAATTTTGCTGGGAAATACCTTGGGGGCGGGGAAGCAAGATTTGGCCCATAGTTATGCCCTCAAGATTATGACGATGGGTCCGGTGTTGGCGTTGCTCTTTTCGGGTTTGAGTTTGATCTTGGCTCCAATTTTGCCCGGGTTTTATACTATTAGTCCCGAGTCCCAGGAGATTGCGGTACAGATGTTGCGGTTGTTGGCTATCATTTTACCTTTTAAAGTGCTTAATATTGTTAATATTGTGGCAATTTTCCGGTCCGGTGGGGATACAGTGTTTTCGTTGTACATGGATGTTGGGGTGCTTTGGCTCATTGGGGTTCCGCTGGCGTTCTTGTCCGGTTTAGTCTGGAAGGTTAACCCTGCTTTTGTACTGCTCATTGCGAGCTCTGAAGAGGTGGTAAAGGCCTTCATAGGGATTTACCGCGTTCGTAGCCGGAAGTGGATTCACGTGTTTACCGGCCGGTCGACGGTTGGCCGGGCCCCGGAGGTAGGTGCATGATTGAATATACCCAAGCTCACAATCCCGATGATCGTATCATTACCCGGGCTGCCCATATTCTGGCCGAGGGTGGTATAGTCGCCTATCCCACGGACTCTAGTTGGGCAATTGGGTGTTCCAGCGACTCGTCCCGGGGCCTGGATCGCCTGGCCCGGCTGAGGGAAGAAAAGCGATCGCGGTTTTCCCTCATCTGCTCGGATATTCGCCAGATGAGTTCCTATGCAATTATGGATACCCCGGTTTTTAGGCTGGTAAAAAACTACACCCCCGGTCCCTACGTGTTTGTCTTGGATACGGTGCATAAGGTTGAAAAGAAGATTGGTATTCGTCGGCCCGAGGTGGGTATGCGCATACCCGACCACGTAATTCCCTTACGAATTGTCCAAGCCCTGGGAGTACCGATTTTTTCGATAACCGCCAGTCGGGATATGAGTGACGTGTACGACATGGAAGACGTGTACGCCGAAGAAATGCTTTTCGACGAAGGGTGGGAGCTGGATATCATCGATGGTATCGATTTAATCATCGATTCGGGAGAAACCCTCGATCGGGAACTGTCGACGGTAGTACGCATTAATCGGGAAGGTATCGAAATTATCCGGCAAGGGAAGGGTCCCTGGGAGGATGGTGAGTCCTGAGTGTTTAAAAAAAGCCCGGTGCGCCCGGGCTTCTAAAGAGGTTGTTTCGGTTCGATTATCTACGTGCGCTCCGCAGGGCCTGCTGAACGAGGACGTAGTGGGGCATAATGGTAATAGAAACCCCGGAGATTGCATCGACAGCACTTTGGTTACGAGCCAGGTTTGCAGGGTCTTGCACCTTCAAGAGTTCAGCTACCGCAACATCTGCTTGAACGTACCAGGGCGATTGGGCTCCACCCCGTTGGAACATACCATACTCACCTTGGACCGATCGAAGGTATTTATAGGTGCCGGCGGCTTCGGGAATAGCATCAAAATGGGCGTCGACGATGTAACCACCTTTTACTACAACCGTAACAGTATTTTTCCAACCGTTGTCAAAGGTTGTCCCGTTGGCCGTATAGGTACCGTCAACCCACAGACCTTGTGCGAATAGCGAACCCATAGCTGCCATCAGTATGAGCACTAGAAGAACTATCTTTTTCATTGAAATCTCCTGGATTTGATGGTAACAGAAAACTTTCGAGGTGTAAAGGAAGGATGGAGAATACAAGCACCCTCTTCCAAGGCCGACTGGGTCAAAATTTACAATAAAAAAGTCCATTGCCCATCCTATTAGTCGTTGTAAGGTCATTGAGGCCAATGACCGGAAGACTTTTCGACTTAAACAAAATGTTGGGCAATGGACTGGGTCAAAATTTACAACGATTTTGACCTCCTATAGTGGGATCCATTCGACTGTGGCATAATTGTCGTTGGAGGAGCACACGTGGAACTGCTAGAAATTCGATGTAAAACCTGCGGATCACCTATATCCCTAACCCCTGCAATTCTTCTTCGACAATCGGTGGAATGTGACTACTGTAAATCGGTCTTTGGTTTGACAAGCCTAGGACAAGATCTATCTAATGAGCCACCACCCTTGCGAGCAAAAACGGCGATGCCCAAGGGAATTTCCATCGAGTCGGACGAGGGTTTTACCTTGGTTCGAAAATGGTTGAGCCCCGCCACCTACTTTTTTCTCTTCTTCGCCCTTTTCTGGAATGGTTTTTTGGTGGTGTGGAATGTTATTGCCTTCTCTTCGGGCCAATATTTTATGGCCCTCTTCTCCCTCATCCACGGAGCGGTGGGTCTTAGCCTGGGCTATAAGGTAGTAGCCGATTTCGCGAACAAAACCCGAATTCAAGTAACCTTTGGTACACTGAAGGTGAACCACGGCCCACTACCTTGGCCAGGGAACGCAGAAATCGCCTCGGCCGAAATCGTTCAGTTCTTTGTACGACGGACAGTCTCCCGATCCTCTAAGGGAGGCTCCTCTTCGAGTTACGCCGTAATGTGGATGGATCAGAATCAAAAATCCCATCACCTCATAAAAGGACTTACAAGTCCCGATCAAGCCCTCTACATCGAGCAAGAACTTGAAACTTATCTTGGAATTCGCGATCGCAGAGTAGAAGGGGACTTCAAGGGATGAAAGAACCGTGGGTTGGGAGTCAAGAACCCCCGAACCATAACAATCCTCAACAAACCTAGTAGGATGACCGCCAGAAGCGAACACAACAAATGTCTTGAGAACTCTGCCTGAGAGAGACAAGCTGTCAACTTTTTTGACTTTTCTAAGGGGTCACTATCGGCTACTATGGGGCGTGGAATTTCTTACTTCAACGACAGTTTCTGCTTGGGTCTCTCAGTATTTGTACTGGGTCTTCCTGGGCCTCGTAATGGTGTATTTGACCCAAAGACCCCATCGCAAACACGGCAGGGCAAAACAAACTGCTGTTTCCTACTACCTGTACGGGACGTTATTTCTCTATTTTATGAGTATTACCGTCGTCGAATTCAACATGGGGGATATATTTTTCTATCTCGGGCTGGGCAGCGTCTTGGTGCTCTATTGGTATTTTCGAAAATCTACCCTTCCCTTTTCTCTACGGTGTAAGAAGTCTGGAAGATTTCTTGATATGAAAACATTTCTTTACGATGACCGAAATATCTTACCCGAATACCTCGAACAAATTGAACGGGAGCAAGATCCAGAACGCTAACTCGTATCCGGGTGAATGAAACAAACCCTCGGAAGTAACGACAATAGAAGATATCGTACGGAATTGCAAAGATAAGTCCCACGACCAGTTCAAAGTAGGGGTCACCCAATGTCGGGCGACATTCGCGGTCATACTGCCGACAAATGTGACGAATTCTCGGTTCACCGGAACCACGGCGGTCTTCCTAACAAACTCCGCCGGGTCTTTGAATGGGCCGGGCTTGATGTCCTTATCGGCTTCGCCCGAAGCTTCTTCGATGTAGCAGACAATATCATCCGCCTCGTGACCTGACATCGATAAAAATGGCAGGGCAAAGATGGTCGTTGTCGGCGATTTGCAAAAAGCACCGGAGTTCGGTCAAAAACTGCTCGGCCTTCATCCAATCCACCTTTCAATGGGGTAGCCTGTTAGTATGCTATACCACACTACTCGGTCGATTGAAGACGACGTATCCCTACACTTCCACAAAGCGCTTTGCTGAATCCAGGGATCCAATAGTATAGACCTGGGTGTAGCCCATTGTTTTTAGGGCCATAACCGCTGCCCTCGCCCGGGAGCCCGTGGCACAGCGGCCTTTTTTATCGACTCGACAGGTACGTTAATCGCACCCTCTACCGCTCCATCGCGAAATTCGCCCGAGGTTCGAACATCAACAAGTAACGAGGTAGGGTCGGTTCGGAAGAGGTTTAGAGCCTTTTTCCTTTTTAAACCTTTTAAAAAGGAACCTCCATACACGAGAACAAATAAACCGATGAGTACGATGCCAGAAATCCAGGGTGATGTCATGGCCGAAATGTACCTTAAGGCTGTTCAGAAGGCAAGATAGGAGTGCAGTGTGAAGGATTCACCCTTAGGACTTTTGTCGCCCCGATTTCTTCGTGCTGGGAAGAAAGGACTGTCAGCAACCCGGGACCGTCTGGAAGTTGACATTGGACCTCGTATTCCCAACCGGAACCCCGAAACATTCGATTTGAGATTGTCCCCACACCCCGAGTAGATGGAAGACCCGGAGGGAGAAGCTCTATGTTTTCCGGGCGAACCAAGTATGCAGGTTCAGAAAAGGTTTGAACATCGACCCCCAAAGTGGTCCAAGCTTCAGGACTCAGGATGTTTGCCTTGCCCAAAAACCGAGCGGTGTATTCATGATTCGGGTTTGTGTAGAGGTCATGGGGCGAGCCAGATTCCACAACCGAGCCTTCTTTCATGAGTAAGATTGTCGAAGCAATAGCCAAGGCCTCTTGGCGACTATGGGTAACAAAGACCATAGGAAGGGCCAGTTCGTGCTGGAGGTCTCGAAGGTATCGTCCAAGCTCTTCCCTCCGCTCGGGGTCGACCGCCGAAAAAGGCTCATCCAAGAGCAGTGCCTGGGGCCGAGGTGCCAAAGCACGAGCAAGGGCGACCCGTTGTTGCTCTCCACCAGAAAGATTTGTCACTCTTCGATCGCCAAATCCTTCAAGTCCCGTTAATTCTAATAACTCTCTTACCCGTCTTTCTTGTTCCATTTTTGCCCACCCTTGGGCACCTAAGCCATACGCGATATTTCCAGCCACCGACAGGTGAGGAAAGAGAGCGTAATCTTGAAAAACGAAACCAATTTTCCGTTGGGACACCGGGAGGGACGTTATTTCTGAACCCCCAAGAAAAATCTTTCCCGAGTCTGGCTTTTCAAACCCCGCAACAATTCGTAGAGTTGTGGTCTTCCCAGACCCGCTGGCTCCCAGAAGGGTAAGAATTCCCCGGTCGGGTCCTCGGAAATCTACCTCCAGGCGAAAATCGTCATAATCCTTTCGAATCTTCTGAATCTCTATCATAGATACTCCCGAGAACTAGGTCCGATAAAAAATATGCCCACGGAAAGTATCATATACCCTACGCCCAGTGCCAGGGCAGAAGTGAAGTGTTGAAATCCAATGAGCCGAAAAAGGGCGATAGGAATCGTAACAATATCTCCCCTCCCCAAAGTATAGACGGCAGTAAAATCGCCTAAAGACACAGCGGCTCCAAAGGAAAATCCCTGGATAACCGCCGGCGCCAACAAAGGAAGCTCCAAATGCCGAAACCCGTAGACGCCCCGGGCACCCAGGGACCGGGAGGCCTCGGTATAGGAGGGAGGAAAACTGCGAAAGGCCTCGCGAAAGAAGCGAAATACCAAGGGAAAGGCCATGGTAGACTGGACCAACACAATCAGCAAGGTTGGAGAGATCACTCCCCGAAGGAGCATTCCTATCCCCAGAGACAAGGTCACCCCCGAAACCACCAGAGGCAATAAAAAGAGCAGATCTATACCCGGATGGTCCCGTCCCCCCAAGCTCCGGGCAGCTAGGTACCCCGAAACCGAAGTCACCAACCCCGTCAATACCGCAAAGCTTAGGCTGGTTCCCAAAGCTTGGGCCAAGGTTCCACGAATGACCCGTTCCAGATTTGCTCCAGTACCCCGGGCGGCTCGGCCGGTGACCAAGAGCCTATAGGCCTCGAGGCTCCACTGTCCATCAACTCGAAAGGATCGAAAGGCAAAAGCCACCAGAGGTGCCACAAGAACAAGAAAAACGAAGACCCAATAGAAACCCCAAGCCGCTCGAAGACTTGGCCGGAGAGTCCTCATGGGAAGTTCCTCCCAGGTGGCCTTTCCGCGGACCGATTCCCGTTTTTTGCCTCCCTTCTGAATACCCCAGGCCAAGAGGCTCGTCACTCCCAGTTGCAGAAACACGAGAAAACCCGCTCCCGCGGGCCTCAAGGCCACGTACATTTCCCGGTAGATTTGCACCTCGAGGGTCACAAATCCTACTCCTCCAAAGAGAAGTACGATGGAAAAACTCAAGAAACAGTAGAGAAAAATGAGCAAATAGGCACTAATAATTCGCCGGGTAAGGAAGGGAAGGTAAAGCCGAAATATCCTTTGCAGGGGTGAATCGCCCAGACTCCTACTGGCCTCAATTTGCCGTGGATCCATATCGGCCCAGCCTTGGGAGAGCATACCCAAGGCGATAGCCCCGTTGAACATCATGTGGGCGATGATTATTCCTACCGGCGAATAGACAAATGAGAAGTCGGTCCCCAGGACTGCGTTGAGTACCCCCGATCGACCGTAAAAACTGACTACCCCAAGAATAATGAGCAGACTCGGCATAACAAAGGAGGCCATTCCCAGGGCACGAATGAGCTTCTTGCCTCTAAATCGGTAACGAACCAAGGCAAAAGAACCAGGCAGAGCCAGTAGAATCGTGAACAGGGCAGACAGACCCGCCTGGGCAAGGGAAAAGCCGAGACTTCTCCAGGTGGATGCCTTTGTACTCAGGTCTAAGGCAGCTTCGCCCCATCCGCTCCACCCCCCATCGGCCAGGGCTCCGTACACTACCCCCCCCAAAGGAAGCCCCAGGGTCATAAGACCCACGAAAAAAGCCAAAGTACTAACCGACGGGGAGTAAGTACGGGACAGGGTCATAGGTCTAGCGCATTACTTCTTCCCACTGGATAAGCCAACGGTCAAAATTCGCCGCAACTAGGTCGTTATCCAGCATTACCGAGTGAAGGATCCGATCGTTAGCACTTTCAAATCCCTCGGGCAGGGCGACATTGGCTTGGATGGGGTACATAAATTGATTCAGCGGAATGAGTTCCTGGATTTCTGGACTTAACAGGAGGTCTATAAACTTTTCTGCCAAGTCGCGATTTTTTGTTCCCCGTACAATACCCGCTACTTCGACCTGAAGGTAGCCCTCGCCATCGAGAGGCAGGGATCGATACTGGTCGGTCTCTTCGAATATCCGATGGTAGGCAGGGCTGGTGTCGTAGCTGACGACCAATGGAGCTTCCCCCTGGCCGTAGAGGCCGTACCCTTCGGACCAACCGCCGGCGACGGTAAGAATGCTGGGCTTTAGAGCCCGCCAAAAATCCAGGTAGCCATCCTCGCCAAATTTTGCGATGGTCAGAAGCAGAAAGTTGCGCCCTGGACTGCTGGATGCGGGATTGAGCATTATTATCGACCGGTCGAAATCGGGACCCGTGAGTTCCTGCCAGGTAGTTGGGACTGTTCTATCTCCCAGGCCCTGGGCGTCGTAGTTTAGGGTAATGTACCCAAAATCGAAGGGTATTACTCGGTAGTCTGTATCGATAATGGGTTCGGGGATTCGGGGATTTAGGGCCGATGGGCGGTAGGATTCGGCCAGGTTGTCGGCGAGGAGCCGGTGGAGGTAGGTTTGGTCCAAGCCAACAAAGACGTCCGCTTGGGGATTTGTTCGTTCCAGGTACAATCGGGTAAAAACTTCCCCTGTGTCCCCAGGCTGGACAAAGTCGAGTTCGACCCCGTAGTTCTGGAAGAAGACCTCGGCCATGGCGTCCATAATGTCTCCTCCAAAACTATCGTAGGTATACACCACAAGAGTGGGTGTAGTGGGGGTTGGATTTTCTTGACGGGCGCCAGCGGAAAATCCTCCAAAAATAAGTACTAACCCAAAGGTCAGGACAAGACTACTACGGAGAAACAACGAAGATAGGTAGTGCATAAAAAACTCCTTGTAGCTTCACTGGGGTTTGGTAGGAGATCAGGAATAGGAATGCAGATGAATAGGTGCATACGTTTTCCTACGCCGGCATTACCCGGATCAGGTTCATGGGTTTGATCTCAGCCGGAGACTTGGTTCAACGAACCGTACTCCAGCACCCCGCGATGCGTTGAGTGAAAGGTACTCGAAGGTTAGGACTAGGTCAAGGGGTATTAATTTTGGATATTGTGCAGTAAGTGGTCGGTAATTGGGCGAATAAGTGTTATATTTCCCCCTAGGCGAGGCTATCCCTCGCTGGTGTAAAAACAGTTTGACCTTCAGGGTCTCCCTTTCTATTCGTTCAATAAAAGAGGTGGAGATTTTGGGGGTGTCCAAGGATATTCATGGACTTTGAGACCTTTAAGAAGGGTTTAGAAAACTACGCTATACGAGAAAGAATCCTCGCCTGTCTATCCTTTGCCCGGGAGCATGGGCAGACCTACCCCCAACAAACCGACGCTTGTCTCGATGATCTCACCCAATACCCCGAGGCTGAAGAAGTTGCAGGGGCAATTACCCTTGCCCGGGGATGGATTTGGTTCGATGCGGGAGAGTATTCTTTGGCTCGAAGTTTTTTTGATCGAAGTCTGGCAATTGCCGAGCAACTTTCGAATACCCTCGACCTTATAAAGGCTCTCAATGGTCTGGCATCGTGTCTAGTAGTGCAAGGTGAACCAGAAGTGGGGCTCCAGCACTACGAACGAGCCCTCATCCTTGCCGAAGAACTAGAAAACCGAGATCAGCAACAGATTCTGATGACAAACATAGGGATCATTCTCTCCGAGCAGGGTCACTTCGACGAATCTCTAGATTATTTTCGACGCAACCACGAACTAGGGTGGATGGATTCGTTTAATCGCATTATTAATATTTCCCAGATGTCTTGGGCGTTGGTTGGGGCGGGCAGATACGACGAAGCCGAATCTTACATTGAAGAGGTTCTAAGAAACACAAGTAAGGATTATATGCCTTCGATCTTCGCAGGAGCGATGATCTGCCGTGCTCGAATTTACATAGAAAAGAAAAAGACTGAAGAGGCAAAAGTTCTACTTTTAAAGATACAGGACATTCCCCTTGTCCACTCGAATCCAAGAAACAACGCCCAAATGTACTATTTGCGCGGTCGCTTAGCTACAGCCCTTGATAAATACCAAGAAGGGCACATGTTCCTAACAAAGGCCGAGGAAGAAAATCGCCATACTAAAAACCTTTCATTGGACCTCGATATTTTGAAAACCCGGGTAGTAATAGCAAAGGCCCAGGGGAATTTAGAAGAAGCACTTACCTACTTAGAAAAACTCAGCGAGCTATCTGCCAGCTTTCGAACCCAACAGGTCCGCCAAGAGGTCGCTCGAATATCCGGTCGCCAGGCCCAACGGGAAACCGAACTTTACCGAAGTCTTTTTAGGAAAATTCAAGCAATTAGTAGGGTTGGGCAGCTTATTACCTCGAATCTCCAACTTTCGGATATTTTAGATACCATTTCGAAACAAGTCGAAAGTATTATGCCCAGCGATGCCTTTGGCATAAGTCTCTATGACGAAAAGAACCATACCCTGGACTACACCCTTTTTATGGAGCAGGGAGTTCAACTCCCGGGAGGACGAAAACCGCGGCCCGTCGCCCTCGATAGTTTTTCCGGGTGGACAGTCCTTAATCGAACACCAATATTACTGGGTGACGCCCTGGAGGAGTACGGTCCCTACCTAACCCAGGCACCACCACGGTTTACCGGCGGTGGGAACCAGACCGCCCGATCGGTAATGTACGTGCCCCTCCTGATTCAAGATAGGGTCTTGGGAGTAGTAACCGCCCAAAGTTACCAGGTGAATGTCTATTCTGATCAAGATCTTGAGGCCCTCAAAGCCCTTGGCTCCTACATTGCTATAGCCCTCGAGAACTCGAAGCTCTACGCCAAAATGTTAGCGATAGCTTCGACCGACACCCTCACCGGAGCTATGAGCCGACACCGATTGTACGATGTCGCCCGGGGCGAACTGTCTCGGTACAAACGGTTCGGTACCCTGTTCTCGATCATCATCGTAGACCTCGACTTCTTCAAACAGATAAACGATACCTACGGCCATAGTGCGGGAGATTTTGCCCTCAAAGAGTTCGCGGCCCGGTGTATAACTATGAAACGAGATTCAGACTCCTTTGCCCGATATGGTGGAGAAGAGTTCTTGTTTATTTTAGGCGACACGGACCTCGAAGGTGCCTTCCAGTTTGCCGAACGGGTTCGTAGGCAGATAGAAAAAAACCCAATCGACCTCATTGATGGAGACGTTCTGTCCCTAACAGCCAGTTTTGGAGTTACGGAGGTAAAGGACACCGATGAGTCTCTCGACGACGCCCTAGGTCGGGCCGATGCGGCTCTGTACCGGGCCAAGGCCAAGGGGAGAAATTTGGTAATAACCGGTTAGGTTTGGTGTGTGCTCCAAAGCTTGTGGTTCCTTCTTTTTTCTATCCTAAGGCCCTTAAAAATCGTCATCTTTTGTACTTTGGGATGAAGAAAACAACGGTTTGGAACACTTAAAAAATGAGAATTTGCAATTACCACAAGCTTTGGAGCACAACCTAGGACTTGGAAGCCTTCTTGGCTGCTTCTTCTGTTTCCTTTCGTCGTTGTTCGGCCATCTCTTTTACGTTCTTCGCAAAGTCCGGATACCGGGACAAAATTCGCTCGAAGGTAGTCTTATTCAACGAATAAAGATCGCAGTAGTCCTTGGCCTTAATGGTAGCTGTTCGGGGAGTACTTAAGAGGAGGGCAATTTCGCCAAAAAAGGCCCCTTCCTGCAAGGTAGCAAAGACAATCGATTCGTCCTCCGAAACTACATCTACCGAGCCTCGGCTGATAAAGAACATCTCTTCGCCAATTTCTCCTTTACGGACAACATAATCGCCAGGAGTAAATACAACCGATACCATGTTCAAAATAAGGTCTCGAATGAATGCCGAACTAGCGCCGGCGAATAAAGGAACCTTTGCAATTATCTCCCGATGGAGCTCGGTAGCAACCTGTATTCGTAGGCTAAAGGGAAGCTCGTCGACTACCGAGGATTCGTCATATCCCCGTCGGCTTTCCCAAAGATAGTCGTAGTAATCGTTAATTCGTTTAGTAAGGTTTTCCGGCATATTGCGATACTTGAGGAAGGTGTTAATTTTTTCCATCTTTTCCCGATACTGGGTCTTCGCAATGTCTATGTTCGCAATAACTGTCGAAATATTACCAATTACAAAACCGTACATACCTACCCCAACCAATTGGGTTATGATTACATAGATGAGCTGGAGGGTATTTGTCCTGTCCGGAGTTATATCTCCGTACCCGACGGTCGCGACGGTTGTTATTGTCCAGTAAAAAGATTGTAAGTACCGAGTGGCCGACGGTAAGTCGGGGCTCACTCCTTCGACCATAATAAAACCGCAGGCGATAATATGCGAAGCCATAAGTAGCCAAAAAATCATGAGCACTAGACGAAGTACGTTGGGGTTAAACTGCGATTTTTTTACCCGAGATAAACTTCGGGCGCCGGAAAAGAGTTTTATAATTCGTATCATCCGAGCAAAACGAACGATCCTATTAATCGCCAAGAATTGAACACCGGTGAACATGAAAAACGGAAAAGCGGCGAGTAGATCCAATGCAAACCATCCCTGGAGATAGGCCCTACGAATACTTTGAGGATCTAAAACAACCTTCCGCCTTTCGACAATTCCCGTATGGAGAATGACAACTATATCCGTCACAAAAATAACGGTGACCAGAATATCAAAAACTAAGAGGATACCTTTCGACTCCAGTTCCAAGGCAATGGTAAGGGGAGCAAGGACTGTGGCAATAACGACGAAAACCAGGACGAGAGCATCCCAACGGACTTTCCAGGGGTTGTCGGGGTCAAGGATCGGTAAGGTATGATTTTTTTGGGTAGACATCTCTGTTCCTTTTAGGGGCACCTCGATAGACTCCTTCCGATTAGATCTCTGGCGGGGCTTTTGGATCGCATTACTCAGGGGATCCGCTGGAAAGTATTTCGCTTGTAATTTTGATCCATTGAGGTCCCATGAGTTTGTTCTTCCAATTACGAGTTTAAGGTATGGCCCCCAAGAATTCTATCATTTTATTAACAAAGCTTTCGGTGTTTTCTGGCGATCGAATTTCCCCGGTAAGTACGTGGTAGCCCGGATCCGAGGAGGTAGGAACGCTAACCAACTCCTTTTCTTTAGCTCCCCATTCCTCGAAGAATTCAGTCGCTCGACGAACCGATACAACCTGGTCAAAGGGACTGGAAAACTGCAGCAGAGGTACCTGAACTTCTGAATAATCGAGACCCGCCGCATAGGAAACTAGATTCATGAGCTCGGGTATTGCCCGGGAAGGATAACTGGATGTCCAGTAGCGGGCGTGCTGTTCGCTATAAGGTTCCCAGCTGTAGGTAGGTCCCATGACGAGGCTACCAATCTGTCTTCCCCAGGGCCCTGCGGTTAACCACGACAACTCATCGGACGGCCCCATATTGGGGCTCACGCCAATAACCGCTGTTATAAGTTCGGGAAACTGATGGGCAAGTATGGCCGCCAGGGTTACTCCGGTCGAAGTACCAATGAGAATCACCCTTTGACCCAAGACCCTCGCTATTGCAAGGGCCTCCAACCCATCAGCGTACCAATCACCGGCGGTGGCCTGACCCATGGGTTCTCCGTCGATACTCCCGTGGCCGGTCAGACGGGGATAATAAAGATTCGCCCCCCGGGCCCGGGCTACCCGTTGGGGCACCGGATCTATTTCAACCGGGCTGGCACTAAAACCGTGAAGGTATACAACAACGTCGGCGGTTCGTTGGGGATCGTCTGGATTGTTCCAAAGAATTTTCTTCTCCGTACCTGGCACAAGGGGTTGAGCAAGGGCTTCGGCCTGAGCGAGGTAGGATTCCAGAGCCGAAAAACTCTGGGGCACGGAGGGCAAATCCTGGGCTTCAGGAAAGGAAACTCGTGGGCCCAATAGGTATACCACAGCCAATAGACCGACCACGAGAACAATACCAAATAAAATCCGTCCAAAAGTTCTTCCCAGGTTCATATATTGACCATCTTACTTCGCTTTTTTGGGCGAATCAAGGATGGTTCGAGCCCATATAAATCGTAGAACAATGGTGAGCATCACTAATCCGGTCATCGTCCAGGCAAGAATGGTAGCAACAGATGGAAAAATGAGCATTAGCGAAAGGAAAATAATTGATTCGAAACCCTCCACCAGCCCTTTAGGCATGGGCAGGGAGGTGAGGGCTTCGTCTTTGGCTAAGAGAGCCGAGAGATACATCCAACTCGCCGCATTTAGGTAAAAACTTGCTAAGAGGGCACCCAGGGCAAGCCAGCTAGAGGAATCACCTTGAAGGGACCAAAATACCCCCAAAGGCAACAAAGAATACACCAAGAAATCGGCCAGTATATCAAGGTACCCACCAAGGTCTGAATTCTTGCCGGTCAACCGAGCTACCGCCCCATCGAGTCCATCAGCGAGCCGATTTCCGAGCCAAAAGCCCAGAGCCAGGCCATAAAATCCCTGAAAAGCCCCGTATACCCCCACCAGGCCCAAACCCAATCCTCCAATCGTCAGCCCCGTGGGACCGAGGGGACTTAAGAGCCGGGCCAAGGGAAAAATGAGTCTGTCTTTTAGGGGGCGTAAAAGTTCATCGTACAAAGAGTTTTCCTTCCCTCGGTGAGCATGTACTAGTATCTTTCCTCCAACATGGCCGCAACACAAAAGTTCTTGTATATACAGCAAGTTTCAAGGACCTATGGTACCACAAAAGCCCTCACCGATGTCACCTTTGCATTAGAAGAAGGAGAGTTTTTCTCCCTTATTGGTCCTTCGGGGGCCGGCAAGTCGACCTTACTTAGAATAATAGCGGGAATAGAAAAGCCTGACCGTGGGAGCTTCCGATTTTTAGACGACAAAAGACCGGACAAAAAGCCAGTTTTAGTATTTCAGGACTTCTGGCTCTTTCCGGGCATGACAATCGAAAAAAATATCGGTTTTGGACTCCGGGCCCGAAAAGTTGACTCACGGGAGATCCACCGAAGGGTGGGTGAACTCATCCTGGACTTTGGCTTGGCCGGAAAAGAAAAAATGTATCCCTCGCGCTTGTCGGCGGGTCAACAACAAAGGGTTGCTTTGGCTCGAGCCTTGGCTGTTCGTCCGCGACTTCTCCTACTGGACGAGCCTTTTGCCCATCTGGATCGAGAACTCAAGGGAGAAACGGCCGCATACCTTCGTTGGGTCCACGACGAGTATAAACTAACAACCTTGGCGGTTACCCACGATCAAGACGAAGCTTTGGCGATGAGTGATCGAATAGGATTTTTATCCCAGGGTCGACTGAGACAAGTCGGAAGTCCCCTGGACCTTATTTATTCACCTAACGAAGAAGAAACCGCTCAGTTTTTTGGACCGTTGAACCGAATCTCCCCGTCTGTCCTCTGTCGCCCTCAAGATCTAGAAATTCGAACCCCAGCAATCGATGACGCCTCGGCCTTATCGGGTATCATTCGAAAAGCGACAATCCAGACCAGGGGAGTGTTGTACCGGGTAGAGGTTGCAAATTCAACACTCCTTGTCTTCTCTCCTGGTCCAGTACTTTCCTGTGGAACGCCTGTTTCCCTTACCCTAAGAACCTACTATTCATTTTCCGACAATCCCCCAAAAAAAGAACGAGAGGTACCCCAATGAGAACGCAAAGTGTTATGGTTTTCTTTTTTCTTTTCGCTTTATTCGGATGTTCTAATTCCCCAGATTCCCAGGTTCTCGATTGGAACGAGGCCAGTTGGGAAGGTATCGTGGCCAAAGCCCGAGGTACTGAGGTGAGTTTTCATATGTGGGGGGGCTCTCAGGCAATTAATCAGTGGATCGATGAAGAAGTTGCCACCGGTCTTTACGAGGAATATGGTCTTCGATTACGTCGGGTTCCCAGTGAAGCGCCGGTCTTCGTAAACCGACTTATGACCGAAAAGGCGGCAGATAGAACGGTTGGATCGATCGATTTAATGTGGATTAATGGTGAAAACTTCCGCCGAGCCCGGGAGGCCGACATTTTGGCTGGGCCAGTTACCCCAGTCATGCCAAACTTTCGGAACTACGTCGACCCCTCCACCGCAGAGTTTGATTTTGGGTACCCGACCGAGGGTTTCGAAACACCCTACGGTCGAGCCCAGTTCGTCTTTGAGTACGACACCGCTATTACCGAATCTCCCCAGAGCTTTCGGGAACTTGGCCAATGGGTTCGACAGAATCCTGGCCGATTCACCTACCCTGAACCCCAGGACTTTACCGGCAATGCCTTCATTCGTCAGGCCTTTTTGGCCCTTACCGGGGGCCCTCAGCAGTACCTTGGGGGATGGGATGAAGAGCTCTACCGAAAAAAATCGCCAGCCCTATGGGACTACCTTCTAGACCTCTCCCCCTACCTTTGGCAGGAGGGAAGATCCTATCCTAAGGACCTGGCCTTCCTCGACACCCTGTTTGAAAACCAAGAGGTCTGGATAAACATGAGCTACACCCAAGCCCAGGTCCAAGCCCGAATATTGCAAGGTCGCTACCCCTCCACTGTTCGGAGTTTTCTTATGGAAGAGGGGAGTCTGTACAACACCCATTTTACCGCCATGGCGTACAATGCTCCAAATCCAGCCGGAGCCTTGGTGCTCATGAATTATCTACTAGAACCGAAGATTCAGCGGGCTAAAAACGACCCCGCAACCTGGGGCGACTTTACCGTTCTTGACCTTAACCGGCTCTCTCTGGAGGATCGAACGGATTTTGAGACCCTCGATCTTGGTCCTGCCACCCTTCCCCTTGAGATACTCGAGGCCGGCGCTCAACCAGAAATTCCCAGTCCTTACCTAGAGGCCCTCCAGCGAGACTGGTACACCATTGTCTTGGGTCAATGAAGAATCGGCGACTCCTTCCCCCATGGATTGCACTTTTGCCTGCTCTGGTTCCTCTGGTTTTCTTCCTAGGTTCGGCCCTGGTAATTACCCTCTGGGAGGCTCGTGGAGCCTTTATCCAGGTCTGGAACACTCCAGGATTTAGAAACTCTCTCGTGTTCTCCGCCAGGGTTGGATTCTTATCCGCTAGCTTATCTACTTTCCTTGGCCTCATCCTTGGATTGGCAGTTGTCAAGCCCTTTGGCCAAAGAGGACGATGGTCTCAACTCCTCGATCCCCTTCTTTATCTTCCACTCGTATTGCCCCCCGTTGCTGTCGCATATCTGACGGTCTTTTGGCTAGGGAATACGGGAATGACAGCACGGTTCGCTGGATTTTTCGGCCTTGATTTCGCCTCGCCACTGTTTCGGGGCAATGGGTGGGGGGTAGTTTTGGCGTACGTTTACAAGGAAATTCCCTTCGGCCTTCTTTTTTTGGTTCCTGTCTTGCGAGCGTTTCCACGGGAATTAGTTTTCACAGCCCGGGGGTTAGGAGCTTCCCCGGGGATAGTATTCTGGACCCTCATGGTACCCCGACTGCTACCCGCCTTGGGAACGGTGTTTCTCATCCTCTTTATTTTTACCTTTGGGGCCTACGATATACCCTTTGTGGTCGGCGAGAGTTCCCCGTCCATGGTCAGTCAGTATCTGTACAGGGCCTATTTCGTGGCTCCCTTGGATCAAAGGCCCCTTGCTTCTGGGGGCTTGGTAATCCTCTTTCTTCTGAGTCTCGGAACGGTGGTAGGGTATTCCTATCTTGCTGGCTCTTTGGACGAAAAAGAGAGAACCCTGTGAGGGTTATCCGCCTAGTTACCCTTGTTTTTATTCTCCTACCTCTGGTGTTTCTTGGGGTATCTCTTTTTGCCGGTCCCTGGCCATATCCCCTTCTACTTCCGTCCGAATGGTCTTTAAGAAGCCTTTCGTTCCTCTGGCGTTCGAGGGAAGGTTTAATCCGGGCTCTGGGATCTTCCTTGGCCTACTCGTTTCTATCGGTCATATTCGCTACCCTCTTGTCGTGGGCTCCAGCTCGTTACTTAGCCAGGCATTCGTTTCGCGGAAAAGCTCTGGTGGAAGGTTTACTTTTAGCCCCGGCTATTATTCCTTCAATTACCTTCGCCGCTGGGCTTTACCGGGTTGTTCTTTTCGTCGGTCTCTCGGATACCCTTGTTGGTGTAGCCCTTTCGCTCTCACTCACCGGCTATCCTTATCTACTACGAAGCCTAAAAATTGGGTATCTTCTTTACCCAATGGAGTATACGAACGCGGCGAAGAATCTGGGGGCCTCAAGATGGCAACAATGGTGGGAGGTCGAGGTTCCGGCCATGATTCCGGCCCTTGCTTCTGGGGTAAGTTTGGTATTTCTCACGGCGTTTTCGGAGTATTTTTTGGTATTTCTTATCGGTGGTGGAAGGGTAGAGAGCTTTGCGGGCTATCTGGTACCCTTTATTCAGGCTTCCGACCGGGGTATGGCTGCGGGTCTCACCCTAGGATTTCTGGTTGTGCCTTTAGGCTTGTTTGGACTACAAGAACTCTATCTTCGTCGTCGTTAAGGAGGGCTTCGAATGAAACGGCTGCTTCGAATCGTACTTTTTGGCACTCTTGGTCTCCTGGTCTTAAGTGGTGGTGGTTTTGTCCTTTGGGCACTGCAAGCCCTTGGACCGGGTCCCCAAGCTATCGAGTCTCTTCAAAGTGATTCGGACATTACAATCGAGACCAATGACCAAAATTGGGTACTTTTTCGGCCAAATCGAGAACAATCAGACCTACCGGGCTTTATCTTTTATCCCGGTGGGAAAGTTGACTACCGATCCTACGCCCCAGTACTTCGAAAAATCGCCCAAGAAGGTATTTTTGTCGTTTTGGTACCCGCTCCCTTGAATCTCATGATACTGGGATCGAATCGTGCCCAGAAGGTAATCGATGCCTTTCCCGACCGATCGTGGGTCATAGGCGGCCATAGCCTAGGTGCTGCGGTCGCAGGATTCTTTGGGTATAATAATCCTGAACTTCTCAATGATGGACCCATTAAAGGTCTCGTTCTTTGGGCAGGTTATTTGTCTTCGGGATGGGATTTGTCGACTACAACCCTTCCAGTCCTATCAATACGAGCGGAGAACGACCAGGTTTTTAACCAGGAAAACTTCGAGGCAGGCCAGGCGCTGCTGCCCCGGGGGTGGGTCGACCGGGAAATCGCCGGAGGAAACCACGCGGGTTTTGGCGATTACGGACCCCAGCCCGGTGATGGTCAGGCATCGATACCCCAAGAAGAACAGTGGACTGTGATTGCTGGGTGGACGGCTGAGTTCTTCCAGAACCTCGGACCTTGAAAACTCGCCGAATGCCCCCTACAATAGACCAATAATGGTATACCGAGCGGCCCTCGCCCTGGGATTCGGAGTCTCCTTCCTCTCCCTCCTTACCGGACAGGAACTAGATCCGACCTTTCGACACCTCGGCGTCGCAACCCTCCTCATTGATAGCGAAACTTCAACGATTGTCGACGCGAACCCTGCGGCTGTGGATTTTTATGGCTACCCAAGATTTGAGCTTCTGGGCAAGAATCTCGGCGAAATAAACACCCTAAGCCCTTCGGAAATCGAAATAGCCCTGGAACGAGCGGTGCAAGCCGACCAGGACTTCGTTTCTTTCAAACATCTCTTGGCCAACGGAGACCTTCGCGACGTAGAAGTCTACACTTCCCCGATACTTTTTGGACCCAGAACCTATCTGCTGTCCCTCATCCACGACGCGACCCCACGGATTAAAGCCCTAGACGAAACCCTTCAACTAAAACAACAATTGGTGAGGGCGGAAGAAGTGGCCCAGGTTGGTCATTGGGAGTTCGACCTCGAAAAAGGACTGGTCCACGCCTCTGATGGGGCTGCGGCAATTTATGGTCTCTCTTCTACCCCCTGGACAATTCCAGAAATTCAAGAGATTCCCCTTCCTTTGTACCGGCCCCTATTGGACAAGGCTCTCCAAGAACTCATCGATCTAGGCCGACCTTACGAGGTCACCTTCGAAATCCAACGACCTTCGGATGGCTCAAGAGCGGTAATTCGCTCGGTTGCCGAATACGACCGAGTAAAGAATCGGGTTTTTGGCATCTTACAGGACATTACGGATGAAGCCGAAATCGTCGCGTCCCGCGAACGATCCTTTCGAATTGCTGTAGTAGCAACCATTTCTTTTAACGGCCTTCTCCTCATCGGTATCGTTCTCTTGTTCCTCCAAGCTCGACACCGAAAAGTAGTCCACTTGCAAATTCAAGGGCTCCTTCGGGAAAAAGAAGTAGTACTCAAGGAAGTTCATCATCGCATTAAGAATCACATGAATTCAGCAATCGGCCTACTCGAACTGCAAAGGGGCAAAAAACCCAATGTTGGCCAAACTCCCGAGGACTTCGTAGATCAGTCACTACAGGTCGCCAGCGATCGCATGCGGGGAATGATGCTCGTCTATGACCGACTCTACCGGTCAGAAAACTACACCGAAGGTTCTATAGGTCAATTCCTCGAGAATCTCGTGCACGAACTGTGGCAAAGTCTCCAGAACTCAAAACCCATTGAACTCGATTTACACCTGGAAGATTTCAATGGTACACCCCAAGTTCTCATGAATCTAGGAATGATCGTCAACGAATTAATTACTAATGCCTTTAAGTACGCTTTCTTAGCGAGAAAAATGGGAATAATTCGAATATCTCTATCCTCGGATAAAACCGAGGGGTACTGGAAATCCAAGATAACGGAAAAGGGGCTTCCTTGGACGAACTAAGGGCAAGTCGGGGATTTGGTTGGAATCTGGTAGAAATGACCGTTGCCCAAATTTGCGGCCATCTCGACCTTATGCCACCCCCAGGGCTTGGGGTTCGAATAACCTTTCCCCTCGGAGGGTGTTCGTGAACTTTCAGCAATTAACCCAAGATATTTTGGAAGAGTATGGACCTGGAATCCTTCTTCTTTCATCCTTTGAGGAAAGGCGGATTATCGAGGCAAATAAGCAGGCCGGACTATTGTTCGAGACTCCCCTTGAAGAACTTTTAGGGAAACATCTCGACTATTTTGGTAACCTCGAACTAACCGCCGAATATACCGGTGAATTACAGACTATCACCAAACCTCAACGATGGCTTTCGCTCAAGGGGAGTAAAGTATCACCGGAATCGGAGAACCTGATTCTCATTCTGGAGGATAGTACCCAGACAAAGGCCCGGCTAAAACACCTGTCCCGTCTGGAATCCCGGTGGCGAAGAGCTCTAGAATCCGCAGGAGATGGGGTTTGGGAAATAGATTTGAAATCGGGGAAGGTGTATTTTTCGCCCCTTTGGAAGTCGATGTTGGGGTATTCCATAGGAGAAATCCAAGGAACTCTCGATCAATGGGACAGTCTTGTCCATCCCGACGACCTAGGACCAATGAAAGCAGTATTTCGAGACCATTTATGGGGGAGAACGCCCACTTACAGCCACGCCCATAGGATTAGAAAGAAAGACGGATCCTACTTGTGGGTCTTTGACCGTGGAAAGGTTATCGAAACCGACAAAAATGAAGAACCTCTCCGGGTGGTCGGAACCCATACCGATATTTCCAACCTCACTGGTATTCAGGAAAAGCTCTCCCAAACCCAAGCCATTCTCGAAGCAACTACCCAAATAGCAAGAATTGGAGGGTGGGAACTGGATCCCCACTCTAACAACCTCATTTGGAATCAAATGGCCCGGGATATCCATCGTATACCAAAGGACTACGAAGTCTCAATAGCGAAGGCTCTTTCCTTCTACCCCGGGCCCGAAGACCGAGATCGACTGAAAAAGGCCGTTCTCGACTGTGCAAAAAACCGGAAATCCTTTGACCTGCATATTCGACTCCAAACCTACGATGGTCAACTCATTTGGGTTCGGGCCCGGGGCCAAGCCGAAGAAGTTCGGGGCCAGGTGCGCAGAGTTTACGGCACAATTCAGGACATAACCGACCAGAAAATTACCGAACAAATTCTTCGGGACGAGCGCACCTTACTCGAGCAGGCAAACCAAGTAAAAATTCGGTTCTTGTCGTCTATGAGCCACGAGCTGCGAACTCCATTGAACGCCATCCTTGGATTAAGCCAATACGCTCTAAGCCACGCCCCAGACACCCAGTATCAAGATTTTAACCAACGAATTCTGCAAAGCGCTAATCAGCTACTGGAGTTAGTGAACAATCTGTTGGACTATTCCAATATTGAGTCGAAACAAATGAAGGTGCAACCCGAGGTAGTCCAGCTTAGGCAACTTGTGACAAGCCTTGTAGAAAGCCTTGAACCCCGGGCCCGGGAAAAAAAACTGAATCTTTCGTTGTCCCTCGACAGTTCCCTGCCCACCTACCTTTGGATAGATAGAAATCTAATCGGTCAGATAATCGACAATTTGGTAAGTAATGGTATTAAGTTCACCGAGGAAGGATCCGTGTTTGTTCGCCTCTGGTCCACAGGAGGACACTTCTTTATCGAGGTAAAGGACACGGGCATTGGAATTCCCCCGGAATTTTTGTCCAAAATTTTTCTTCCTTTCACCCAACAGGATTCATCGGATACCCGCCGATTTGGGGGAACCGGACTTGGACTTTCATTAGTCCAGCGAATAGTTACCCTTATGGGAGGTGCTATTTCGACAACGAGCAAACCGGGAAAAGGAAGTACTTTCTCAGTCCACCTTCCCATACCTATACTGGGAAAAAAGGATACCCTGGAGCAATCCCTTGGAAAGTCGCGGCTCAAAATGGGTGTCCTATCGCCCAAGACCGAAGTTCCCAGGTATGAAGACCTACTTAAACTTGGGAGAGACGCCGGAATTGACATCGTATTCGAACCCGAACGAGACGTCCTTGGGGAATTCGATGGGGCCTTTGCGCTTGGTAAGGACTTCTCTTCGGCAGAGGAAGTCAGGAACCGTTTTGAACTCTCCCAGACTTTTCCCGTCCTATGGATTTCCTCGCCTCCACCGGGGATTAGGGACTCCTTTCTCCCCCTACCCCCCAGTGACCAGGAATTCTTCCAAGCCTTTGCCAGTGGGTTTCTGAATCCCCTTTCGAGCCCCCAAATAGCGAAAATACTCATTGGGTTACCAGTGCTCTACATATCTACTCCGGGGGTGGAACAAAATCAGATACGTGGTTACTTGGAATCGTTCGGCCTATGGGTCAGCGAAATGAATTTTGGTTCCCAAATACCGACCGGCTGTCAGGATGTTGATTTTCGGTGTATTTTTATAGATCTCGATAAACTCGCCCCTTTGGAAGCTATTGACTTCTGGAAGCTCTACCCCGATTGCGTCCAAATACCTGTCGTTGGGCTGAGTAGTAATCCCGGCACCTTTCGAGACCTGCCTCAAAGTCCCTGGGAGCGGATCTTAGAAAAACCGATTCGTAAGGAGTCCCTTTTGCGCAGCCTCTACGTAACGGTGCTATTGGCCGAAGACCTCCAACGAATGACCGAAGAAAGCCAAATCGTCTTAGACTATGAAAAAGGTCTCGCTCGAATCGAGGGTGACAAAGAACTCTACGATCAAATGCTTGCCAGTTTTGTCGACGAGGCTCCGGCTATTATTTCGAATCTCAAAGAAGCATGTAGAATGAATATTCCTGTGGGCGATTGGCCCGATGAATCTTTTCAGCGGATTGGATTTCTCATTCACCGACTCAAGGGTATATCTGCGGGTATCGAAGCCACGAACCTTTTTTATGGCTGCATTGGTTGCGAGCGAGCAATTCAAGTTCGACAGGTTACCCAAGAACACATAGATTCGATGGTAAAGGCAATACAGCAGGTGACCTACGCTATCGAACAAAAAATTGCCACAGGTCTAAACGTACCGAAAAAGACCATCGAAGATTTCTCCCTGAGTATCGTCGAAGATGTACGCCATGGTATTCAGGAGCGGCTAATCCTCGACTCCACCCTACTGCAGGAACTAGGGGATCGTCTAGGAGGCACGAAAAAATCCCAGAATCTCTTTCAAGACTTTAAGAAAAAAGTATGGTCCCTTCAATACGATGAAGCAAATGATCTACTCGATTCGATAGAAGCCTACCTCAAGGATGAGGAAGCATAATGGTATTTATTCGGACATCCAGCTCCCGGGCGAGTTCGTAGACCCTTTCTTCGGTAATTGGACCACGGGGAATAGGATGGGGTGGAGCATCGCCGATAAGAATAATTTCTCGCTCTTCGGCCTCCCACTCGTAGTGGGTAAGAGCAGTATAGAGGGCCTCGTACACAGCCTCGGGAATGTCCCGGCCACCGTAGGCCCGAGCTCTATCGAGGTAAGGTTGAATATCCTCTAACCGATTTTGAATTGGCGATGGCCTATTAAGGTACTCATCGAAGTAGTCCCGAAAAACAACAAATCCAATTCTTAGGGTCTGAAACCGACCGGTATAGGGCTGTAAGGTTTTTACTAAATCCCTTCGCACAACATTCAACGAGTTGGTCATGCTTTGGGTGGTATCGAGAACCAATATTAGATCGAGGGTTCCGCCATCGAGCTCATCCATGATCTCTTCAATAAGGGACGGCAGTTCTTCCGAGTTGTCTGCGGCCAGGACTCTAGCTTCGGTTTCATCCGAAGCCTTTGTAAAAGCTTCGACCGTAGCCTCCATAAATGCAACTTCTTCCTCGGGTTCTTCTTCCGGGGGAGGCGGAGGCAATTGCACTACTCTTAGGATGAAGGGATTATCGAGAAATCCCCCGGAATAATCGGCGTAGGGTCGTTCAAAGGTCCGAATACTTAAATAGGTACCGTCGAGAACCTGCACCTGGCCATTTCTTGTCCAGGGGTAACCGAAGTCGACAATGTAAGGAATAAAGAGGCGAAACGATTGGCCTAATTCGGAATCTGGTTCGGGGGTGCTGTCGATAATAAAATAATTTCCTGGACCAGTAGGAAGGAAATCACCATCCAACAGCCGAGGTTCGTCGCCGTTGAGGGGATGAAATTGAGGATTTCGAAAGGCGTAACTGGCCTCTTCCCAGGCTGGATCCTCGGTAGACTCGGTCAATAACACCGAGCCAATACCTTCGGCTCGAATTCGAATAATGTAGCCACCCTCGGTACTTTGGTCGATGCGTAGGTCTGCGGGGTCTATCCGAAGCTGGGCCCCAAGAGGCAGAGAGCCCCCCAGGGCCAAAATCAGCGCCGAAACAAAATAAACGAGAGCTCTGTTCGGTCTCATAGTAGTGTATCGGCGTAAAATTGTCTAGTCTTGAGTCCAGGCCATGTAGGGAAGGCTCGCGGCGATTGCTTCTATTTTGTCTTTATTGGCCAATAACAGAGACGTCGAATCCCAGGTACCCTCAAGAAGGGCATTTCGTCTGGTCTCGGGCATGGTAATCTTATATGAGTGATCGCCAACCTTCAGGATCATGGCTTCGAGGTCGAGAACGAGTTGGGCCTCGGGATTTGCTGCAACCCACTTTTGAATGGCCGCCACGTCGTCTTTTGAAGCTACCACCGCTGGAGTACCGAGCATGACACAGTTTCCGGCAAAAATTTCGGCGTAGCTTTCGGCGACAATAGCCCTAATGCCCCATCGAACGAGGCTTTGGGGGGCGTGCTCCCGGGAGCTTCCACATCCGAAGTTACTATTTGCCACGAGAATTCCGGCACCCTGATACTCGGGTTTATTGAAGGAGTGGTCCTTTTTTTTGCCCTCGGGGGTGAATCGTTCGTCGTAGAACGGATAGTCTCCCATTTTGCTGAAAGTTATTTCCTTCAGGTAACGAGCTGGTATTATTCGGTCGGTGTCGATGTCATTTCCAACCACAGGGACTCCCCGGGCTTCAATTTTTTTTATTTTTGACATTTCGTTCTCCTTTAAGCCGCTGGAAATTGACGAACATCGGTCACTTTTCCGGTAAGGGCGGCAGCGGCAACCATTGCCGGACTCATGAGTAAGGTTCGACCACTGGGACTTCCCTGCCGGCCGATAAAGTTTCGGTTACTCGAGGAAGCACTAATTTGGTCTCCCTTTAGTTGGTCGGGATTCATCGCCAGACACATAGAACAGCCTGCCCCCCGCCATTCAAAACCAGCATCCTGGAAAATTGTGTGGAGGCCTTCTTCCATCGCTTGTTTGCGAACCTGCATAGAGCCAGGAACGACAAAGGCGGTTACTCCGGGGGCAACTTTCTTCCCGGCCTTTATTCCCTGGGCGACAACCGCTGCTGCGGCCCGCAAGTCTTCTATTCGACCGTTGGTACACGAACCAATAAATGCTACATCAATTTTAATTTCATCCGGTCGTTGGCCCGGTTTGAGTTTCATGTGTTTGTACGCTAACTCGATGCTTTGGCGCTCGCCACTATCGTCATAATCTTCGGGCCGAGGCAGGGTCTGGTGAATTCCAATGCTTTGGCCGGGGGTTATTCCCCAGGTAACCATAGGTTGTATGTCTTCGGCATTATAACGAACTACTTCGTCGTATTCGGCCTCAGGACCGCTGGCCAACGAACGCCATTTTTCCACTGCCTTATCCCATTCTTCGCCCTTGGGCGAATGATCGCGACCCTTTAGATACTCGAAGGTTGTATCGTCGGGATTCACATATCCGGCCCTGGCGCCACCTTCGATAGACATATTACACACAGTCATTCGACCTTCCATAGTCATCGAGTCAAAAGCATCGCCGGCATATTCGTAGGCAAATCCGATTCCCCCCTTCACTCCCAGGCGATTTATGATGTAAAGAATTACATCCTTCGGTGTTACCCCCGGGCGGAGAGTGCCATTAACTTCGATTCGGCGAACCTTCATGGGATCCATAGCTAAACACTGGGTAGCAAGTACATCCCGTACCTGGCTAGTGCCAATACCAAAGGCCAGGGTTCCAAAGGCGCCGTGGGTCGAGGTATGACTATCACCACAGGCTATGGTCATTCCCGGCTGAGTTAGCCCAAGCTCCGGGCCAATAATATGAACAACCCCTTGCTTGCCGGTTTCGAAATTGAGAAAAGTAACTCCAAATTCCTCGGTGTTTCGTTCGATAGCCTGCATCATTGCTTCGGCTTGGGGATCCAAGAATGGTCGCTTTTGACTTCGGGTTGGAACTATATGGTCCATGGTTGCAAAAGTACGTTCGGGGTACATAACCTTGAGCCCTTTTTCTCGAACCATGTCGAAGGCCTGGGGGCTTGTGACCTCATGAACCATGTGTAATCCAATAAATAACTGGGTCTGGCCAGTAGGTAGGGTTGCTACCGAATGGGCATCCCACACCTTGTTATAGAGAGTATTTTTTGCCATCTTGGCCTCCTTCACACGCTACCGGTGAAAGAATACAAGAAATCGTTCTATTAGTAAAAGATATAGTTTCTATATGTACGATAGCTTTTAACTATGGGAAGTCGCCAGGAAATCTTTCAAAAGCATATCTTCTTTGAGAAAATGCCCTTTTACAATCTGGCCAAAAAGGAAGGAATAGAGGTCACCAAAGGACATCGACTGGGCCTCGTAGTGGGCAAGGGTTCGGGCCGCCTTGGCCATAATTGCTTCGTGTTGTTCCCGCTGTTCTGGGAGTCGGGGATAGTCAAGGGCATCGAGAATTGCTTCTTCATGGGTAAAATGATTTTGTAGTTCAGTGTATAATTCTCGCATCCCTTCGATAATTTGTGGCCGGGGAGAGTTTAAGAGAAAGGCGTGGAGTACAGCCCGAGATTTTTCGAAAAGACTACGATGTTCTCGATCGATGACCGGGTGGCCAACGAGGAACTCGTCTGAGTAATCTATTCCAATATTAATTGGTGAGGCTTGACCCAAAAACGGTCTCCTTAGGTTTGTTGTCTTCCGGGACCCCGAGGGGCGTCCGAGGGTAGCAGTTAGTTCGATGATCTGTACTCCAAAGATATAAAACTATCAACAAAACGTGGGCTTTCTTTTATCCAATCTAAAAACTTTTGAGCTTCGGCTCGCTGGGTATACGGTCCATACCGTAATCGATAGTAGGTAACCTCGTCGATCCGGGTAGTGGTAACCCTTCCACCCAGTCCGTAGGATTCAAGTTCTTGTTGTACCTGTTCAATCCTATCCCGGCTTGGAGTCGAGAGTACTTGTATCCAAAACTCCTCGACGGTCGTTGGGGTTACACTTGCCTGGGTACTTTGGGATGGCGCGGTGGTTTGGACTCGAGTCGAATTGGTCGGGGTTGAGCTGGTCGGGGTTGAGCTGGTCGGGGTTGAGCTGGTCGGGGTTGAGCTGGTCGGGGTTGAGCTGGTCGGGGTTGAGCTTGTGGGATTTTGGGCGATCAGCTCCCGAGCGGGGGTCCGAGTTTGCACCTCTAAGCTTAGGCTACTAGTGGTATTCACTTCGGAGGTAATAGGCGAAAGCTGGCGCCCTAAGGGATCGTCTAGGTAGGTAGCATCGTCAAGAATCCCATATACAATTTCCAGGCTTCCCTGGTCCCCGGATGGGTTCCCGTCTAGAACTGGAGATTTTCCGGTTTCGTTCGTTTCATCGGCTTCAGGATTTTCGGTGACGTTTGCCTCCCGAAAGAATCGACTGGCTACTGGCAACCCAACTTCGGCTTGCTGGTACGGATAGAAAAGCCACGCGGCTGCGCCAAAAAGGGCAGCGACCACGAGAGTGACCGATAGAATTATGACAAAGCTTCGATTCTCTTCCATAGCTCCCTTACGAGGGTTTCCACCTTACGGTGAATATTCCTCTTTCCTCCCCAGTTCGATACCCTTCGAATATCGACATTTCCCGTGGAAAGTTGAGGAAGTATTTTTTTTTGGGAGCGGATTCTTTGCCAAGCCTGGGTAAGGGAAAGGGCGTCTCGGCGGAGGGCTCGAAAGAGTCGAACAAGGGCCGGTGCAGTAACCCCAAGTATCCAGTCGCAGCGAGTATCCAGACCCATTTTGAATAGTATAGCAGCGTTGAGGACTACAACTCCTGATTCTGCCTGCTCAATAATTTGATCTACCTCCGCAACCATCACGGGGTGAACAATCTTCTCGAGATCGTTGAGGGCCCGGGCGTCTCGAAATACGATAGTCCCCAGGGCCTTCCGATCTATTCCTATGCGTCCATCGGGACCTTCTCTACTAATCGTCGAGCCAAAGCGGGCAATCACTCGATCGGCAACCTTCTCCAGGGCCCGGTGTCCCAAATGATCGACTTCTAGGTGGACTACTGCAATTCTCGGACTCAGCTGCTCGACAAGTAGGTCGGCAATGGTCGTTTTACCCGCACTGTAGCTACCGGTTATCCCCACTACGAAGGGACGAATGCTTGAAAAAGGCTCCACTCTAGTGCATATCTCCCCATCGGGTTCCCGATTCCACAGAAACTTGCAATGGTACTTTCAACTCGATCGCCTGGGTCATTTCCTCTTTCAAGAGCCCTTCCACCCTCCTCACCTCCCTATCGGGACATTCCAAGATAATTTCGTCGTGAACTTGAAGAATCATTTTACTTTTTAGGCCCTCCGCCTTCAGTCTATTCTGAACCCGAACCATTGCGATCTTTACAATGTCTGCTGCACTCCCCTGAATAGGGGTATTCACTGCGATGCGTTCCGCCGCCGCCCGTTCAGTTTTATTTGAGGTATAAATTTCGGGAATCCGACGAAAACGACCAGCCAAGGTGAAGACTCCTCCGTAGGTTTCAGCCTCTTTTCCTTGGTCGGATAGGTATCGATTAATCCCCGTATAGGTGCGAAAGTACGACTCAATGAAGGCACTCGCGTCCCGACGAGGAATACCTAGTTCTCGACTGAGTCGGAAGGCGCTCATACCGTACATCACCCCAAAATTAATAGTTTTTGCTATCCGACGTTGCTCGGGGGTTACATCCTCAGGAGCAACACCAAAAATGAGACTTCCCGTCGCCCGGTGAACGTCGATTCCTTTTTCAAAAGCGTCGGTAAGGCCCTTGTCCCCTGCAAAGTGGGCCAATACCACCAGTTCAATCTGGCTATAGTCCGCCGATACAAACTGTCGTCCCGTGGGGGCAACAAAGGCCTGGCGAATTTTTCTCCCCTCCTCGTCCTTGATAGGAATATTCTGAAGATTTGGATCCTTGCTCGACATTCGTCCGGTGGCCGTACCGTGTTGATGGAACGTCGTATGAAGCCTTCCGGTCGTGGAGTTTACCAGGGCTGGCAAGGTATCAACATAGGTACTCTTGAGCTTTGCCAATCCTCTATACTCCAAGATTTTTGCTGGAACTGGATCCTCGGATGCCAGTTCTTCGAGAACACTGGTATCGGTACTGTAGCCAGTCTTTGTTTTCTTAGATGGGGTGAGTTTTCGCTCGGTGAACAAGATTTCTTGGAGCTGCTTTGTTGAATTAATATTAAACTCGTGTCCTACAAGATCGTAGATGTCTTGGACTATTCGCCCCAGTTTCCCTTCAAGTTCGATAGAAAAAGCCCCAAGGGCCGGAACATCTAAACCTATACCCTCAAATTCCATATCTGCCAAAATAGGCAATAGGGGCATTTCGATTTCATAGAACAGTTTCTCTAGTCCGCGTAGGGCGATTAACTTTTCAAAGAGTCGAAAGAGCCGAAAGGTTATGTCCGCGTCCTCTGCGGCGTAGGCCATAGCCTCGGCCAAGGGAACCTGGTCAAAGGTGGAATCCTTTCCCAAACCAGCGTCCTTCATTACCTCTTGGTAATGAATTGTAGTGTATCCAAGATAGAGTTGGGCCAGGTCATCCATATTAAATCGGTTCGATGCGGACTCAAGAACCCAGGCGGCAATCATCGTATCGAAACCCGGTTGGAGTTCGACACCCCAGCGTCTGAGGACCTTTATATCGTATTTTATGTTCTGGCCTACCACGAGAACTCCAGAGGTGCCAAGCAAACTCGACAAACCAGTTCTGACTTCGTCGGCCGGGAGAACGGGCCCCAGGGGTCCAAAGAGGGCAAGATAATAGGCCCGCCCCGGTCGAGCACACAAACTTATTCCCACTATCTGAGCGTTCATGGGATCGAGCCCTGTAGTCTCCGTATCCAAAGCGAGGGCCTTTACTCCGCCAAGATCCTTGAAGCACTCGCGAAGTTCGGCCACACTTTGAACCAAGGTATAGTTCTTCTCTACCGACGCCAGTTCCCGGGCCAGAGTGGTAACCTCGGGGGAATCGACCCCCCCAGGGGTATCGGGCAGTCGTTGGATCGCCGTCTCCTTAGCTGCAGCTTGGGGACTAGCCGCAGGACTCTTTCCACCCCCGGGCTCAAACAAGTCCCCTTGAACGGCCCCTTCTCCGCCACCAAAGGTGGTGGGAGTGCCGAGAATATCCGCCGACTTCTTGAAATGCCCCAAAGCCCCGGACACGTCTTGGGCCAAGACAACTCCAATGTCCGCCACCAGGCCAGTCATACCCAGGGGTAAAAGAACCTCAGCCAAGGCATTGGCATTCAGGCCCTGCAAATGAAATTCTTCTGGCGCTTTTTCCAGCCCGGTCTGGTCAGCCAAGGTCACCAACCTCTGCGAGAAATAGGCCATCTCCCTCCCATCGGCAAGTTTCGATGCAATTCCTTTTTGGGCGATTTTCTCCTCGTCTAAGGCTGCGTAAATCTTATCGAGAGTGCCAAATTCTTCTAGGAGTTTGGCCGCTCCTTTCTCTCCTATTCCTTTTACCCCCGGTACGTTGTCCGACGAGTCGCCAATTATGGATAGAAAGTCGATAATCTGTTCGGGCCATACCCCCTTGTCGGCGTAGACTCCCTCGCGGTCGAGGTAAACCAGGCCCTCTTTGGTCGTGGGACGCAACATTTTGATTGGACCATCCACCAGCTGCATGAGGTCTTTATCTGAACTAATAATAAAACACTCCCGTCCCTCTTCCCTGCACCGCCGGGCCAAGTCCGCAATGAGGTCATCGGCCTCGTACCCGTTTATGCGAACCGAGGGAAGACCAAAGGCCCCAATCGCTTCTTCAATCAAAGGAAATTGCTCCTTTAGCTCCTCTGGGGTCGCGTCCCGGGTACCCTTGTACTCTTCGTACATCTGATCGCGAAAGGTTGGCCCCCGAGAGTCCAGGGCAACAACAAAGTTTTCGGGTTTATACTCTTTGAAAAGACTCAGAAGGGTTCGAAAAAAACCAAAAATCGCAGACACGTTCCGACCATCAGGAGCCCGCCGGGGTGCCTTGAAGAAGGCAAAATATGAACGAAAAATGAGGCCGTAGCCGTCCAAGATATACAGTGGTTTCATACATTCAATGTACCACGGAAATGGAAAACGAAAAAACCCGGGGCAGAACCCCGGGTTATCGATCCTCGTTTATCTTAGTTATAACAAGGGCCAGAAAAAACTAGTTGCTGGCTACTACAGGGAATCCCTTGTTGGCCCATCCACGGGGTGCCGTGGTTGCAGTACCCATACCAAATTGGATCGAATAGGCATCGTAGCCCAGAAGTCGTAAGAGGGCGATTCCCTGGTTACAGGTCTGGCCACTATAACAATAAGAAACCAGAGCCTTGTCGGTGGGTAGCAGGGCAGTACCTTCCCACATATCTCCGTTGAATGGAACATTGACTGCGGTTTCGATATGTCCAGCGGCAAAGTCAGCGGGTCGGCGCATAGATACAAACTGTACCCCTTGATCTTTGGCATCCAGAATCGACTTTGCAGTTTCTTCGCTTAACATGTTGTTCGCAAAGGGAGTTCCGTTTCGGGTTGCCATGTCGGCAAAGTACTCTTGTACGATGGTTACCACGGCGTCGGAAACTCCGTTACTCGTCGAGGTGTTAAGAACGTTCGGGGTAGTTTCGGTAAGGGCTTCGTAGCCTTCAACCTTCGAAATTCCCAGGTTCCAGCCCGAGCTAATCGAAACTGCGTCGATTCCGGCCATCTTGGCCATGACAATGAACTGCCCAGCGGTCTGCCCCGTATAACAATGGACATACACCTTTTGATCGGTTGGTAGGTACTCTAGACTCTCCCACATAGCTGGGGTTGACCACGGCAGATTTATAGCACCTTGCAGGTGGGCTTCGCCGTAGACGTCCGACTGTCGTATGTCGACGATAAAAGGTGCCTTGCCCTCCCGGAGCTCGGTAAGGACGGCTGCGGGGGCAACGATGTTGTTGTTGTTCGCAAGACCAGCCATATAGCCACGAGCAAAGTCGTTAACCGAGAAAGTAGGCGCTGCGGGGGCCGCTGCAACAGGAGCTGCTTCGGCCGCAGGTGCGGGTACCGCAGCCTGCTGACCACATCCGATTACAAGAATCGAGGCAAGAACCAAAAGTACCACGAAAAACTTCTTCATTTCTATCTCCTTTTTTGGGCTTTAGCCCATGTATCGTTCTGTCGAATTAGGGTATCTACTCAAAATTAAGACTGATCTGCAGGCTGAAGGACTTGGGTTTGAACTTCGGGCTTGACGATTGGATTCATCGGATTGGCAGACCATTCTGCCCATGCCCCATCGTAGAGCCTCAGATTTCGATACCCGGCGTTATACATGGCCAAGTAGGTTTGGGCAGCTCGAATGGAGGTCTGACAGTAGAGAATAACTTCGGTATCATAGTCAAATCCAGCTCCCAAGTACTTAATCTGGATGTGTTGCACAGTCCGGAAGGTTCCGTCACGGAAATTATTCTCGATATAGTTGATGTGAACAGCACCGGGAATAAACCCTGCTGCCCACTCATCGTCGGTGCGAACATCGATAAGACCTACCTGGAGGTTTGGCTCGTTGATATATCTACGAATTTCCGGGGCAGTAATAAGCATCTCATCCCGACGGGTCGCTGGAGTAAAGGTAGCTCGGGAAAGCGAAACGGTAGCGGAGTCCTGGGCGTAACCTTCTGCTAATAGGGCCTTCATCCCTCCGCTCACAACCTTCACCTGGTCGTGGCCGTAGATTTTTAGGGTCCACCATAATCGGGCAGAATCCATGTTGTTGTTGTCGTCGTAGATGACTACCATGGTATCGTTGCTTATGCCTCGAGTACCCATTACCCGGGCAATTTGGTCTGCCGGAGCTAAAAGCCCAGGAATGGGCTGATTCACCACTATGTCCACCCGAGAGATATTGACCGCACCGGTGATATGGGTTTCTCGATAGTCCGGAAGATTCCGTGCATCCACTAATACCGTTCCAGACTGGGCCAGAAGGGCGGCAACCTCCTTGGCCTCAACTATCTCGGTACCGGTTTCTCCTGCGGGTTTTGGCGCGCAGGAACTAAGTCCAAGAATCCCAAGAATTCCCAGAATTAGCGCGGCCCGGGCTGGGCCGCTTCGCCAGTAGGCGTTTAGGGTCATACTACTACCTCTACTGGTTGGGCTACGAGCTTATTCAAACGGGTCATGATGCTTTTTTTATCGCACTGGCCACACACGTCCATAACCTTTCCATCTTTTGTGTAGAAAGTTGTCATAGGCTCAATATCGCAACCTAAGCGGTCGCAAAGACTCTTACCTTTGTACTGGTCGATCACATTGAGCTTAACCTGTCCATTGAAAACGGATTCAATCTCCTGCATCATCGGCAACAATTCACGGCTCGGAGCATCAATTGCGCTGTAAATGTAGATGAGTCCGATCTTATCTTTTTGCATTATTTGGTTTTCAAACATTTCGGTTTCGGCAATAAATTTCTCTGCTGCAACCCCCGCAATAGCACCGTCGCCTACGGCGGTAGCTACCTGCTTTAATTCTTTTTCCCGAACGTCACCGCAGGCAAAAACTCCGGGTATTCCGACGGACATGTGCTCATCGGTGTAGATGTACTTGCGCTTGGACATGTTCACCTTACCTTCGAAGACTTCGGTATTTGGTTCGTATCCAATAAACTCGAAACACGAATCAACTTTCACCCCTTCAATATCTCCGGTTTTCAAATTCTTGAGGTTAACGGTGTCCAGGTGCCCGTCGCCAGCAAAACTTTCGGTCATCGTGTTCCATTTAAAGGTCATCTTGGGATTTGCCAATGCTGCATCCCGGGCGATTTCGTTGCAGTCCATTTTTCCCGTATCGTGAATTACGCTGACAATCACCTCTTTGGCAAACTTGGTTAAGAACATTCCCTCTTCGATAGCCGCATCCCCTGATCCAATGACCATTACCGTCTTTCCGGTGTTAGCTGCCGCATCGCAGGTAGCACAGAACGAGATACCTTTGTCAAACAAATACTTCTCTTCGTCCTTGGCGCGGGTTATTCGAGGTCGTCCACCGGCGGCGATGATCACTGTCTTGGCGTGGTAGGTGGTCCGGAAGGTCTCTACCACCTTTACTTCATCTTCGAGTTCCACGCTTCGCACGTCGGTGAGCTTAAACTTTACTCCGAATTTCTTTGCCTGTTTTTCGAAAAGTTTCATTAGCCCCAGGCCAGATACCCCTTCGGGGAAGCCAGGAAAGTTTTCGATTTCGTTCGTATAGGTAGCTAATCCACCCACCAGAGATTTTTCAATGAGCAAAGTATTCAAACGAGCCCGGCCACAATAAATCGCTGCGGTAAGTCCCGAGGGTCCGCCCCCGATGATAACCACGTCGTAATTTTCTACTTTCTTTTCCATGATAATTCCTTTGTTTTTTTCTACATGAAGTACTTCACCAGAAGCTTGCTGCCGACGATCGCGCCCAGGAAGATGAATATTGCAAATACCCAACCCGAAAGGGAAAGGACTGAGATACCGGAAAAAAATGCTCCAATGTTACACCCAAAGGCTATTCGAGCCCCGTATCCCATTAGTGTTCCGCCCAAGATTGCGGCAACTACTTGTTTCTTGGTTTTTATTTTCTTGATTTTGAATCCCGATGCAATGAGCACCGAGAACAGAGCTCCGAAGATAACTCCGATATTCCGCATAGAGGCAGGATCCTGCAGAAGTCCCCGATCCAAGACCGCCAGGGCACCCTCGGAAGAGAAGAAATACCACTTCTCTACCGAGACCCCCAGGGCTTGAAGTATCCAAGCACCCCAGTTTGCGAACGCAGTCGACACTCCCCAGGGATTTCCCGATACAGCCATGGTAACAATTTGAAAAATTGATAGGAGAACTGCACCGGTAATGTAGGGCCAAGCATCTTTGAACCAGAGTTTATAGTATTCGTTCTTGGCAACTGCCTCGGAAAATTTCTTTAACATAGGGTGCTCCTTCGCTTATTTTGCCTTCTCGATAACAACTTCCCACTCGCCATCATCGACTTCTTCGATTTCGACGTTGTGGCCAGCTTCTCGAGCCCACTCAGGCACGTTCTTCATTGCACAGGAGTGGTCAATCGATACAATCAACACATCACCAATAGCCAAGTCTTCCAAAGCCTTTTGAGCCTTGACCAATGGAACCGGACAAGCCTCGCCCAAACAATCTAAAGTAACTTCTTTCATACTTTTTCCTCCAAAAGTGATTTTTTCTAATGCGCGTCAGACGCGCCTTTTGCTTTTCCGTACTTATCTGCGGCGATCCACAAGAACCCTATAATGAGAAGTTGGACTACAATTGCCCCAAACCAACCTAAGACATCGGGCAAGAAGACCTTGGGACTTTGGTTAATAAAGTTGAGTTGCCACCATCCGAAGGTTGCCGCACTTAGGACCGAACCAACAATAAAGAAGGTAAGGGACAGAATTTGCATAAGAAATCCTTCACCTACCCGCATGAGGGTCCCCGAAGCACACCCGCCGGAAATAACCATTCCGATGCCGAAGATGAAAGCCCCCACCATGGTGTGGACTCCAAAGGGAACAACAAATCCTTGTCCAGGAATTGGTAAGCCTTTGGCGTGTGCGCTGTACATAATTGCCCAGAAGCCCAGGCTCGTAATTGCCAGGGCGGTAAGAACTGCTTTGGTGAGGCTTGTACTGCCAGTCAAATAAGGATCGCGAAGGGACGCAGTAAAGCAGAAACGGGTCTTCTGAAGAATGAAGCCGAAGGCCATACCGGTAAACCAAAAGAACCCAAGGGTAAAGTTGACCGTACCCAGGGCCACACCGATCCCACCAATGACAAGCGCCAGGAGAATTCCATAAGGAATTGTGCTTTTTTTGGGTTTTTTCGAGGCCCGCGACGAACTACTCCGACGAATTCCACCAGTTGTTCCGGTTGCTGGAGTATTTTCTGTGGTGTCACTCATTTGATTCCTCCCTCTAACTTGAGTAATGCACTAAACAATCTTTAAACCACCAATTACTAGCTTTTAAGACTAATATTGAGTTTTAATGTGATTCATATCACTTAAGACAACTGCATTCTACAATATCATCGCAGGCTTGTCATCAAATATTTACTTTTTTATAGATAAAATTTTCTATATATTACAATTTTACTCAAGTTTTTAGATGAGAACCTCTCGAAACTCGATGGGAATAAGGGGGTAATCGAATATATGTCAACTTTTTTTGTATTTTTTTGAAATATCTTGACATTAATTCTTTTTTTATCGATATTGAGGGAGAACAGACCACTAGGAGGGTCATATGAACGAAAAAATGAACGACACCCCAGCCGATCTTCGATACCTCACTGGAATCACCGACGGTATATTTTCTGAAAACGAACTGGAAATCCTAAAGGAACAGATATCGGTTCACAAATACTTTGTGAATCAATCTATTCCTTGGACTATCTCTTGGGAAGATGCAGTCTTTTCATGGTACGAAAATGTCTTTAAACCTATAGTCGAAGTTGTAGACTCTTGGGAAGTACGAAATGCTTTTACCAGTTCGACGCAAAATAGACTTTACCTCGACATTTCGAACCATTGGTATTATCTCTTGGAAAAGGATCCACAAACCTTTGCTGGCTACGCCGCAATACACTACGCCGCGACCTACGGAAAGGGCCTGGGTAGTTGGCTATCAAAGTTGTCGTTATCTACCAAAGCCGCCTAGTAGGTTTTGTTCGATAGGGGTAAACGATAGCTCCCCAAGACGCGAGTCTTCGTACTCTTGGGGACTAATACGTTGACGCTCGAGCATTATATCGAGCAAAAACCGAAGCCTGGGTAACCAGTAGTCCGCCGGCTTTCCATCCCGGATAAACTGGCTATATCGAATTGGGCTTGGTAACATGCTTGCCATCCAGAGTGCCTCGGGAATCGTGAGCTCCCCTGGATCCTTATTGAAGTAATACCGAGCACCCTCTCGGGCTCCGTAGACTCGAGGGCCGAAGGGTGCAATATTCAGGTACAGCTCGAGGATTCGCTCTTTACTAATTCCGGCCCGATGTTCTAACAGATAGACCAAAAAAGCTTCCTGAATTTTTCGAACAAGTTCTTGATCCTGGACCAAAAACAAATTCTTCACCAGTTGCATACTCACCGTGCTCGCCCCAAACTCCACCTCGCCGGTGCGAAGATTGCGCTCGATCGCTGAACGAAAGGTATTCCAATCGATTCCCGAATGGAAAAAGAAATCTCCATCCTCCCCGGTTAAGACCGCCCGAGGAAGCCACTGACCCATCGCGCTCAAGGGTGTGTATTCCAGATTTTCTTCATTTTCATCTTCGCCTCCAAGAAATCGGGTATTCTGGTCTCCGTAGAAACGGTGCGGAAAACTCCGTTGGGAATGTAATTGTTGATTCCTCATTTCGAGGCGAGAAGGGATCTGCTCGGCTAACGCGGCCAATTCTTCCCGATCTATTGGGATGAAAGGATCTACCTTCAAAACCAGTGGGGACTGGCCTTCGGGAACATCCAAAATAAAGTCAAATTCTTGGTTCAGTCCAAAGGGGCTGTAACGCCTGGGAAAACTCAAGATGGTAAAATCTTCAACCTTCGGATTCGATATCCATTGCATATGAGAAAGGCGATCCAGGGGAATTTCTGCCTCAAGTTCCCACGAAAAATAGCCACCCAGCTCCATGGCAGAAAAGTCCGCGGCTACTGAAGGGGGAACACTCTCCAGAATATCCTGGAGAGGAGTCCGGGGTATATCAATCAACATCTTAATTCTCTTCGGTTCCCCAAAAACCCCGAAGAGACTGGGTCGAAACTCGCCGGTCACCTCGCCCAACCTTAGGCTACCTTGAGTGAGACTCAACACCCCCCTCCGATTACCCGGCGGATCGGGGGTAGGCACTATCTGGGGCTCCCCAATTACTCCCAATGGATCAAAGAACCCGGCAAAACTATACTCAACCCCGAGAAAATCAATGGGGGAGCTGGAGAATACCGGCCAGTCGATCACGAGGTCCGCCAATTCAAAATTTCCGAAAAAATCCCACCTTCCACCAGCGCCGAGAGTAGCGTCGACGTCTATAGCTCCTTGCCCTTCCGTAAGATAACCAGTCCAAGTGGGCACATACCCCAAGGAACGAAGGGGCTCCAGTGCCGAAAACAAGAATTGCGACCCCGAAAACCCTATCTTTTCAAAGCCCAAAAGCGAGTCTTTACCCGAAACCGCAACGTGGCCCCAGCCACCGAGGGTTCCAAAGTCTGCTTCCATATTCCAAAAGGACGCATTTCGTACGAAAACCAGGGCTGAAATAGAAAGCAAAAACGAAGTACCATCCAGAGCTACTTGTCCAGGTCCTAGCTCAATAGATTCAGGAATCAACCCCAAACCCGATGACCTCGAAATTCCCAAAACCGAAAAATCAGAGGCCGTTGATTGGGAAGGACCAGAAAGGGAAAACGAAAAAGTTCCTACCCGAAGACTGGAAAGGGGGGACGTCACCGGAGAATCGCCGGATTCAGAAGAGGCAAAAAGGTTCCACAATCCTCTACCACTGACTCGGAATTCTAGATCCCATAACTCAGCCGTACCTCGAGGATGCTCAACCTGAACCCGGTCGACAGTCCAGCCAGCAAGAGGATTCCACCCGAGGGTGTCCACTACAATCTGGACTCCGAATCGATTTTCGAGGGCTATCTCGACTCGAGAAATCAGCCTTGAAATAAGAACCGAAAAAATACCCCCAAGAAGGAGGACGGGGACCAAAATAAAAAGAACGACAAACCGAACTTTTCGATTCATGACCCGGGCTTTAAAAGTTTTCCGAAGTATATTACCCCAGGATAGGCGCCTATTTGCTCCAGTCCCAGCTTGTGGTAAAAGCCGAGGGCTCCGGAGTTGAGAGGATCAACTCCAAAATGAAATCCCCCCACTCCGAGGGCGGCAAGGGCCTGGGTAAATTGCTCCATGAGTGACCGTCCTATCCCTTGGCCCTGGGCATCAGGGAGGATGTCGATATGTAAGTGGGCGGGATATTTTGGGCAGAAATCCGGAAGATCAGAATTGGTTGTCCAAATCTTCCTTCCCAGAAGTTGTTTCTGAGCCGGCTTGTAAGTCTTCTTTTTTGGGTAGAGTTGGGCAAGATCGGGCTTCCACCTTTGGCGGAAGTATCCGTCAAAGGCCCGGGAATCGGCGGTTCCGAGAATGTATCCCATAGGAACTCCGTCTACTAAAGCGGTGAAGGTGAGCTCGGGCTCCCGCTCGACGTAGGGACCAACAAAAATATGACCAAGGAGTCTCGAGTCGTCGTAGTCAGCCCCGGCATCCCCTCCTCGCAACCCCGTCAAGGTACAGATCTCATAGAGGTAAGGTAGGTCACAAGGCCTATATCCACGGATTACTAGATCTTTTTCCATAGGGACAGTATACACGATAAACTCCCAGGGATCTCTAAAATCTAGTTTTCTGGCCTTGATGGTCATTGCACCGCAATGACTTAAGAGCGCGGGCCTATTTAGAAACAAGGTTTTTAGAGGTCCCTGCTCTACCCTCGAGTAACTTGACTGGGGTATAGTTAAAGAATGATGTTTCGTGCCTTTGTTCGGATTTTTGTTATTGGATTGATTGGGGGATTAGCCGCCTGTGCACCTCCCCTCTACATGCGGGTAGATTCGGCCCGCATCGAACTATCCCCCTCGAATCCCCTAGCCCAGTATGTTGCAGATCCAGGATATCCATCAGCCGAAATAACCGTCCGTTCCACCGACCCAACTCCCCGTTCCCTTTTTGTTACGGTTACCAATACCGATCTTCTATCCCAGATTACTACCCCCTCTATTTCGAGTCGAGGCACTCCCCTATCACCCTCGAGTCCCCAGGAATATTTTGCCCAAGAAAATTTCCGTCGGGCCCAAGAACTTATCGAGAGCGGCGATTCCCTATCTCCTACCAGCCGGAGCGTAGTGGTGAATAAAGACTACTCCAGCGCGGAAATTGGAAACACCACAACTTACCGCTTTCGAGACTTTCAAGGAAATACCGTGATCCAAGAGTTGACGTTGGGCTACAAAAACCCCATCCCCACTAGGCCAACTACGCTCTTTATTTGGGTAAACGGTATCGTGCCCAATGGAGCAATGAATTCCGTTGCCGACTACTTTTCGCAGGTAATTTTTCCTACCACCACCTCGTTAGTTGGACCTCATTGGGGCGATCATTCTAACCCTTCGTTGGTGAGTAGTGACTCGAATCAAATTCACATTATCCTTGGAAAGACCGAAGCCATCGAATACCACCCCTCGTCTCCTTCGATAGTTGGCTTCTTCTATTCCCGCGATCTTTTCCTCGACGAGGCCGACAGTTTTGGAGCACCGGTCATTGTTATGAATGCCGGAATGATTAGTTACGACTGGGAGACTAGCGGCGGAGTTGGATCCTGGTTCTGGAGGGTCGGTATTTCGACCCTTGGCCACGAATTGCAGCATTTGGTTAATTTCTACCAACGGACGGTGCTCCGCGGCAGTGCCACGCCCATTTGGCTCGACGAGCTGTCGTCTCTCATGGTAGAGGATGCCCTCACCGGACCCTTGAATACTACCCTCGGGGTCCTGAACCCAGCAAAGGCTGATCCGGGATTCGACCTACCAGCTGTCGATCGATACTCCCAGGCCATAAAGGCCCTCCAGGTTCCAATAGTTCAGTGGGCAACCACCGCCAATTCGATCGATGAGCTCTTGGCTCACTACGGGGTAGCCGCCCTCTTCGGCGCTTACCTGCATCGGAACTCCGAAGGGGCAGGACTGCTCTCGACGCTGACGAACAGCAGCGGGACGGGGGCCTCGGCTCTGGATGGGGCCCTAAGGGCAGTGGGGGTCGACGGAGGGCTGCCCGGTGCCCTTAGCCGCTGGGTTCCAGCGGTGCTTCTTTCGGAAACCAGCGCCTCGGACCTGCCGGGGTACAGAATGACCAGCAAAGCTGCCCAAGGCTCAGACCCTTCGTTTGGAGCATTTGTTGCCCCCGAGGCCCTACTTTTTTCCGAAGGCACGGGGACCGATAGTGGTTTTTACTGGGGCTTTTCGCTGCAACCCGCATCGACCCTGGTCCATCGCATGGACCCATTTTTCGTGGGCCAGCGAACCTGGAAGATTGAAACTCCCCCAGGCTCGGTCCTCACCTTCGTCCTTAGGTAGACAGGTCTCGAATATGACCCTGCATGGCTTCAATAACTCCCCGCAATTGGGCAGCACGGGCTTGCTCCTGCTCTACGTATTCGGGTTTGGCGTTTGTCATAAAAGCTTGGTTCTTGAGCCGACCCTCGATTCCTTCCAGGGCCTTTTGTTCTTTCTGAATTCCTTTCTCCAGTCGAGCTAGGGCTGCGTCCAGGTCGATGCTCTCTCGAATACCCAGGGCCAAATCGAACCCAACCCCCGCGGCTCCAACTCCTCCAACAACCTTCGCTTTTCCTTCTTGGAAATCCAGAACCTCAAGTCCACAAAGAGAACGAATAAGGACCTCGTGGTTCCGAAAGAAATCTTTATGACTAAAACCAACATCGAACCCAACAGCGGCTCGTAATTTTTTCGAGGGGGGAATAGTGAACTCGCTTCGTAGGGTCCGTAAATGGCGAATTGCTTCCTGAAGACTGGCAAAGGCTGTCGCTTCGGCTTCGAAGACCCGCCAGCTTTCTTGGGCCGGATAGGGCTCGGTTATGAGGGCACGATCGCTTCCATGGACCTGGGGGAGTTTCTGAAAAATTTCCTCGGTAATAAAGGGTAAAAAGGGATGAAGAAGCGCCAGACCCTGCTCTAGAACGTACATCAACAGGCTTACGGCCCTGTCTTTCTCCTTGTCGTCATCCCTATTGAGAGAGAGCTTGGTACCTTCAATGTACCAGTCACAAAAGTCACTCCAAAAAAATTCGTATGCCCCACTGGTACCGTCGTTAAACCGATAGGAGTCCATCGCTTTTCGAACCTGTTCGGCCGAATCGTTAAGGCGGGATAGAATCCATTTATCCATCGATGTTAGGCCCCCAAGGGCTCCCTGAGCTATGTCATGAACCGAGTAGAGGGTACGACCTTCCAGATTCATGAGTAGATAACGGCTGGCGTTCCATATTTTGTTCGCAAAACGGCTTCCCATTCCAAAGGTTTCTTTATCTAAGAGAATGTCTTGGCCTTGGGCAGCGAGGAAGGCCAGGGTAAACTTGAGAGCATCGGCTCCGTATTCGTCGACTATTTCCAGGGGATCAATTCCATTCCCCAGGGACTTGGACATCTTTCGGCCCTTCTTATCCCGAACGAGGCCGGTGACGTAAATATCCCGAAATGGGGCCTTTCCGGTAAACTCCATCCCAGCCATAACCATTCGTGCTATCCAAAAGAAAATAATGTCGTACCCGGAAACCAGTGCGGTGGTTGGATAGTAGGAGTCTAGGTCAGGTGCTTCTTCTGGCCAGCCCATTACGCTAAAGGGCCATAGCCAGCTAGAGAACCAGGTATCAAGAACATCTTCATCTTGGCGTAGGCTTCGCCCGGCGTTGGCCGGATCGGTGGTCGGGTCGGTGCTACTTACGATCATTTCTCCCGTATCTTCGTCGTACCAAACGGGAATTCTATGCCCCCACCAGAGTTGTCGACTTATACACCAATCACGAATATTTCGCATCCAGCTGGTGTAGGTGTTTTCCCATTTTCTGGGGTAGAAGATAATGTCCGAGTCTTCCCAGGCCTTTAGAGCTTTTTGGGCCAGAGGTTCCATTTTGACAAACCACTGCTCGCTCAAGAAGGGTTCGATGACCGTGTCGGTCCGGTAACAGTGACCGACCTGATGGGTGTGGGGGTCTGCACCCACAAAGAGCTCAAGGGCTTCGAAATCTTGAATGATCGCTTTTCGGGCCTCGCCCATGGTCATTCCCCGGTATTTCTCTGGGGCTTGGGAGTTTACCCTTCCGTCGGGATTCATGATGCCAATGACCTCGAGGCCGTGGCGTTTACCCATTTCGTAGTCGTTCGGATCGTGGGCGGGGGTAATTTTTACCATTCCGGTGCCAAATTCCCGGTCGACGTAGGTGTCGGCGATAACAGGTATTTGTCTACCGGTCAGGGGCAAATCGATCATCTTCCCGATAAGATGGATATATCGTTCATCTTCGGGATGCACCGCCACAGCTGTATCGCCGAGCATGGTCTCGGGCCGGGTAGTTGCCACTTGGACAAATCCACTTCCGTCTGCCAAGGGGTAGCGAAGGTGGTATAGTTTCCCTTTGACTTCTTTAAACTCAACTTCATCGTCCGAAAGAGCCGACTGCATTCCTACAGACCAGTTCACCAGATAGGTACCTTTGTAAATGAGGCCCCGCTCGTAAAGGGTGACAAAGGTATGGGTAACGGCTTTACTTAAGCCCTCGTCGAGGGTAAATCGTTCCCGACTCCAGTCGCAACTGGCCCCGATTTTTTTCAGTTGATCAGTAATTATTCGATGGTGTTCATCTTTGACCTTCCAGGTTTCTTCGAGAAACTTCTCTCGGCCCAGTTCTTTTCGGTCTATACCCCGTTCCCGTAGTTTTTTTTCCACGATATTTTGGGTTGCGATCCCCGCATGGTCGGTACCAGGAACCCACAGAGTCGGGTCCCCTTTCATTCGGTGGTATCGAACGAGAATATCTTGGAGGCTATTGTTAAGCCCGTGACCCAGGTGGAGCACTCCGGTGACATTTGGGGGAGGAATTACTACTACGTAAGGTTTTTCGCCCGGCCTTGGTGTTCGAGGCATAAAAGCGCCTCGTTTTTCCCAAAACTCGTAAATGTGGCGCTCAAAATCTTTGGGATTATAGGTTTTGTCCAGTTCGATCGCTTTCATTCTCTTCCTCCGAAGGGGGATAGTAACAAAAATGACCGGAGTTTGAACAGAACGGGGCAGGGGTTACCCTGGGCTAGACTTTCTTGCCTTCGTTTCGTCTCTGAGCTATTTTCTGAAGCTTGCGATAATACTGGGTCTGTTTAGAAATTTCGTCGATGTCGGTACACACTATTCTACCATCCATCGCCTTGAGCTTGGAGTTCTTTATAAGCTCCATAAGGGCCCTATCGCCCTCGGCCTTTGACAATCCCACCATATGAATGAGTTCTTTTGGGCCAAAATCGAAGGTATAAGATTCCCCAGCCTTTATTAAGATCCGGTTTTTTTCCAGCTGAATACTCAGTCCATCGTAGAGCTTTCCAACCGGATCGGAAAGCAAAGTATTGGCTAGCTGTTTATAAATAAACCATATTCGCTCGGAGAGAAGGGTAGTAAGGCGCGAGATAATCTGGGGCTGGGTCGATACCATTCGGGCAAAGTTTTCTTTATTGACCGCTAGTAGGGTGCATTCCTCAAAAGCCGAAGCACTTGCACTCCGTGGCCGGTCATCCAGGAGTGCCATTTCGCCAAAAATATCCCCGGGCTTGAGGAGAGCAAGGAGAACTTCGTTGCCATTGATAATCTTCGAGATTTTTACCTGCCCCTTTTGAATAATATAGAGTTCTTTGCCGGACATCGACTCGGCGAAAATCATGGTATCTTTTGGGTAGGTCCGGGTAAATTGATCGGTTGGTTCATCGAGGTATACGGCTTTTGAATAGGCCTTAATCTTACCCATTCGCATTTTTGCCGTGTCGCTGTGCATCCCGTTAGGGCAAAATTTTAGGTATTGGTAGTAAGCGTAAAAAGCTTGGTTAAACTGGCTCTGTTTTGCGTAGTATTCTGCAACTTCAAACAGGTGATTAGGATCTTCATCGGTCCCTTGGGCTTTTTGGGTGATTCGGGTAAGGGCAGTATCGAGGTAGCGCATTCTTCGACTGAAGCTCTCGATAATTTTCATCGCCACCGGCCCATTTCGCTCTATGAGCGTCCCGTAGTTTTCCCGGGTAACCGAAATGAGGGTGACATCGGTTAAGGCTCGGGCTGTCTCGATGTGGCTGTGACTGGACATGGTCGCCACAACCCCAAAGAAATCACCAGGTCCGAGGATATTTCCACCTTCTTCGGCGACTACCTCAACTTCTTTGCTGATGAGCACCTTACCCTGGCGGATAATAAAAAATTGATTTGCTTTCTGCCGTCCTTCAACAATGATATACGCATCTTTGATAAAGTTGACCATCGAAAGCTGCAATGGGTTGCTCATTCTGTATCCCGTATCATAACTGAGTTCAGTATACGAGCGCACCCGACCGAAGTCAATTCTAGGGCGTCGTTATTACCGGGTCCGAGGGAATTCTTTACTGAAGCCTTGGACCTTTTGTGCTATTTTACGAATTGTGGCTTCATCCCCCTTGCTCCTTAGGGCCTCGAGGATAAACCCGCCAACCGTCGCCATATCTTTTTCAACCAGTCCCCGGGTCGTGAGGGCTGGGGTTCCAATCCGAATTCCGCTAGTTACCAAAGGACTCTTGGTATCGTAAGGTATTCCATTCTTATTAACGGTAATATTAGCCCTATCCAGTATAATTTCTGCTTCTTTTCCGGAAATTTCTAGGGGACTTACGTCCATTAGCATTAGGTGATTGTCTGTTCCCCCGGAAATGAGTCGCATTCCTTCGGAAATAAAAAATTCTGAAAGCCTTTTGGCATTCTTTATAATCTGTTGCTGATAGATTTTAAACGAGGGTTCCAAAGCTTCTTTGAAGGCTACAGCCTTAGCAGCAATTATATGCATCAATGGGCCACCCTGAATCCCAGGCATGATAGATGAATCAATTATTTCACTCCACAACTTGGTACGACCAGATTTCGCCGCTACCATTCCTAGGGTATTCTCTGCGTCCTTTCCAACCAAGATCATTCCACCCCGGGGGCCCCGCAGGGTTTTATGGGTAGTGGTCGTGACCACGTGGCTATGGGGCAATGGATCTGGATGCACCCCCGCCGCAACCAAACCAGCTATATGAGCCATATCGGTCATGAAAAGCGCACCTACTGAGTCGGCTATTTCTCGAAATCTTCCAAAATCGATAACCCGGGGATAGGCCGATGCCCCGGCAATGATAATTTTTGGTTTATGGGCCAGGGCAAGTTCGGCAACCTGATCATAGTCGATACGTTCGGTATCTCGGGTTACCCCGTAGTGATAGGCCTTGTATAAATTTCCCGACATACTTACGGCCACACCGTGGGTTAAGTGGCCCCCATGGGCAAGATCCATTCCAAGAATTACATCACCAGGCTTAATAAATGCGTTGTACACTCCAATGTTTGCACTCGAACCCGAGTGGGGTTGAACGTTCACATAGTCGGCGTGAAAAAGCTTTTTTGCTCGGTCTCTGGCCAAATTTTCGGCCATGTCGATGTATTCACACCCACCGTAGTAGCGCTTACCCGGGTATCCCTCTGCATACTTGTCGGTCAAAACAGTTCCCGCCGCAGCTAAAACTGCCTCGGAAGTAAAGTTTTCGGAAGCTATCATTTCAAGCTTTTCGATTTGCCTGGCTTCTTCCTTTTGAATTATCGAAAACAGTTCAGGGTCGGCCTGCTTAAGGATAGACATCGAGCATCTCCTTCGTTTTTGTGTCGGGTACGAGACGAGGATAGATAGATTACCCACCTCTGTCAACGTGAAGATTCGACTGAAACTGCGACTGGAAGAATCCACTTCGGCTGGGTAAAGAGCTGCTCCCTTCCGGGAAACAGGCCAGCCCTTCCTTGAAAATACCAACTTTTGAGCTCGAGGGCCCCAGGGGGACTCGGTGAGTTGTCTATCCCCAAGGGGCCAAGATCTACTCGACGAGAATCGAGATTCCCAAAATAGTAACCCCGTGGATTAGGATTTCGCATCTGTTGTTCCCCGTACATGCCATCAGCAAACCCAGGATCCATTGGAATCCACCCAATTTCAGGCAAAAGCACCTCCACCCAGAAGTGGGGCACCAGCTCCTCATAATCGAGCACCAAAAATCCCTCGATAATCCTACTCGGAATTTGAATCCCACGTAGTAAGCCAACCAACAGCCCACTATAGCCCAAGGAACCGGTAACCCCCGCCGATTGACCCGTCTCACCCAAGGACGTAAACAGAGCCCCTAGATCAGGAAAGTCCGCCCTGGGGACATAGATGGGCTTCAATTGATCCATAATCCAATAATAAAGGAGCCGTGACCGGACGAGAGGATTGGTCTGCCTGCCTACTATCGTACGAGCTGTTTGGGCGATGAGTACCTGGTCTTCCTCGGACAAGGCCAGAACTGGTGAGTCTAAACTCAACCAGGGCCGAGAGATCTCTTCTAATCCACCGTAGTTGCTAAGAATTTGAGAATCGACAAAATTAAAACGACGTTCGAGGGTAGAAAGCTCTACTTCCACCCGATGAATCCAAGGGATCGAGGTATTTTCTAACCCAGAAGTAAATGATACCCGAGATTGAGCGGTACCAAACCTTTCCTGGGCCTCGGTTACCAAGGCACCCTGAGGGCTTTGGATCTGGAGTATCCGAAACCGTTGAAAACTTGTCTCCCTAGGTAGGGGCAACCGGGACAAAGCTCCGAAACTTGGACTTTTCGTTTGATTTTCTATGATCCTTGGTTCCAAAGTTGCCAGTACCCCGTAACTCAGAGTCCATTGGAGCTCGAGCGAATCTAGGTCTGGTTCAGGGTCTTGGACCAGCCCAAGACCGCGGGGAGGAAGAACAACCATGGGGAAATCGTACCGTTCACCCGCGGCTTTCACAAAGGATAGAACCCCGCTTTCCGCCTCAATTGGCACCACCAGGGTAATTCTGCTAGCTTCCCACCGGCGTACGGGAACTTCGATTTCCCAGTCGTTTTGGAGCTGCCATACTACTCGATCACCCAGAGGAAATGGGCCTATTTGGGAGCCCGTAATTTGAAATTCTTGCCCACGCCGTACCTGGGTTAGGTTCACTTCCGGGCGCCGTTCATCCGGTCGAGAGATTGGGGTCAAAGCTACGGGTACGAGACTTCGTTGGGCGAAAAGGAAGGTGTTACTTACACCCTGGCGGTTTTCGACGGCTACCATACCTGAACTTAGTTCATCGGGTAAACGGAGGGAAATTCGTGAATTCGACCATTCTAAATAGGAACTTTGGGTAAGTCTTTGACCCGCGATATACACGTCCCCCCGGGTATCTCCGAAATTCCTTCCTTCCAAAATAAGAATATCTCCAGCTCCTCCAATTCGCGGGTTCATTGAAGTGAGCACGGGAGTCCTCGGAACTTGAACAAAAAGGAGAATCGCGAGAATCAGAACCAGGGGAACTAGGAAAAAAAGGATCTTTTTCATGTATTAGGGTCTGCGGGGTATCTCGGAGGTTTGATTCGATTCTTGGGACCCCGCTGGCTGTCCCGAAGCGTCGGCACCTGCGTCGGTACCTGCAGCGCGCAAAACATCGGCCAGGGAATGGATAGTTACTTGAAGTTCGAGTACCGCTCGTCCAAGCCCCGAGTCGGTCAAATCGACGCCCAAGGGATAAAAGAGTACCGGTTCGCCAAGAGATATTGGCATAGTCCGGAGGGCTGACTGATACTTTACGTCGTCGGTATCTTGGGACCGAACCCAGGTCTGACCTTGGGCTAAAAGCATGATCTGTTCCGCCGCTTCATTGGGCGTGTAGGGAGTAAAATCTGCCGCAACAGTAATATTTTGCCCACTAATTCGCACCTGTACTTGTTTTCCAAAAACGGTAATTTCTCGGACCTCGGTCATCCACAGGGTTACATCATCCTCAGAACGAATAATCGCAGAAATTTCAACCAGCAAAGCCTCTTGTCGAAGCACCTCTACCAACTGATCCGCAGCCCGCTCTTCGGTGGACGGCGTGGTAGTCGTTTGAGCCCACGCAACTAAAGGAAACAATAATAAGGCCAGGGCAACATTTCCTTTCACCATTCTCATTGATTGGAACTTTCTCCTTGTCCGTTCATTCGGGGCCTTGAGGGCATCAAGGTAGGCTCACCGAGGAGTTCTAAGTCGCCGTGCCCAGGCAGCTCAATAGAAATTTCCCGAATATTCGACGCCCCTTGTAAAAGTTGTAACAACTGGTCTACGTCCTGTAAATTGATTGTAACTCCAACGCCCTCTCCTGTTAAGGGAACTCCACTCTGAGAGAGTCTTTGCATAAGAGTAATCTGGTCCAAACTCAACGGGACCCCAGCTAATTGGGTACTAAAGAGGGTCTGGATATTTGGCAGTCCACCACTCCCAACGGGCGTAGCGGAAATAGCAGAAACCGAAGTATCAACAGCCTGTACGGAGGTCAATGGAGAATCGGGTCCGAGAGTTTGCCGAGCGATAGTAAACCCAAGACTGAAGAAGAGTAAGAGAGCCGCAACGGCGGCCAGGGGAACTGGGATGGAAACCCGACTGTGCCAGATATCCTTACGCAGTTTGTAGCCCGGGCGAAAAATCTCTTGGGAAAGGGACTTCCAAACTCGATCTTCAATTTCGGGTATTCCTTTGTCAATTTCGGCTCGATCGACCTGTAATTTTTCGTGGGATACGAGAAAAGACTGATACAGCTTTTGATCCTCAGCACTCTCGGTCAACTTTTCTTCAATTTGTTCTTTCCATGGAGAAGGAATCTCCCCATCGAGGTACGCGGACAAGAGTTCTGAATCAAGAGCCATAGTTCCCCCCTTGCTGGAGAAGGGCGGCTAATTTTTCCCGCCCTCGAAATGCCCGAACTTTTACATTTCCTTCGGTAAGCCCAAGAGCTTCTCCGATTTCTTTATAACTTAGGTCGCCGTATTCTTTCATGATCAAAATAACCCGATATTTTTCGGGGATTTGTTCTAAAGCTTCCTGGACTTCTTTCCGGGTTTCCTTTCTTACGACTAAGGTCTCGCCCGATTGAACTTCCCTTGTTGGTTCCTTCAATAATCGTTCGTACGCCCGCTTTTCTCGCTTTTTCCGCTTTATATAATTCAGGGCTAGATTCTTACTTACTCGAATAAGCCAGTACTTTGCTTGGGGCTCGTCGGGAATTTGATCGAGCCTTGCATAGTAACGAATAAAGGCCTCGTGACACACCTCCTCCGCAGCCTCGGTGCTGTTCGTAATTCGGGAGGTAACCCGGGTGATGATAGGAAATACTTCCTTATACACTCGGTGGAAACGGGCTTCTTGGTCCTTGCTCCAATTCATCAAACAATGACCCTCATAGGTGCGTTACATCTTTCGTTCATGGTTTTCCCAAGAAGTTCCTGTGGGGGTGTCGATAATCGTTATTCCTCGCCCTTTTAGCTGATTTCGAATTTCATCTGCCCGAGCGAAGTTCTTGTTCTTCCTCGCGGTGTTCCGTTCATCAATGAGAGCTTCAACCTCGGCGGCCAAAGCTGGATCCTGGGTAGGAACCGGTACCCCATCGGGGGTGAGGGCTTCTAATCCAAGGCCAAAGACCCTGTCCATGGTGTTTATAATCCAACGTTTTTCTTCGGGTCCGAGGGTAACGTCCTTGAGAGTACCCCATAATTCGGCTAGAGCCCGGGGCATGTTTAAGTCCTCGCCCAGATACTGTTCAAACCGGTCGAGATAGTCCCTACCCGTTGCCGATACTTGGTTTGGACCAAAGCCTGGCGAGGGGGAAGGAAGAGATTTTACTTTTTCGAACAGGGCTCGGCGTCCTGCTCTAGCCCCTTCCAGGGCTTGTTCGGTAAAGGTTAGTTGGGTCCGGTAGTGGGCCCCAAGACAAAAGAATCGGTAATCTAGGGCCTCAAAGCCCATCTCTTCAATTTTCGAGAGGGTCAAAAAGTTTCCCTCACTCTTACTCATCTTAAAGGTTTTGGTAAGCAGAAATTCGGCGTGGAGCCAGTACTGTACCCACGGTTCCTTCCCGGTAGCAGCCTCGGTTTGAGCTATTTCGTTGGTGTGGTGGACAGGAATGTGATCTACCCCTCCACAGTGAATATCAAATTGGTCTCCCAGGTACTTTCGACTCATAGCACTGCATTCGACGTGCCACCCGGGGTACCCAACACCCCATGGACTTTCCCACACCATAGCCTGGCGTCCAAATTTCGAGTTTGTAAACCACAGGACAAAATCTTGGGGGTTTCGTTTCGCCGTGTCCACTTCGATTCTTGCCCCCGCCTTGAGCTCTGTCCGGTCTAACAAGGCCATTTCGCCATACTTCGGAAACTTGCTCACATCAAAGTACACGTTACCCTCGGCCTGATACGTAAACCCTTTCTCTTCCAGGATTTTGATGAGGTCTATCATGTCTTGTATGTGTTCGGTGGCCTTACATATCACCGTTGGAGTCTGGATATTGAGTCTTGCCGTATCGGCAAAAAAGGCATCGGCATAAAATTTTGCGATATCCCATGGGGTCATACCTTTTTCTTGGGCCGACTTGAGCATCTTATCTTCGCCCTCGTCCCCATCTCCGGTGAGATGCCCCACATCGGTAATATTCATGACGTGACGGACTTTGTAGCCCGCATAGGTCAGGGTCCGCACGAGGAGATCTTCAAAAATATAGGTCCGCAAATTGCCAAGATGGGCGTAGTTGTAGACCGTTGGCCCACAGGCGTAGAGTTTTACTTCTTTGTCAGTAAGGGGTTTGAAAGGCTCAAGAACCCGTCCGTGACTATTGTAGAGTGCTATTTTCAAGTTGGGTGCCCTTTTCTATAGAAGTGCCCTTGGTTATACTCAAATCGTGAGTAAGGTACGAGAAAACCTCAAAAGAATCAACATTGAGGGTTCGGTTGTCTACAACGAACCTATGGCAAAACATACTACCTTTCGGGTTGGAGGACCGGCCGAAGTTTATATTCGGCCAAAAAATTCGGCGGACGTCGCAAAGGTTGTTCAATATTGCCGATCTTCCCAGACCCCCCTGTTTGTACTGGGGGGGGGCGCTAACATACTGGTTTCCGACAAGGGAATCTCGGGTATCGTGTTGGCTATGGAATCCTTACACCACATTTCTCTTTCGGGCACCGACCTTTTGGTCCAGGCTGGAGCCGGAGTTTCGGAAGTGTCGGCCTTTGCGGCAGAACGGGGTTTGGGAGGGTTCGAGTTCATTTATTCGATGCCCGGCTCCTTCGGAGGGGCCGTATGGATGAATGCCCGTTGTTACGGCTCAGAGGTGGCCGAGGTCCTAAGAGAAGTGACATACCTTGACACCGAAGGAAATGTGGCTCAGATGTACCCTGCCCGGGAGGAGTTCTCCTATAAGGACACGCCGTTCATGAAAAACCCCTGGATAATCCTCGAAGGAAAAATCAGTTTGACCCCAGCAGATCCGAATTCTCTATGGAAGGAAATGAAAGAATTCGAAACCGATCGGCGAACGAAGGGCCATTTTGATGCCCCCTGTGCAGGCTCAGTTTTTAAAAATAACCGAGACTTTGGGGCCCCCTCGGGGCAAATTATCGACCGCCTCGGTCTTCGGGGCACTACCCTCGGGGGTGCTCAAATTAGCCCGATTCACGGGAATATAATCATAAACCAAGGAAATGCCCGGGCCCAAGATATCGGTGACCTCATCGATTTTGTACAAAACCAGGTACATACCCAGTTTGGCTTCCATCTGGAACCAGAAGTTATTCGGGTTGGGGACTGGACCTAAAGGATACTTCCCCACGAATTTGAGTTAGCCCCATCGCCGGTCCTCGAAGATAACTGCCAAGAGTAACTCCCCGGTACCATTGAGCCTCAAGGTAATCGGTTTGTTCGAGTCCAAGAGACCACCCTAGGACCCCTCCGGGCAGCTCGGTCTCGAAATCAACCTGGGCTCGGCCTTTTAATTCCCAGACCCGCAAATCCCTTAAATGTTGATCGACGACAAAGCTCGCCCCTATCAGAGGCCCTTTCGTCGAAAGGGTGTGGACCAGTCTCTTTTTTTCTATCGAAGGTACCGTCCCTCCTTCACCTTCAACTGCCAGCTCCCCCAGAATACCAAGGGTAAGAGTTCGGGAACCAAAAAGGATCGAAAGTTTTGGCTCCAGGCTATAGGTCATGCGAGAAAATTGCGATCCACCTAGGGAGGGTACCTCAAATGGAAGAGAACGACCATTCACCATTCCTCGAACACTCAAACTTCCCGATTGCCTCTTTTCGGTAAAGGTTACACTACCCGAACCCTCAAGAAAGGTATCCTTTTGATTATGGTAAAGTCCAAGCACCGTCTTGGCCTCCAGTTTTTTTGAGCCAAAATTCAAGGTTCCAAGCCCTACTCCCTCCGCAGACCAGAAAAGATCGGGGTGTATCCTCGCCCCCTGGTAGATCAGCAGAAACTCCCCGGCCCATACTTGGCCAGAAGAAGCCTTTTCCTGCCGCCGCACCCTCCCCACAATACCCGACCACCAAACTTGATCGAGGGGGCCCGAGAGGAGATTGTATCTGAAACCCCCACCAGCCCAGCCGAACCAAGGACCAAGAACTCCACCTTGGATTCCAACACCGCCACCAAGGCTCCAAAGATCACCGATATTTACTATACTTCCACCTAGAAGCTGTACCTCAGTCCCCTTCTCTCCCAAAAATAACGTTCCTTTGCCTAAACCGAAGATGGTCGGATCTTTGTCAGACTTAAGCTCCGTAAGAAGCCCAAGATGACCCTTACCTGGGAGGGTTATCACTCCCCCCCAACGCTGTTTTTGGTAATCATCAAAGGGCATAGTTCCGGGAAAGGATGGAAGGCCAATAAGGGAGGGGGTCAGAGATTGGGGTTGCAGAAATCTTCGAAACTCGAGGTCCAGAACCATCGGACCTAGTCGAACCCAAGGCAGGGAGAGACTCCCCCGGGGAACAGTTACTTCCCGGCCTTCGGTGGGATGAATGGCCTCCATGACGACCTCGAGAGGTTTCCATTCGAAGGAAAGACGGGACACCACCACGGAGTTCTTCCAGGAGGTAGTACCTTTCCAACGGGCAGGAGTTTGTGGCCCGAGATTTTGGGCACAAATTTCGGTCTGGGGCAGAGCAATGCACCCAAGAATAAGAAAAACACCCAGGTAAAGTCTCATACTCCTTATTACGGGGCTGGACACCTGGGTGCTTCAAGAATGCAAAAAAAAGTTCGAAAAACTGTGGATTACCCCTCAGGCTCTAAGGAGAACCGAGCCTTTTAGGTCATCTGCCACCCTTGTTCCAAAAAGCTCTTCGATAAGGGTGTAGGCAAATTCTCCTGCGGTACCCGCTCCCCGGCTTGTTACCAAACGCCCGGATACGACGACCCGGTCTTCTTTCCAGGCACCCTCGGTCACCCTCGACTCAAATCCGGGGTAACAGGTAAAAAGCTGATCTTTGAGTAATCCTTGAGGGCCCAACACCACGGCTGGGGCTGCACAAATTGCTCCAATTAAGCCACCGGCCTCTTTTACTCTTGCTATAAGTGCACCGACCTCTGGAGAATCGGCCAGGTTCTGGGCGCCAGGCATACCCCCCGGAAGCACTACACAATCGGGAGTACCGGTATAGGACTCTATAGATCCCTCGGTCTTTACAGTCACTCCTCTGCTCCCAACCACCGTTCCGTCGGGGTCGGAGCCGACTCCAAGAACGCGGACTTTCACTCCTGCACGACGCAGGTAGTCTACCGGGGTTATGGCTTCTACTTCCTCGAACCCTGGAGCGAATAAAACAATTGCAGATTTTTCCACCGGTTCCCTCTCCTTACTTTTCGAGAATAAACTCGACCCGTCTATTCTTCCAGCGATTCTCGAGATCCGAATGGGGAACTATTGGACGGGATCCTCCAAAGCCTTCGATGGACATTCTATTCCAATCGACTCCTAAAATTGTTAGGGCCTTGCGAACCTCGGTAGCTCGGTTTCGACTCAAAGGAATGAGCTCATTTCGCTGTTCAGCCGCGGCCCGGGCGGAATCGTTCCAGAGAACTTGAACGGCATGCCCCTCGATTCTTATACGATAGTCGCTGTATCGGTTCAAAATCCCAGCCAATCGCCGTAGGGTAACAAGGTTTGTCGTCCGTTGGCCGTTTTCCACTGCGAACAAACTGGAGGTATTCCCTGCAAAAATGATACTGGGAATAAGAATCCGTAGCCGGTCTCCTTCTCGCATAACCAGCACATCGGTTGCGATTCCTGCTCCACTCAGGTGCCGACTACCAAACTCGTCGAAGATTGTGAGTTGAACAAAGTAGTCCGAAGCCGATTGAACAAGTTCTCCGGATTCGCTGGTACCATCCCAGATCAAGGTAGCCGGCGGCGTACCCGATCCGCTCCACTGGCGGAAAGGATTCCCAACAGGGTCGAGGATATCGAGAACCCATCGAGCAACCGGCCGCGACGATGCAGAGGTATCGGTAGTAATCGTGAGAACATCGTCAGATCCATCGTCATCGGGACTGAACAACTCGGGTGACACCCTTACCCTACCTACTAAAGGTGCACTTCCGAGAGCGATGGAAGTATCGCTAACCACCCGTAGGAGGTCGCCATTCATGAACCGAAGCTCGGCCTCTGCCCGGTACTCCCCATCGGGAGCAGGAATACCGTTCGACCGACTTCCATCCCATATGACCAGAGGGATAAAGTCCCGACTGGTACGGATGAAGTACGCTCGATTATCAGTGCCCACCAACGAAACCGACATAGTCTCGAGGTTTTCAACGTTATTCAATAGAACCCGAATTTGGGTCGAGTCGGCGCCGTCTTGTCCCGGGGTCAGGAGGGTTTCGCTCACGGTAATTCTCAGGTCCGATCGGTCGGCGGTATCTTTAATGAACCGAGCGGGGTTACTAACTCCCAAGTTTCCGGCCCTATCTCGGGCTTCGAGGGTGAACTGATAAAGCCCATCGGGCAAGGGTACATTTTGTACACCCTCGGGTACCTGGAATCCATATTGCCGGGCAAAAGCCGATGGCAAGGTGCCGTCCCATCGATGGGGAAAGGTTACTCCAGCATTCGTAAGAACACTCAAAGGTATTTCGTAGCGCTCTTCATCCTGATAGAGAGCCACAAGATTCCACTCAACGGTCTCGTCGGCGTTTACTAGGATATTTAAGTGAGTTTTTTGGTCACCTCCAAAAATAACCGGGAACCCAAGCTCGGTGCCCGTAGGCTGGGTTGCTAGAGTGATTCCTGCTCTGGGAGCTGTTCGGTCGATGGTGATTTGTAGAGGACCAGAAATTGGATTATTTCCATTGGCGTAGAGAATACTTAATTCTGCCAGATATTCACCTTCGGGCAAATCGAGGGTTTCGGTCTCGGGCCTTCCTGGGTTGCCCTTACCGGTAAACACTACAGATGAAGGAAGTGGCCCTTGGCCAGTAAACCTGCGAACAACTATGGCGTCTTTATCGCGGATTTCGAGGGTCCACGAAGTTATACCTTCGGTGCGACTCACCTCGAGCTGGAGAGGCAAGGAGCCACTGGCTTCGGGACTGAAATACCGAAGATCTGAATCCTCCAAGTAGACCCTTACATCTCCGGTATCGGTGTTTAACCGGAAGGGCAAGGCTTGAGTGATTTGATTTCCTGCTCGGTCGATTCCATCGATGACAAATTGGTATTCCCCATTGGGCGCCGCGCCGGTCGAACCGACATTTGCAACCCCATCCCAGATGGTCGATCCACTGGCGACTACGTCTGAGGCTGTAGGATTAGTATCCGCTTGGGTTGCCGGGGCCTCCCATACCTTTTGACCTGTAGATGTTTGAATTGAGTAATTCCAGGTCAAGGCCGGGCCTGTTCGATGGGTAAAGGTAATTGTATCCCGTACCCCGTCGCCATTTGGACTAAAGAGGGTCACATTCGAGGTAAGATCGAGAACTTCAGGGGCGCGGGTATCTACAACAACTTGGAGCGGTGGGGTGGCGGAGCCCCGGCCCTCATCGTTTTTTACTCCCAGTTGATAAAAGTACACGTCATCGGAAACTACAGCTCCTGATTGGTTTTGGCCATTCCACCGAATGTTGTCTGGTAGGGCGATAACCGGTCGCGCTTGGGTAGCAAATGTCCGCTGGAGGAAGGTTCTCGAATCGGTGACCGTGGCTTCCTGCCGGAATACAACCTCACCATTCTTATCGAAAATGTTGAGCTCAAACACCTTAATCGACTCCAGGTTTTCGACCTGTTCTGCTTCGATTTCTAGCAATAGCTCTCCATTTGCACTTCCGGGGGAAATAAATGTGGGTGCTTTACGAAAATTCACCGACGGAATAGGCTCCTGACCTCCCCCCGCAATAAGGGGGAAAAGGGTAAGGACTAATAAACTTAGGACGATAATCCACTTCTGTTGACCTTTCATATATGCTCCTCGCTCGATAAGAAAACCCCAATAATCGATTTTTGTATCATTCTTGGGATGTCACTTGTAAAATATACTCATTTTTTACCCATTTTCCCTGGATTTTCTCGGCTAAAGTTCTTTTTTGTGAGAATTCGTCATTCCATTGCTCGACTAGTCTTGGGCGATTTGCTCTTCTTCCCCCTTTTTGTTATCTTTATTTAGTGTACTAAATAATTTATCCCACAGTCCACCCATTAAACACCCTGGGCACCTCAATAACAAGGAGCATGAATGAGTATCTTTTCGTCTGTACTTACCCAAGAGAATCAAGGGAATTATCCGGTCTCTCTTGGGAATATTGTAGAATTTTTATATACCCACCTCGATGAGTTCCGGGACTCCCGTTCAGCTATTTCTAACGCCATCGATTACGCCCTTTCGGCTCCGAACAGAGAAAAAGGATTTGTTCTCGGGGCCTTTTCCCAAGAAGGTAATGATCCTTCCGCCCTGATTGGCCTCGTAGTAATGAATGCCACCGGCATGTCCGGTTACGTACCACCCAATTTTCTTGTCTACATCGCGGTTCACCGAGATTTTCGGGGGAAGGGATTAGGAAAGACGCTACTGACCGAAGTCTTTGCGCAGACCTCCGGATCCATCTCCCTCCATGTGGAGTACAATAATCCGGCGAAGGGACTTTACGAAAAGCTCGGATTCACCTCGAAATATGCCGAAATGCGCTGGGAGGCTCCAACCAATGGCTAATCTCCTGGTTGACCCCAAAAAGATCCGCCAAAACATACAGCTTTTACAGCAATACTTCGAGTCCCACCGCTTGTCATGGAGCCTTATTACGAAGATGCTTTCGGCAAATAAAGATCTCTTGGCCGAGGTGCTTACCCCCGAGGTCTGCAAGGGAATTCATAGCATCGGAGACAGCCGAATTAGTGGACTTCAGGCGGTGAAAGAAATCGACCCAAAGATCCAGACCCTCTATATCAAACCTCCGGCCCAGGAGTTGGCCGACGAAATAGTAGCCTTCGCTGATATCTCTATGAACACCTCATGGGACACGATTCAGGCCCTCGATAGGGCCGCGGGAAAGGCAGGTGTGCTTCACCATGTTTTGGTGATGATTGAGTTGGGAGAACTTCGGGAAGGCATCTTGGGCGAAAAGTTGCTCGATTTTTATCGACGGATTTTTAGCTTGGAACACGTCAAGGTTATTGGTATAGGAACGAACCTTGGATGTCTGTTTGGGGTAGAGCCCACCCGGGACAAACTCATTCAAATGAGCCTGTACAAACAACTTTTAGAGGCGAGTTTCTCCAAGAAGGTCGAACTCGTGTCCGGGGGGACGAGTATTACCCTTCCCCTCATTGAAGATCGAAAACTCCCCCGAGGAGTGAATCACTTTCGCATTGGAGAAGCCGTTTTTATGGGTACAAGTCCCTTGACCGGCGAGCAATTCCTTACCCTTCATACGGATTCATTCGAGTTCGAAGCCCAGATTCTGGAAATTGAAGCCAAGGAAGGCACTCCCGACGGGGTTATTGGGGAGGGGAGCATTGGCCATGGGCCCGAGTCGGCCCAAATCTTTGACCTTGAACCAGGCGAAACTAGCGTTCGAGCCTTAGTCGACTATGGTCTTATTGATGCAGACCCCCAGGATTTACAATGTACTTCTGAGGATGTACGATTCTTTGGAAGCACAAGCGACATGACCGTGTACGACCTGGGAAAAAATCGAACCCCAAAGGGCGAACCCCGGTACCAAGTTGGACAGGCTTTGAGCTTTCGCCCATCTTATATGGGGGTTGCCCGGCTATTAAGTTCGAAATTTGTAAATATTCTTACGAAATCTGACTAATAGTTCAATCCCACAGCCTTCCAGCCTGGTAATAGAAGGTATGGATATACGAGAACAAGAAATTGCCATCGACTACGGTCGAACCCGACAAACCGGGAATGGATCAGCCCTTTTAGGAGGTCCTCGGGAGAAGGCCAGAGATCGGGGGATTCAGTATCTGTCCAACCAAGAATTGGTCATGATGATGATTGGTTCGGGCTCGCCCCGAAATCCGGTAGAAAACCTAGCGGCCCAAGCCCTTCCAGTTATTCTACGGGGATTGCCCGGGGTACTAGAGCCCCGGCACCTTCAAACAATTAAGGGAATTGGTAACGCAAAAGCTTCGGTCATGAGTGCCAGCATGGAGCTGGCTCGGCGGTGTTACGCGCCGAGCGGAAAAAAAATCACAAACCCTTGCGATGCCTTCGCCCTCTTGTCCCACTACGCCTCGACCAAGCAGGAACATTTTTTGTGTATGGCCCTCAACGGAGCCCACGAGGTCCTCGGGACCTTCGTGGTCTCTATTGGCTTGGTGAATCGAACATTGGTACACCCCCGAGAGGTCTTCGCCCCCGCCCTGGAAACGCGCGCTGCGGCTATCCTAGTAGCCCACAACCATCCTTCAGGGAATCTTCAACCCAGCCAGGAAGACCGTGATGTAACCCGACGTCTAAAAGAAGCAGGAGAAATTTTAGGAATTCCGGTACTCGACCATCTTATCTTTAGCGCCGGAGAGTACGCGAGTCTTTTAGAATTGGGAGATTTTTAAGTTATGAGGAATCGATACAGCCCTTATTCTCCTGGGGATCTGAGACTTCGTTCATCGTAAAGGCCAGAGAATATCCATCGGCAGTCGGTACCTTGACCTGTTTCATACACCAAGAGAGGGACGCACGACCGGCAGCATTTCGGTCCGCAAGGACTGGATACTTCCCTATCGAGGCCCGGGCCTGAAGTATCTGGGCGCGTCGGATTGGCAGACCGTAACAGGTAAATTCCATCCGGTGTACATTTCCCGTAGTACCTGTGAATATCATTCCGTAGCTTATTCCTATGCTCAAGGTGATGTTTGGACCCTCTTCGATATTCCGCACATCGTTGTAGGTGCGAACATATCGATGAACGCTATCGGCGGCAGCGAAGGCTCGGTCTACGTCGTCGGCGTGTCGGGCCAAGATACCAAAGAGGGCTACTACCGAATCTCCTTCGGTTCGAGCCACAATACCCCGACGACCGTGGATAAGATCGGAAATATCGCTTAAAAGCTCGTTAATAAACACGCTAAATCGTTCAGCCGAGATATGGGAGTGGTAGAATGCAGCCTCTTCGATTTTAATGTAGAGTACAGTTGCTTCGGAGTTTCGTGGCCGAATCTGTTCTTCCCCCCGATCGACTAACTCAAGTCGGAGTTCTTCAGGTAGGTATCGAGCGAAAGCATCCCTTTGGGCTTCAACGTTCCGGCTCTTTTCTTCTAAGAGACTCCCTTCCTGCTTGAGTCGTTCTATTACCTGCATATGAGCGCTGACGTTAGAAAGGGAGCCGGCGATTCGTCGTGCCTTACCATCGGTACCGAATTCGGCTACTCCCCGGACTAACATCCACCGGTGAGCGCCATCTTTGTGGGTCATGCGAAAATGACATAGGAATACATCTCGTTCTCTCTTGAGATGAGCGCGAAGGGAATCACGAAAACCCTCTAAATCCGAGGGGTGAATTCGGCTTGTCCACTCGCTTAGGCTGTTATGAATTTCTAAGTCATCGTATCCGAGAATAGCCTTCCATCGGTTCGAGTAACGAACCTCTTCCGTTCGCAGGTCCCAATTCCACAAACCTTCGTTCGCCCCTTCTAGGGCTAGGTCGAAAACCTCCATTTCGCGCCCAATAGGAAGTTGCCTATGTTCGGAATGAACAAGACCGATGTATCCACCGATACTTCCATCGGTCAAATGCCACACCGTCGCATCAACAGTTGATTGCACAGTCGCACCACCTCGGGTCTTTAGGGTTAGACTCACCCCGTGGGCCCGACCGTTACCTTCAATAGTCCCACGAAAACGCCGGCGTTCGGAAGGAAGGGCGTAAATGTCTTTCACCGGTACACGAAAAATCTCTTTTGGACTGTATCCAAGAAGTCTCCCGAAGGCGGCATTCACCAGCAAGAATTGACCTGCAACAGTAGTGATACACATTGGTTCGGTAGTACGTTCAAAAAACTCCGTGAGCATCTCCGATACAGGAGGAGCACCCCGAGTCGCCGCTTTTCGACGAAGAGATTCTTCGAACCGCTCCCGGTTCGCTAACAGTTTCTCGAAATCGTCAGACAATGACGACCTCGCCCTCGATTGCAGGAAGGGTAATTACGATCTCTAAAAACTCCCCGGCTCTACTACTGAGGCGGAGTTTTCCACCGATCTTAGCAAGGGTACTGCGAACTACAGACATCCCCATACCTCGGCCGGCAACCTCCGACTCATTGTCCTCGGCGGTAGAGAATCCCGGGGTAAAGAGTAGCCTTACCAAGTCCTGTTCCGCAAATTTCTCTTTGCCGGATATGAGTCCATCCCTGAGGGCTCTTGCCCTAACCATTCGGGCATCAATCCCCCTGCCATCATCTCTGACTACCAGTACAACTCTCCCCTCATCGAGATAGGAAGAAATACGAATAAGTCCTTCAGCGATTTTTCCTCGATTCTCCCGTTCTTTAGGATCTTCAATTCCATGGTATACCGCGTTTCGCGTAAGTTGAACTAGTATATCCCTCACCTGGCGACGCATATGACGAGGTATCTCGGTAGGAGAAAAACTATCGGAATCCAAGCGCACTCGTTTGCCAAGTTGAGTCCCCAAGCGAGCCGCGAGTCCTTCGAGGGATATTGGCAGGAGATCCCGTCCGGTTGCATTTTGAGCGGCAAAGCTCTGTTGGAACGACGCAAGCCGCTCCATTAAACCGCGGGTTATAGTAATCTGCTTCTGTAAATCACTCAGGCGAACTGCAAGGCCAACAAAGTACTCTTGGCTTAGGCCGGGTTCTTTCCGAAGTTTCTGGATTTCGTCTTCGAAGGCTTCGGCTGGACTCGAGATAAAGGTCAGTTCCAGTAATTGGGAATCCCCTTTGAGAGAATGAATCTCTGTACCGATTTCGTTTAAGACTTGAAGGAGATTCTCGGTGTCTCGGCTCAAATTTCCGTTAATCCTTACGATATGTTCTTCGGCGGCTTCGATAAAATCACCAAGAAGTTGGGGGTCGACGTGGATCATTCGGTAAAAAAGTTCCATTTCGTTGAGGGTTTCTTGCTGGGCTTTCTCGACCGCGGTACTTAATTTGACTTCGCTCGTAACATCCCGCACGAGAACCATAACCCGGTCGATGTTCTCTTCTTTCGTAATTCGTATGAAGGAAAATTCTAGGTATCCTACATCGAAGTTTCCCGAACCATCATCGAAGAAAAACTCTCGACGACGCAAGGGATTCAGTTTTTTTATCGTTCGGTTTTCTATTTTTGGATCGAAGAGAAGGCCAAGGTAATCGGTGGCCGAGGAGCTCGAGTCCTCGGGCAAAATGTGCCGCAAGATTTCTTGAAGACTTCCGCCCGCGGTCGCTCTACCTCGTAGGACATCATTAGTCGCTTTTGAAAAGAATGGCCCAATTTCTAGATTCTCATTTATGAGGAGCAACCCATCGGACACATTGTCCAGAATTGAAAGATACTCGCTCTTGGCAATGAGGTTCGTTTCGAGGGTATCCATAACTTGATTGTATCTTCGGGCAATCTGCCCAACTTCGGTAAAGGGTTCTTCGGGGGCCCGAAGCCTCATGTCTCCTTGGGTTGCTTGTATTTCAAGGACCCGAAAAAAGTCATAAATCTCCGTAGACGCTCCGTGCTCTGCGACATTTAGACCGTCGGTTTCGTGTTCTACAGTGACCCGGAGAGGTGAAATTCGATTAAAAATGCTCAAAAAAATATAAGCCAGGCCAAAGGCCCAGACTCCGGCTACTACTATGCCTTGGGATTGAATAAGAAGTTGTTGGCCAAAACTCAAGCCTGTGCCAAGAAGCTCGGGGTCTCCGAACAAGGCAACCGCCAGGGTACCCCAAATTCCAGCGAATAAATGAACGGGAACAGCCCCAACGGCGTCATCTATCCGGAGTCTTTCGAGCAAAAACTGGCTTCCTAGCATAACTCCACCACCAATTAACCCGATGACGACCGAATCCAACTCGCTTACGTATGCAACCGGGGCGGTAATTGCTACCAGGCCCGCGAGAGTTCCGTTGAGAACCAAGGAAATGTCCGGCCGCCGAAATATCGGCCACCCCAGAGCCAAAGTTCCGACCATTCCGGCCGCCGCCGCTAAGGCAGTATTCGTGATAATCACAGGCACTCGGTCGTTCATAGCCAGAGTTGACCCTCCGTTAAAACCGAACCAGCCAAACCACAGAATTATGACCCCAACAACGGCCATAGGTATATTGCTTCCCGGAATAGATCGGGCAGGACCATCTTTCGGAAAACGGCCCAATCTTGGTCCAATTATTACTAGAGCCGCCAATGAAATCCAGCCTCCAACGGAGTGGACTACCGTGGACCCGGCAAAGTCAATAAATCCTCGGCTCCCAAGCCACCCCGAAGTTTCTCCCGTCAGAAATCCACCCCAAGCCCAATGACCGAATACTGGATAAACGAGAGCGGAAAGAAGGATAGTTGCAACAATATAACTGGAATACCGCATCCGCTCGGCCACCGCTCCGCTTACTATTGTGGCCGCGGTAGAACAAAACATCGCCTGGAAAAAGAAAAAAGCCGCAAGCCAGAGGTTACCCCCTGACCGGAGAGCAAAAAGCTTCCACCCAATCAAACCATTGACTGTTGGACCAAACATCAAAGCAAAACCAAAAAGCCAGAAGGCAATAAGACTCACTCCCAGGTCAGTCAGGTTTTTTATTGCTACGTTGATGCTGTTTTTACTTCGAGTGAGACCCGACTCCAGGAGTGCAAATCCCGCCTGCATAAGAAAGACCAAACTTCCAGAAACGAGTATCCAGAGAGTATCGAGTAGTGAAGTTTCCATAGGGGCTCCTATTCCAGTCCTACCGAGAGAAATGCTTGATAGGATCGCCAATTAATTGGCACGACAAACACCGGCGGTTTAATCTGAAGGCGAAGATCCTGAGGTCTGCCCTCGACAATAATAGGAACCGATATCATAAAAGATGAGCCGAACTCCCGGCGTACATTACCAGCGATCGTATTCGTTAACTCACCCACCATATCGAGAATTTCGTCCGGCGCGACGTCGTCACTTTCTAAAATCAGCGAAGCCAGCTCTTTGAGCATTGAGCTACTTGCGGTTACAAAAATGCCGCCTTTTCGGGCACCAGAGATTCCGATTACTCCGGTGAAGTCTAACAATTGAGACTTTCCCTCTTGAATATAAGGAACCCCCATCCGGGCCGATTCGTCGGACAGAAGGACAAAGTAATCAATTACAACGTCGATAAAGATTCGGAGTTCTTGTTCTGTCATAGGTCATCTATCCCACAAACATGCCTCAGCTCTTCCACCAGTTGAGCTTCGGTAAAGGGTTTATTTAAAAATCCTCGAGCCCCCGATCGTAAAGCCTGAATCCCAGTGGCGGTATCGGAGAGAGCGGTAATTACGAGGACCCGTGTTCGGGGAGCGATTTCCATGATTCGCTTAAGGGCCGATAAGCCATCGATCTTTGGCATTGTGATATCGAGGGTAATTACGTCGGGTTCGTGAACTACGAGCATTTCAAGGGCTTCCGCACCATTTGAGGCGGTACCGATTATCCTCAGGGGCAAGCTTGATGAGTATTTCTGAATGGCTCGGCGCATAATAGTCGAGTCGTCGACAACCAGAAGCTTCATAGCAAAATAATAGTGGTTACATATTCGTATGTCAATCAACTAAGATTGTATTTTATGTAGCTTTTTATATTCGATGCTACATAAACGTGGTATAATTTTGATTTCGTCTTCTTCGGCTTCCATCGCAATCTCGAAAGTTTCACGGACCATTCCAACAGGGTGCTGAGAAGGGGCGTAGCTCTAATACATTTTTGGAGGTTCGTCCCCAATAGTATAAAAAGTGTACCAGTATCCAGTTGGAATAAAAATTGCGGCCTTGTCTTCAGCCTCAAAGACCTGGTCGAGAGTAGCTTTTCCCGGGCCCATCGCCACTCGGGCCTTACCAGCTTCGATTCGTAGGAACTGATCGGTGTCCGTGTGAATTTCTAATTCTACCCCTCTACCCGAGGCTAAGAACCTAGTTTTCATTTGTAGAAATTCACCGGTCCATTGGGCGGTCCGGAAATTGGTGTTTTTTCAGGGGAGTTCTTCAATGTTTACAACCTAGGGCTTTTTCTCTTTTTCTTGCATTGGGTTCTCCTTTATGCCTTTCTTCGATGGTGCTCGAACCGAACCCTTCCCTCAAGGAAAGGGTAAAGGGTCAGACCCGATACCTACTGCTTTACATACATAGACTATCTATGTATAATAGTGCTATGCACACACCTAACCAAATAGGTAAAGACCTTGTCGCAGCCTCCTCGACTCCCTTGGTGTTGGCAATTCTCGCCGAGCAAGACAACTATGGATACGCAATTCTACAAAGGGTCCGAGAGGTATCCGGTGGCGCCCTCGAGTGGACCGACGGAATGCTCTATCCCGTTCTTCATCGTTTAGAAAGAGCCGATCTCATACAATCTCGATGGGAAAAGTCGGAGTCCGGAAGGCAACGAAAATACTATTCCCTGACCCCCCGAGGAAAAAAACAGCTCACTCAAGAGCGAGCCCAGTGGCAGACAGTTGATGCCACCCTGCGTCAGCTATGGCAATCCCTCGCTCAAGAGCTTTCGACTCCTCCTTTAAAAGGATTCTCATCATGAACGCAACGAAACCCGGCAACTCGATCGAAAATCAAGTAGACGAATGGCGCAATTACCTTCGCCGTCATCAGACCCTGGTTGCCACAGATATAGACGAGCTCGAAGATCACCTGCGACAACAAATGGCAACCCTTGAGCAAGGAGGACTGAACCCCGAGGAATCTTTCTTAGTAGGGGTAAAACGTCTTGGAGACATCGATTCTCTATCTCGGGAATTTGCCCGAGAACACTCCGAGCGTTTGTGGAAACAGTTAGTTCTTTCAGCTACCGATTCTCGTGGGACTAATGGACTTGCTTTTGTCCTTCTTCTATCTCTGTTAGCGGGTTTATTGGTAAAATTGCCGTCTCTTTTGGGGTTCTACGATCCTCCTACCCTTGAGAGTTTCTACATTAGAAATGTATCTGGATTGGTTTTTCCGTTCTTGGGGGTATTTTTTGCCTGGAAGCGGAAGGCAAACTGGGTTTCGTTAGGTAGGTCCGGGGCCCTGCTTGCCATTGGTCTCTTTTTTGCCAATTTCTATCCTCTGGTTCTTCAAGGGTCAACCGAGATTCTCGTTGGTCTCCACCTCCCCCTTGCCCTATGGCTGATTGTTGGTACGGTGTACGCAGACAATCGATGGAGAGAAGTAGGTGGTCGAATGGATTTTATTCGTTTCTCTGGGGAGTGGGCTATCTATTTTGTCCTATTGGTTTTGGGAGGGGGTGTCTTAATCGGTTTTTCTGCTGTTCTTTTTGGTCTTTTGGGTATTGATGTGGAACACTTTTTTGAAAGCTGGATTCTTCCCCTAGGGGCCGCGGGTGGATTAGTTTTTGCCGGATGGTTAGTAGAAGCAAAACAGAGGGTAATCGAGAATCTAGCACCGGTCTTGGCCCGGGTTTTTACTCCTCTCTTTGGTGGGGCGATTATCATTTTTCTTGGATTTTTTCTCCTCAGTAGTGACGGGTTTCAACCCAATCGAGATCTACTTCTTGCCTTCGATGGTCTGCTTCTTGTGGTCCTGGGACTCTTCGTCTATTCAATTTCTGCTCGGGAACCGGGTGAAAGTCCCGGGGTCTCGGATACGGCTCAAATGATCGTCGTAATGAGTGCCCTTATTGCCGATGGTATTGCTCTATTTGCAATTGGATCGAGAATCGCCGATTATGGCCTAACTCCAAATCGAGTCGCTGCCCTGGGGGTAAACCTTATACTTCTTGCAAATCTCCTAGGGTCCGGGGTTCTCTATGGGCAATTTCTCCATACGGGGTCCGGATTTAGACGAATAGAAAAGTGGCAGACCGATTTTCTGTCGGTTTACGCCGCTTGGGCGATAGTCGTAGTAGCTGTCTTTCCCCCTGTCTTTGGTTTTGTGTAACTGGCGACCAAAATGACCGAATTCACCCTAGGAATCATCGGAGAAATTTCTGCTATTCCACCAAAAAAGGTCCTCACCTACGGCAAGGTCGCTCGTCGAGCGGGAAATCCACGAGGCACACGACAGGGAGTTCGAGGACTCCACACCTAGTACCCTATAGAATTTGCCCTGACATCGAGTTGTCGGTGCTGGGGGAACACTCCGGATTCCTTCCGGGGACGGTCTTGAAGAACAAATTTTCCAACTTCGGGCAGAAGGGATTGAGGTGACACAATATTCCTTTTCACTTGGCAATAAAGGTGATGAACGGGAGTTATTCCCTTGAGTTTTGCGATTATAGCGGTGTTTCTTGGTCTTTCGGGGAAAGACGGTGCGGTCCTCGTTCCTTATCTTATCTCTTAGGTTGGCATAAGGGTTCTAATCCCCGCAGGTTGGTGCTTTTTCCTTTTTCAGTACCCACCAACCCACCGAGTACTGCGACCTAAAGTAGTGCAGCCAAAATAACAGGAACCATAAGGGTAGGACCGTCGAAGTAATCTATGAATGCTTCCACTTCTATCTCCAAACCCCTGTATTTCTGTCGGCTATGCAATACAAAACCCTTTTTGTTATAATCCCCCACTATGAGTGATGAAACACGCCTCGGACTAGATTTTGTACGACAATGGGTAAAAGACGATATGGAAACTGGTCGATTCTCGCCCCCAGTTGTTACCCGATTCCCACCCGAGCCAAATGGGTATCTCCATATTGGCCACGCCAAAGCCATCTGCTTGGACTTTGGAATAGCCACCGAGTGGGGTGGAAGAACGAATTTACGTTTTGACGATACGAATCCGGTCAAAGAAGACGTAGAATACGTAGATTCCATTAGACAGGATATTCAGTGGCTCGGTTTTACCTGGGAAGATAGGGAATTCTACGCCTCGGACTACTTTGAACAGCTCTACGAGTGGGCAGCCTTTCTCATTAAAGAAGGGTTAGCCTACGTCGACGAACAATCTCCAGAAGAAATTTCCCAGAATCGTGGGACCCCAACTCTAGCGGGTAAGCCAAGTCCTTTTCGGGACAGGCCAGTCGATATTAACCTCGAACTCTTTCAGAAGATGAAAGAGGGAAGCCTACCCGACGGTGCGATGGTCCTACGGGCGAAAATTGATATGGCCCATCCGAACCTAAATATGCGGGACCCGGTTATGTACCGTATTAAACACGCCCACCACCACCGAACAGGTGATACATGGTGTATCTACCCGATGTACGATTGGGCCCACGGTCAGAGCGATGCTATCGAGGGGGTTACCCACTCGATTTGTACCCTTGAATTTGAGAATCATCGCCCCTTATATAATTGGTTTCTCGAACAACTAGAGATACCCCACCCTCCCCGACAGATCGAGTTTAATCGCTTGAACCTTAGCTTCACGATGATGAGTAAGCGAAAGCTCCTGGACCTAGTGCAAAAAGGCTTGGTCAAGGGTTGGGATGACCCTCGGATGCCAACCCTGACAGGGATTCGCCGACGGGGATATCCGCCATCTGCAATTCGTGCCTTTGTTACGGCTATTGGAGTGAGCAAGACCGATGGAATGATTGAGCTCTCGGCCCTGGAATACTACGTTCGCGAAGAATTAAACAGAACCGCTCCCCGGGTTATGGTAGTTTTGAATCCACTTAAGGTAGTCTTAACAAATTGGCCCGTGGGTAAAGTTGAATCCCTTCCCGCCGACAATAACCCCGAAGATGGGAATGCGGGAACCCGAACCATCACCTTTGGCCGGGAACTCTACATTGAAGCTGAAGATTTTTTGGAAGATCCACCAAAGAAGTTCTTCCGTCTATCGCCGGGTAAAGAAGTTCGACTCAAGCACGGGTATATCATTGCCTGTAATGAGGTTGTAAAGAATACCGATGGGTCTATAGCGGAATTACGATGCACCTACGACCCCGATTCACGAAGTGGAGAAGCAGGTGGCAGAAAGGTAAAGGGTACCCTCCACTGGGTTCATGCTGCCGATTGTGTGGAGGCTGAGGTAAGGCTGTATAGCACCCTCTTTACCAAAAGGGATATGGGAGACATCGAGGAAGGTAAGGACTACACCGACTACCTTAACCCTGAAAGTCTTACTACCGTCCGGGCCCTTGGCGAGCCCGCAATTCGTCAGGCAAAGATAGGGTTAGGGTATCAGTTCCTGCGACATGGGTATTTTACACCCGACTCGGAACACTTCTCACCCGAAGTACCGGTTTTCAATCGTACGGTTACCCTCAAGGACACCTGGGCAAAGATAGAAAAACGAACCGAGAACTAGAGGTTCTGTACCAATTCTTCGAGTGCCGGTAAGAAATCTGCCCACTGGGAAAACTGTCCTTTCCCAGGCGGGGTTTTCTCGGGCACAAATTGCAGGGTCTCCCATCCAACCTCCCGGGCACCACGTATGTCGGCCTCGGGGTTATCGCCTATCATAATGATTTTTTGGTCGGCCAAAAGCCTGCCCGCCTTACGGGCCCGACTAGAAGCCAGGGTAAAGATTCGGGAGTCAGGTTTCTGAAAACCCACCTGTCCCGAGATAATGGCCGGGTCGAAGATACCCTCGAACCCCGCAAGAGAAATACGCTGGGGCTGAACATCCGGTAACCCATTAGAGATGAGGCCGATTTTCCACCCCTGGGCTTGGAGCTCGAGCACCACCGGTTGAGCATCGGGATAAAGAACGACCTGCCCACCCAACTCTTGCATAAATAGTTCGGTCCCAAGGGTCGGATCGAGGTGGGTCCACTCCATAGCGGAGAAAAAGTCGCGAATACGACCAAAGCGTAACTCGTCTCGGGTAATCTCGCCGGCCTCGAGCCTTTTCCACCAACCATGATTAATTTCTTGGTAAGTCTGGTAGTCTTCATCGGTGTAGCTCTGACCAAGCTTCGTAAGAGCGACTTTCATGGCAACCCGGGCGCAGGCCTGGAAATCGACCAAAGTATCGTCGAAATCAAAAAAGAGAAAAGGTTTGAGCTTCGTCAAAGGGACTACCTCCAGGGCGAGTATAACCAAGCGGGTTCGTTAAAACCACAAAAAAACCCGCAGGCCCTGTCAAAGGTCTGCGGGCTGGCATCAGATATCCTCTGACCCCCACCAACACTAGCTTTTATTCGCCAGTACCGATTGGGCGGAGGCCAGTCGAGCAACAGGAACTCGGAAAGGCGAACACGACACATAGTTCATACCTACCCGATAACAGAAATCAATCGAGCTCGGTTCTCCCCCGTGCTCTCCACAAATACCTACCTTGAGGTTCTTATTGGTTTGTCGACCTTTCCCAATACCTAACTCTACCAACTGGCCAATACCATCTTGATCGAGTTTCGCAAAAGGATCGTCCTCCAAGATCCCCTCGGTAATGTACTGGGGCACGAAGGAACCTACATCGTCTCGACTAAAGCCGTAGGTCATTTGGGTCAGGTCGTTGGTACCGAAGCTAAAGAAATCGGCGTGTTTGGCGAGTTGATCAGCCACCAGGGTGGCTCGAGGTACCTCGATCATGGTGCCTATGCTGTATGCTACCGATCCTCCGGTTTCGGCCAAGACTTTTTGTATGACATCTTCGCAGTGGGTTCGCATAATTTGCAGTTCTCTTACGTGGCCGACGAGGGGGATCATAATTTCGGGAATCACCTTGATACCTTTTTTTCCAACTACCAAAGCCGCCCGTATGATTGCTTCAACTTGCATCCTGTAGACCTCGGGGAAGGTAATACCTAATCGAACACCTCGGTGTCCGAGCATAGGATTCTCTTCGTGGAGACTTCGAATTTTGTTCTTGAGTTGTTGGGTCGAAATTGCAGCAATTTTTGCCAGTTCTTTGATCGCTTCCTCGGTTTTGGGTACAAACTCATGAAGGGGTGGGTCGAGAAGGCGAATAGTTACCGGTAGACCGTCCATGGCCTGGAATATGCCTTCGAAGTCTTTTTGTTGTAGGGGAAGGAGTTTTTTGAGGGCCTTTTCTCGGGCTTCCTTATCCGCGGCAACGATCATTTCCCGGAATATTCGAATCTTATCTTCTTCGAAGAACATGTGTTCAGTACGACATAACCCAATGCCCTCGGCGCCGTAGGCTCGAGCCCGTTTTGCGTCAACAGGGGTGTCGGCGTTGGTTCGAATTCCAAATCCCTTTAGCCCCTTGCCAGCCCGGAAGCTATTCTTTCGCACTTCGTCTGCCCAAGAGAGGAAGCTGGTCATTTCTTCTTTGATTTCTGGCTCGACCAGGTCTACCTGACCCTCGAAAACTTCGCCGGTTGCTCCGTCGATAGTGATCCAGTCTCCTTCTTTGTACTCTTTTCCTTTGGCCATCATTTTCTTGCCAACGATTTGGACTTTCTTACAACCAGCAACACAGGGGGTACCCATTCCGCGGGCAACAACCGCCGCATGGCTGGTCATTCCTCCGGTGGAGGTGAGAATACCCTCGGCAACGTTCATACCACCAATGTCTTCGGGGCTGGTCTCGGGACGAACGAGCATTACCTTCTTTCCCTTGGCTACCCAGGCCTCGGCCTCATCGGCGGAAAATACGATTTGACCTGTCGCGGCGCCGGGACTTGCGTTGAGTCCTTTAGCGATTGCTTTAATCTGTTTCTTAATAGCAGGATTAATGGCTGGGTGAAAGACCTGCTCAAGCTGGGAAGGAGTTACTCGGGTAAGAGCCTTTTCTTTGGTAATGACCCCCTCACTTACCATATCCACTGCGATCTTAATAGCTGCGGCTCCGGTTCGCTTTCCATTTCGAGTTTGGAGGATATAGAGCTTACCCTGTTGGATTGTAAACTCCATGTCCTGCATGTCTTTGTAGTGGGCTTCTAGGTTGTCCTTTACTGCAACCAATTGGCGATATATTTCGGGGTTATTATCTTCAAGGGCAGATATCTTTAAGGGAGTTCGAATACCGGCAACAACGTCTTCGCCCTGGGCGTTGATGAGAAACTCACCATAGAATTGTTTTTCTCCCGTCGAGGGGTCTCGGCTGAAGCACACACCAGTTCCTGAATCATCCCCAAAGTTTCCGAATACCATCGCTACTACGTTAACTGCGGTGCCCTTAAGGTCCTTTATTTCATTGATAGCTCGATACTTTATAGCCTTTTCGCTCATCCACGAGCCAAAAACTGCGTCGATAGCTTCCCATAGTTGGGCCTTCGGATCCTGAGGAAAATCCTCATGGGTATGTTTCTTGTAGACTTGTTTATAGAATTTTACGACTTCTTGAAGATCATTCGAGTCCAGGCCAGTATCTTCTTCGACGCCTTTTTTGTACTTTACTTTTTCAAGTTCTTTTTCGAAGGCATCGTGGGGGATATTCTTTACCACATTACCAAACATATTAATAAACCGCCGATAACTGTCCCACGCAAAACGCTCATTGTTGGTTATCGCTGCCAATCCTTTGACAGCTACATCGTTCAGTCCCAGGTTGAGGATCGTATCCATCATGCCAGGCATGGAAACTGCGGCACCACTGCGTACCGAGACAAGTAAAGGATCCTTTGGATCGCCCAACCGCTTATTTTCGACCGTTTCAAGTCGATGCAGATGCTCTTCAACCTCATGAACCAAATCTTCTGGGTGCTTTCGGCCGAGCTCGTAGTACTCATCACACATTTCGGTAGTGATTGTGAATCCCGGGGGGACAGGAATACCCAAATTCACCATTTCCGCTAGGTTTGCACCCTTGCCCCCCAAGAGGCCCTTCATGTCTGCAGAACCCTCGGCTCCGCCGCCTCCAAAAAAGTAGACCCGTTTGACCGCCATACAGTTACCTCCGTGGTGTAAAAAAGTTCAATAGTTCTTTCTTAGGGTACGGCCACTTCTGAAGGCTGTCAAATCAAAAAAAGCACGGCGGTTAGGTACCCTCTGGAATCTATTTCCTTTGAGAGTTTGAAGCTCGTAGGTCAATGTTCTCCAATGACCGTATTAAACAACAAACAAGATTCCAGAGGTCCCAAGCCGTGGGAAGAAAAGAGGAGAGAGATTTTTAGGCGATATAGGCTTCGAGGTATTTCGATCGTGTCGGATGCTGAAGACGCTTGAGCGCTTTCTTTTCGATCTGTCGAATTCGTTCTTTTGTTAAGTTGTAGCGGTCACCTATTTCTTTGAGGCTTAGGGGCGAGCGACCGTTGAGTCCAAAGCGATATTGAATGATTTCCGCTTCTTTCTCCGAGAGGGTCGCCAAGATTGTGTTAATATCGTTTTTCAAGGAGTCGTGGATTACTTCTTCATCTGGAGTTCGGTACATAGTATCTTCCACGAAGTCCCCAAGATTAGAGCTATCTTTTTCCGCGTATACAGGGGTTTCCAGGGAGATATGATCTCGAGCGATATGCACTAAGTCTTTAACGTGGTCCGGATTCATGTTGAGGATCCGGGCAATTTCCATAATTTCTTCCATTTCACTCGACTTTTGTCCTGCGATGTCTTTTCTGGCCTTTTCTATCTGAACGAGCTCATTGGCCCGGTTCAAAGGAAGGCGTATCATTCTACTCTTCTCGCAGATAGCTTTGAGAATGGCTTGTCTAATCCACCATACCGCGTAGGAGATAAAATGGTACCCTTTGTCCACGTCGAATCGCTCGATGGCATTCATGAGTCCAATGTTTCCTTCGCTAATGAGGTCAGTCAACGGTAGACCCTGATTTTGGTACTTTTTTGCCACGTTCACAACAAACCGCAGGTTCGCTTGTACGAGTTTATCTTTTGCCCATTTTTCGCCATCTCTAGCTGCTCGAGCGTATCGATCTTCTTCTTCTCGGGTAAGCAAGGGAATTCGATTGATTTCTTTGAGGTAGACTGAGAGAATGTTCTCCGCGTCGGTGGTTAAGGTTCGGTCTGCAATGGCCATGATGCCTCCTCGTTTGTACCTTACACTATGCAAACGCCGTGCCATCATTCGATTTTTTTAATATTTTTTAATTCCTTACTATATAATAATTTACTATCTTCGTTTTCCGAAGATAGAATTGCGGATTCGCAGCCCTTGGGGTATTATGACCCAATGGGCTTTGGGCTTCAGTATAGTGGGCCAGGATGACCCATATTGCTGGGAATCAACACGAAATGTGATACGATAGCAGTGCACGAAACCTTGTGGAAAAAAAAGTTTTTTCAAAAATTTGAATCAGCAACCATGGTCTTGTAGTGAATAGAAATATGGGGACCTCTATAATCGGAAAGGTCACCCGCTACCGCTGCGCCAACTGCGGTCGCACCTTCGGCTACCGCACCTTTCACGTGGGGTACTACACCAAGAAATCTATATCACCTCAACAACATAAACATCCTCGCCGGTAAGGAGTACGAGTTCATCTACGATCTGGGACTCTCGGTGCTCAAACGAAAAGGGCGAATGACTCGGAAGCAAAAACTCAAACGAGACAAACTGGAGAAAGCCCACAAGACCGATTCGAAACAGACCCTGAACAGTGT
>JAACWS010000035.1 GCA_009991955.1 Spirochaetales bacterium
TAACTCTCTATTACAAGGCAAAATGCCGATTCTGATTGAACTTTTTCAAAAATAATTTTATTCCCACAAGGTTTGGGGCACTATAAAAGTCTTGCCGGTGAAAGTTCTGGGAAGTACCTTACCAGAATGGCCAATGTCTGTTTTAAGGGCAAAGAAATTATCACCTACGGCGAATTACCCCGTCTTGGTTCAACCGTACCGGAGCTGTGGGTTACGAGTGTCGACCTCGAGGAAGTGTGTGTTACGCGAAACGACAGCGAGTTTACTATCCTCAACATCGTACCGTCCTTAGATACGGGCGTATGCGCCGCAAGCGCCAGGGAGTTTGACGAGCGCACAGTGTCGATGCTCGACGTCCAAGTGAATACCGTAAGCCGCGATCTACCCTTCGCCCTCCATAGATTCTTACGCCACGAAAATCTTCGTCATACAAGACTTTTTTCATCGGTCCGGGATACGAGTTTTGGAGACACCTTAGGTGTCACAATAGTTTCTGGTCCGCTCAAAGGCCTCTTTGCTCGGGCTGTGTTTTTGTTGGATTCCGGGTCTCGACTCTTGTATTGCGAACTTGTTCCCGATGTTAGTCAGGAGCCAGACTATACCAGCGTATTTTCAGAGGTTGAAAAGCATAGAAACCAAGGTGCCCCGAGGTGATCCACCTGGTCCTACACGAACCCGAAATTCCTCAAAATACCGGAAATATTGCCCGTACCTGTGGCGTATTGGGAGCAAAACTCCACCTTATAGGGCCCCTTGGTTTTTCCATCGATGAAAAATCTGTGAAGCGAGCTGGATTGGATTATTGGCATTTAGTTGATTTGGAAGAATACAATTCTTGGGAAGATTTTTTCCGTAGTTGTTCAGAAAATGACCCGGGATGGGAAGAAAGAACCTTCTGTTTGACCACGAAGGCTAGGTATCGCTACGACCAAATACCCTACCCCGATTCGCCTTACCTGGTTTTTGGTAAAGAAACCAAGGGGTTACCGGTGGAAATTCTTCAATGGGCCGGGTCCCGGGCTATTCGAATTCCCATGCGCTCAGGAGCCCGGAGTTTAAATCTTTCGAATGCCGTAGCCATTTGTGCCTTTGAAGTCGCTCGACAAAATGACTTCGAAGGATTACAAATCGAAGGTCCCAGTTACCAAACTTCGGGACGGTGAGGAGAGAAACATGAAATCAATTGGCATAGTTGGATTCGGAAATATGGGCGAGGCGATGGTTCAGGGCTTGCGCCAAAGGAACCCGGATATACAAGTTCGCTTTGCAGAAAAGTTTCCTGCCCAAGCCAAAAAAGCCGTCGAGACCTACGGGGCAATTGATTGCACGAAAAATCTGTCCGATCTGGTCAACAACGTAGAAATCCTCGTGTTGGCCATAAAACCTCAGGATCTAGTTTCCCTCGGCGTCGGGCTGAAACCTCTCCTTGGCCAAACGCCTATAATTTCAATTTTGGCCGGAAAGACTATCGAATCGGTGATACAGGCTACCGGGGCGACAACAGTGGCTCGATTTATGCCTAGCCTGGCGGCCAGCGTGCAGAAGGCTTTGGTGGGGGTGAGCTTTTCCGACTCTGCAGGATCGGAGTTTCGGGAACTAGCCTTTGATGTGGCCCAAAGTATAGGAACTGCCCTCGAAGTACAAGAATCACTCATGTCGGCGGTCACAGGAGTTTCTGGCTCGGGCATTGCCTTCGCCTTCGCTTACCTCCAGGCTATGGCCCTAGCCGGAACAAAAGTGGGAATTCCCTACAACTCTTCTTTATCGGTTGCGATGGACGTTATGGAGGGGGCGATTTCTATGATTCGCTCCACCACTACCAATCCTGTTGAGTATATTTCCCGAGTGTGTAGCCCGGCGGGTACAACTATCGAAGGAATAACAGAGTTAGAAAAACACGGTTTTTCGTATTCCCTCATCGCTGCGGTCGAAGCAGCTACCCGAAGGAGTACGGAACTAGAGTCCTAGGTATTTGAATCCGAGGTGGCTTCCCTATCGGTTGCTCCTAGGATAAAATCCCAAGAATCATGTTAGACCTTAAATATATCCGCGACAATCTCACAGAAGTGAAAAAGAACATTGAAAATCGGCACATGAGCGCCGATCCCGACAAGGTCGTATCCTTGGCCGAGAGGCGAAGCCAACTCATTCAAGAACTCGACGATCTACGTAAACAACGAAATGACAACGCCCAAAAAATGAAAGGGTCCATGGATGCTGAAGCCCGGCAGGCCCTGGTGGCCGAGGGAAAGGCCTTGAAAGAAAAGATTCCCTCGGTGGAAGACGCTCTGGGAGCCACCGAAAAAGAACTAGAGTTTGAACTTCGTCGAATACCAAATCGAGCCCACCCGGCGGCTCCAGTTGGAAAAGAAGACAAAGACAACTTGGAAATTAAGCGGATTGGAAAACCTACCTCCTTTCATTTTGTTCCTAAAGATCACGTAGAACTCGGGGCAAAACTTGATATTATCGACTTTGATTCAGCTACTACCGTAACCGGCCCAAAATTCTATTACCTTAAAAACGAAGGGGTCTACCTCGAACTGGGATTAGTTCGTTACGCCCTAGATATACTTCAAAAAAAGGGCTTCATTCCAGTAATTACCCCCGATATAGCCAAAGAGGAAGTCCTCGAAGGCATCGGATTTAATCCCCGAGGCGAAGAAAGTAACATCTACACCCTCGAAGGAACCGGAACCGCCCTGGTTGGCACTGCAGAAATTACCCTGGGTGGCTACCACATGAACCAAATGTTAGATGAGGCGAGTCTCCCCATAAAATACGCTGGGGTATCCCACTGCTTTCGCCGGGAAGCCGGAGCGGCCGGACAGTTTTCGAAGGGTCTTTACCGGGTCCATCAATTTACAAAGGTAGAAATGTTTGTGTACGCGACTCCCGAAACCAGTGACCGGATTCACGAGGAACTTCGGGAAGTTGAAGAAGAAATCTTTTCCGGTTTGGGAATTCCATTCCGAGTCGTGGATACCTGTACCGGGGACCTAGGTGCCCCCGCATATCGCAAGTACGATCTGGAAGCCTGGATGCCTGGCCGAGGGGATGAGGGCGATTGGGGCGAGGTAACCTCTACGTCAAACTGTACAGACTTCCAGGCCCGTCGACTGGGCGTCCGCTACAAGGGTGATTCGGGAAAGGGCTTTGTCCACATGCTGAATGGAACGGCTATTGCTGTTTCTCGGGGAATTATTTCTATTCTAGAGAACTTTCAGCAGGCCGATGGTTCGGTTGTTATGCCCGAGGCTCTCAGACCCTACCTAGGATTCGACAAGATCCTTCCAAGGAAATAGTCTTGGATATCCCGGGAATTCCCCAAGGGGATTTTCGAGCCCCTCAGATAATTGCGGAGGTTGGCACCGGACACCAAGGGGACCTGGAAAAAGCCCGGGCCCTTATTGAGGCAGCCGCCCAAGCGGGGGTTGAGGTTGTAAAATTCCAACACGTCCTTGCCCGGGAAATTCTTCATCCACGAACTGGCGAGGTATCACTACCTGGTGGGCCAACTTCGCTCTACGAGGTCTTCGAAGATCTTGAGCGACCAATTGACTTCTATAGGACCCTCCAAAAAATGTGCCGTGCCAACGGGGTACAGTTTCTGTGTACACCCTTTGGGATTGAGAGTGCCGCGGACCTTATTAACCTTGGTCAATCGTGGTTCAAAATTGCTAGCCCCGAACTGAATCACCATGAGCTACTGAGGTTCCTATCTCGACCGGACTTTCGGTTATTGTTATCGACAGGGGTTTCGACCCTCGCCGACATTGATGAAACCCTTCGTTTGGTTGCGGAAGGTGGGGCCGAGGTCGCCTTACTCCATTGTGTTACTGCCTACCCCGCCCCGGAAGAAGACTATAACCTTCGGGTACTCGTCCATCTCCAAGGAATTTTTGGGGTGCCTGTAGGGGTATCGGACCATAGTCAAGACCCTCTCTTGGTTCCCGCCCTTGCTGGTATCTTTGACGCCCCCTGGGTCGAGAAACATTTTACTTTGTCCCATGCCGACGGTGGACTTGACGACCTTATTGCCCTGGAGCCTTCGAACCTTTCTACGCTTGTAAGAAAGCTTCGGTCTTGGAACGGGATGAAAAAAAGCCGGGTTCTGGAGGAAATTGTGCACATCTATGGAGAAACGAAAGTCCTTGGGGTACTCGGCACCGGAGCTAAGGCTCTAGCATCTTCGGAGAAAGACAATTATGGACGGACCAATAGGAGCATTCATGCTCTGATTGATCTCTATCCTGGCACGATATTGAGCCCCGAAAATGTAGCCGTCCTGAGGACCGAAAAAATTCTTAAACCTGGTATTCATCCTCGATATTTGAGTATGATGTATGGCAAAACTATTACCCGAAGGGTTGTGGCGGGCAATGGTATTGATTTTTTAGATATAATATAATTTTTTTTTACTTTATCCTTAAATTTTTTGAAACAAAAAACTTCTCATTTTTCTAATAGGGTATATACTGATCACCTGCCCACAAAGGGCTTGGAAACTTCTCGACCCTATTCTTGACCGGTTCAGGCTCTTAGGTCGTTTCGATGCTGTGATCAAACTTGGCTAGAATACGAGATTACAGAGGTCTCCAGATGATTGTTTTTATGCGAGGTCTACACTTTTCCGGGAGGGATGTACATTTCAAAACACTTTGCAGAGAGCTCAAAAGGAAGAGTTTTTCAAATCTATTTTGCAAAGGAGATCGTGCGATGCGAAGCCAGCTTACCGAATTATTACTCGAATATCGAAAGGGAGAAGCAGAGTTCCAGAAGGTTCTTGAGGCTTCGATCCTTTTCGTCTATTCCTACCTGCGCCCCCATTGTCCCTTACCCCAAGAAGAATGGCACGAGTTTATAAGCCTCATAATTCCCCGGGTTGAACGTCTTATTAGAGGTTTCGACGACCAAGGAAAAGATTTTGAGGCTTTACTATCCAGCGCAATACGGTTTCGTCTTCGGACTTTCTGGACCGCTCGAAGAAAATCTTACCATCGGGCGATGCAGGTCATTGAAATTGCCTCCGATCGAGACACCTATTCCTCTTGTACACCTGAGATATCTTGGACTGTCGAAGATTCCCAAAGGGCCGCAAAAGCAGTCGAGACAAAAAAGACGGTATATAGTTCCGATTTAAATAGCCTCTCCCCCTTTGACCGACGTATCGTTATTTACGTGCTCAAGAATAGCGTCTGGGTACGAGACCGTTTTCTGACAATACTGGGCCGAAGGGTGAACCTTGACCCAAACTGGTTGATCGAAAAACGTGCCGAAATACTGGACCTAATGGAACCAATGTGGCACGAACGAATGAGGCTGTCCGATTTAAGTTCGAAATTTTTGGAAGAGCTTCATGAAACCCATAGAGCCCTACAAAATTGGAATACCCTTCCCCCAGAAACGAGAATACTCTACCAGCACCGGGAGAAGTTCTTCCGGCGAAGAATAGCCAAAACTAGCAGAAGGATGGAGGTGCAAACCCTTACCCCTACCCACACCGACCTGGCACGAATCCTCGGGGTCCCAAAGGGAAGTATCGACTCCACCATGTACTATCTTCGAATTTACTGGGACAGTGTGGAGCCTACAATCCGCGAACTATTGGCGGAGTTGTCCTCCTAAGCCCAGGTATGATATACCGGAGGAATGGATCCTGTAGTAATTGCCAGTAATAATCCCCACAAGGTACAGGAGTTTACCCTCATCGACCCTGACCTACCCTTTGTGGGCCCGGAACTCTTAGGTCTCGTAAAGGAAGAGAGTTTTAAAGAGACCGGAACTTCCTTTTTTGAGAACGCCTTTGGTAAGGCCCGGCACACCGCCGAACTGATGTATCGAAAAACTGGCCGATGGATTCCTGTCCTCGCCGATGATTCGGGTATTTGTGTTCCGGCCCTCGGTGGTGCACCGGGTCTCTACTCAGCCCGTTATGGAAGTGAATTAGAAAATCCCCCAGAAAACGATCAGCAGAGAACTTCTTTACTCGTCGAAAGAATGAAAGGAATCGTTGACCGTCGGGGATACTACATCTGTAGCCTCGTATGTTATCTTGGGCCCGATCATTTTTGGTCGAGCCAAGAAATATGGGAAGGGATTGTGGCCGAAATGCCTTCCGACGGTCAGACCGGGTTTGGTTACGATCCTATTATGCGAATACCACCGGACCTCATTTCTGTGGCAGATATGAAAGAAGACGAAAAGGCTGTCCAGTCCCACAGGGCGAAGGCGTATTTTGTCCTCCAACCAAGCTTACGAAAACTCTACACCGAAGGAGCAAGCAACCGATGAGCACTCTACCCGAAAGAAAAAACGTAAAGGCCACCGACGCTTGGAACTTGGCCTCTCTTTACCCTTCCGAAGGGGCATGGGAAAAGGCTTTTGAAGAATTCAAGCAAAATATCCCAACCTTAGGGTCTTTTAAGGGACAACTCGCTGAAAGTCCAGAAAAGTTCAAAGAATGTTTGGACTTCTATTTTTCTCACGAGGAACTGGGCGAACGCCTTGGGTACTATTCATTCTTGCGTTTTAATGAGGATGCAGGAGATTCGAAAAATCAGGGTCGTCAAAACCGCTATATGCAGTCAGCGGTACAGGCGGACTCGGAGATTAGCTACCTTCGACCAGAAATCCAGGCCCTTTCCCAGGATACCCTCGAGAAATACCTCGACAATCCAAGCCTCGAAAGATATCGAATCTTCCTAACAAAACTTGCCCGTTTTCGACCCCATATTCTTAGCCCAAATGAAGAACGAGCTCTGGCCATGGCCGGTGAAGCGAATCAAACCGCGCAAAAAGCCTTTGGAGCCCTGACCGATGTCGACCTAGATTTTGGGAAGATTCAAACCCCCGAAGGAGAAAAAGAGCTTACCCAGTCGAGCTACGGGTCTCTCATTCAACACGAAGACCGAAAAGTGCGGGAAAACAGTTTTGTCCAATTTCACAAGGGATTCGAAGTCCATAAAAACACTCTCGCAGCTCTCTATACCGGAAGTATCCAGCTCGACGTATACCAAGCAAAGATCCGCAACTTTTCAAGTTCTTTAGAAGCAGCCCTTTTTCCAGACCAAGTTTCCAAAAACGTTTATACAAATCTGGTCGAAACCGTAAGAAATCACCTTCCAACTTTACATAAGTATTACGCCCTGCGTTCTCGGGTCTTGAGCCAAAAACCCCTTCAACTTTGGGATACGAAGGTCTCCTTATTGAGTTCGGTGAAGGTCGTTACCCCCTATGATAAGGCTGTAGATACAATTATTTCCGCTTTGGCCCCTTTGGGCGACGAGTACTGTTCGGTTCTAAAGAAGGGACTCACCGGCGGGTGGGTCGATAAATACGAAAACAAAGGAAAAAGGTCCGGGGCATTTAGTGCCGGGAGCTTTTATGGGGACCCGTATATTCTAATGAACTACAAAGACGATGTGCTAAGGGATGTGTTTACCCTGGCCCATGAGGCCGGTCATTCGATGCATTCTTGGTACTCGGGAAAAAATAACCCATTCCCCCATTATCAGTACACGATTTTTGAAGCCGAAGTTGCCTCTACTTTTAATGAGCAGTTGTTGTTTGCCCACCTTATGAAAGAGGCAAAAACTCCGGAAATGAAGTCCTATCTGCTGAATAAACAAATCGACGACATTCTGGCAACCCTCTATCGGCAAACTATGTTCGCTGAGTACGAGCTAAAGGTCCACGAAATGGCCGAAGCTGGCGAGCCAATAACTGTTGATTCCCTACGAGAAGAATATTCGAACCTACTCGAAGCGTATTTTGGTCCGGAAGTCCTTCTCCATGATTATGCAGATCTAGAGGGACTGCGTATTCCCCATTTCTATCGGGCTTTCTATGTGTATAAGTACGCAACCGGAATTTCTGCCTCGATTTCTCTGAGCACTCGGGTCGTTGAAGGCGGCGCAAATGAACGGGAGCAGTATTTTGCCTTCTTAAAGTCTGGGGGTTCGAGTTTTCCTATTGAGAGCTTAAAAAAAGCCGGGGTGGATATGTCGCGACCGGAACCTATCGTTAGGGCTTTGGACCTTTTTGATTCTTACGTTCAACAGCTTGATGCATTATTGTAGGAAAATATTGACAGCTTGAGGTTTTTTGTCTACTATTCGGCTGGCTATGCGGCAGTGGTGAAATTGGTAGACACGCCAGCTTGAGGGGCTGGTGGCCGCAAGGTCGTGGAGGTTCAAGTCCTCTCTGCCGCATTCAAAAAAGTACCCATCGGATTTACCCGGTGGGTACTTTTTTGCCCTGACGAGGTTCTTGAGTAGACTTGAAAACCAGCCGAGGCGCGACCGGCGCTGGTCGTAATTTGCTTTATGCAAAATACTGCTCGCACATGCATCCGGATAGGGAGCGCAAACTGCCACGCCCTGGTCAAAGGCCCCACCTGCTACTCGGGTATGCACCCCAGATGGCGGTTTAGCAGCCCAGTCGCCTGGAGGTCACGAGACAGGATGCCCGTGACCGGAAGGCAAGCCCTCTCTGCCCCATTCAGAGTTTACGGTCCGGGAATTTCTCCTACCCCATCGAGGATGAGTCCGGGCTGATAGGCAAACTGACCAATATTATCCCGGCTAGAAACCCCACTGAGGACAAGCACAGTATCAATTTCGGATTCGATGCCGGAAATTATATCAGTATCCATACGATCCCCGATAATTGCGGTTTCTTCCCGAGTAGACTGCAGCTTTTTTAGGGCGCTACGCATGATGAGGGGATTGGGTTTTCCAACAAAATATGCCTTGGACCCGGTAGACATTTCAATGGGTGCTATGAGTGACCCGGTCCCCGGAACAATTCCATTTTCTATTGGACCGGTTAAGTCGGGGTTTGTTCCAATAAGTTTTGCGCCCTTACGAACTAAATTTACCGCTTTTGTCAGATTTTCATAGGTGTAAGTTCTTGATTCTCCGACTACAACATAGTCGGGATTGATTTCGTTCATAGAATAGCCGATCTGGTACAGGGCATTGATGAGTCCAGCTTCACCTATGACGTACGCACTTCCACCAGGTAATTGGGAATGAAGAAACACCGCCGTCGCCAGGGCACTGGTATAGAAATGTTCTTCTTCGACTGTAAGACCCAGACGGAAAAGTTTCTGTTGGAGCTCCTTAGGCGACCTTTCGGAACTATTAGTAAGAAAAACAAATTTCTTTTTTTCCAAGTACAACCAATCGATAAATTCTTTCACGCCGGGCAAAAGTTTATTGCCATGGTAAATAACCCCATCCATATCGCAGATAAAGGCTTGTTTTTGCCGCACTTTTTCAAGGGATATCACGATCTGTTCTCCTTTGTTCTCACCGACCAAGTGTAACCCAAACCGAGAATTGTAGACAGAGGGAGGGTTCATCCGTAGTATACTCCTATGCACGAATTGAACCAGTTCCAAGAACATGTAGGTATTAAGTTTCAACTGTACAATGGGCTTTTCTTGAACCTGCCATTTTCTCGACTTCGGTCGACGGGAATAATGCTTCCACTCTTCACCGAGTACGCAAAAGCAGAACTGGAGAAGGGCAACCATCCAAGAGATATCGTTCATACTTTCTTCCGTGAAAGGGGCGGAATCCCCGAGGAAAAAGAAATTGTAAACGAACTTTTTCGTATTATGCGCCTCGTCGAACGGCAGGTTGTACTGTTTGATGCCCTAGAAGACTCGGCTTTCCTAAAAACCCACGATCTTCATGGTCCCGGCTCTATTAAGGATTTGGTGAACAGGGTAAGAAATAGCGGAAAGATCGCGGACTACGAAGAGTTTATTTCGAACTACTCAGTTCGAATCGTCCTAACAGCCCACCCCACTCAATTTTATACCGATGAAGTGTTAACGATTCTGACCGATTTAGGTGAAAGTCTCAAACATAATGATATTCGAACGATCCATGAACTCCTTTTACAAATGGGCCAAACCCGGTTCAAAAATCGCGAAAAGCCGACGCCTCTCGAAGAAGCAGAAGGGCTAATGTGGGCTCTCGAACACGTAATGTACCGGGTAGTACCGGAAATAAACCAGAGCCTCTCGGAAATTGATGACCAACACAGATTTCGCGATATTCCTAAGGTCCTCGAGCTTGGGTTCTGGCCAGGAGGTGACCGGGATGGAAATCCTTACGTAACTTCAGATTTGACGATGCAAGTTGGAAATCTCCTGCGTCATACAATTCTTCGGCTCTATCTGAGGGATTTTTCTGAACTTCGAAGAAGGCTCACTTTTGCGGGGGTAATTTCCTTGGTCGACAGGGTTTATGCCCGGTTAGAGCAGACTCTTTACCCCTACTCTTTTGTGGACCACGGGTTTGGCGAGGACCAAAGTTGCAAGGACTTAGAAAATCTTGGGTACGAGAATGTCGAAGAGTTTCTGTCGGACCTGAGGGAAATGCATAAGCTCATCGATGAACATCATAGCGGCCTATTCAACGAGAGACTCGAACAATTTATCGTGAAAGTTCAATCCTTTGGATTTCATTTTGCTACTCTCGATATTCGCCAGGATAGTAGTATACATGGTCGATTTTTTAACGAACTCATACTTTTCTTAGAGAAAAAAGACCTCACCTTCGGGATTGTGAAGTACCTCGACTTGGCCCCTGAAGACCGTATTCCTACCCTTTTGGGGCTCCTGGAGCTTCTTCGATCTACCTCCCCAGATCTTCGGGCAGAATGGGCGGAGGGTCTAAAAAGAGACTTATTAGTCCGGGACGAGTCAGTTCTCGCCGACTGTATTGGATCGATCGAAGCACTGTCGGTAATTCAAAAAAGAAATGGTACTCGGGGTGCTCATCGATACGTTATTTCGAATACCCAAGGTGCCCATAACGTCCTTGAAGCCTGGGTTCTTGGGCTTTTTGGGGGAATGGATCCCATAAATCTTGACTTTGATATCGTGCCCCTCTTTGAGACGATTCCGGATCTTCACAACGCTCCCTATATAATGCAACAACTGTATGAGCTAGAAATCTACCAATCCCATCTCGGAAAAAGAAATCGTCACCAAACAATAATGTTAGGGTTTTCGGATGGCACTAAAGACGGTGGCTACGTGACTGCGAACTGGGAAATTTACAAGGCAAAAGAGAATCTCTCGGCTATTTCGCGACAATATGGGTATAAAGTTTCATTTTTTGATGGTCGAGGGGGACCACCAGCTAGGGGGGGCGGCAATACCCATAAATTTTATCGTTCTTTGGGGCCGGATATCGACAGCTCTTCGATACAGCTTACTATACAGGGGCAAACCATCAGTAGCCTTTACGGCACACCTGAGTCGGCTACTTTCAACCTTGAACAACTCGTGAGCGCCGGAATCGAGAATAATCTCTTTCCCCAGGACTTTCATTCGGTTTCGTTGAACGAACGTGAATTACTCAACGAACTCAGCGTTCTTGCCCAGGAATCCTATTCGGAACTCAAGTCTCATCCACTTTTTGTTTCCTATCTGGAAGTAATGACCCCCCTCCACTACTACGGAAAAACGAATATTGGTAGTCGCCCTGCTCGCCGGGCTCCAACAAAACAACTCGAGTTTTCGAATCTTCGAGCAATACCCTTTGTCGGCGCGTGGAGTCAGATGAAACAGAATATTCCCGGCTTTTTTGGTTTTGGGACGGCTTTAGAAAAAATGTCCCAGAATGGAAAAACCGATGCCCTCAAGAAGCTCTATCGGGAAAGCCTCTTTTTTCGCACCCTGGTGGAGAACTCCATGCAAAGTCTCACGAAGGCATATTTCCCCTTGACCCAGTATATTAGCCATGATGAAAAATTTGGTGCTTTCTGGCAAATTATCTACAACGAGGCAGAAAGAACAACAGTAAAACTCCTTGAGGTTAGCGGACAACAAACCCTTTTGGAAAGCGAGTTATCGGTAAAAGAATCGATTAATCTTCGAGCGACAATGATTCTTCCCAGCCTTGTGATTCAACAATTTGCTTTGACTCGACAAAGGGAAGAACCGGGAAATGACCTTTATGAGAAACTGATTCTCAAAAGTTTAGCCGCGTCGATAAACGCCAGTAGGAATGCAGTTTAATCTTCCAGATGAGCCATAGCGTCGTGGAAGGCCCGATCAAATACTGGGTCGAGTTTCGAGCTTTCGTCAGCGAATTGGTGGGCACAATAGCCTAGGCTAAGGAGATCTCGACCTTTCACCCATAGGCTTAGGGTCTGCATGAAATATTTCTCTTCGAGAAAACCAACAACCTGATTGCGGCCAATCTTTACCAATAGGTCGGCCTCTCGACCTATAACCTCAAAATCATCCGAGTCGACACACATGAGAATCGACAGAACCTTTACCATGCTATGAAGAACCTCGAGGGGGTAACCATGGCGTTCGGCAAAAAGTTTCTGGGCATTCATTTGTTCCTGCCGGATACACAATGGATCTAAGAATATATTAGGATTCCGATCGAGCTCAGACAGAATTTCCTGAAAGAGGATGTCGGCCTTCAGAAACCAGCCGGCCCGGAGATATTCAAGGGCTAATTCATACCGAAGGGAAATATCGCCTCCATGTTCAAGTTCGGCTGCCAATTCTAACCAGGGGACTGCTGCGTCATGTCGATCAAGGCTTCTATACAGTCGTGCTAAACCGAGAATTCCTTGAATATCTTTCGAATTAAGTCGTAGCGCTAACATGAAGTAAAATTCTGCCTGGGCAAATTCTTTGTGGGACCAGTACACCACCCCAAGGGCCGAATTGCACTCACCGTATTCGGGGTCGAGATCTAAAGCTTTTTCAAAATACTTTTTGGCTTCGGAGGTCTGACCTTGACGAAAAAGGACGAGTCCTTGGTAATAATAAGCCCTAGGATTTTCTGGTTCTTTTGCTAAGAGGGTACGGGTAAGTCGGGCAACTTCGGGATAAAAACCTTTTTCCATAAGTCGCTGGATGTGTCCAATAGTGCGAGTCATGTTTCCCCCTCTTTTCATGGGGTAAACATACACCACATTTTCGAATATTTCCGTTTTGGGAATAGTGCGAAGAATGAGCCCAATTTGTTCGGTGGTATAAACGTAAAGGGCACTTTCATATGCCCATTTCAGAACGTATTCCTCGCTTCAAATGTCCTAGCTGCAGAAAATATTGCTCCTCCCAAACATTTTAAGTGTGCACCAAAGCTTGTGGGGACCGAATATTCTCATAGAGTAAGGTACTAAAGACCCTATAATCATGATCAATTGTGGCAAAAATGACGGTCTTTTGTCGCCTAAACGAGGGAAAATAGACCTTCCCACAAGCTTTGGTGCACAATCAAAGGTTTTCGTAAGCCGTAACCGACAATTCTTCAGAGATCTGGGTTTCGCCATCGAGTCTTAATGAACTGTCAACAACGGATCGCCGAGCGTACACTTCGAAGGATTCGCACGTGGGCAGCGATTCCCAGTGTATTTATTAACTGAAAGAAGGTCCGACATCCTTTTGATAGGAAGGGAGTGAATAGGGCAATGGAGCACATGGTGATTCAAATAGGGAATCATGATTTTTGAAAATCCTAGGAGATCGGGAACAGGATGGACAGCCGGGAAGTCGAACGCTCTCCCGGCGTTTGCCGGTATATAGGGGGTGCGAAGGAACCCGGTTTAGATGCTCAACAGGTTTTCAACCGTTGAGATTTCGATAAAAGAAGCTCCAGTCGATGCACCAAAATTCCCTGCCATTATAAGCACGGTATCCTCTTTGGTAAGCTCCTTCTCTTTGACCAAGTGATTAAGAGACATATTGACAAAATCATCGTGACCATTCGCGTCACCGGCCAAATAGTTTGCATGAACTCCGTAGGTTAAGGCAAGTCTACGCATAGTATCGGCATCGTAGCACTCGACAAAAATTGGAATGTTTCCGCGGAAGGCCGAGAGATACCGAGCGGTACGACCAGTACTTGTGTCGATAATAATCCCCTTCATGGGAATTCGATTTTCTGCACTTATTGCCATTTCTGCCAAAAAGGCCGGAATTACCTTACTCGATCGGTCTACCTGAATATTGACCATCGCAGGGGTCTGTTCCTCGCTGTACTTCGCGATTCGAGCCATGGTCTTTACTGCTTCTACAGGGTAATCCCCATTGGCGGTTTCGCCCGACAGCATAAGACAGTCGGTTCCATCGTACACTGCATTGGCGATATCGCTGACCTCGGCACGGGTAGGACGGGGTTTTTTGATCATTGTATGAAGCATTTGGGTTGCGGTTATTACCGGTTTACATTTTTCTCGGCATTTTAGAATCAGGCTCTTTTGAATAGCAGGTATTCGTTCTGCAGCTATTTCGATTCCTAGATCCCCCCTCGCAACCATAATTCCATAGACGCTGTCGATAATTTCGTCGATATGGTCAACCCCCTCTTGGTTTTCGATTTTTGCTATGATCTGACACTTTGCATTTCGAGCGTCAAGGATGTCCTGTATGTCTTTGACGTCTTGTTTATTCCGAACAAAGCTATGGGCTATAAAATCAATTTTGTGTTCAATAGCAAATTCGATGTACTGGTGGTCTTTCTCGCTTAAAGAAGGAAGACTTATGTGCACTCCAGGGACATTTACACTCTTTTTTGAACCGACTTCTCCATCATTGTCGACCCGACAAATGAGGTAGATGTCGTCTTTGTCAACAACCGTAAAGGCTAGGTCACCGTCATCGATGAGAACTTGCTTGCCTACTGGTACATCTTTTACAAAACCCGCGTAAGTAACCCCAACAACCTCGTTGGTAGAAAGGTGATTGGGATCTCCAATAATTTTTACCAGGTCACCAGATTTAACAAAAATGTCCGTGGCTTTTTTCGTTGTGCGTACTTCCGGGCCCTTGGTGTCGAGAACCAAAGGAATTTGGTCCGAAACCTGCCGAACATTGTTGACAACTCGAAGGGTATCCTCCAGACCTTGGTGAGCTGTATTGAGACGGACAGCGGTCATACCCTCATTGTAGAGGGTACGAATAAAATCTGGATCACATCGGAGATCCGAGATGGTTGCCAAAATTTTTGTTTGATTCTTCACGTTTTTTCTCCGTACTTGAATAGAATTGGGCGTTAAGGGACGAAAAGAATTATAGAGATTTCTAATTTCCCGGTCAATGAGAGGTATTTTTCAGAAGCGACGAGCAATTCTTGAGAAAAGAATGCTCAGGACAATTCCAAGCCATAGAAAAATACTGCCGATACTTCCGATGAGCTCTTGTACCGGCCGGGATGATGATCCAAAGAGGCCGAGACCTTGAGCAGCGAGGTATACGAGCATTCCTGCCCCCACCCACAGGAAGAAAAGACCGAATCCCTTGAAGACTTTGGATTTTTTCTCATAAATCTCCTGACTAAGGGCAGCCCATCGATAGGCCGTCCGACTGTCTACCCGCCCCCAGGCCGAAATTAGTTGTCCAATGTGACTGGGTTCTATTCCGTGGCTGAGCAACTGATAAATTTGTGGTCGGAGTTTCTCATAAATTGCAAAATTTTTAGTGTCCATAGGGAAAATGTACTAAAAAATTACCGCTTCTCGGGGTTTTATTTGTACTTTAACACAGATGAGCGAACCAGAAAAAATCCCCTTGTTTCCTTTGGGTTTAGTAATGTTACCGGAAATGCACCTGCCCTTGCATATTTTCGAGGAGCGGTACAAAAAACTCGTAAATAACTGCATAGAAGAGAAATCCCCCTTTGGGATCGTGTATTACAATGGTTCTACACTCCTCAAACACGGTTCTACGGTTCGAGTAGAACAAATACTTCGAACCTACGATGATGGAAGAATGGACTTTCTTGGTCTTGGGGTAAGCCGGTTTTTTATCAAGAAGATCTACGAGAATAAACCTTATATGGAAGCCGATGTGTGCTACTATGACGATGAAAGCGACCTTTACGACGGATCTATTCGAGACCTTGCCGTCGAAGCCCTTGATCAACTTCGTAAAATTGCTGTGCTATCGGGGAAGAGTTTTGATCCCAAAGACTTTGAATCCCTCGAACTCAAAAGGCTCAGTTTTCTGCTTACCGCCTCGGATATACTCTCAATCGAAGAGAAACAGGAAAATTTGGAGAGCTTGTCGGTTCGAACTCGGTACGAGCGCATAATCACCGCGGCCGCCAGGCATATTGAAAGGATTACCACCACCATGAAGATTCAAAAGATCCTCGGTGACGATCAAGATATATCCCACCTGTTTAACTGAAGACACCCTCAGAATTTGCAATCAATTGTGGGTTTAGGTATTATAAGACCATGAATATAGAACCAACCATTGCCGGATTAAGAACTCAGTTGATTCGTTCGATGATGCCCCACGAAATTGATATGAGCCTTGAACTCATAGAGAAAATTCGTCTATTAAAAAAGGAAATGAACGTAGTTGTTCTAGGGCATAATTACATGACCCCCGACGTGTTCTACGGGGTCAGCGATTTTGTGGGCGATAGCCTCGGTCTTGCGCGGAAGGCGGCAGATACTAATGCGGATATAATCCTCTTTAACGGGGTGCACTTTATGGCCGAAACCGCGAAGGTACTCAATCCCCATAAAAAAGTACTTATTGCCGATCCCGACGCTGGATGTAGTTTAGCCGAGAGTATTACAGCCGAGGATGTTCGCGGGCTAAAAGCCCAGTATCCCGGGGTACCGGTTGTTACCTACGTAAACTGTAGTGCGGCGGTTAAGGCCGAAACCGACATTTGCTGTACCAGTTCTAATGCCCTTAAGGTGGTAGAGAGCTTGGATTCTGAGTCGGTGATTTTTCTCCCGGATGCCTATTTGGCAAAAAACGTCGCCCAAAAAACCGACAAAAAAATAATCTCCTGGGAGAAAGGTAAGTGTATGGTCCACGAGCAGTTTACTCCGAGAGATATTCAGGCAGCTCGTCGGCAATACGGAGATCTTCTGGTCGTAAGTCACCCCGAATGTGACACCCCGGTAACCGCTGAAAGCGACTTCGCCGGGTCTACGAGCCAAATGGAAGACGCTATTCGAAACAGTCCCCGAAAAAACATCATGCTTATTACCGAATGTAGTATGGCCGACAACCTTCGGGCAGTTTTTCCGGACCGGAACTTTGTCTCGACCTGTCAGACCTGCCCACACATGAAAAAAATCACCCTTCCAAAGGTCTACGAGGCATTGCTGTACCTCCAATACGAGGTTGAAGTGCCCCAAGACATAATTGAAAGGGCTCGAAAGTCCGTCGAACGGATGATTGCTATTGGGTAGACTCGGCAACCTGGGAAAAAGTTAACTCCTGCTCGGTGGAACCGCATAACGTATATCCCTCGCGGTCGAAGCTCTTCAGGTGGCGAAGGATAGAATCAACATTTTGAGCTTCCTCCGGAAGGGTCTCAATGACCCATCGGGCGAAGATTCCCCTCGCCTGCTTGGCCCGGGCGCTTATCCTGGCAGGTTTGCCAGTCTTTGGATGGGATTGGATGAACTGAATTCTCACCAGGGGGCGTTCTAGCCATACCCCGGCATTTCTTGTGGTAGGGTGGAGTACACTCTCGTATTCTTCGCTGGCGCAGCTGATACAAAGAGGCGTGTCGAAGGCGGCACTCAAGGTATTAATGCGAGAAATGACCCGGCTTGACCAGAGAGCCCGCAGGCCAGGCTGTTTCGAGCCATCGGGCATAGGTAAGGTAAAGTCCAGACGGTATCCTTGTATATTTTCCCAAGGCAATAGACAGCCGTAGAGAGCAGATAGGACCAGAATCCCCCGAGAAGCCCTCTGGAATAGCATCGATTCTTGGGGCTCTCGAAAAAAATCGCGAAGCCCTAAATATTTAAAAGCCTCACCGGCGTACCAGGTCCACATAGGCCGCAAAACCCCAGGAACTTGATACAAATCGTGTATTTCTTGGCCCAAGGTATGACTGACTCCGAAGTACTCGACAAGTTCCCCGAGGCTCTTTTTACCGAGTGCTTCCCGGAGGGTGGAAGAAAGGTCGAAATCGGCCCCGGGTCGAAGAGAATCCAAGCCTGGATACTTCATTTTTGGGAGCGCATCGCTCCACACCCTGTTCATTGATTTGCTCGGAGACAGGAGTAAAAGAGGAAGGGCCACGGCTATTCCTGATTCAAGCTCCCATGAAGAGGATGGTAACGTCGGCGGTATTCAGCCAGTTGCTCACCGGCGTGGTAACTTGATCGAACGAGGGGTGCTGCCTCTACGTGAACAAATCCTTTTTCTAGTGCCCGGGCTTTTAGCTCATCGAACTCCTCGGGAGTCCAGAACTTTTGGACAGGTATATGTTTGCGGCTGGGCTGGAGGTATTGGCCCATATTCATGAGGCTTACCCCCACCGAGAGTAGATCGTCCATAACCTGGAGAACTTCTTCCCGTTCTTCGCCTAATCCGAGCATAATAGAGGACTTGGTTATCGATTCTGGGTCAATTTCTTTACAAAGCCGGAGGAATTCCAGACTTCGGTCATAGCTCGAGCGAGATCGAACCGAGGGAGTAAGGCGACGGACGGTTTCGAGGTTATGGCTAAGGATATCTGGTTGGCTTTCGGCCAAGATTCGTATGCTGTCGGGATTTCCCATGAGATCGGAATTAAGGATCTCGATGGTGCAGTCCGGTGATGCGTGACGTATTGCCCGAACGGTATTTGCCATGACTTGGGCACCACCATCTTTGAGGTCGTCTCGGTTTACCATGGTAATAACCGCGTGGGCCAGACCGAGTTTTACCACCGACTCGGCCACTCGCTTAGGTTCACCGAGGTCCAGGCCGGTTGGGAGTCCAGTTTTTACCGCGCAAAAACGGCAGTGTCGGGTACAGGTATCGCCCAGAATCATAAAGGTTGCGGTCTTGTGGGTACCCCAACATTCGTGAATATTTGGGCACTTTGCCTCTTCGCAAACCGTATGAAGATTCTCCTCTTTTAGTAGGGTTCGCAGTTCTTTAAAACTTGGGGTTGTGTTTAGTTGAACTTTGAGCCAATCGGGCTTCCGGCTTATCTGGGGTGCTATCGCTGGTGTGTGTGCCAATGGGAGTCTCCTTCGGGTCTGATCCTTTTGGGTAGTATACAAAGTCCTGGGTCTACCCTCAACCAATGGGGTCCGGGTTTTCAATTCGATACCATTTATTGTATAGTGAAAAGGTAATGAATACTTCAGCAACCATCCAGCGAAAACTCCAATATCGCAAGGTACTAACCACCCGTCGCCTGACTCCATCCACCTACGTCTTGCGTTTTGAGCGGGAGGGCCTGGAATTCTCCCCGGGGCAGTACCTCAGTGTGGGCCCCAAGGGTGATATAAACATGAGGGAGTATTCAATTTACAGCCCAACCACCGCCGACTACCTGGAAATCCTGATAAAAGAAGTCGATTCGGGGTACGTGAGTAAAAAACTGAAAGTTCTTAGCCCCGGCGACGAGGTGTACGTAGAGGGTCCCTTTGGATTTTTTACCCTGAACCAAGAGCAACGGCAAACTCCCCTCTTTTTTATCGGTACGGGAACAGGCATTTCCCCTTTCCATTGTTTTAGCGGAAGTTACTCCAACCTCCCCTACACCCTCATTCATGGCATTCGCACCAAGGATGAGGGGTACGAGTACCAGGATTACGATCCTACTAAAGTTATTTCCTGTGTCAGCCAAGAGGAAGGTGGCGATTTTTCCGGTCGGGTCACCGGATACCTCAGGACCCTTTTGGCCGAGGGAAAAATCCCCCCGAATGGAAACTACTATCTTTGTGGGAATTGCGACATGATTTACGAGGTTTATGATATTTTAACAACTGCAGAAATTCCGGCGAAACAAATCTTCGCCGAGGTCTATTTTTAGGAAGTACGCTCGCCGATGAAATACTTTTTACTTCAGCTGGGATGCCAGATGAATCATAGCGATGGGGAACGGATCAAGTCGGTTCTTCACGCCCTTGGATATAGCCCCGCAGATAACGAGGAAGAGGCAAACCTTTTGGGTATTGTCGCCTGTTCGGTTCGCCAAAAAGCAATCGACAAGGTCTATTCAAAGATTGCCAAGTGGAATCAATGGAAGAATAGCCGTAACCTGCTGACATTTGTGAGTGGCTGCATTTTGCCTACCGACCGGGAAAAATTCCTCCAGCGTTTCGACCTTATATTTAGCATCAACGAGCTTCCGGACCTGCCTTCTATGATTAGTCACTACGGGGTAACCACTCCCATGGCCTTGGATGGAGCCAAATTAGAGCGAGCCCAAGAGGTTGCCCAGCACAACTCCACCAGAACTCCTTCTCCTTCCTCTCGACCGGTTGGGCCCCTGTGGCTCAAAGATCCTCGACCCAATGGCATGGCTTTTATATCCCAGGCGGTACCTGCGGGTATGCGAAAACCCGAACAGATTGAAGCGGCCCGAGAAAGTACCTTACAAAGTATTCGTACCCTCCAGGAAGAAATTCGATCCCTCGGAGGTGCGGAGGAAATTAAACGAAAGATTGTTCTGGATAGCAAAAATGACGATCCTATGGGGGGATTTTGGCACATTGCCCCCAGTTATGCGTCATCCTTTGAAGCTTTTGTACCAATTCAGAACGGGTGCGACAAGTTCTGTACCTTCTGTGCGGTTCCCTATACCCGAGGACGGGAGGTAAGCCGGCCCAGTGACGAAATCTTGCAAGAAGTGCGAAATTTGGTGGACAGAGGATACAAGAGCATTACCCTTCTGGGGCAGAACGTAAATTCCTACGGGTTAGACAAGCCTGGGACAGAACTAAGTTTTGCCCAACTAATGGAAGAAATTGGGAAAATAGGGGCCGAAGCCCAAGAACGGGGCAAAAAGTTCTGGGTGTATTTTACCAGTCCCCACCCCCGGGATATGACTGAAGAGCTTTTGCACGTTATTGCCCGGTATTCGTGCCTTGGCAAGCAGATTCACTTACCCATTCAAAGTGGTGATACTAAGGTCCTGTATAAAATGAACCGTAACCACTCGGTAGATCGATATCGGGAAATTGTCCACACTATTTGGCGGATACTGCCCGGAGCGACACTCTTTACCGATATCATCGTAGGTTTTACCGGAGAGACCGAAGAGCAGTTTTTAAACACCAAAAGGGCCATGGAAGAGTTCAAGTACCAAATGGCCTACGTCGCTATGTATAGCCCCCGGCCCGGTGCGGCCTCAAGCCGATGGGATGACGATATTTCCTTGGAAGAAAAGAAGCGTCGGCTCGCAATTCTGAGTGAGGTGCTTCACGAAACCAGCGGCGCGTACAATAGATCGCTTATTGGAACAGTTCAGACCGTCTTGGTCGATTCCTACGACCCCAAGACCCGGTGGCTATCGGGAAGAAACGAGGGCAAGCTCATTTTTCGTACCGCTGCTCCAGAAAACCTTACCAATCCCCGGAACCTAATTGGCGAATTTATTACCCTCGAGGTAACCAGCTGCAAGGCAATGAGCTTAGAAGGCACCTTTCTTGGAACACCAGAAGCCATAGAAACCCAAGCCAAGAGGGTTCCGGTTCTTGAGGTCCAATAATGCCTTCTATAGCTTTTCAGACCCTTGGGTGCAAACTCAATCAATACGAAACCGAAAGTCTGGCGGCCCAATTTTCCCAGGCCGGGTATACAATTTCGCCTTTTGGTTCGAAGGTAGATGTGTCGGTCATTAACACCTGTACGGTAACCAATAAGGCCGACCGGAAAAGTCGAAATCTTATTAGCCGAGCCCTCAAGGAACAACCAGACGAAGGCTTGGTGGTTGTAACCGGGTGTTTTGCCAATTCGGCAAAAGAAACCTTGGAAAAAGACGGCCGGACATTTGTGGTGGAAAACGATTACAAGGCCCATATCTTTGAACTTGTGGAAGCTCACCGCCGGGGCGAGGTGCTTTTGCCCTATCAACTTACGCCTAACGTCTTTGGATTTACCCCCCAGGAGCAGGTATTTCACACCCGGGGAACCATAAAAATTCAGGACGGCTGCAACAATTTTTGCACCTTTTGCATAATTCCCCACGTTCGAGGACGGGGTACCAGCCGCCCCCTCCCAGCCATCCTCGACGAAGCTCGAACCATGGTCCAACAGGGTTACAAAGAACTGGTCCTGACGGGCGTAAACATGAGCCGCTATGCCTGGGAGGGTCAAAGGTTCTCGGAACTCTTGGAAGCTCTTTTAACTCTGGAAGTTTCGGGAGGTAAGGATTTTCGCGTGCGGATTTCTAGCCTGGAACCCGACCAGCTGGACGAGAAGATGTTTGTTCTCATGGATCATCGACGGATGACACCCCACCTACATCTATGCCTTCAAAGTGGAAGCGAGCGAATTCTCTTGGCCATGCGCCGTCAATATACCTACGGAGAGTTTGCCCACATCGCCGAAAAACTCCGACAGAAAAATCCCCTTTTCAACCTTACCACCGATATAATTCTTGGATTCCCCGGGGAAACCGAGATCGACCTCGACCAAACCCTGGCGGCAGTGGAGGATTTGCGCTTTGGCCATGTGCATAGTTTTCCTTACAGTAGGAGAAAAGGTACCCGGGCCGATCGATTAGAGAATCAGATACCGGACCAAGAAAAGTCCCGTAGGTCCGCCCTCCTTCAAGAGGCCACCGACCGATCCAAGCGAAACTATCGCAGCCAATTGGTAGGAACAGTACAAGAACTCTTGGTAGAAAAGGTATGGAACGAAAACGGCAGAGCCTATCTTCGGGGCCTGGGAGACTACTACGTTCCAATTCGTGTAGCTGCACCACCCGAACGCCGACCGGGAGACTTGTGGAATCAGGTATTTTCCGTTCGGGTCACAGAAATCGATGAGGGACAAGACCCCGATTTGGTCGGGAAGATCGTTTAGAGATTGGTTCGAAAATTGAGCCTGTTTCCTCTTGGGAAATACTCATAACCAGCCGCGATCAGTCGCCTCCGGCCCATCCCAAACTCCGTTGAACGGCTTTCTTCCAGCCTCCGTACAATAACTCTCGCTTTTTTGTATCCATCGAGGGTTCGAACTGACGCTCTATTTCGAGGGTCTTCTTGAGCTCGTCGGTAGACTTCCAGTAACCGACTGCCAGACCCGCTAGGAAGGCAGCACCCAGGGCGGTGGTCTCGAGGTTCTTTGGACGCTGTACGGGAACCCCGAGGATGTCAGCCTGGAACTGCATGAGGAAGTTGTTGGCGCTCGCTCCTCCGTCTACCCGCAAATTTTCCAGGGGAATTCCCGATTCTGTGGCCATAAGGTCGCTAACATCGCGAACCTGAAAAGCCAGGCTTTCGAGGGTCGCTCGAATAATGTGGTCCATAGTAGTGCCCCGGGTCATACCTACAATTGCTCCCCGGGCGTACATGTCCCAGTAGGGAGCCCCAAGGCCAGCAAAGGCGGGTACCAGGTATACTCCACCGGTATCGGGCACCTTTTGGGCGAAATACTCGCTATCCCGGGCATCGCGAATTACCTTGAGCTCGTCTCGTAACCACTGAACCGCGGCCCCAGTAATAAACACCGAGCCTTCGAGGGCGTAGGTTACTTCTCCACCCCGGGACCAAGCGATGGTAGTAAGCAGCCCCTTGGTGCTGGCAATGGGTTTGGATCCGGTGTTGAGGAGGATGAAACTGCCGGTGCCGTAGGTGTTCTTTCCCTGACCGGTGGCGAAGCAGGTTTGGCCAAAGAGGGCGGCCTGTTGGTCCCCGGCGATTCCCGCAATGGGTATACCGGCGCCCCCAAAGGTTTGGGCGTCGGTAGTTCCAACGATGCCGCTGGACTCGGTCACCCGAGGTAGCATAGCCCGGGGGATTTCTAGGCGTTCCAGAAGCTCATCGTCCCAATCGAGGGTATGGATATTAAACAGCATCGTTCGGGCCGCATTCGATACGTCGGTAACGTGGGATGTACCCCGGGTAAGGTTCCAGATGAGCCAGGTATCGACGGTTCCAAAGAGTATTTCGCCCTTGGCGGCTCGCTGCCGGGAGCCCGGGACCTGATCGAGAATCCAGGCAATCTTAGTAGCAGAAAAATAACTATCTATTACCAGACCGGTCTTTTGCCGAATAGTGTCGGTTCGGCCTTCAGCCCGCAGGGTATCGCACAGAGCCGCGGTACGTTTATCTTGCCATACCAAGGCGTTATATATTGGTTTTCCGGTGAGTTTATCCCAGACAACGGTGGTTTCCCGTTGGTTGGTTATTCCTATTGCCGCTATTTGGGCGGGCCGAACCTGGTATTTTTCCAGTACTTGACGGGCGACTGCGCTCTGGCATGCCCAAATTTCCAGGGGGTCGTGCTCTACCCAGCCGGGCTGGGGATAAATTTGGGGGAATTCCTGTTGGGCGGTACCCAAGATGGAGCCATCGGGGTTGAAAAGGATCGACCGGCAACTGGTTGTTCCCGAATCGAAGGCCATAATGTAGTTTGAAGTTCTTGTGCTCATAGCCTATGGTACTCCGGTTTTTGGGGCCAATCAACGAGAATTCTTTTTTGAGGGGAGATTCCGAGAAGAACATCCCCAGGCGACTTTGCTCGACGCCTCCCCCACTGGACCGGGAAAATTCGCCGGCCAAGAGTCGCAAATGCCAGTAGAGGTTCTTGCGAGAAAGTCGCCGCTCAGCCCCGAGTTGGGTTTCCGGGGTAACTATTCTTACAAAGCTGGTACCACAGAATAAGGTCACGATTCAGTTTTCAATCGTTCTAATCTGGAGCTCGACAACTGGGGCGCTCTATTAGCTAGGGCCAGCCTAAGGTGTGGGGGGATTTTACTCATTGTTCGAGATCCTTCATTGCGGCTTTGAACTGTTCTCGACGAACCCGCGAAACTCCCGAGTGGACAACATCCTCGGTATCCAGAATATCTGCACCCTTATTTACCTCTCGTAAAATTTCCGCGACCCGGGGTCGACAAAACTGCCCTTGGCACCAGCCCATTCCTGCCCGGGTGCGTCGTTTAACCCCGTCGGTAGTAAGAACCGGAAGACCGCGGCCGAGGGCATCGCGGATTTCGGCCTCGCTCACCTGCTCGCATCGACAGACTATTCGTCGAGGATCGCCGAGGGGTAAATCTATCCGATCGCGGAGTTCCGGCAGGGGAAGATCCTTTTTTCTAATGATAGGCTTACGGTTTTGCTCGCCCCCAGAAATTTGCACCGACAGTCCCTGATCTTTGAGAAGCCCAAGGATAATTTTTGCAATTTCTGGACCAGCGGTGAGGCCCGGAGACTGAATTCCACCGGCGTGAATGACCCGGGGCTCGACTGAACTGGGTGCAATAACAAAATCTCCCGACTTATCCAGGGTTCGAACCCCCGAAAAGCTTCGAATAAGGGTTGCTGCATCAAGATCGGGAATAGTTTTTCGAGCCTCGGAGAAGATTGTTGTTAGGGAGGGTATGGAGGTTGAGGTATCCTCCGGGTCGGTGTCGTTTTGGGCGTCGGGCCCAATCATAAGATTGCCATGGTAGGTCGAGGTAACAAGGATTCCCTTCCCCAAAGCAGTGGGCATTTGAAAGAGAACCGGGCCTAGGTTGCCGGAACCTTTCCGAAAGAGGAGATATTCTCCTTTTCGAAAGGACAGATTCACATCGGTATCTCCAACTAACTCCGAAATTTGACCACTTCCGGCCCCAGCGGCATTTACCAAAAAGTGGGTCTTGTACTCTTTCTTTTGGCCCGATTCTTCCACCTGAACCCGCAAGTACCGGGCGTCTCGCTCTATTCCTACTACCTTGGAACCTAGTTGGAGGACAATTCCCTCTTGAACTGCCTGCTCCATGGCTGCAATAACCAGCTCGTAGGGGCTGGCAACTCCTGCACCCTCACAAAACAGACCTGCTCGAACCTGGGGATTCACCCGAGGTTCCCGTTGGAGTATTTGGTTTCGGGACCAAATCTGTAAATCCTCTACCCCGTTTTTTCTACCTTGAGCCAGAAGTGTGTGGAGACCCTCTTCTTCATCCGGTGTAAAGGCGAGAACAAAACTTCCGGTTTTTCGGTATCCAAAGTGCAAAAATGTATCGAGCTCGGGATAGGCCAGTCGTCCGGGATAACACAGAGCGGCTCGGAATCCGGTCTTTTCTGCGTATCCACCATGAATAATTCCGCTGTTAGCCTTGCTGGAACCCATAGATATATCGATGGCAGATTCAAGGACAAGAATTCTGAGTCCGGACTTTCGAGCAAACCAGGCGGTGAGGCTTCCTACAATTCCTGCGCCCACAAGAATCAGGTCGTAAGGTAAGGTTTCTTTTTCCATAAATTAACGGCGTCTCCATTCCCACGGGGCCTGGGGATTTATCGTTCCCCACAAGCCCTGCCCTTCTTGTTTTGCAAGTTCTTGGGCTTGCTGATAGGCCGGGGTATCATCGTACTCATCGTAGTGCCAGGCAAAACCATACCGCAAGAGTTCGAGGTTGATTTCTCGTTCTTCTAAAAACAGCTTCGACACCATCCGCCCATATCGATCGACATCGGTAACCAACACCTGAATCGCAGGTCCTTCTTGACCTGAAACAAAGTTCAACATTGACCTAAGGGCCTGGGTTGCCTGGGGTCCAAAGTCCTGTCGAGATTCGGGAGCATCGATACCGTGGAGTCGAATTCGAAAAGTGGTGTCTCCGGCTCGAACGGCAATGGTGTCCCCGTCGGTAACACGAATTACCTGGGCTTCGAAAGAAATCTGCCCGAATACGGGCAACGTCAGAAAAAAGAAAAAAAACAATGGTGCGAAAAACGAGCTCGGCCCAAAAGCTCGCTTCTTTACCGATAACTTGGATTCAATTTGGCCTAAAAAACGCAGTAAAGAGATGGTTTTCGGAAAAATAGTAACTGTTGTTCTTCTCAATTCGGAAAAGCTCATTTTGCGCACCACTTTTGCTATTCAACCAAGAGACTGAGAAGCTTTGAAACCGTGCATTGGTTTTCTAGGGGATGTCGAAGGCGTGCATCAGGATTAATAGTATATGCATTGCGCCTACCGGCTTTTTGAATAGACACAATTTTTTCGGCTTCCAATTCGTGGAGAATACGCTGCACCGCTCGTTCGGTGATTTGCACCTCAGGGGCAATATCACGAATACGGGCGGATGGATTCCTAGCTAGACAAATAAGCACATGGGAATGATTCGATAGGAAGGTCCATGGTATTTCGGCCATGGAAAAATATACCAAAATGTAGGGCCATACACAAGCTTGATAGGGTAGTAACCCAAGCCCCGAACTACAACCTCAAGGAGGTCTACCGGGACCTGGCAAAAAATCTTCCAGGAGGGAAGTTGGAAGATTGACAGCCCGAATACCTAGAGGTAGAGTTGACTAACGATATCTTGAGTATTTTTATCAACATTGGAGGATGCCTCATGGCAATACATATTACTGAGAAAGCGAAGAATCAGCTTTTGAGTCTGAACGTGAACCATCAGAACTTTTTGCGGGTGTGGGTCGAGCCCGGCGGATGCCAGGGGAATCATTATAGAGCCGCAATTGACGACCAGGTCGAAGATACAGACCTGGAAATCTACAGCGATACGGACCTTAAAATTATTACCGATCAGGACTCCCAGCCCTATTTTGCCGAGGTTGATGTGGACTACTCCGATGACCTTATGAAGGCAGGCTTCAAGTTCGTAAACCGCTTAGCGGTAAGTACCTGCGGCTGCGGAAGTTTTAAGACAGCGTAAGCATGGACGGGGTCCGGGATTTTTGGCGCAAAAAGGAGGAAAGTCTCGGCACCCCAATTCTTTCTCGCTCCTTGGCCCAGGTTACCTACGGCCTGGGGTACGAGTACCCGGTCTGGGGACTGTTCTACTGCACCCAGGACCGTCTCTACTTTGAGTACAAACAAAAAGAAAGTTGGATGTTTACCACTGCTTCCCGGGATACGGAACCACTGGTGTACGAATGTTCCCTAAGAAAGGATGTAACCTTTGTGGCTCCACCGGAACAGGTGGGGCAGGGCTGGTGCAGATGGTTTACCCCTAAAAGTCGTCGTTCCTATGGGCTCAAAGAATCGAGCTCTTCAAAAATCTTGCTTCAATTCACCCTTGAACAAGACGACTCAGACCTGGGTCAGGTCTTGAGTCGCTTACTCACTTCGGACTAAGACGAGTTACCGCTGAATTCGGGCAGAGCCCCCGGCGGCAAAGGCCTTCACCTGAGAAAGGGTCGCCATAGTAGTGTCCCCGGGGAAGGTTGTCAGCAGGGCTCCGTGAGCCCACCCCAGTCGTAGGGCTTCGTCTCCGGGCAATCCTTGTAACAGGCCGTAGATAAGCCCCGATGCAAACCCATCGCCACCCCCAACTCGGTCGTACACATCCAGGTCGGTAACCGGTGTGCTGTAGGTTTTGCCATTAATCCATACTACTGCACCCCACTTGTGGCGATTGGTGGAAAGCACTTCTCGAAGAGTCGTTCCTACAATCTTAATGAGGGGATACTTCTTGGTCACCGAGTCGATCATGGAAAAAAACGATGCGGGATCGAGTTTGGAATGGGCTTTGCTACCCTCTACCTTAGGTCCAGCAATTCCAAGACCCAGCTGTAGGTCTTCTTCGTTACCCACCAACACATCGGTATACTCGACAATGCGGCTAATGACCTCCTGAGCCTTATCGTTGCCACCCCAAAGATCCCAGAGCTTTGCCCGGTAGTTAAGATCAAAGGAGGTAACGGTACCGGCCTCCCGGGCCGCCTTAAAGGCTTCGATAATAACCTCACCGGTGGTCGCTGAAAGGGCTGCAAATATTCCCCCACTATGAATCCAGCGGACTCCTCGTCCAAAAATAGCCTTCCAGTCGAAGTCCCCAGGCTTGAGCTGGGCGGCAGCCTCATTAGATCGGTTATAGAATACAATTGGTGCCCGCACCCCTTGGCCTCGATCGCTGTAGACCGTGGCCATGTTTGGGCCGTTTACGCCGTTGTGGGTAAAATGCTTGTAGAATCGCTTAACCCCCATGGATTGCACAAACCCGTCGATGAGATCGCCAATCGGATAGTCAACCATCGCAGAGGCGATAGCGGTGTTTAATCCGAAACAATCCGAAAGATTTGCCGCACAGTTGAATTCTCCCCCACTAACGTGAATTTCGCAGGAGCGGGCCTTGCGAAAGGGTACCACGCCGGGATCGAGCCGATGGATGAGTGCACCGAGGGACAGAAAATCAATTTCGCCCTCCTTTTTAATTGTTAAGCCGTAGTCTGCCATCTTTTTCTCCTTCTTCTTCCTATTTTGGTGTGATTTTTCTAGAGTCTTCGTTCAGAAATAACTTCTCGCATCGCAGTAATGCTCTTGAGCCCCTCGTTTCCCAGGAGTTTCATAACATCTAAGTATAAGGCATCCATAATCGACAGTTGAGCAAGACGGGCTGAAAAGGCTTCGCTGGCCAAACTGGATTTTTGTCCCGCCGACACCAATACATAATCGGCCATTTTGCCCAGGGGCGACCGGGGCTGGCTCGTTAGCAGTAGAAGAGTTGCCTCGCGTTTTTTTACCTCGACACCAAGGCTGATTGCGTCCCTATTTGTCCCCGAATGGGATATTAGAAGCCCCGAGTCCCCTGGCCCTATTTGGGATGCAGCCATGAGTTGCAGATGAAAATCCCCCGGGGCGACACAGCTTAGCCCGGTTCGTAAAAATTTGTGGTAGCCATCTTGGGCAAGGGAGTTCGACCCACCCAGACCCATGAAAAGGATCTTTCTCGACTCCGCCAGCCTTTGGGCAGCCCTATCAAAAATATTTGGGTCCAGTAGATTGAGGGTCTGCTCGAGGGCCCGCATGTTTCGGGCAAACACCGCTCGAATGGCCGAACCTGCATCGGTTACGTCGTCGGTGGTATCGTAGACGCCCTTATGGGGGTCGAGGGTTTCGGTCGCCAAAGCAATACGGAACTGTTGGTAGCCCGAATACCCCAGTTTTTTTACGAAGCGAAAGAGCGTCGTATCTGAGACTCCAATAGTTTCTGCTAACTCCTCGAGACTGGGGTTCACTCCCCGGCTGGGGTCAGAAAGAATAAAGTGGGCTATTTGCTGTTCTTTAACACTCAAAGAATTGGCCCGAATTTGTATTTCGTACAAACAACTTTGTGGGGCTTTTGTGGGTTGTTTAGGCTGTTTTTGGTCTACATATCGTTCCACTGGGTTTCCTTAGGGCTCAAAATATCACGAAGTATTTTTTCTTGTCAATGAAATTTTTTTTCTTCCATCTTGGCATTGGGCAAAATATACGCCACTATCTAAACCATGGGTACACCCCTTTACCTCGCCATAATAAACCCGAAGGCCGGACCACCCAAAGATTTACGCCGAATCCAAGCCTTGCTCGAAAATCGGTGTGCTCTGGCGGGGGTGAACCTGGTGGTAGAAAAGACTCACTATCGGGGACACGCTACGGCCCTTGTCCAACGATATGGTCAATCGGTTGCCCGGGTTATTGGGGTGGGAGGGGATGGGACCTTGCGAGAAATCGTAGCTGGCCTTGTCCCGGGAATACCCTTGGCCCTCGTTCCTCTGGGCACGGTCAACGTCCTGGCAAAAGATCTGGGGATTCCCGAGGACCCTCCCCACTCGATCGACCTGGCCCTCAATGGGGTGGTTCGATACATAGACGTAGCCTACCTTCGGGACGAACCCTTTTTACTCATGGCTTCCGCAGGAATAGATGCCTTAACGGTGCACAATTTACACGGCCCAGCGAAGCGGCTGTTTGGTCAGTTTGCCTATGTGTTGTCTTCCTTGAGAACGGCGGCTATTCGAAAACCCGAACGGTATAAGGTTGGAATCTATTTAAACGGCCAGTCGACGGTCCTATGGGAAAAAGGATACCTAGTGTTGGTGTCGAATGCCCGATATTACGCGGGAAGGCATACCATAATCCCCGGAGCGGGACTAGAAACCGGCAAACTCCATGTAATGGTGTACCGAAAACCCGGGGCTATTGATACCTTACAACTCATTTTTAATATTCTTGCCCACCAGCAATTACACCTGAAAGATGTGGGGTTTTATGAAGCCGATGAAGTAACCATAGAGGGCCGAAAAAAACCCCCACGAATGCAATACGACGGCGACAAGGCACCCCGGGGTCCGGTTCGGATTACCCTTCGCCCCGGACAGCTTCCGGTTCTGGTGCCAGAGAATCAAACCCGCGAAAAAACCAGTCTTGAAAATATACTCTATTGGTTGGGTCTGGAGTCTGGATTGAAACCGTCCGGAGGCTCTTCTAAGTGATGCACCAAAGGTAATAATCCCGTTCGAGATGAAGTAAACATCCGTTCAACCTTGGATCCCAAAGCCGACACACCGTCGATTTTCTGTAACAAAAGAGAAAACTGTTCCCACAGGTCTTGGGTTCGCTGGGAGATTTCTCGACTTTTGGCGAGAATTGCGGTGGCCCGCTCATCGGTCTCTTGTTGGTCCCACATGTGGTGGACCAACTGCAGGGCCAAAAGGAGGGTGGCCGGGGTTACGGGTACAATATGGTGTTCCAAGGCGTAGGATAATATTTCGTCATCGTGGAGCAAAGCCAAAGAGAGGGCTTGGTCGGTAGGGAGAAAAAGTAACACAACTTCCAGGCTCTGGGTCCCGTGAACTCGCTGGTACTTCTTTTTGGATAACTGAGCAATGTGGGTTCGAAGACTCGTTAGATGTTCTTTCAGGGCTTGGGTGTCCGGTTCGCCATCTTCGAGGGAGCGACTGAATCGAGCGAAGGCAGTCAAGCTAACCTTGGCGTCGATAATAACAAATCGTTCCCGGGGCAAAAGTACCACCACATCGGGCCTAACTTTCGATCCGTCTTCGAGCGAAAGGGTCAGTTGTACCTTGTAGTCCCTCTCCCGCCGAAGTCCACTGAGCTCAAGTACCCGTTCAAGGACAATTTCGCCCCATATACCCTGGGTTCGATTATTCCCCCGTAGGGCATTATTCATTTCTGCGGTTTGATCGTGGAGCCTACGGTTCATTTGAGCCAGCTCGCCCAGTTGGTTAGAAAGCTGCCCCCGGAAATACGCATCATCGTTTGCCAAAGATTGAAAGGATTTTTGTAGCCCTACCACCTCTTCTTGGAGCTGGTCGAGGGTTGCCATGTGTTCGATGAGTGTATTTCCCCGAGTATTACCTCCCCGATAGAGCTTGGCTAGGATGAAAAGCAGGGCGACAAAAATTCCAAGCCCTACAAGAAACAGAGCCAGGATCAAGAGGTCAGAGTTCATGACTGGGAGGAGGGATTTTGCCTTAGGGCCACGGCGGCCTTTTGTATTTCGGTAATAAACGATTCCAGGTCTTCGGCATATACCATTATCTGGGACCGTTCAAACCCATCGGTGGAGGTTTTGCGACTCTCCACAATATTCAGAAACCGATCTCCTCTTCTATTTTCCTTCACGTTGAAAAAGAAGGTCCTGCGATCGGAAAGCAGGTGGGCAGAATAAACTTCGCCGCGTACTCCCATAGTTATGTCCTTTCTATGTTTGGAATTAAAAGATCTCAAGACGATCCAAAGCTGCGGCTACTTCTGGATCTTCAGCATACTCAATGAGTACCATGAACGCCCCAAAAACTTCGGCCCCAATGAGTTCCATTTGATCTACAAGTTCGGCTATTTCCTGGGGAGGTTCGGGCATGGACTCAAACTCGGGATACCGAGTTTCCATTTCGTCGAGCCTCGGCTGGAGGATTTCCATCTCATCGGCAAAGGCATTCACTATTACGACGATCTCCTCGGCGCTGGCGGCAGTCTCCATGCCGTCGATAAATGCACCGTAGGTTTTAATCATTGATGTAAAAGTATCTCGAGCAAAGGTGTAGTCTTGGCCAAAGGTTCCAAAACTGAGTAGGGTTAGGAACAATAAACCAAATCCTAAGCGCTTGTATGTAACCATTCTATTCTCCTTGGTTTGGTAAGGTATCACAAAATATCGAATTGGGGCCAGTTGAATAATCTGACCGATGGGACAATAATTACCCAGGAGGCAAGAAAGAATGAACATTCGCAAAAAATCGATACTCTTATCGGTTCTAGTCCCCAGCATCCTTATTCTCCTTCTGGCCGCAGGCCTCTTTTTTAGCCAGTTTCAAAAAGATGTAGGAAACGCCCGATCGCTCCTACTATCCAATAGTACAAATATCCAGAACCAAATTGCGGCCGAACTCCTTGTAAGCTTCGAACTCTTACGCAATGTGGCCGCTAATCCTTTGACAGTTCGAGTGGCCCAAAGAATGGACCAGGTTCCCAACGGGGTCGATAACGACGACTTTGGAGGTCTTTCGGAGTTCCGAACCTTCACCGATCTCATGGCCCGAACTTCGGCCCACACTAATGCAGACTTGGTGTACCTGGCAGGAATAAACTCCCGAGGCATCATCTTGAGTGCCGATACCCAATTAGGCGATACCTTCGATGTGCGACAACGAGACTACTATCAATTAGCCTTGGCTAAGCCCGGAACCACCGTCATTAGTCAACCTCGAGTTTCGGCCCAAGAAACGGCAGAGCCTCTCATTGTTGTTACCGTGGCCTTGGCCGTTGTAAACGACTTAGGCCGACCGGTTGGGGTTGTATCTTTGAACTATAGCTTCAACCGGATTACCGATATCGTTCGGGAATTGATGGCTGAGTTTGACGTCCTCATTACCCTTTACGATACGGTAGGTGGGGTGGTTCTGGGTACCGAGACCAACGAAGGGTTTGTCTTTTATGACCCCGAGAATCCCATAACCGTCCTCGATTGGGTCCAGTCCTTGGGATTTGCCGGGGATGCTGCCCAAATAAAGACAGACGAAATTTCTAACCTCGATTATTCCTACCTCGAGGGAAACACTCCCCTCGGTCCATCGATGATCGAAACGATGAAGATTCCCAACACTCGGTGGGCATTGGCAGTTATTGACTCTCGTAATGCGGTGGTTGCCGAGGTCATCGGTTCAATTCTTCCACCTTTGGCAATATTTATGGGAGTTTTTCTGGTGGGTCAGTTTGCAGTGTTCTTGCTCTATTTGCGTTTGTTAATAAACCCTATGGTCGGATTAGGAAAGAATCTTTCCCAACTCGCCCTGGCCGATGCGGACCTCACCATTCAAATCCCCCAGGGTGGCAAGGACGAAATTGGCCTTGTTGCTTCGAGTTTTAATACCTTCGTTGCAAAATTACGTAGCCTCATGCAAGAGGTAAAAATCGCTATTGAGGGAACAGAAACTATTAAACAAAATATTTCCTCCGCTACCGAAGAAACGACATCGGCAGTGGAAGAAATAAGTGCAAATTTACAGTCGATTGGGAACCAAATGAAGGTGCTCGACGACAACATTCGAGAGAATGTGACGGTTATTGAACAAATTACCCAGAATATTTCCTCGGTGGATTCCCAAATTTTGAACCAATCGTCTATGGTCGAGCAGTCGACAGCGGCAATAACCCAGATGATTGCCTCGTTAGAGAGTGTAAACCAAGTAGCCCAAACCAAAGGAAAAGCGACTCGAAATCTGTCGGAAGTGGCCGAAGATGGAAAGGTTCGTATTCAGAAAACTGCCGAAAATTTTGGACAAGTTGTTCAGCAAATTAACCTGGTCCAAGAAATGGCCACCGCCATTAACGCTATTGCGGCCCAGACCAATCTACTTTCGATGAATGCGGCTATCGAAGCGGCCCACGCCGGCGACGCGGGTCGAGGCTTTGCGGTGGTAGCCGAAGAAATTCGAAACCTAGCCGATTCGGCGGGAAATTCGTCGAAAAAAATTACTGCCCTCATCCGAGACATAACCAAGGCCGTAGGCATTACCGACGAAGAAGTTCGTCGTACATCCGCAGCCTTCGAAAGTATTTCCCGGGAGGTAGGCGATACAGTCAACGCCTTTGCGGAGATCGAAAATGCCGTGGCCGAGTTGAACGAGGGTGGACGGCAGATCTTAGAATCGACAAACCAAATAAACGAGGTCACAATTCAAATTCGTTCCGGTAGCCAAGAAATGAAAACCGGGACCGACTTAATGCTCAATTCTTCGACCTCAATTAAAGATATTTCCGAGCGAGTTAGCCAAGGAATGGCCGAATCGACCACGGGCGTCCAGGAAATTGTCGAAGCAATGCAACAGGTGCTGGGACTGACGGTTGAACTGAACACCATCGTTGGCCAACTGAAGAACAATTTCGAGCGTTTTAAGACCTAGTTATAGTTGCGAATCCAGGTCTAATCGATCTAAATCTTCGGCATCTAGGGTTAGCTCGGGTGCCCGAGCCATGTCGTGAATGTGTTCAACTTTTGTCGCGCTCACGATAGGTGCGGTTACTTCGTTTTTGGACAAAAGCCACGCCAGGGCCACGGTGGCCGGTTTGGTATTGTGTTTGTCACTCACGTCGTCGAGGGCCTGAAGAATTCGAAATCCCCTGTCGTTTAGGTACTCTTTAACTCCCCCACCCCGGACACTTTTCCCCAGATCGTCGGTAGACCGGTACTTACCCGTAAGAAATCCCCGAGCCAATGAAAAATACGGAAAGACACTCAAGGAGTGTTTACGAACCAGGGGTAAGTACGTGCCCTCATAACCGGCTCTTTCGACCAGATTGTAATGGGGCTGGAGGGCTTGATAGGTCGGCAGGCCCGCAGAAGCACAAGAGGAAAAAGATTCGGTGAGGCGATCGACGGATATATTCGAGGCACCCAAAAGACGAACCGTGCCGGCCTGGATCAAGTGGTGGTAAGCAGCCATAGTCTCATCGACGGGGGTTTTTTCGTCGTCGAAATGGGTGTAATACAGGTCGATATAATCGGTTTGTAGACGTTTAAGGGATTTTTCGGCCTGGTCCAGAATATGAGCTCGACTGACATCTTTTGGATGCTCTTTGGTTTCCGATCCAACCTTGGTAGCAATAACCAACGCCCCCCGATTCTTTCGGGCAGCCATCCACTGGCCAATAATTTCCTCCGACAATCCGCCGGTTCCGTTAACCCACCAGGGGTAGGTATTGGCAGTATCGATAAAGTTGAACCCTGCGCCCACAAAGGCATCTAAAATACGAAAAGATTCGGACTTGTCCAGGGTCCAACCGAACACATTGCCCCCGAAGTTTATTGGGGCAACCAGAATGTCGCTCGTAGATATTGGTCGTTTGTTCATAGAGGTTTATATACCATAAGAATAAACACCACTAAAAGAGGAGCAACCCCAGCCAAAGAAATCCCTAGGCGCATTTTTAGCACCCGTCGTAATTCGTCCGAAATTCCCACAGAGCTCGGATCCTCGGTTTCTTTAAGTCGATTCACCTTGTATTGAGTCGGAATATCGCTTATCACCCAAATAACTCCAGAAATGAGAAACAGAATGAACGACGACGACAGCCAGCCAAACTGCCAAATTCCACCAATTGTTACCCCCAAAGAAATTCCTGTAAGTACCGAAAGCACGATGAGCACCGTCGAGAAGCGGGCGTCCAACCACGCGACCGTCGAATAGGTATGAAAGATAATTTCCTTGCGCCCCGTGGCCAGGCTACGGGCCTCCCACAGAATGCCTACAACGGCGTTGGCAAAAAACAGGGTCGTGGACAAAATATGGGCGAAAAGAACGTGGGGGTACAAGCCGGGCTGGTACAAAAGAGCCACTAGAAGATGGGGAAACAGGGCGGCCAGGAGAATGAGAACCCCCATAACTCCAAGGGCAAAAAACAGTAGCGAGCGGGTCTTCATTCGACCTCCTTAAGATCCTTTTCGAGGGTCCGGATATGGACGATATTCTGTTCACCTATTTGACGTACCTCGGCAATAATACCCTCGATAGCCAAAAAATCTTTTGAAAGTTGACCGAGTTTTTCGTCGAGGGCACAAGCGAAGCTACTTATCTGGGTCAGACTGTCGGTATTGTCCTGGAGTCGCTGATTAATTTCGGACACGTGAGAATTTGTGGTCTGGACCAAGGCCATCATGCTCGCGGTGGCTTGGTTTATTTGGTGGCTACTGGCCGAGACCTCGGACATGGTGGTGATAATTTCTTCAATTGCCCCAAAGATCTGCTGAATTCCCTGGACCAGGGATTTGGTATTGGAACTATAACGCTGCAAAATACCTGAAGATTGTTTGACCGTATCGTCGTTCCGGGCCAGCGCTTGAGCGATTGCTTGGGTGCTGACCTTGGTTTCTTGGGAGAGTTTTCGAATTTCCCCGGCAATAACTGCAAACCCTTTGCCCGCCGCCCCCGAGTGGGCCGCTTCGATCGAGGCGTTCATAGCCAAAAGATTTGTTTTCTCTGACACATCCAAAATACCCCCAGCAACCGACAAAACTTGAGCCGAGGAGGAACGAATATTCTCGAAACTTTCGAGAACCGAGGTTATTTCCTTGGCCTGGGCCTCGAGACCTTGTACCGTAGCACTAATGTCGGCCTTGCGTTGTTGGGCCCTATCCGAGGTTTCTTGAATTGCGGTAATCATTTGGTTAAAGGCCGCGCTGGTTTGTTGAAAATACGTATTCTGCTGATGAATAGCCTCTTTCATTTGGTCGGCGTACTCGATGATTTCCTCGTTGGCCGAATCGGCACAGCCCGAGGCCCCAGACAAGGACCCGGAGGTTTGTTGAATAGTCGACAAGGCCTGGCGAATAGCCGAACTGCGGCGATTGCTCTCTTCGGTCGACTTCAATAGGTGCCGACCAATTTCCATAGACTCGGTTGCTGTTCGAATAATTTCGTTTAAAGCCTTAGTTTTGGACTGATTTTTTGCTAGCTCTTTTTCGGCCAGGGCTATGAGATCAACCGCCAGCCGATTGGTGAACAGAAATACAATGGTTAACGGAACATACAATAGGGTCATGGTGATAAACACTGTGCGAAGATCATCGGTAAATCCCCCAAACCGAGGGGCATAGGTAAAGAAGGTAGAAAAAACAAGAATGAGGTAGCCGTACAGACCGTAGAGCAAAATTTGCCGATCGTACATGGCCAACATGCTATTCACCGCGCTGGAGGCGATAAGATAGAGCACCAGTCGATACAAATCACCCTCGCCTATAGAGGGTAAAAAGATTCCAATCCACAGAGAATTCAGGAGCAGGCCGATCATGCTGAGGTTTGCAGCCAGGGAATATCTTTTTTTTCGCACCAAAACCAAGGAAAGAATAAAAACCAGGTTGGTGGAAAGAACGGAATAAAAAAAGAAGGCCGAATTCTCGGGATCGGCCAGGTACCGGGTCGTGGAGGCAAAGATGAAATATCCCAAAAGAATAAAAATAAGGTTTACAAGGATGGGAATCCGCTTTTGAAGCCCAATGGGCAAACCTTCTTTGTCTTTATCGGAAAAGAAAAAACGTACCATAGGGTTACCATAGCCCTATGGAAGTTCTGCGACAAGATCAATTCAACGATTGCAACGGTATTGTATAAATATAACCATTTGGACCACTACCATAACGGGAAAGATAGGGGGAAGAAATTCAATGAATCCGCCGAAATCCCCTGGACTCACAATTGTGTTGGAACTCACAAAAAAGAGGCTGTCGTACCCATCGGTTTTACTCTTTTTCGATTCGAGTTCTTCTTCCATGGAAAATAGTTCTTTTGCCCTATTCCAGGTTGATTTCCATGGCCCAAACAGTCCCGCAAGAAAGTAATAGAAAACCCTAACTCCAAAAAGAACCAGGGACCAGAATCGGCGGACTTGGGAGAAAAAGTCTTTTTCTAGAACACCAAAGATATACCCGGCTACCCGGTCCTCTTCGTCGAGGATTACCAGGGAAGAGTCGGCAATCGCAGTAGCTCCTCTGGATCCGGATGAAGTAGCCCGAATTATGACAAAGACAAAGGTAGTGGAACAAATTCTTACTTTATCTGCGAAAGATGAAAGTCTACTGAGTATTCCGGTCAAAACTGCCACTGATTCCGGTGGTTTCCTGCCACCTGACTTTGTAGAACCTGAATCCGTATAAACCATCCAGTAATCCACTCCCCCATAAAATGGAGTGCATATAATTTACATTTGATACCTGGAAGTCATCTTAAAATG